>JBEKAQ010000077.1:0-23391 GCA_050015835.1 Bryobacteraceae bacterium | reverse complement strand
GTCCGAAATAATAGCGTCGCAGCCGGCCTCGGCGAGCTTTGCCCAATCCTCAGGCTGGTTCGCTGTCCACGGAATCACTTCGAGCCCTGCGGCATGGGCCTCGGCTACTCGATCGGGTGTCACGAGGCGATATTCAGGCCCGAGAGCCGTGGCCTCAGACTCCCGCGCGACCTGCATCCAATCCCGCGGTGTTTCAAACAGCGCCGAGCGTCGAATCGAGATTTCGAGTTTCTTGATCGCGCGCAACGTTCGCGGATCGAAACTCAGCAGAATGACCCGGCTTTCGAGCGCATGCCGGCGAATGGAATCAAGGAGCAATTCCGTGAATTCTGCCGCACCCGGCGTCAGATCCGGCTGATCCGCAAAGATCTTGGTCTCGACATCGAATTGAACCGTATTCCCGCGGCCAAGGTCGAAAACCTGGTCGAGCGTCGGGATCTCCGTCGGCAGTTCATCTCGTGTCAGAGTGCGAATCGGGGTCCCCGACTTCAGGACGGGGTCATGCGAGACCACCGCCACATTGTCCTTTGTAACCGCCACATCCAGTTCGACCGCATCGGCCCCCTGTCCGATCGCGTAGCGGAATGCCGCGAGCGTGTTCTCCGGACGCCGCGCCCGCGCCCCCCGGTGTCCATGGACCTGAATGGGAATCTCAGTGCACCGTCCGCGTCTTGCGGTTCATATAATCCATCAGCAGATACTGCCCGAGCGTGTGGGGCGTCGTGAAGTACGCCTTCCCCCGGCACAGCTGCGTCACCTTCTGCACGAAATTGATCAGCCCGTAATCGCTCGCCAGCATGAACGTGTTGATGATAATGCCCTGCTTCTTGCAGCGATTCACTTCCTCGAGCGTGCGGCTGATCACCAGTGGATCGAGCCCGAACGCGTTGCGGTACATGCGGCCGTCGTCCAGCGTCAGCGCCGACGGCTTACCGTCCGTGATCATCACGATCTGTTTCATATCCTTGCGTTCCTGCTGCAGGAGCTTCTGCGCAAGGATCAGACCGTCGCGCGTATTGGTGTAATACGGGCCCACCTGCACACGCGCCAGTTGACTGATGTTCAGTTCCTCGGCCGAATCGTGGAACAACACGCAGCGCAGGCTGTCGCCGGGATATTGCGTTTTAATCAGATGCGCCAGCGCCATGGCGACGCGCTTGGCGGGCGTGAAACGGTCCTCCCCATAGAGGATCATGCTGTGGCTGCAATCGAGCATCAGCACCGTCGCGCACGAACTCTGGTACTCGCACTGATGGACGTGCAGATCCGAATATTCCAGGTTGATCGGAACTTTCACCCCTTCTCGCCGCACCGCCGAAAAGAGCGTCTCGCCGATATCCAGATTCAACGTATCGCCGAATTCATACTGCTTCGACGATCCCGAGGACTCGATGCCGGTCGCGAGGTCGCGCGTGTCATGGCGTCCAAAGCTCGATTTACCGAGCGATCCGAGCAGATCCTTGAGCGTTTTGAAGCCCAGAAAATCGAGCGATTTGTCGGTAACTTCGAAGCGTGCCCGCGTTTCCCCAGCCTGCTCACCGCCGGGCCCGGAATCCGCAGGCTCATCCCGGTCCACCGAAATGTGGCCCTCGGCGGCGAGCTTCTGCAGCAGGTTTTCGAGCAGCTGGTCCATCTGCTCGGGCGACATCGCGGCCAACTTCCGCAGCATCTCCTCGACTCGTTCGTCGGAGAACAAATCGCCGCTTTGGAGTGCCTGCCGGATAGCTTGCTTCAGATCTTCAAGGTTATTCTGGTTCCACTCGGAGAACTGCATGTACGGGTTATTGAAGCCGCTTTCCAAAAAGAAATTGGCCAGCGCCTGCATCAGGTCCTGCGCGTCGATGCCGAAATCGTCCTCGTTGAATTTGGAGAACGTGATCCACTTCATGTTCGATCCTTCTCCGGTTAATTGAACTGGCGTTTCTGCCGAACTCTGGGCGTTTCTTCCGGCTCAGGCGCGGGCCGCTTACGCTCTTCGGCAATAAAGCCGCGCTCTTCCGAACGGCTGATCCTGCGATGCGCATGCAGGCCATCCAGAATAAATTCACCCGCCGAAGCGCGCACCGCGGCCGGCTCATTGGCGGTCAGGCCGAGCGCGCGGATTTTCTCCATCAGCCCCTTAATGGAATTCAGCTGCCGTACCATTTCTTCGGAATCCACGTCGGCGCCCAGCTTGAGCGACCCGCCGAGATCGAACCACTGCACCACCGGCTGCATGTTGACGCCTTCGAAATAATGATCGAAGACCCGGCCCACGGCGGCGCGGATCAGTTCGCGGCTCACCGCGTCGCCGCCCTTTAGTTCGCCTTCGTACTCGAGTTCGATCTTGCCCGTGATGGCCGGCAGCGCCGCATAGATATCGAGTACGCGCGGCACCGCCATATCCTCGCCATTCTGCAGGGCGCGCCGCTCCGCGTTCGAGACTACGTTTTCGGTGACTGAAATCGGCAGCCGCTGCGATACGCCGGAGCGCTTGTCCACACGCTTGTCTTCGCGCGCCGAGAACGCCAGTTGCTCGATAATTTCCGCAATGTAAGGGGGCAGCCGGACCTCGATATCCGCCTGCCGGTCGAGCCACGATTCCGCTTTCGTGATCTCGATGCCATGCTCGAGAGTTGCCGGATAGTGCGTGCGGATTTCGCTGCCGATGCGATCCTTCAGCGGGGTAATGATCTTGCCGCGCGCCGTGTAATCTTCCGGATTCGCCGTGAACACCAGCAGCAGATCGAGCGGCAGCCGGACCGGATAGCCTTTGATCTGAACATCGCCTTCCTGCATGATGTTGAACAGGCCCACCTGAATCTTTCCGGCCAGATCGGGCAGTTCGTTGATAGCAAAAATGCCGCGGTTGGCGCGCGGTACCAGACCGTAATGCACGGTCAATTCGTCCGAAATATCCTGCCCGCGGCGCGCCGCCTTGATGGGATCGATGTCGCCGATCATGTCGGCGATGGTCACATCGGGCGTGGCCAGCTTCTCCACGTACCGGTCGTCGGCGGCAAGCCACGCGATGGGCGTCGCGTCGTGTTTCTCCGCCAGCAGCGCCTTGCAGCGCCGGCAAATCGGATGGTACGGATTGTCGTGGATTTCACATCCCGCGATATACGGCGTGACGGGATCGAGCAGCGTGGTCAGCATGCGGATGAGCCGCGTCTTGGCTTGGCCGCGCAAACCGAGCAGAATGAAATTATGCCGCGAGAGAATGGCGTTGACGATCTGCGGAACCACCGTATCTTCATACCCGACAATGCCGGGGAAAAGCTTTTCTCCACGCTTCAGCTTGCAGATCAGATTGGAACGAAGCTCGTCTTTGACCGTACGGCGAGCGAAGCGATTCTCCGGGAACGCGCTATTGCGCAGTTCTCCCAGAGTGTGGGGTAGTTCCGAAGGGGATTGAGGCATGGCTGGACATTCCGGAAAACTGTCCTGATCTTAGCAGGTGGCGCCCGGCAGGTCCAAAATAAGACATCAGTCGGGATTGAACTCGATGATCTCGTTTTCGCATCGAAAGACGATGTGCCCGCCCGCCAGCGTCTTTGTGTCGTGCGTCAAGCGCATGAATACGGCGCCGTCGGTCGAATCGCCGGGCGCGAGGCGCGTCTGTCCCAGCGCGATGGCCGAGGCCGTTGCCGCCGCCTTCAGCTTCGGCGAGATCCCGTACGACATGAAGTTCTGCCGGCGCTGCTCATAGCCGTTCGACGATTTCATGTTGGGAATCCCGTAGAGCGTGCTCTCGTAGGATTTGACCAGCTTGACCACATCCGCGTGCGAGCCGTGGCCCAGCAGAACGTCCACCACCTGATTCGCCGGCAATCCCGGCAATGCGCCGTCCGGGCGCGCGTAGGAGAAATCTTCCGGCTTCACCGTCCAGAAGATCTGCGAACCGTTGGCGATCGAGACCTGCAGCAGCCCGAATCCAGCCACGTGGTTCGGCAGGTGGGTCACGATCACCGTCAAACCCTTCCGCGTCGCCGTCTGATATTTCACCCCACCCGATTCGTACTCGATGACCTGCGCGTGCGCCGCGAATACCGCCAGCAGGCAGAGCGCGGGAGCGATCGAATGGTGAACAGGGCGTTTCAATGTATCTACTTTAATTCGGTAATCACAAAAGGACCGGCGCCGTCCGGCATTTTGTCCCAGAGCGCGGAGCCGGTCTTGTCGTCCACCGCGACAAAGTGCTTGCCGGCGGGCGGCTTCGACCCCCGGTACACCAGCACCTGGGGATTATTGATGAGGATGGCGCGATTGCCGCCGCCCGGAGCGGCACTCCCACCACCGGCACTGCGGACCTCGATCTCCACGATGTGTATCGGGTTCGATGAAACGTTCTGGCTGGTGTGCATGCCGTTCGCCGCGCTCCAAGCCACGTCCCCGGCCTTCCAGTGCTGGTTGTCCACCTGGCCGTTCGCGTATTTGATCTGCATATCGCCCGCGCTGAGATAGATCATCACCCGGTTCTGTTTATGCTCATGCAGCGCGCCTGGTTTGGCGGCAGGCTGGTCGGTGGCCAGAACCACGCGCACGTATTCGTTTTCGATCGGAACATTCGGGTTTTGTGCCAGGGAGTTTTGTGCCGGCAAAGCGAGAACAGGCAGGAGGAGAAGAAGCGTCAGGCGCATGCAAGTAGTTTATTAGACGCGGAGCCTCGCCGCCCGCATCAGTTCTTCCGTCCGTTCAGGAGCAGTCTTATGCGTTCGGCGAGCGCCAGCGCGGTGTAAGGCTTTTGCAGAAATCCCGCCAGATCCTCGCCATGAAAGCGCCGCGTCGCTTCCGCTTCGTTATAGCCGCTCGAAAGGACCACCGGCACGGCGGGCTTGATCCGCTTCAGATGACCCAGCGTCGATTCTCCGCTCATCGCCGGCATCGTTAAATCCAGAATCACGGCGTCGATATCGGCGCTTCTTTCCTCGAAAATCCCCACCGCATTCTCGCCGCTTGCCGCCTCCACCACACGGTAGCCATAGTGTTCGAGGGTGGCCCGCGCCATGTTGCGCACCATCTCTTCGTCGTCCACCACCAGAATCGTGCCCTTCCCATTGGCCGTGTGGACCTTCGGCCTGTCCTCCGCGGGGAGCTTAGATTCGCTCAAAGCGGCGGGGAAAAGTACCTGAAAACTGCTTCCGCGGCCAGGCTCGGTAGAGACCCTGATCGTTCCCTTGTGCGCGCGGATAATCCCGAGGACCGCCGAAAGACCGAGGCCACGGCCCGTAAACTTTGTGGTGAAGAACGGATCGAAAATCTTCGCTACCGTAGATTCATCCATTCCGCAGCCGTTGTCGGCAACTTCGAGACGAATATACGAGCCCGACTGCAGCGCCGGCAGCCCGAAGGCGGGCCGCGCATGGGATTCGTCGACTTCCTCGCGCGCCGTGACAATCGTCACCATGCCGGATTCGCCTTCGCACGCTTCCGAAGCGTTGATGGCCAGATTCATGAAGACCTGCTGCAACTGCGACGAATCCCCTTCGACCGGCGGCAATCCCGCGGCCAGCTCCGTACGAATGACCACCGCGCCGGGCATGGAACTGCGGATCAACGGCAGAAGATCCTCGACCAGCGCCGAAAAATCCACGCGCGTGAGGACGAACCTGCCTTTGCCCGAATACGCCAGCATCTGCCGCGTCAGCGCGGCGGCTCTTTCGCTGGCCTTGATCACGTTCTCGATCATCCCCCGCGAAGGCTCCCAGGTCGGGAGGCCTTCGAGCGCGAGGCTTGCGTTCCCCATGATCCCCACCAGCAGATTATTGAAATCGTGGGCAATCCCGCCCGCCAGCACGCCGAGGCTCTCCAGTTTCGCGGTCTCGCGCAGGCGCTCCTGGGTCGCTTCCATCGCCTGTCTGCTGCGCACCTGCTCCGTGATATCGGTGGCCAGCGTCATCACGCCCGCCACGGTTCCGTCGGGCTCGCGCCAGGGACAGAACACGCAATTGAGGTAGACATCATGGCCCCCGCTTTCCCCATTGACGCCCCCGTCCGGCCGGGCCGACCGGACCTCCATCTGTTGGATTGCGGCGGGGCGTCCGGATTCGAAAACCTCATCGAGGAGCCGCAGATACTCATGCTCGGGGATCACTTCGGCAGCGGGCCGCCCCGTCACGTCGCGGCCCCCCAGCAGTTCCTTCGTCAGGGGATGAGCCAGTTCGAAAACATGGCGCGGGCCTCGGTGAATATTGATCATGGCCGGTGCCTGCAGGAACAGCGAGTGCAGATGAGAACGCTGCTGCTCCGCGTCCGCCCGCGATCTTTCAGCGTCCGCCAGGAGCCGCTCCCGCTCGCGTTCGGCGGCCCGGCGGCTGGTCACGTCGCGGAAAACGAGGACTACGCCCAGGATCTCCCCCGAAACCGTCCGTATGGGGGCGCCGCTCTCGTCAATGGGAATCTCGCTGCCGTCTTTCCGTCTCAGAATGGCGCTGGTCTTGGAATCGACCACCTTGCCTTCCGCGAGAACCTGGCCGACGCGGCTCTCCACGGGAACTCGCGTATCCTCATGCACCACGGGGAAGATCTCTTCAGCCGGCCTGCCCTGCGCTTCTTCGGCGCGCCACCCGGTGAGCGCTTCCGCCACCCGGTTCAGGAAGGTAATTCGGCCCCGGCTGTCGGTGACCAGAACGGCGTCGCCGATGCTCGACAGCGTGGTCTGCAGAAGATCCCGCACTTCCGCGGTTTGATTCCGCTCCTTGTCGAGGTCGGCGATCAATTGCTCGCGGCGCTCGGTCGCTTTGCTGATCGTGATCGCGCCCAGCCCCAGCAGGACCAACAGCGCCGCGCTGCTCGTGATGGCGACCAGGTGCGAGCGGTCCGAATGTGCCCGCACGATGAGAGAACGCCCGTTGATAACACCGCTCTCCTGTCCGTGAATTTCCTCGACCACCTGGCGGATGGTGTCCATCAGGGCCTTGCCTTGTCCATTGCGAACGATCGCCAGGCTTCCTTCCGGATTGTCTTGCTTCCGCAGTTCGATCACTCGGCCCATTTCGTCGAGCTTGGCGGCGATCAGCGCTCGCAGGCGCCGGACGCGGCTGCTCAGATAGGTATCCTGCGCCGTGGCGTTCTCCAGGATTTCCATTTCCTGCGGAATCTTACGCGACGCCGATTCGTAGAGATCGAGATGCGCCGCATCCCCGGTCAGAAGAAATCCGCGCTCGCTCGTCTCGGCATCCGTGACCGCCAGCAGCAGCGTGTTGACATTTTCAAAAACTTCCCGGGAGGCGAGCACCTCATTCCTGTTCTGACGGTACTCATACCAATCGAGACCCGAAAAGATTCCGATGGCCAGCAACATGACCAGCGCGATCAGGATCGATATCAATTCGCCGCGGCGCAGGAAGAGATGATTCACGTATGTTCCAGGCTCAACAACATTTTTACATCCAACCAGCGCCGAAAAGCGACGTTCCGTAGTACAAAAGAGACACGATGTTCCGATCCGCCATCCTCCGCATTGCAGCTCCGCTGCTTCTGGCCGCCATGGGTTTCACCGCGTCCGCCCAGACCAGGGACCCGATACTCGGGGAAGATACCACAAAGATCTCGGACCACGTTTGGGCCATCATGGGTTTCCCCAATATTGCGATCGTCGTCGGAAACCGCGCCACGCTGGTCGTCGATACCGGCCTTGGGCCGCGCAACGGAGCCACCATAGCGCGCGTCGCGGGCAAACTTTCCGGCAATACCAAACTGTTTCTGACCACCACGCACTTTCATCCCGAGCACGCGGGCGGCGAACCGGGCTTTCCCGCCGCCACCATTCTGATCCGCGACGCCGTTCAGCAGCAGGAGATGGTGGAGCATGGGGCCGAGATGATGGATCGATTCCGCAACATGTCGCCGCAGAATAAGGAACTGCTCGCCAACGTCAATCTGCGCACTCCGGATATTCTTTTCGATAATGAGGCGAAACTCGATCTGGGCGGGGTTACCGTTCGTCTTCTCTGGTACGGCCCGGCCCACACGAAAGGCGACGAGCTGATCTTCGTCGAGCCCGACAGCACGCTGATCGCAGGCGACGTGGTTGAAAATAAGGTGGTCCCGGCGATCGCCGGCGACGGCGGAACGCCCGTCAGCTGGCTCGCCGTGCTCGACAAAATCACGCCCCTCAACCCACGCCACATTCTGCCCGATCACAGCCCGCCCGGCGACGGTTCGCTGATTGCCGACGAGAAGAATTTAATTGCCGATCTGCGGACACGCGCCCTTGCATTGAAGATTAAGGGCATTTCCGCAGAGGACGCAGGCAAGCAACTTACCGCCGAATTCAAAACCAAATATTCCGACTGGCCCAACATGGCTCCGGTGGCCAATTTCGTCCAGCGCATTTACGCCGAGCCCCGGTGAGAGCTGTTCTGACGATTGCCGCGCTTCTCGGCGCCGCATGCGGCCATGCGCCGAAGCCCGCGCCCAAACCGGATCTGATCGGTTGGAGGCCGGTGGGAACCTGGTCGGGCCATGGGGACGAACAGACCGATTCGTTCGAAATCGAAAGCGGGCAATTCCGCATCAAGTGGGTCGCGTCGAACGAAAAACCCGCCGGCACGGGGACGCTCAGGCTGATCGCCCACAGCGCCGTGAGCGGGCGTCCGCTGGTGGTTGCGCTCGAAGAGCATCGCGGCAACGGCCAAGGTACGGCTTTAGTGAACGACGACCCTCGCCCTTATTACGTCGTGATCGAATCGAAGAACCTCGATTGGACGATTTCGATCGAAGAAGCGGTGGTGGGCCAGCCGCAAGGCTCGTGACCGCGGGCGATACGGGGTAACATTGCGAGCGGTAGGGCAAGAGCGGGCGTCCGCGCGGAGAACGCTACGGGTTGAGCCCCATTTCCTTGCTCTGTAGCGTAATCTTCCAGAGTTCCGTGGCGATGACGGCGGCGGCGCTGGCGTCCGTTCCCGCGACTTGCGGGATGGAGACCTGGTAGCCACTGGGAGGGCGATTCTTGAGCGCGACGTTGCCGCCGTGTCCGGTGCGAACGTTTTCCTGCCATCGCTGCCAGAAGCCGCCCTCGCCGGTTGCCGAGCCCGTCGTTTTCGGACAGGTGACGAGGTAAACGGAGTTTGCCCTGGGGCAGTCGCCCACGCTATTCTTATTTTCCCGTCCCACGACTCTTTGCGAGCAAGGGAGATGCCGAGAATCTCTGAAGTCGCCTGCGCTTTCGTGCGGCTGACGCCGCATGGACAGACGGTAGCGTCTGTCCTACTGTGAGGCGGCTACGAGTTCGCGGGCGGCTCTTCGGAAGGCGGGCAGACGGAGGGCGAACAGGATGGAGGACACCAGGCAGACGACCGCTCCTATGGTAATCGTCAGCGGCGCGCCGATGTGCTCGGCTTCGAAACCGGCTGTCATGGCGCCGATCGGACTCACGCCGATCAGCATCATGGAGTAAACGCTCATCACCCGCCCTCGATAGCGATCGGGAACCATCGACTGGATCAGCGTATTAGTCGACGCAATCTGGACCATCATGGAAAACCCCGCCACCAGCAGGATGGCGCAGGAGAGACTGAGGTCGTGCGACCAGGCAAATCCCACCAGGGAGATGGACATCAGTGCGCCGAACCCCGCCACCCAGCCGCTCAGGCCCGTGATACCGCTTCTCGAAGCCAGCAGAAGCGCTCCGCACATCGCGCCCAGCCCCACGAATCCCATCAGGAATCCGAAGCCCTGCGAGCCGCGGTGCAAAATTCCTTCGGCGAATACGGGCATCAGAACCGTGTAGGGCAATCCGGCGAAGCTCAGCACCGCGAGCGTCAGCAGCAGGGCGCGGATGGGGCCGGTGCGCGCGACGTATTGGAAGCCATCGTAGATGTTGTGCCAGGCCGAAACCAGCGCCGGGCGCGGCACGAACGGGCCCAGCCTCATCAGCAAAAGGCCGGCAATCACCGCGATATAGCTGATGCCGTTCGCGAAAAAGCACCAGCCCTCGCCGATTTTCGCCACCAGCACACCCGCGATGGCCGGCCCCACCATGCGGGCGCCGTTGAACATAGACGAATTGAGGGCAATGGCGTTCATCATGTCTTCGCGCCCCACCATCTCGACGAGGAACGACTGGCGCGCCGGGATATCGAAGGCGTTCACCACACCCAGCAGGGACGCAAGGACAAATAGCTGCCAGATCCGGATGCGCCCGGAAAGCGTGAGCCAGGCCAGCGTCAGCGCGAGGACCATGGAGGCCGCCTGGGTGAAGATGACGATTCGTTGACGATTCCAGCGGTCCGCCACATGCCCGGCCAGCGGGGAAATCAGAAAAACCGGGATCTGATTGGCAAAGCTGATCAGACCCAGCAGGGCGGAGGAGCCGGTCAGACGGTAAATCAGCCACGCCTGGGCGACTGAATCCATCCAGGTACCTGTGAGAGAGATCGCCTGGCCGGCGAAGAAAAGTTGGAAATTGCGGTGCCGGAGCGCCCTCAGCGTGTTGGCCGCGACCCCTCTCACCATTCGCTTTCGATGGTAGCGCCCGCATTCTTTTACGCCCCGGGGCCGATTATTTTCGCCTCGCCAGTTGCTTTTCCGCGCGTATTCAGGCACGATGAAAAGTTTTCACCCTTTGCATGCGGCTACGAGTCCTCTACCACGACCATTGTTTCGACGGCGCCGCCTCGGCGGCGTTCTTCAGCCGCTTTATTCGCGGCGCATTTTACCCCGATGCCGAGTTTCAATACACGGGCATGGCGCACCGCGCGTCGCAGATTTTCGAGGACAGCCTTTTCGACGGGGACGAAAACGCCATCGTCGATTTTAAGTATTCGAATAACGAGAAACTCACGTGGTGGTTCGACCATCATCAGAGCGCGTTTCTTTCGCCGGAAGACGCGCGCCATTTTCAGGAGCACCCTTCGCCGAAGAAGATGTACGACGCCTCGTTTAAATCGTGTACCAACTACATCCGAACCAAAGGCGAGGAAATCTGGGGCTTTACGGCGCCCGATCTGGACGATCTGGTGCACTGGGCCAATATCATCGATGGCGCCCAGTATCCCGACCCGCGGACGGCGGTGGAACTGGGTGCGCCGGCGATGAAACTGACGCTGGTGATTGAGGGTTCGAAGGGTTCGGATATGGTGCAGCAGATTATCCGCTTCATGCAGCATATGCCGCTGGCGGAGATCGTGATGCAGCCGGCCGTGCAGGAACTGTATAAGCCGCTGTACGATCGGCATCTCAAATCGCTCGCCATTATCCGGGATAACTCCGATGAGACCGGGGGCGTGATCACCTTCGATCTGACCGGCTACGATCTGGAGGGCTACAACAAATTTATTCCCTACTATCTCTATCCCAAAGGGATTTACACGGTGGCCGTCAGTCCTTCGAGTTTCCGGACCAAGATTTCGGTGGGCTCGAATCCCTGGGCGCCGGTCGAGCCCCGGCATAATCTGGCGACCATTTGCGAGCGATATGGCGGCGGCGGGCACGCGCGGGTAGGGGCGATCAGCCTGGAACCAGGCCAGGTGGATGAAGCGCGCCGCGTGGCGGCCGAAATCGCCGAAGAACTGCGCACCTGAAGTGGTTGCCTCCGCGGATCGATTGCGTGTCTGGTCGGAACGGGTGCTGGTGGCGGCCGGCGTCGACCCTGCCCATGCTTCTCTCGTGGCGGAATCGCTGGTAGCGGCCAACCTGCGCGGCGTCGACTCGCACGGCATCCATCTGCTCGCCAGTTACCTTGAGCAGATCCGGGCGGGCGACGTGGATGCGCGCCGGACCGGGGAAATCGCTACCGAATCCGGCGCATGTCTGATTTACGACGGCCGTAACGGACTCGGCCAGGTAATTGCGGAGATTTGCTGCGGCCACGCCATTCGCCTGGCGCGAGAGTACGGCCTCGGGATGGTGGTGGCGCGCGAATCGAACCACTTCGGCGCGGCGGCTTTCTGGGCGCGCAGGATGGCTGCGGCGGGCCAGATCGGACTGGTGTTCTGCAACGCTTCCCCGATCGTGGCGCCGTGGCAGGGCAAGGAAGGGCGCTTCGGCACCAATCCGATCTGTATGGCGATCCCGGTGGGCAAACGCGATCCCTGGCTGCTCGATATGGCCACCACGACGGTGGCTGCCAACAAGATCTTCAAGGCCTGGACGAACCACGAGCCTTCGATCCCAGCCGGCTGGGCCATGGATCGGGACGGCATCCCCACCACCAGCACCGCCGCGGCGTACGAGGGGCTGCTGATGCCGCTCGGCGGCTATAAGGGGTCGGGCCTCGCCATGATGGTCGAAATCCTGTGCGGCGTGATCGGCGGCGGCGCCATGAGTACGCAGTTAGGCGGCTTACGCGTGCGCGGCAAGAGATTCCGCGCCAGCCAGACCTTCATCGCCATCGATGTATTACGGATGCAGCCGGAGTTCTGCGAAAGAGCCGACTGGCTGATCGAGCAGGTCAAGTCGGCCGCGCCGGCCGGCGGCTATCAAGAAGTGCTGGTGGCCAATGAGCCGGAATTGAGGATGGAACGGCTGCGCCTGGCCGAAGGGATTCCGATCCCGGATGGCACGTATGAGGCCTTGCGGAGAGAGGCCGTGCTGGTGGGCGTCGACGCGATCCTTAGCTGAGAGGGTCCCAGACAGGCTTCAGGTCGAGCGTAAAGCCCTGAACCGGCGCAGTCCCGGTGATGCTTTCGATGCCGCTGTGAACTTCCATCTCGCGGCCCGGCCGATAAACCTCGACGGTGCGGCGTTCGGGGTCGATCAGCCATGCCAGCTGTGCCCCGTTATCGACCCACTCGCGCATCTTGCGCCGGAGGACGGAGAGGCGGTCCGTTTCGGATCTCAGTTCGATCACGAACTCGGGACACAGGCCCCAGGAGCGGCCTTTGCCCGTCGACTGTACTCCGGCGATCCGCTCGCGCGAGATCCATGCGGCGTCCGGGGAGCGGCGCGCGCCGTTGGGCAACCGGAAGCCGCCCGAAGAATCGATGGCGAAGCCGTCCTTCGTCAATTGGGCCCAGACGGTGAGCTGCTTACCGATATGGGCATTCCGCGCGCCCGTGAGCCAAAAATTCGGCGGCATGATCAGGATTTCCCCTTCCGCCGTAACTTCAATAAAAAGATCGGGATGCTCGGCGCAGAACGCTTCGAACTCGGCATCGGTCATCGGCGGGGCCGTCAATCTCGCGGGGAGATATTGTTCGTCGATGACAACCGGCATAGTTCCATCGTAAATGAATTGGGGGACGGGCGTCGAGATGAGTCTCGACGCGGCACGCCTGACCACTGGCGCAGCCGCATGGTCGCCTTATCCGGGATAAGGCTGCTCTTTCCGTCTGCGTACCGGGTTGGTGCGTGCACCACAATCGAAAACCGGGCCGGATTGGCTGAACACGAGGGCCAACTCGCCCGAATTGGACCCAAACTCCGTCTATCTTGTTGCGGGACCGTGACTTCTCAGATAGTCTAGCGAATGGTCTATGACAATCTGCCAGGCCGCTGTGGCCTTGTTCCGTCGCTTCCGCCGACGCAGTCTCATGATGCTGCCGGCGGCCCTCTTCTTCTTATTGTTCGCTCCCGGATCGGGCTTCGCTCAGGCGCCCGGGCAGTCCGGAGGCGAAGCTCACCTGATCCTTCCCGACTTGAGCCAGGGAACATTTATGGGGTTCGGCGGCCGCACTTTGCTGATGGGCGGGCTGCTGATCTGCATCCTCGGCCTGGTCTTCGGTCTGGTTACCTACATGCGGCTGCGCGATCTGCCCGTCCATCAGTCCATGCGCGAAGTGTCGGAGCTGATCTGGGAAACCTGCAAGACCTACCTCTTCGGCCAGGGCAAATTCCTGCTCATCCTCGAGATCTTTATCGGCACGATCATCCTGTTCTACTTCGGATACTTCGAGCACTTCGAGCCCATCAAGGTCATTGTTATTCTGCTGTTCAGTCTGATCGGGATCGGCGGCAGTTACACGGTAGCTTGGTACGGCATCCGCGTTAATACCTTCGCCAACTCGCGTACCGCCTTTGCCAGCCTGCGTGGCCATCCTTATCCCTGCTACGCCATTCCACTGCGCGCCGGCATGAGCATTGGGATGGTGCTGATCAGTATCGAACTGTTCATCATGTTATGCATTCTGCTCTTCATTCCGAGCGACTACGCCGGCCCCTGCTTCATCGGCTTCGCCATCGGTGAATCCCTCGGCGCGGCTGCCCTGCGCGTAGCGGGCGGTATTTTCACCAAGATCGCCGACATCGGCTCCGACCTGATGAAGATCGCGTTCAAGATCAAGGAAGACGACGCGCGCAACCCCGGCGTGATTGCCGACTGCACCGGCGACAATGCGGGCGATTCGGTGGGACCGAGCGCCGATGGATTCGAAACCTACGGCGTCACCGGCGTCGCGCTGATTTCCTTTATCCTGCTCGCCGTCACCAACCCGCTGGTTCAGGTGCAGTTGCTCGTTTGGATCTTCGTCATGCGCATCATGATGGTGGTCTCTTCGGCCGTCTCGTACTTTATCAACGAGGCCATTGCCAAGGCTCGTTATGAGAACCTGCCGAAGTTTAACTATGAAGCGCCGCTGACGTTTCTGGTTTGGCTCACCTCCATCGTCTCCATCGTCGCGACTTACATCGTGTCGTATTTCATGATTCCGGAACTGGGCGGCGATACCTCGCTCTGGTGGAAACTTTCGAGCGTGATCACCTGCGGAACGCTGGCGGGCGCGGTGATTCCGGAACTGGTCAAGGTATTCACGTCCATGGAATCCGGCCACGTGCGCGAAGTGGTAACCTCGTCACGCGAGGGGGGAGCGTCGCTCAACATTCTTTCCGGCCTGGTGGCGGGAAACTTCAGCGCTTTCTGGCTCGGCCTGGCTATGCTTCTGCTGATGGGCGCGGCCTATGGGGTCAGTACGCTGGGGCTGGCCAGCCTGATGGTCGCGCCCGCCGTCTTCGCCTTTGGCCTGGTGGCGTTCGGATTCCTGGGCATGGGACCGGTAACGATCGCCGTCGATTCCTATGGGCCCGTTACCGACAACGCTCAATCGGTCTACGAACTTTCGCTCATCGAGCAGATTCCCGGCATCAAGCAGGAGATCCAGTCGAAATACGGTTTTACGCCCGACTTCGAGCGCGCCAAGGACAACCTTGAAGAGAACGACGGCGCGGGCAATACGTTTAAGGCCACCGCCAAGCCGGTGCTGATCGGAACCGCCGTGGTCGGGGCCACCACCATGATCTTCTCCATCATCGTCGCCCTGACTAACGGTCTGAGTACCAATCTCGAAAAGCTGTCGATTCTGTATCCGCCCTTCCTGCTCGGCCTGCTTGCAGGCGGTGCGATGATCTACTGGTTCACCGGCGCGTCCATGCAGGCGGTCACCACCGGCGCTTATCGCGCGGTCGAGTTCATCAAGAAAAATATCAAGCTCGAAGGCGTGACCAAGGCCTCGGTCGCGGATAGCAAGGCAGTGGTCGCCATCTGCACCAAGTACGCGCAGATGGGCATGTTCAACATCTTTCTGGCCGTGTTCTTCGGCACGCTGGCCTTCGCCTTCGCCGAGCCATTCCTGTTTATCGGCTATCTGATTTCGATCGCGCTGTTCGGTTTGTATCAGGCGATCTTCATGGCCAACGCGGGCGGAGCGTGGGACAACGCGAAGAAAATCGTTGAGACCGAGCTCAAGCAAAAGGGCACGCCGCTGCACGATGCCACCGTGGTTGGCGATACCGTAGGCGATCCGTTCAAAGACACGTCGTCGGTGGCGTTGAACCCGATCATCAAATTCACGACGCTGTTCGGATTGCTGGCGGTGGAGTTAGCTGTGGCGCTGTCGGACGAGCATGGCCCAGCCCTCGGACGGGCGCTCTCCGCCGTTTTCCTGCTGATGGCGCTGGTGTTTATCTGGCGCTCGTTCTACGCCATGCGGATTAAAGCCGAAGTTGTGGAGTAAGTCGCGCCTTGCGCCTGCGTTAAACTTAGTACGTGGCGGACAACGGCAAGAGAAGCATCGACGAGCGGATTGACGCGCTGACGATGAATCTCGAATTACTGAGTCATTCAGTTGAAGCGCACGATCGTCAGATTGATAAGCTGACAGATGCTCTAGCGAAATTGGTCGCGGTAACCAACGAGGACGCGACCGCGATCCGGACGCTCGCGCGCATTGCCGATGCGCATGAGAGGCGTATCGCGGATCTGGAAGGCGGCCGGGCCTGATGCTCCCTACTGGTTCGGCTGATCCGGTTTCTCCCCCGGCCGGTAGAGCGTAGGCGGCTTGCGCTTCGGCGTCCCCACATCCGCCTTGGCATCCTCCGCCTTCTGCTCTTTCACTTCGTCCTTCGGGGTCAGGCTCTCCAGCTCTTTCTTCTCTTTCGCGGTCTTTTCCGCGACCACCTCGGCGCGCTTGCCAAGATCTTCCTTCGCGACATCCATGCTGTCGCTGGTGACGCCGATAGCGTCTTTCAGCGAGACGTCGTACATATCCATATCGTGGGGCTGGCTGTCCTGAATTTTCTGCAATTGGGCGAGGAATTTCGGCTCCGCGGCGGCCACCGCGGCCGTTCCCGCTGCAATGTCGATCTTACGCTTCAGCGCATCGTCCGACACCGTGTCGATGGCATCGACGATCTGCGAGTAATCTTCGAGCAATTGGCGAATGATCAGCGACCGGCCCTTCCTGTCCTTCGCGACCTGCTGCTGTAACTGATCGAGCCGCTGCTTCGCGAACAGGATGTAAACCTGCAAACGTAAATTCGGATCCTGCGCCATACGGATCTTCTCGACTTCGTCGCTGGTCAGAAAATCGCGCTGCGCAAACAACGGTGTCCCGCACAATGCAATCAGGAAACAAACGAAAAAACGCTTCATCTCTTTTTCTTACCCATGATGCCCTCGAACCAGGCATCGTGAATCTCCTGCACTCTCATTTTCGGGCCTTCGAGGATGCTGCGCTCGCCCGAATCCATCCGGCGTTCCAGATCGTCCAGACGAACCAAAATCTCCTCGGTGCGCAACTCGCCGGATTTGAATGGCCCGGGGTGATGCAGCGCCGATTTGCCGGTTTGCTCCAGCGCCTGCTGTGCAATTTCCACCCCAGTCACCATGTTTTTCAACTCCGCCGTCAGCGCAGCCATGTCGCCCTTCGAATAGGCGGCCTCGGCATTTCTCTCGGCGGCGGCGGCGAATTCGACCGCGGTCCTGGCCCGGTGCTCCAGGTTCGCATCGGCGCGGATCTGGTCGAGACCCGGGGGCGCGGCTTGCGCCAGCAGCAGGAGGAACGTAAAGAGCGCAGTCATCTCTTCAACTCATTTTCGATGATACGAATTCTCGCGCGCGACTGGAACTCCTGATCGGGATGTAAACCGTTATCGGCGGCGAGGAACTGACGGTAGGCGGCCAGTGCCTGCGGCTTCTGTTTCAGTTTGTCCAGCGTAATCGCGCGCAGAAAGAAATCGCCGGGGATCTCCTGCCCGAGGGCTCGAACCTTGTCGAGCGCCGCCAGTCCCACTGCATAGTTCTCGCCCACGATCGCCGCCGAAGCCAGCTCATGCCACGCCTGCACCGAATCGGGCTTCAACTTCGCGGCGGTCGAAAACTGTTCGCTGGCCGGGATCAAGCGGCGCTCGTCGCGCAAAATCCGCCCCAGTTGCATCCGCAGGTCGTAGTTATTCGGATCGGACGCCACCGCCAGTTGCAATTGTTCGATCGCCTTGGCGGGCTGTTTATTCAATCGATAAGCATCCGCCAAGGCCAGCCGGTTAGACGTAGTCGGAGACTTATGCATAGCCTCTTCCAGGTCCGGGATGGCGGCCGCGGCCTCTTTGTTATCGATCTGGATCATCCCCAGATGCTCCCGAACGGCAGAATCGTCGGGGAACTCTTTATAAATTGCGATCGCTTCATCGACGCGACGAGCCTTTTCGTAAGCGGCAGCCACTTCGAGTAATCCGTTCTTCGATCCAGCCGAGTGGAAATGTTCCGCCGCCTCCGCCAGCTTGGCCTGATCGAGAAGCGCGCGCGCCAGACCCAGATCCGCGGCATTGGACTTCGGGTCGATTGCGAGTACGGCGGTATAGCGCTCGGCCGCCTGCGCGGCATCGCCCGTGGCCAGCAGAGCTTCCGCGTAATAAAGATTGGGGCGGACTTCCTTCGGTTTGGTCTCCGCCGCTTCTTTAAGAACCGGGAGCGCATCTGCCGGTTGCTTGTCGCGCAGCAGCAGAGTGCCCAGATTCAGATCGCCTTCATACAGACGCGGCTTCAGTTCGAGGGTTTTGCGCAGCTCGAAAACAGCCTCGGCGTCCTTGTGCTGGAGGCTAAGCGCCAGCGCGAGGTTGAAATGAGCGCCGTAGTCGGACGGCTCGGCTTCGACAGCTTTACGGAAAAGAGGCTCGGCGGCGTCGGGCCGGTTGGCGTCCAGCGCTTTAAGGCCATCCGAAACGTAATCGACCTGCGGCGCAAACAGCAGACCGAGGAAAAGGACGCCACAAACCACCATGCTTCCAGTTTAATGCCTGAAGTGCCGGACCCCCGTAAACACCATGGCCACGCCCAGCCGATCGGCGGCGGCGACAACATCCCCATCATTGACCGATCCGCCCGGCTGGATAAAAGCCGTCGCGCCATGTTTCACCGCCTGTTCCAGGCCATCGGGGAAAGGGAAGAACGCGTCCGAAGCCACCACGCTCCCAGCCAGCGGCAGATGCGCTTTAATAGCGGCGATATTTACCGAATCGACGCGGCTCATCTGGCCCGCGCCGACCGCGACTGTCTGCCCCCGGCGCGCGTAAACGATGGCATTCGATTTGACGTGCTTCACGACTTTCCAGGCGAATTCAAGCGCCTCCCACTCGTCCTCGGTCGGTTGGCGTTGCGTCTTTACCTGCGCCGCCGCGCGATCGAACCCGGCAAGGTCGGCGGTCTGCGCAAGAAATCCACCGGAGATGCTCTTCACGACCAGCGCATCGGCGCCCGGCGCAGCCCGCACCAGACGCAGATTCTTTTTGGGACGCAGAATCTTCAGCGCCCCTTCGGAAAAAGCGGGCGCGGCAATCGCTTCGACGAACAATTTCGCGACTTCGCCCGCCGTCTCCTCATCCAGTTCGCGGTTGAAGCCGATCACTCCGCCGAACGCCGACACCGGATCGCATTCCAGAGCCCTGCGGTAAGCCGGCGCCAGCGCCTCACGCTCCGCACACCCCGCCGGGTTGGTATGTTTGATGATCGCCGCCGCGGGATGTTCGAACTCGCAGACCAGCTGCCAGCAGGCATCCAGATCCACCAGATTATTGAAGGAAAGCTCTTTGCCGTGCAGTTGCTCCGCGCCGGCGATTCCACCAGTCCCGGTTGCGTAAAGCGCCGCCTGTTGATGGGGATTTTCGCCATAGCGCAAACTCATGCGGCGCGGCACCCGGATATCGAGAACCGCCGGCAGCGCTTCGGCCGCCGTATCAACCTGCGCCAGCCTCGCACTGATCGCGCGATCATAATCGGCCGTGGTGCGAAAAGCCTGTTGGGCGAGACGCCACTTTGTTTCCCGCGCCAGCTTTCCCGCGGCACGCAGTTCCTCGAGAATGCCCGCATAATCGTCCGGAGATGTGACGATCGCCACATCCTGCCAGTTCTTCGCCGCCGAACGGATCATGGTAGGGCCGCCGATATCGATGTTCTCGATCAGTTCCTCAAGTGGCGCATCCGCCCGCGCGGCGACCTTCTCGAATTGATAGAGATTCACCACCACCATGTCGATCGGCTCGATGAAATGTTCGCGCAACGCGGCCGCGTGTTCGGGATTGTCGCGGATGGCGAGGATGGCCCCGGTAATCTTCGGGTGCATGGTCTTGACGCGGCCATCGAGCAATTCGGGAAAGCCCGTAACGTCGCTCACGTCGCGGACCGGAACGCCCGATTGGCGTAACAGCCTGGCGGTCCCGCCGGTTGAAATCAACTCGGCGCCCAGCGCGGCGAGACCCTGCGCAAATTCGGACACACCCGTCTTGTCGGTGACGCTGATGAGAACTCTCATGGAATGCTCCAGAATATCAATGAAGAGCCGCGGACAGATCGGAAATCTGCCCCACTTGGTTATTGGGCGGAAACGGCGATCGTGACGATCGGGCTGGCGACCCCGCCCACGTTAATCTGCATCGGTACCGAGCCGCTGGGCGCTACGCCGCTCGGTACTTGTACGTTGCATTGCATGATGCCGGCTACCTCAAAGGGCGCCGCACCCTTATATTCGACGACCGCCGCCAGGTCGCCGATGGTCACGATGACGGGCTGAATCGGCTGGGGCAGCAAATTCAGGTTGTCCGCCAGTTCGCCATCCACGCCGTGCGGCGTGGTCTGGCCTTCACCGGTCTCAAAAAACGTGATGATGCTCCCGATGGGCGCCGGATTCGAAGGGCTGTTCACCGTGCCGTCCTCGTTCATCACCGAAGCCTGCCCGGAGCCCGATGCATTCACGGTAAAAATTCCCGGCGCCGTGACTGCTACGGGCAGCGCAGGAACCGAAGTCTGGTTACCTTGGTAGGTAACCACCACCTGAGCCGACGACGCTCCGTTCAGCTCATAAGGAACGATAGCGGCCACAATCGTCGAAGAAGTGTAAATGATCGGCGCCGGGTACCCGTTAAACGTCACGGTGGTGCCGGCGAGCTGCGTTCCGAAGGAACCGTTCTTCGGGGATGCAACCGTCAGATTGGCGGGGCCCAGCCCGGTACCGAAGAGAACCACAATCTCACCTGCGGCGATGGGGACCGACGCGTCCCCCGAACCCGCGACAGGCGGCGCGAATGCGACCAGATTGGCGGCGTTCGCGACAGCGCCGATACTGAAAGGAAAAGGCGAAAGTTCGCGAACCACCGCGTTGGCCGCGTCCGCGACAAAAACGTTTCCATTCGGGTCCACCGCCACGCCGTAGGGCTGGGAGAGCTGCGCCGCCGTGCCGGGTCCGCCGTCGCCCGTGTAACCGGCAATGCCGTCGCCGGCGATCCACAGTTGCGTTCCTCCCGGCAGAATCTTTTCGACCGTGTTGTTGTGGTAGTTGGCGACATAGAAGTTGCCCGCCGGGTCAATGGCGAAATTCTGGGCCGAGAAGTTCGTGAGGAAGGTGGTAATGATTCCATGGGCGTCCACCTTGCGGATGCTGCTGGTACCGATGTCCCCGATATACACGTTGCCCGCACTGTCGACCTGGACGCAGTAGGGCTGTTCCAGATAGGCGCTGGTGGCTGGTCCGCCATCCCCCGGTGTGGCTCCGTAAACGGCATATCCCACGCCCGCGAATGTACTGATGTTGCCGTTCTTATCCACCCGGCGAACCGTGGCGTTGCCGTAATCCGCGATATACAGATTGCCCGATTTGTCGAGCGCCAATCCGGCGGGAAACATCAACTGCGCGCTGGTCGCAGGTCCGCCGTCGCCGGAGTATCCAGGCGTCCCGTTGCCGGCGTAGGTGTTGATAATCCCGGAAGTGTTGACCACGCGGACACGATTGTTCCTCGTATCGGCGATGTAGACATTGCCCGCCCCGTCAATCACGACGTCGTGCGGATCGGCCAGTTGCGCCCCGTCCGCCGTAATACCGTCGCCGGAGTATCCGAAGCTGCCGTTGCCCGCAACCGTCGTGATGACGTCCGTGTTGGCGTCCACCCGGCGGACCGACTGATTCGAATAGTCGGTGATGTACAGATCTCCCTGCGCGTCGATCGCCACCCGCAGTGGATTGGTGAGCTGAGCGTCGAGCGCAGGCCCGAGATCGCCGGACCAGCCGGACGAGCCTCCGGTGCCCGCTACCGTCGCGATTAGATATTGCTGTGCCGAAGCGACGCCACTGTGAATCAGCAGCACGAACAGGATATAGAAACTTTTCATTAATTTCAGTTGTTTGTAGACGCCGCACCGGGCGGGAGCGTTTCTTATCTCAAGTCAACGCCCAATCTGCGATGATACCAATCGGGCTTATGGCGCATCTGTTCGCCGGCACGTCCGGCTTCTCTTACCCGGCCTGGAAGCCGGACTTCTACCCGAAAGATCTACCCGCCGCCGGCTTCCTCCGGCACTACGCCACGCGACTCAACAGCGTCGAAATCAACTACACGTTCCGGCAGCTTCCCTCGGCCAAAACGCTCGAAGGTTGGGTGGCGGCGACGCCCGCCGCGTTCGCGTTCGCCTGCAAGGCCCACATGCGCCTCACCCACGTCATGAAACTGAAGGATGCCGAAAGCTTTACGGAAGTTTTTCTGAGGGCCCTCGAACCGCTGCGCGCGGCAAGGCGGCTGGGTCCTGTCCTGTATCAATTCGCACCCACGTTCAAGTGCGATCTGGATCGTCTGGATGCCTACCTGCCCCTGCTGCCCGCCGATATCCGCTTCGCCTTCGAGTTTCGCCACCCCTCGTGGCTGATCGACGGGGTCTACGAGCGGCTGGGCCGCCGCAACTTTGCGCTTTGCCTCGCCGAATCGGAGAGGCTGGAAGTCCCCCGGGTCCTGACGGCGGATTTCGGCTACTTCCGGCTGCGCAAGACCGATTACCCGGAAGCGGCACGTCGGGAGATCGCGCAACAGGTCCGAGGACTGATCGAGGGAGGGCGCGACGCTTACGTTTATTTCAAACATGAGGAAGATCCCCATGGGGCGCTATGGGCGGAGGAACTGATTAAAACGTGCGCGCTGTGAGCCGTTACGTCTATTTCGCCAGCATTTCCTCCAAATAACTCCGCAACAGATCTAACGACGGTCCCCCATCGACTTTCCGCCGGGTTCCCTTGTAGACGAACACGATGGTGGGCGTCTGATTGACATGATCGCGCGCGACCATCGTCAGATCGTCCGCGACCGTTGCGTCAAGACCCGGATCGCTCTTGACCAGGGCCCTGACCTTCCGCATGATCTCCTCGGGAAGCACCTGTGCCACCGCCGCATCGACGTTCCCACTCACGGTCCACTCGGACTGGCTCATAAACAACCGCTTCTCCACCTCTTCGAAATGGCCCGTCTCCCCCGCGGCATCAGCGTACCGCGCCGCCAGTTTCGAGAAGGCATGCTGGGGCAGCGGAAAATCGCGATGCACCACCCGCACCTTGCCGGTTTTTACGAACTCGGCCACGAACTGCGGGAAGACAGTTGTATAAAAGCTGGCGCAGGCCGGGCATTCGTAGTCGGAATAGATCTCGCAGACCACAGGCGCGGCGGGCGATCCGGATTGCTTGTAATTCAGCACGGGGGTTGGTGCGGGTGCGGAAGCTTTGGCCACGGCAACCGGCGACTGAGGCGCGGGATCCCCCGCCACCGCGGGCCTCAGCAACACCGGCAGTACAGCCGGCCGCGGACAACTGACGCCCAGCATCGCGCATCTTGCCGGCGCGGGCAAAGCAATCATGGCAACCGCACACACCGAAGCCATGGCCGTCGACCAGATACATCCGCGCTGCCAGTTTCGCCGACGCCGATCCCTGCGCTGCAAGCCTGCCA
>JBEKAQ010000076.1:0-23433 GCA_050015835.1 Bryobacteraceae bacterium | reverse complement strand
GGTGCCGAGGCGCTTGAGGGACGCGTCGACGGCGCGGAAGATGGCGGCGCGCGAGAGCCCTTCATAGCCGTCCGCGGTCATCTTGCCGCGGACTTTACTGGCGAGAACGATCCCGGCGCGCCGGCCTGCGATGGAGCTGCCGAGAATACGCTCCGACTCACCCTGGTTATACACGTTAGCGGTGTCGAAAAAGTTGACTTCGTTGGCGAGGCTGAAATCGACGATACGTTGCGCCTCGCTCGCGTCGACCTGCGAACCGAACGTCATGGCGCCGAAACACACGCGGGGAACGGTCAGCCCCGTTTGGCCCAAAAGTGTTGTCTGCAAAGCCTATTGTAAGGCGAATCGCAAATACTCAGCCTCGACTGGCTGCACTGCACGGAGAAAGATGGACAGGCGGAAGCGCGTTGTCCGCATTACTATTCTTCTTCCTCGGTTTCGGTCTTCGTGTAGTAGTAGGTGTACTTGCTGTAGAGTTCGCCGGCGCGCGCGCCGTTGGCCACAATGCCGAGCACGTTATTTTCGCACAGGGATTGCATGGCGCGGATCACGTTGTCGTAGGTGGTAGAACCGATCCGGACCACAATCAGCGTGCCGTCCGTGATGGTCGCGAGCAGGTTGGCGTCGGCCGAAAACAGCAGAGGAGGAGTATCGAGTATCACCCAGTTGAAGACCTTGCGAAACGCGTCGATGGTGTACTTCACCTGGCGCATATTGAGCAGTTCCAGCGGGTTTTTGACCTGCGTTCCGGCCGGCAGGAAATACAGATTCGAGCCTTCCACGCGCCGGATGCAATCCTCGAGGGGCCGCTCGGCGAGGATGAAATCGGAAAATCCAGGCGATCTTTCGCACTGGAACATGTTATGGATCACGGGGCGCCGCAGATCGAGATCGGCGATCAGCACGGGCGACTCAAGCTGCGCCTGGGCCAGCGCCAGATTGATGGCGGTAAACGTCTTCCCCTCGGCGGGAGAGGCGCTGGTGACGACGATGGTGTGCAGATCCTGCTGGCTCTGCATGTGGTTGAGGCGCGTGCGCAGGCTGCGAAACTCCTCACCTGGAACCTCGTGCGGCCGTTCGATGTCGATGAGGTGAGCTTCGGGAGCGGGGTGAAACGGAATCACTTTGCAGCGCGACAGGAAATTGCGCCAGTCGACCTGCAGTTCCCGGGTCTCGATCTGGGCGATGCCGTTCGAGCCACCGCGGAGACTCGCCACGTCGATGCTCGACGTCCGTTCGGCGACTTCACCCTCTTCGGGCACCACGAGGGCCTGCGTATCCGCACCCTCGTCCGACCCGGCTCCGTTCAGACCGTCGGCGATCAGCCCTGCGTCGGCCGGCGTGTCCAGTAATTGTTCCGCCCTGCGAAGCGCGTCGTGTACCCGGCTCATTGCAGCCCTTCCCGCGTCATAGGTTCTTTGTCACCGTGTAGTAATAGAAGAGCGCGGCGGATACCGCGATAATACCAACCAGCACCGCCGCCGACCACAGCATGTACGTGATGCGCCTCTTGCGCTTCACGAGCAAAGTGTTCTCGAGAAGAGGAATGCTGCTCAGCACCGGGAGGTTGGTATAAGCGCGGACATCCTTAAGATTCTTGAGTGAAGTATCGCGCGCTTCCTGGACTCCGGCGAGCGCGATACCCAGCATAAAGGAAATGCCGATCCCGGTGCCGACAATCATCCAGCGGTTCGGCTTGGTGGGGTTGGTAGGCAGCGAAGGCGGGTCGAGAACGTCCAGAGTTTCCGTGGCTTTCCGTTGCACCAGGTCGCTCTGCTGCGCGGTCAAATCCTTCTTCTTGAGAGCGTCCTGGTACAGCTGAGCGGCGTTGGCGTAATCTCGCTGGAGATCCGCATACTGGGCCTCGATGCTGGAGGTCGCCGCCAGCTTCGCCCGGTAAGCCTCGATCTCCTTATTCAGTTTTTCCTGATCTTTCAGCTTGTTGTTCCGCTCGGTTTCGTTGTTTGCCAGCAGCGCGTTGGTGGCGTCGATCTGAGCCTGGAGGTTGGTGATCGATTGAGCCATCTGATAGTTGGTAGCCTTCTTCGGAGCTTCCCTGGGCTTCGCCGCTTCGGCCGCCCGTTCATTCTCCTGGTCCGCCAGAATGCCGTCCCGCTGTTTCTTCAGCACATCCAGCCGCGCCCTGATATCGCGGATATCCGGGTAGGTCTCTCTATAGTGCTGGAGCAACTGCTGCAGGTTCAACTCGTCGGCGGCGATCTGCTTTTTGAGGGTTTCGAGCTGTTGATTCTGTTGGGCGACGGGGCTCAGGGCGGACGGAGCGTCGGCGGCGTCCTGCGCCATCAGACCGGTGAGGTCCATCTGGCTTTTCAGGCTCGACAGATGGGTGGTCAGGTTGACGCGGTCCTGGGCGAGGCGGTTCAGTTGATCGTTAATACCGTTGACCTCGTTCTGGAGCGAGCTCAGAGTGGCCATGTTCATCTGGCTCTGTTCGGGCAGACGGCCCTCGTTTTCGATGCGGAATTTGCTCAGGTCCTCATTGCGCTTTTCGAGGTTCGCCTTGGCCTGGGTAAGTTCGTCGCCGAAGAAGTCCTTGAGCAGCGTTTGCTGGGAGCGCTGTGAATTGGTACTTTCGTCCTCGAACTTGGTAATCAGCGCCTGCACGGTAGCCTGCGCCTTGAGCCGCGAAGGATAGGTGAAACTGATCTCGAACGTCGACCCCCCGTTGCGCTCGATGTTGGCCTGCGAGATGGAGATCCTGATGTCGCTGCGCATCTCCTCGATCACGTCTTCGATGGGCTTGCTCGCCCGGTCGTCGGGATACAGCTGGAGACGCGGATCCTGAATCAGGTTCGACAGGCTGGTGCGGCTGGTGATGGTGGCTTCCATGGCCTGTATGCGCTCGAGCAGCCGCGCATTGACGGTGCTCGGCACGAGGTCGTTGGAGATCTGGGCGGGCGTGATCTGCATGACCGCTTTCGACTCATAGCTGTTGTGCTGGAAGAACGCAACACAGATGGATACGACGATGCCCAGAAACACCGGACCCGCGATCCAGGCCGCATGCCGGCGCGCCACGTCGATGTAGTCTTCGAGATCGAGCGCCCGGCGGGAAACCGCTATATAACCCTGTGAAGCTGTCATGCGATCATCTCTCCATAACCCGGTAACCCATAGCTCGCCAACCGGCTATTCGTCGACAAATATCCGGTCTCCGTTCTGCAGAACGATGTTCTTTTCCATGTGCTTCCCCTTGCTGACTTCGTTGTAGTTGAAGTAGTACGTGGTGGGAGGGCCGCCGCCGGGGGGGGTGCGCAGGATGCGGATTTTTTTCTTGTTGGCAAAGTCGTGAAAACCTCCGCAATTGGCGAAAGCGTCGAGCACCGTGGTCTCACCGTTGAGCGGGTATTCACCGGGATGCCCCACGCCGCCGAATATGTAGAATTTCTTACTGTTGTTCCTCACCACCTGAATATTCACGTCCGGCGCGTTCTGGAAGGCTACGGCCTGCAGCTTATCCCGGATCACCGCAGTCAACTCCGCAGGCGTGAGGCCGTCGGCTTTGACGATGCCGATCAGGGGCATCGATATGGTTCCATCGGGAGAAACATCGTAGATGTGGCTGAGCTTGGCATCGTTCCAGACGTTGACGTCGACCACGTCCAGCGGACCGATGACGTAAGGCTTGGGCGAGACCCTGGTGGGTGCGGCAGCGGATTTCGTCTCGGCAGGCGCCTTGGGTGAATCGGGGGCCGGGGCTGGCTGCGCGGGGCGATTGGCCGCGGGACCGGCCTCGGCCGCACCGGTTTTGTCACGCTCCCGTACCGTTCCCGCCGCCGGTTTTGCCGGCGGTTCAGAGCTTTGGGGACCTGCCTGTACAACATCGCTCGCCGGAGGAGTGGAACCGGAACTCGCCCCGGTCTGCCCGGGGCATAAAGCCGCTGTGGCGCAAATCCATAGATGAGCAACAGCTTTGGCGGAAACGATCCTGAGCGGCAATCTCATCTGCACCTCCTTAAATCGTAGCAAGGGAAACTGGACTAAAGAATATACTTCAGTTAACAGGAGATACAGAACTGTCCGCCAAAAATTATTTTCTCGCAAAAACCGACCCTGAAACGTACTCCCTGGAACAGCTCGAGCGCGACGGCCAAACCGTCTGGGACGGCGTGCGTAACCCCCAGGCACTGCGAGCCATCCGCGATATGCGGGCGGGAGACCGGGTTTTCATCTATCACAGCATGGGTGACGCGGCGATCGTGGGCGTTGCCGATATCGCCGGAGATGGGCGCACGGACCCGCGCGACGCGAAACTGGCGGTGGCCGATTTCCGCTTCCGTTGCCGCATCGAGCCGTCCGTCACGTTAAGGCAAATCAAGGAATCCGGCCGGTTCGACGATTGGGCCCTGGTCCGGCAAAGCAGGCTGTCCACCATGGCGGCGCCTCCCGAATTCGTTAAATGGATGCGGGCGCAGCGGCCGGAGTGCGATATCTGACGGATGGCATTTCCGGCGCACGGCATGGCGTCGGTTATATTGCATGTAGTACCGGTCGAAACCCTGATCCCAGAAATGCCTGACAATCCCCTGTTTTCCGTCGCTTTCCATGTTCCCTTCGACCGGATTCGCGCAGAGCATGTCGAACCCGGATTCAGAACGCTGATCGGGCAGGCGCAGCAACGGATTGACGACATCGTCGCCGATACGAGTCGGCGCACTTTCGAAAACACCATGTTGGCGCTGGAACGGGCGACGGAGAACCTCGATTACGCTTTGAGCGTGGTGCGGCATCTGGAATCGGTCGCGACCACGCCGGAACTGCGCGCCGCGTGGAACGTCGCGGAGCCGGAAGCGAGCGCCTTCTACTCGCAGATCCCGCTGAACGACGGGCTTTGGAAACAACTACAGGCTTACGCCGGGACACCCGAGGCGAAGGCGCTCACGGGAACCCGGCTGCGCTTCCTGACCAAGACTCTCGACTCGTTTCGCCGTCACGGCGCCGAACTCGATCCGGCAGGGAAGAAGCGCCTGGCGGAGATCGACATCGAACTGACGAGGATTACCACGAAGTTCTCGGAGAACGTTCTCGATTCGACCAATGCGTTCGAGATGGTCGTCAGCGAGGAAGCGCAGCTGGCTGGGCTGCCCCCCAGCGCCCTCGCCGCGGCCCGGCAGAGCGCCGCATCGAAAGGCGTCGAGGGCTGGCGCTTCACGCTGCAGGCGCCGAGCTACATCCCGATCGTCACGTACCTGGACGATCGCGAGATCCGCGAGCGGGTCTACCGGGCGTTTTCGGCACGCGCTACCGAGCCGGAACGGGACAACCGCCCCATCATCGTACGCATTCTGGAGCTGCGCCGCGAAAAGGCGAGGCTGCTGGGTTTCCCCGATTTCGCGGATTTCGTGTTGCACGACCGCATGGCGCACCGCGGCGAACGGGCGGTGACTTTTCTCGAAGAACTGAAGGCGCGCACCGATCCGTTCTTCGCCAGGGAGAACGCCGCGCTCGAGGCTTTCGCGGGCCGGAAGATCGAACCGTGGGACATCAGTTACTACGCCGAGAAGCAGCGGCGCGCGCTTTACGAATTCGACGAAGAAGAACTGCGCCCCTACTTCCCCGCGGAGCGTGTGGTGGATGGCATGTTCTCGATCGTGGAGCGGCTCTACGGGATTCAGGTGAAGCTGCGCGGGAATGTGCCAGTGTGGCATCCGGATGTGCGGTATTACGAAGTGCATGACCGCGACGGGCTGCTGCTGGGCGCGTTCTACGCGGATTGGTATCCGCGGGAGACCAAGCGCGACGGCGCATGGATGGAAGGCTTCATCACGGGGGTCGACACGCAGGGGCGCTTTGAACCGCACGTGGGCTGCGTTTGCGGAAATCTCACGCCGCCCATCGGCGATAAGCCCGCGCTGCTGACGCATCGGGAGGTGGAGACCATCTTCCATGAGTTCGGGCATCTGCTGCATCACGTGCTGAGCCGAGTGGAAGTGAAGAGCCTGGCGGGCACCGCGGTGGCGTGGGATTTCGTGGAGCTGCCCAGCCAGATTATGGAGAACTGGTGCTGGGAGCGGGATGCGCTGGAACTTTTCGCGCGCCATTATCTGACCGGCGATGCGATTCCCGAAGAACTGTTCCGGAAGATGGTGCGGGCGCGGACGTATCGCGGCGCCAATGTGCAGATGCGGCAACTGGGATTCGGGCTGACCGATCTCAAGCTGCATCGCGAATACGATCCCGCGCTCGATGGCGATGTGATGCAATACGCGCGCAACATTCTACAGCAATTCACGCCGGCGCAATTGCCGGAGAATTACGCAATGATTGCCGGGTTCACGCATTTGTTCTCGAGCCCGGTGGGTTACGGCGCGGCGTATTACTCGTATAAGTGGGCCGAGGTGCTGGACGCGGATGCATTCACGCGTTTTCGGGACGAGGGGATTTTCAGCGCGGAAGTAGGGGCTTCGTTCAGGGAGAATATTCTGTCGAAGGGGGACAGCGAGGATCCGGCGGAGTTATATAAGCGATTCATGGGGCGGGATCCGGATCCGAATGCGCTGTTGGTGCGATCGGGTTTAGTGGGTTAGTCGGCTTCGGCTGGGATTGATCGTCAGTGCCTTCGTCCCAATCCAGGTCTGGAGCCTTCTGGCGTAGTTCCTCAAGCACGTCTTTGGAGATGTAGTCGGGCCCCTGAGACCGCTTTATGGGAGCGAAAACGCCGAGTTCTGCCCTGGGAGAAACGCACCGCTGAATTGCGGCCTCTTCCATGCCGATTTCCTCGCTGTAGATGAGTTCGGTTCCGTGCTCCAGTTCCCCGTGGATCACGTTTAAATCGCGCATTCCCCGATAGGTAATGGTAACCTGTTTGCCTTCCGGATTTTCGTACGAAATCTGGCGGCCCGTTCCAAGTTCCACGGCCTTCGCGTACGCGTCTTCAGCGAATCACCTCGAATCAAGACGACGTTCGTGTGGACAACGCAGCGTGGGTCGCCCTCCACCGCGAGCTGTTCTACGATCTCTGCGAGATACCAATTCGAGCCAGCAAGTATGTAGCCCACGAGGTCTTACCCGGCCCCCAGGCCTCGCGCGACGATCTGCGCGATATCCAGCAGCTTCGGCGGCTGCTCTGTCACGGTCTTCAGGGCATCCCGGAACATCGACGAGCAGAACGGGCATCCCGTGACAACCGTGTCCGCACCGGTTGCCACTAACTCTTCGGCGCGCGCTATATTGACGCGCTTGCCCTTTTCCTCGCCGAGGAACATCTGGCCTCCGCCGGCTCCGCAACAGAACGAACGTTCGCGATGGCGCGGGGCTTCGGTCAGATCGACGCCGCGGCTCAGCACTTCGCGGGGTTCGTCGTACACTCCGCGATAACGCCCGAGATAGCAGGGATCGTGGTAGACCACCTTTTCCCGGCCCTCGCCAGTCAATATGGGAAGACGCATCTTATGGCGCGCCAGCAGTTCCGTGTGGTGCTCAATCTCGACTGTCTGGCCAGCCTCGCTCCAGTCGGTTCCCATGGTGCGGACGCAATGGGGGCAGATGCTGAGGAATTTTCCAGCCTTGCTGTTCTCGATGGCTCCCATGTTTTCCTCGGCGAGCGTGGTGAAGAGCAGGTCGTTGCCGAGACGGCGCGCGGGGTCTCCATTGCATTTCTCTTTTTTCAGAACGCCGAAGGTGATCCCCAGATGGTCCAGGATTTGCACCAGCGCCAGAATGGTTTCGCGGCCCACCGGGTCGTAGGCTCCCATGCATCCCAGCCAGAGGCAATATTCCTGCGTGCCGTCGTAAATGGGCAGCGCGTTCTTGTCGATGAATTTCTGGCGCTCTCCGGTGGCGATGCCGAGCGCATTGCCATTGCGCTCCATGGTGAGGAAGAGCTTGGTGCCGAAGGAATCCCCCCAAGTGCCCGTGTTTACGGCTCCGCGGCGCATTCCAATAATCAGCGGCAGATGCTGGATGCCGACCGGACACTGGAATTCGCAACCGCCGCAGGTTGTGCACTGGAAGACGGCCTCTTCAGAAATGTGAGTACCCAGCAGCGGCCTTTCGGACGCGGGGCCCTCGGTGGTCAGATAAGCGCGGAGGCCCAGAATTACCTCTTTCGGATTAAGCGATTTTCCCGTGTTGAAGGCGGGACAGTGTTCAGTGCAGCGCCCGCATTCGACGCAGGACAGAGCCTGCAGGGCGTCGATCTTCGTTACATCTTTGCCCGTTACGAGGCCGAAATCCTCGTCGCCGCTGAGCTTCGGAATATCGCTGAAGCCGGGGCGTTTCAGGAAAACCGTGGCGGGGCTTAACAGCAGATGCAGGTGCTTGGTGTGGGGGATGATGGGCAGAAACGCCAGCAGCGCGAGCGTGTGAATCCACCAGAGGGCGTGGTCATCCGAACGATTGAGGGCGGCCAGGTAAGTGATCATGAGGATGAAGATCAGGCCTGCGATGATTCCCGATTCCGGGTTGACCTTGCCCAGCCAGACCGGACGCACGACGAATCGGCGCACCGTCAGCCAGACGATGGAGATGGCGACCATCACGGCGAACAGCGCGACGAAGGCGTAGTAGATGCGGCCGAAGGTGCTGTCGCGCGGAAGAACCGGCAGCCCGAACCCGGTCGCAATGTGGTTGATCGAGATCAGTATGAAGGCGCAAAACCCCCAAAAGACAAACGCGTGCGCCACTCCGGCGATGGGCCTTTGCGCGATCACCTTGCTCTGGAACAGAACTTCGGAAACGAATCTGCGGAAGCGGCGCGGCAGGGAGCCGATCGAGAAATCGGCGTCCGGCTTAGCCGCGCGCAGGATCTCGACCACATACCGGAAGCGCACCCAGAAGCCTGCCAGAGAAGCGCAGATGCAGAGGGCCAGAAGTATTTTTTCCGGCAGCGTGAAGGCCATGTAACTCACCTGAATGTAGCATCGATAAAATGCCGGTATGCTGCCCGCCATGTTCCTTGGCCATGGCAATCCCATGAATGCGCTGCTGAGTAACACATGGAGGCCGCATGGCGGAAGCTGGGCGAGGATCTGCCACGACCGAAAGCGAGGTATCCCGCGTCCGGCGATCCGGCTCTGGCGGGCGCGTACAGACACGGCTGGCTCCGCTGCCGGTGAATCTCGACGAAAGCGGGGGACTCGAGCATCGACGAAACGCAACCCGCGTCGTTCCACTTCGAAAATCGGCAAGAAGTTGACGCCGTTGCGCGACGAGGGGGCGAGGCGCACGCCATGATGCTGGCGGGATCGCCACGCGGCCGCCGGGCGAGGTTTTGACGTTCCGGTGGAGGGCATGAATGGCGGCTCGATTTCCATGCCGGCGGTTGAGGTGGGAGGAGTGTGATAACCTTTCCGAACAAAGGGCCCGAAACCGATGGAACGAAAAAAAGCTTCCGATTTTCCGCAGGAACTATTGAACCTGTTCGATCGCTATATACATGGCGACATCGACCGCCGCGCCTTCTTCGACGGCGCCAGGCGTTTTGCGACCGGCGGCGTTACCGTCGCGGCGCTGTGGGAGAGCCTGTATCCCAATTACGCGTGGGCGCAGCAGGTGCCGAAAGACGATGCGCGGCTGAAGACCGAGTACGTGACGGTGCCTTCGCCGAAGGGCAACGACAACATCAAGGGCTACTTCGTGCGTCCCGCGAGGGCCACGGGCAAGCTTCCGGGCGTGCTGGTGGTGCATGAGAATCGCGGCCTGAATCCCTATATAGAGGATGTAGCGCGGCGTTTGGGCACGGAGAATTTTCTCGCGTTTGCCCCGGACGGGCTCACGTCGGTGGGCGGCTATCCGGGCGACGAAGAGAAAGGTGCAGCCGCGTTTAATAAGGTCGACAAGCCGAAGATGACGGAAGATTTTATCGCCGCCGCGGAGTGGCTGAAGACGCGTCCCGATTGCACGGGGAAGATCGGCGCCATTGGGTTCTGCTTCGGCGGGGGAATTGTCAATACGCTGGCGGTGCGTTTGGGCCCGGATCTGGGGGCGGGCGTGGCGTTCTACGGCGCACAGCCTCCGGCGGCCGATGCGGCTAAGGTGAAAGCGCCGCTGCTGCTGCATTATGCTTCGCTCGATACGCGGCTGACCAGCGGATGGCCGGCCTGGGACGCGGCGCTCACGGCCAACCACGTGATCCACGAGGGGTATGTTTATGAAGGCGCGAACCATGGCTTCCATAACGACACTACTCCGCGTTATGACGAAACGGCGGCTAAGCTGGCCTGGCAGCGGTCGATCGCCTGGTTCAATAAGTATCTGAGAAGTTAAGAATGGACAGGCGCGACCACTGGCAGCGATGACCAGAGCACCTTATCCTGGATAAGGCCTGTCTATGCGTCGTTGCGCCGGGTCACGCCTGTCCCACATTAGCGGAAGGTTTCCTGGAGCTGCGCTAATTCCTTCGATCCTGGGCAGAGCTTTTCGAAGGGGAGGCTGGCCAGCGCGGCTTGCGGCGTGTTGTTCAATTCGTGAACGTCGGGAATGCCTTCGTCGGCAAAGAGTACGCCTGTCACAATCTCGTTCCGGTGCTGGCGGAGAAACGATTGCGCCGCTTGCCGGTCCGTCACATCGTAGTCGTCCGGAACTTTGGTGAAGCGCAGAACGCTGCCATCGTGCATGGTGATGTGGGTGGCGCCGACGGGGCCGATCTCGGCGAGAATCTCGCTCGCGGGCGGAACGAAATCCGTCTCCGTCGCGACGAGTTCATGCTGACGCGTGTACTTATAGCTTTTGGTTGATCCCTCGTGGTCGTTGAAGGTGACGCAGGGCGAGATCACATCGACCACGGCAAATCCCCGGTGCGCCAGACCGGCCTTCAGGATGGGGACCAGTTGCTGTTTATCGCCCGAGAAACTGCGCGCCACAAAGGTTGCGCCGAGACTCAGGGCCAACTGCACGGGATCGATGGGCGACATCTTATTGGTCTCGCCCTTCTTACTTTTCGACCCGACATCGGAGGATGCGGAGAACTGGCCCTTGGTTAATCCATAGACGCCGTTGTTCTCGATGACATAGAGCATCTTGAGATTACGGCGAATGGCATGGCATAAGTGGCCGAGGCCGATGGAAAGCGAATCGCCGTCGCCCGATACTCCGATGTAAGTCAGTTCGCGGTTAGCCGCGTTGGCGCCTGTGGCAATGGCCGGCATACGGCCGTGGGCGGAATTGAAGCCGTGCGCGCCACTAACAAAGTAAGTGGGGGTTTTTGAAGAGCAGCCGATACCACTCAGCTTGGCCAGGCGATGGGGCGGCGTGGCCAGTTCCCACAGCGCGCGCACTATCGCGGCGGTGATGGAATCGTGGCCGCAGCCGGCGCACAGGGTCGACATGGCGCCTTCGTAATCGCGGATGGTCAGCCCGATTTCGTTGTGCGCGAGGCTGGGATGCGCGACACGGGGTTTAACGATAGACGGCATCGAGTTCCTCCACCTGCACTCCAATCACATCCAGAACATTTTTTGCGCTGAGCGGAAAACCGCTGTAGACAAGCACGGGGCGAATCTTGTCTTTCGGCACCGGCGTTTCGAGAATAAGCAGCGAACAAAGCTGCGCGTCGCGATTCTGCTCCACTACATAACAGTAATCGTGTTCGGCGAGAAACGCTTCTACCTGCTGATGAAACGGGAAAGCGCGGATGCGCATATAGTCCATCGGCTTGCCCATATCGGCGAGCATGTCGAGCGCCTCGCGCACGGCCGGATCGCAGCCGCCGATGGTAATAATACCTACACGCGCGCCGGAGCGGCGCAGGATCTCGGGCGCCGGCGCATAGGCCGCGGCTTCCTTGTGCTTGCGCAGCAGCCGGTCCATTACTTCCTGATATTCGTCGGGAATTTCCGTGTACCCACCGAACTTGTTATGGCCGGAGCCGCGCGTGAAAAACGCGCCTTTGGGATGGACGCCAGGCAGCGTGCGGGCCGCCACCGCCGTGCCGTTCTCCGGCAGATAGCGGTAAAAATGATCCATCTTTTCCAACTGATCGGCGGTCAGTACCTTGCCGCGATCCGGTCGATACGAATCGTCCCAGGTGAGTTTTGGAGTTACCCAGTCGTTCATGCCGATATCGAGATCGGACAGCATGAAGACCGGCGTCTGAAAATGTTCGGCCAGATCGAAACACGTGGCGGCAAATTCAAAGCACTCCTTCGGATTGGCCGGGAACAGGAGAATATGTCTAGTGTCGCCGTGCGACGCGTAGGCGCATTCGAGAATGTCGCCCTGCTGAGTACGCGTCGGCATGCCCGTCGACGGTCCCACGCGCTGCACGTCGATCACAACCGCGGGGATCTCGGCGTAGTAAGCGAGACCGAGCAGTTCGTTCATCAGAGAGATACCGGGACCGGCGGTGGAAGTAAATGCCCGCGCGCCGTTCCAGGATGCTCCGATTACCATCCCGATAGCGGCCAGTTCGTCTTCCGCCTGCAGGATCAGATAGTTGTTCTCGCCCGTCTCTTTGTCTTTGCGGAACTCCTCGCAGAACTCCTTGAAGTTATCCATCACCGAGGTGGCGGGAGTAATGGGATACCAGGCCGCGACGGTCGCCCCGGCGTAGATGCAGCCGAGCGCCGTGGCGGCGTTGCCATCGATCAGGATCTTATCGTCGTTCGAATGCATGTGTTCCAGATAGAAGGGCAGTGGGCAGGTGAAATGGTGGCGCACATAATCGGCGCCGAGTTTCAGGGCCTTGTGGTTCGATTCGCGAAGAGCTTTCTTGCGGCCATACTTCTCTTCGAGTAACTGCTCGACCACCGCTCCGTCGATGCCGAGTAACTCGATGAGCGCGCCGGCGGTGGCGATGTTCTTCATCAGAATGCGTTCGCGCGGCTCGCGGAAATTCTCGTTACACATCTGCGCCAGAGGCACGCCGATGAAATGAATGTCGTCGCGCAGTAACTCGGCGTCGAGCGGCCAGCTGGAGTCATAGAGAAGATGCCCGCCGGTCCGGACCTCATCCACATCGCGCTTGTAGGTTTGCGAATTCATGGCCACCATCAAGTCGTAATCGAGCGCGCGGGCGCCGTACCCCTGGCGGCTGACGCGGATCTCATACCACGTGGGAAGGCCCTGAATATTGGAGGGAAACAGGTTTTTTCCGGCGACGGGGACACCCATCCGGAAGATGGCCTGCATGATCAGGCTGTTAGCGCTGGCGGACCCTGTTCCGTTGACATTCGCCAGTTTGATCGCAAAATCGTTTACGCGGCTACGCATGATTCCGTGGGCGCCGTTTCGCCGGCATACTTGATGAGTAATTCAAACTTCTGCATATCCCAGGCTGCGGTGGGGCAACGCTCCGCGCAAAGGCCGCAATGCACGCACAGGTCCTCGTCCTTCAGCATAAGACGCGCGGTTTGCGGAAGCGGCTTAGAGGCATAGAGGGCCTGGTCGATGTTGAGCGCGGGGGCGGAAAGATGGCGGCGCAGAATATCCTCGGGCGCGTCGGGCGCGATGGTGAGACAACTGACCGGACAGATATCGATGCAGGCGTCGCACTCGATGCACTTGGCGGCGGTGAAGACGGTCTCGACGTCGCAGTTGAGGCAGCGCTGCACTTCCTTGACGGTTTGTTCGAGGCTGAAGCCGAGTTCCACTTCGGTGTAGAGATCCTCGAAGCGGCGCGTAAGATCGACGTGCTGCATCTTCTGGCGGGGAGCGGGATTGTAGTCGTTGTGATAGCTCCACTCGCTGATGCCCATTTTCTGGCTGACCAGGTTCATGGCGAAGCCGGGGCGCTTCGTGACGGGGATGCCGGCGCAGTAGTTATCGATGGAGATGGCGGCCTGGTGGCCGTGCTCGACGGCCCAGATGATGTTCTTCGGTCCCCAGGCCGCGTCGCCGCCGAAGAAGACGCCGGGCCGGGTGGATTCGAAGGTAGTCTCATTGACGGCGGGCATGCCCCACTTATCGAATTCGATGCCGAGATCGCGCTCGATCCAGGGGAAGGCGTTGTCCTGGCCGATGGCGAGAATCACGTCGTGGCAGGGGATGACGATGGTTTCAAGGACGGTAGAGCGCTTTGCTTCGGCGTCCCATTCGAGCCGGTCGAACTCCATGCCCACGAGCTTGCCCTCTTCAATGACGAAGCGTTTGGGCGCGTGGTTGACGAGGATGTGAATGCCTTCTTCCTCGGCGTCTTCAAGTTCCCAGGGAGAGGCTTTGAAGAAGCCGCGGGGACGGCGCGCCATGACCTTGACGTCCTTACCGCCGAGGCGGCGCGAAGAGCGGCAGCAATCCATGGCGGTGTTCCCTACACCGATGATGAGGACGCGCTCGCCGATGGAATCGATGTGACCGAAGGCGAGCGAGCCGAGCCAGTCGATGCCGATGTGGATGCGGTCGGTATCGTGGCGGCCGGGCAGTTCGAGATCCTTGCCACGGGGCGCTCCACTGCCGACGAAGATGGCGTCGAAATTCTGGTCCAGCAGGGCGCGCAGACTTTCGACGGGCGCGTTGTAGCGGATCTCGACGCCCATATTAAGGATGGCGTCAGTCTCCTCGGTGAGCACCTGCTCGGGCAGCCGGAAGGACGGGATGTTAGTGCGCATCAGGCCGCCGGGCTTGTCGTATTTCTCGAAAATAGTGACCGAATAGCCGTGCGGCATCAGGTCGTTGGCGACGGTTAAAGAGGCGGGGCCCGCGCCGATGCAGGCGATGCGTTTGCCGTTCTTGACGGCGGGAATGTCCGGCATCATCGCGGTGGTGTCGCCCTTATGATCGGCGGCGACGCGCTTGAGGCGACAGATCGCCACAGGCTTTCCATCGAGGCGGCCGCGGCGGCAGGCAGGCTCGCAGGGGCGGTCGCAGGTGCGGCCGAGAATCGCCGGAAAGACGTTCGATTCGCGATTGAGCATGTACGCTTCGGTGTACCTGCCCTGGGCGATCAGCCGGATGTATTCCGGCACATTAGTGTGTGCGGGACAAGCCCACTGGCAATCGACTACTTTGTGGAAGTAGTTGGGATGGCCCGTATCAGACGCGTTCATTCACTCGTATCCCTGGAGAGAGAGCCTACATGGGCTCCGATTTACATGAACAATTCTACCGGACGCCTTCACGCGGCTGTCATTTTGGCCTCGGAGTATGCCTGGGGCAGTGCATCCGGGCGGGTGCAAAATCGGGTTCGTTTTCGTTTTATTACACATTGCGTCCTCTTTTCCCCGGGGGTAAGCGCGCGGCCTGCGAGGCGGCTTCCCAGTAGCGATTGTTGCGACAGTTTTCATATACATCCAAATAGTTGAGGCTTGCGCATGAAGGAGCGGCATTCGGGCAGCAGCATGTGGCCGCGCACATTCTATTGCGGTTAGGCGATGAAAGTTTTTCGAAGATTTCGAAGGAATGGCCGAAATCGGTTTACTCCGGGGGATGCGCCGCGAATTCGCAGAGGCAGAACAGTATCGGGATTCAGGCTGGCGCCGGCCCGGTCCTGGCGACGGCTTGCCCCAGTTGCTCGCGATAGGAGACATACACCAGCCCCATGAGAGGGAGAACCAGCAACGAGGGGGGCCAATCCACGGCCCGGTTCGTCGCTGTCATAATGCCTGCCGCGGCCGCCCCCACCAGGTAATACGGGAGAGACCAGAAACAGCAAAGCTGCCAGGCAGCGCTCAACGGCTTTCGGCTCACCAGCGCAAGCATAACGGCCACGATCAGCGTGTTCGAGCCATAAAGGATCAACGTCGACAGCACCAGAACGCCAGCCACCGAGTGGCCCAGCCAGGGCTCCAGCGTAACGCGCGTCAGTATCCAGGCAAGCGCCGCGCTCAGCGCCAGGCAAGCCGGATTGAATACCGTCTGGGCCATCATGGGGCGTCGCGCCCGCCACAGCACCTGCACCACTCCGGACGCCGCGGCGATCACAATGGTTTCCGACAGCGTCAGCTGCGCGACGGCCGCCAGCAGCAGCACAAAAGCCGGTGTCAGCGTCCCCTGCACGTAAGGAAGACGGATCTTGAAGGTGGAAGCGAGCACTCCCAGCGCAAGGTAAACAAGGAATCGAATCGGGTTCAGCGACTGCCAGTCGAGTGCCGCCGCGAGCAGCAGAATCACGCCGGCCGCCACCACGCCGATGAGGTAGATTCGCGCGGCGCCTGGAAGCGCATGGGACGTTTCGCCGTTAGCCGATGAACAGGCGGGCCGTTCCGCCAGCCCCCGGAAGAAATGCACCAGATAGACTGTCGGCGCCAGCAGCAGCCAGGCCTCGCCGGAGACCGTCCGCCCCGGCGCCGGAACCAGTCCCACCAAGGTGACGCCGATCAGGTACCAGGGGAACGACCAGACATACCAACGGCCGCAGACCTCCCCGAGCGGTTTACCGTGGAGCAGGGACAGGACGCCGGAAACCAGCACCGTGTTGATCGCAAAGTAGGCGCAGGCAACCGCGGCCATCACGGCCGGAAGGTAGTGCGTCATTCCGGCCGCCAGCCAAACCCGTCCGATGAAGAAGGACGCGCCCACGCTGACGGCGACGCTCGCGGCGTTGAAAAGTACCTGAATCGGGCTGGGGCGTGTCTGCGCATTCGTCTTCGCAGTCGTCTTCGCATACGACAACGACTGAGCCAGCGCGCCCGCGCAACCGGCGATGAGGGTTTCAGCCAGCGAAAAGTGCGCCACGCCGTAGAGCAGGAACAGGAAGCTCAACGAGTAAGTGCCGTCCATACCCGGCAGCCTAAGCTTCACCAGCGACGCGAGCACCGCCAGCGCCGCGTAGATCATCCATGGCCCTGGAGCGGCGGGCTGCGCCCCGCCCAGCGCCCAAGCCAGCATCAGGCCGCCCGCCCCGATAACAACTGAGATATAGGCCTTTGCCGTTCGTGGCATAACAGGGACCTCGCGCTCCGTAAGTCGCGTTACTAACGTTGATCGCTGGTTGTCGCCACGGTGGCGGCATCCGCTGTGGTGTTCGCGCCCCACACCACGTTCGCTCCCCACACTACATTGGCGCCCCACACTACATTGGCGCCCCACACCACATTGTTCGCCTGCAGGAACAGATCGCTCGCCGCCGGAATCACGCCGGCGCCCCACACTACGTTCGCGCCCCACACCACGTTGGCGCCCCACACTACGTTTGAGGCCCAGTTGGAGTTGGCGCCCCACACCACGTTCGTGGCGTTCTCGAAAGTCAGCGTGGCGTTGGTATTGAAAACCAGCGCCGGGGACAGCGCGCTCAGGCCCGCGGGCGCCAGTTGCGTGCTGTAAAGGGCATTGCCCACGTTGAGGTAGCCCGCGCCGATCGTGAAGATATCGTACCGCTCGTTATAAGTGATGCCCGTCGTGGGGTCGGTATAGCTGCTGGTAACCGGAAACGTGGTCTTGTCCGCCGTAAGCATCAGGCGGGCCTTTACCTGATCCGGCGTGAGCGTCGGATGCTGCTGCAGCATCAGCGCTACCGTCCCGCTCACGAACGGAGTCGCCATGCTCGTGCCGCTCAGCTGAATGTAGTAAGGGGAGACGGAGCTCGATGCCGTGCTGGCCAGGGCTGACACGCTGGGTACGTTCTCGTAGAGGTCCAGCGCAATGTCAACCTGCGGATAGGCTGTAAACAGGGTGCTGCCGGGAGCTTCCAGAGAATCGATCAGGTTGCCCGGAGCGACGATGTCCGGCTTGGCCACCATGTCGAATAGTGTCGGACCCTTGGAGCTGTATGACGTGATCACGTCGTCGGTTATGACCGGCGTGCCCATGTCGTTCATCGCCCCCACCGTGATTACGTAAGGATCGTTGCCCGGCGCCGTGATGGTGCCGTAGCCGAACGTCGTAGTGGGGTTCGCGCGCCCGTAGTTTCCCGCCGCCACCACTACCGTGATCCCTGCCTTCCAGGCCTGTTCCACAGCCTGGCAAAGCGGATCGGCCGTATAGCTTTCATACACCGGGCGGCCCAGCGAAAGGTTGATGACGCGAATGTTGTAAGTCGCCTTCAGGGCGATGGCCTGCTCAATCGCCGCGATGGTAAAGCTGTCCGTACCCGCTCCGTTTTGATCCAGAACCTGCAGGTTGATGAGGCTCACGCCTTCCGCCACACCATGGAAAGTTCGAAAGAACAGCGTGCCCGTGGATTTTTCCCCCGAACCCGCGATAATGCCGGATACATGAGTGCCGTGGCCGTAGGCGTCGCCCAGGGTGGTGTTGGTGTTAAAAAGCTGCGAGTACACCACTCTGCCCTGCAGATCGGGTACGTTCGCGATGCCGCTGTCGATCACGGCTACGCCGATACCCGCGCCGTTGACGTTATAGGACGCAGCCAGGTTTTGACCGACCGTGACATCCGCCTGATCGAGAAGGCCGTTCACCGTCCGGTCCGGCGAGATGTAGGCCACGTTGGAGTCATTGGCGAGATCGACCAGGGCACCGGACGGAACGTGATACGCGCCGCCCTTGACGTAGTGGAACTTGCTTTTCACCTTGCCGCCCTGGTTGACCACGTTCTGGTCGTCCTCGCTGGTGGGTGTCTGCTTGTACTGAATGATCACGTCGAGGGTCGCGGGAAGGTTCGCTCCCTGCAGATCGGGCGAGAGTTTTGCGTTTCCACCCCAGCAAGCGCTGCTCAGGCAGACGCCCAGCGCAACTGCCAGTAATGGTGTTTTAGAGATGAGTCTCATCGTATTTCCTCCAAACCTGTCCCAATTGCACCGCCACTCTCCAACTCGGCAGTTACAACCTGATCGTACGGGCGGAAGCCGATTGGTTCAATGCGCCTTGTACCAGGAGAGAAACGCGCCTTTTTACCTGTGCGACGCCTGCCGTTGGCCTGGAAAGTGGCCAAATCAGCCGCTATTCACGGACTGGAAGGACCGAACGTCAGCGCAAAGTTTGCAAACAGCCAGTTAACGAATGTAGACTGCCCGCCGCGCAACCAGTTCGGACCGCAGTTACGCAGTGGCCGACAGTTAACACGATTCTCTTGGCTGGATAGATCCCGAACGGTCGACACAAAATCAACAGCAACAACATCGCCGTCTCCGGATTCCGAGCTACGTGGAGCGCGTTCTGGCGGATCGCGGGAGCGTGGTCAGGCAAGGCGAATTTGCCGGTGAAGATGAGCGCGCCGGAGATGGCGGCCACGTCTGTCAATATCGACCCGATCCATTATTTTGGATGTAGCGCCACGAACTCGCGGAGGTAATTGCGAAGATCGTTCCGTACGCGCCGGAAGAGTGCGAGGTTTTCCTTTTCCGACCCGTCCGCCGCGGTCGGATCGTCAAAACTTTGATGCAGCCTGGCGGCGGCTCCGAAGAAGACCGGACAGGTTTCACGGGCGCTGTCGCACACAGTAATGAGGTAATCGAATTTCTGCCCGTCGAATTCCTGGACGGACTTCGAGCGGTGGGTGGAGATGTCGATTCCGAGCTCGCGCATGACGGCAATCGCTTCGGGCCGTACGCGACTTGGCTTTGTGCCCGCGCTCGCCACTTCGAAGAAATCTCCGGCATCGTGCCGCAGTAATCCTTCCGCCATCTGGCTGCGGGCGGAGTTTGCGGTGCAGAGAATGAGCACCCGTTTCTTATCGCGCACCCGGTTTCACCGCGCGAATGAATGCGCTCATGACTTTTCCTTCGACCTGGGGTGCGATGGCATCCACATCCACGCGCTGGCCGCTCAGGAATGCCCTCGCGTCCTCGATGGCATACACGCGCGTGGGCTCGATTTCGATTCCCTCAAACCCGGCCTGGGCAAGCTTCGCGGCGTATTGACGATCCTCAAGCGCTCCCGCGATGCAACCTACCCACAGCAGCATGTTCTGGCGGACAACGTCCGGAACGGCGCCGCGGGTCACGACATCGGAGACGGCGAAGCGGCCGCCTGGTTTCAAAACCCGGAACGCTTCGCGCAGGACCTGGTCTTTATCGCCGGACAGGTTGATGACGCAGTTGCTGATGACCACGTCCACCGAATTATCGGGCAGCGGGATGTGCTCGATCTCGCCTTTGAGGAACTCCACATTTTGGACGCCTGCTTTGCGCTGGTTCTCCCGGGCCAGGGCCAGCATTTCGTCGGTCATGTCGAGACCGTAAGCTTTTCCGGCCGGACCGACGCGCCGGGCCGAGAGCAGGACGTCGATGCCGCCTCCCGAGCCGAGATCGAGCACGGTTTCGCCTGGATTGAGTTCGGCCAGCGCTGTGGGATTGCCGCAGCCGAGTGAAGCAAGCACAGCTTCCTGGGGCAGTTCACCGGTTTGCGCGGCGTCGTAGAGGTTGGAGGTAATCGGATCGCAACATCCATCGAGCGCCCCGGACGCCCCGCAACAGGAACTGCCTCCCGTATTCACGCGCAGCGCAGCCTGCCCGTATTTCTGCTTCACCACTTCTTTCAGTTCCATAGTTCTCCTTATCTGCAAATCAGCGGCACAGGCGCACGATTGCCTGGGGTTCGATTGCTTTGTTGCGCGTACAACATTCGGCGTAGAGAAAGCCCAGCAACTCCTGCAGCACCTCCGCATTCGCCGAGTACCAGAGATACGTTCCCTCGCGCCTCACCTTTACCAGCCCCTCATTTTTGAGTTTTTCCAGATGATGTGAAAGTGTCGAAGGCGGGATATTCAGATCGCTTCCAATCTCGCCCACCACGATGCCCTCCGGGTGAGCGGAGAGCAGAAGGCGCATGATCCGCAAACGCGGGCCGGCGCCCATGGCGGAGAACATATCCGCATAGCGGGTGATCTCTTCCTCGGTGGGTCTGGCGGCCATCTGCCCTTAATTCTATATTAGTGGAAATATGGAATCAAGTAATATTCACACAACGTTGAACAAGAGTTTGAATCCGTAGTCCATGTGGAGCTGCTGGTGGCAGTGGAAGAGGGTGAGACCTTCCATGGCGGGCGTCACATCGGCCTCGATCTTCCCGAAGCCGTTGACGAGCACTACGTCCTTCAGGACACCAGAGGTGGGCTTGCCGTTCACGTTGGTCAGCTCGAAGCTGTTGCGGTGCAGGTGAACGGGATGCGCGTCGTCGGTCTGGTTATCGAACACAAGGCGGTAACGGCGGCCTTTGTGGAGCACGCGGGGATCTGCCTTTTCATCGAAGCTCGCGCCGTTGATGGTCCAGCGATTGAAGCCGCCCGCGCCTCCGTTGATCTTGCCGAAGACCAGCGGAATGGTCTCGTCGGGTGGGGGAACAGCGCGGGCCTGGCCGAAGAGGGTGTATTCCCACGGCTTGCGGGGCGGCTTGATCCAGCGCGGCGAACCGGTCTTATCGGCGTACTCGACGACGATTCCCATACCATTTTTGCGGTCGTCATCCATGGGCGTACCCAAAATCCACACGCCCGGATTCTTCATTTCCACGATTGCGGAAATGCGCTCGGCGGTGCCAAATTCGAGCACGTCGACGGCTTGCGGCTGCGGTACGGGGTTGCCATCGAGCGCGACCACCTGAAAGCGGTGACCCGGCAGGGCGAGCTGAATGTTCTCCGTGGCGCTGGCATTCAGGATGTGGAGGAGAACGCGCTGGCCTTGCTTGACGCGGATGGGATCGCCATAGCCCAGAGATTTGCCGTTGATGGTGAAGCGCTGATAACCGATTTCCCAGCCGTTGGGCTTGGCCTGCTTCTGCTGCGCCTCTTTCTTTTTGCGCTCGAACTCCGCATCGCCTTCTTCTTCCATCTCTTCGGCGCCGAAGAACGGCTCGAATTCGTGGGTGGCGAGGAACACCTCCTGATCGTATTGGCCAGGGTTATTTTTGGGCTCAATGTAGACAAACGCGTATTGGCCGGAGTATGGGCCGCGGTTGGTTTCGGACATTGCCATCACGTGCGAATGCACAAAGCGCGCTCCCGCGGGCTGCGGCGTCAGTTGGTAGCGCAAATGGCCGTGGGCGGGAACGTCCAGACTTTTCTCCTCGGAAGCCCCGTCGACGGATGCCGGAACGATTTGACCGTGCCAGTGCACGAATTCCGGGGTGTCCGTGTCGTTGAACAAATCGACGGTGACCGGAACGCCTTCGCGGAGGCGGATAAGGGGTCCGGGGACGGCTCCGTTGTAGCCGAGAGTGGCGATGGTGTGCTCTTTGGCGATATCGGCCAGCACAGGTCCAATGCGCAGAGTGACGTCGGCCGGACCTTCGGGCGCCGGAGCGATTGAGCGGCCGCACGCTCCCGATAACAGGCCGGATGCCGCCGCCACATCCGCGAAAAAGCTTCGGCGTGTATTCATGACCTCTCCTTGACAAGCTCTATCGCCTGCCCGTATGCTAACACTTCTTCGTAATCGAATGTCGAAAACTAAACCAGAGCATGAGACTGCCCTGGCGGACCGCGATTTGTACTCGGGGCTGATCCGGCTGCACGTGCTGCACCATGCCGTGGAAGGTCCGATTTTCGGTCTGGGAATGATCGAGGAACTGTCGCGGCACGGATATCGTATCAGCGCGGGCAGTCTGTATCCACTGCTGCAGGGCCTCGAACGGAAGGGCTATCTGCGGTCGACCGAGCGTCGCAACGGCAAGTCGCTCAGGAAAGTGTATCGCGCAACTGCGCTGGGACGGAAAGCATTGGCGGCTTCGAAGAACAAAGTGCGGGAACTTTTTCATGAACTCATCGAAGGCGATTAGCTCTTTCTTTCTGGCAGCGGTTTTGTCCGCGCAACAAGCCCCTGCGCCGGTTGCCCTGACGCTCGGCCAGGCGGTGGAGAGCGCGTTGAAGAACTATCCTTCGATCCGCGTCTCCGAGGAGCAGATGAATGCGGCAGCGGCGGGAATTCGTCTGGCCCGCACCGCTTACCTGCCGCGCATCGAGGTGCTCGCGCAGGCCAATCGCGCCACCAGAAATAATGTTTTCGGGATGCTGCTGCCGCAGAGCGTGATCCCTTCCATGTCGGGCCCGGTGCTGGGCACGAACAATTTTGGAACCGCATGGGGCAGCGCCGTCGGGACTCTGGTCAGTTGGGAACCCTTCGATTTCGGCTTGCGGCGGGCCGGCGTGGATCGCGCCACCGCGGCGCGAACGCAGTACGAGGCCAGCCTCAAGAGGACGCAGTTCGATATTACCGTCGCGGCGGCGGACGCGTACGTAACCTTGATCGCGGCGCAGGAGACCGTGCGCGCGGCGCAGGCTGGCGTGGACCGGGCGGAGGCGCTCGTCCAAACTATCAGCGCCCTGGTGAACGCCCAATTGCGCCCCGGCGCGGACGCATCGCGGGCCCAGGCGGAACTGGCGGCAGCCCGCACGCAGTTGATTCAGGCGCAGCAAGCGGTGGCTGTGGCGCGCGCCGATCTCTCGCAGTTCGTGGGCCTGGAGCCTGCACAGATTACGGTATCGGCGCCGAGGCTGCTCGAATTGCCGCCCGAGCAGACGGTTGCTCCGCTCAATACGGCGACCAACCCGGTCTCGGTGGAGCAGAACGCCACGGTCGAGCAGTTGAGAGCGCAATTGAAAATTCTCGAACGGTCCTGGTTCCCTCGTTTTTACCTGCAGGGCGCGGCTTATGCGCGCGGCACCGGGGCCGAGGTCGACGGAAAGAACCTCGGCGGACTCAACGGCCT
>JBEKAQ010000075.1:0-43288 GCA_050015835.1 Bryobacteraceae bacterium | reverse complement strand
AGCGCGGCGACACGCCCGTTCACGCGCACATCGCCTGCCGTGGGGCGCAGTATCCCCGCCATCAGTTGCAGGGATGTGCTCTTGCCCGAGCCATTCTCACCGATGATGCAAAACACTTCGCCGCGCCGGACCGAAAAGCTCACATCGCGCAAAGCCCGGAACTCGCGGTGAAACGGCCGGCTGCCGAAAAACGCCAGTTCCTTCAGGCGGTCGCCGGGGGCTTCGTAGATGGAGTAGCTCTTCGAGACGCGGTCGAATTCGACGGCATTCACTTGCCTTACAGTTTAGCTACAGCGCCCTCCGCGGCAGAAATGTATACTCAATTGTCCGGCTTAAGCGAGGAAAGGCGCCCATGAGTTATCGAATTCTTTCTCTCGATGGCGGCGGCACCTGGGCACTCATCCAGGTCAAAGCCCTGATCGCACTCTACGGCGCGAACGCCAACGGGCAAACCGTCCTCCAGGACTTCGATCTCGTCGCCGCGAATTCGGGCGGCAGCATCGTGCTCGGTGGCCTCGTGGAAGGTCTGCCCCTCGCCAGGATACTCGACTTCTTCAATGACCAGACCCTGCGGCAGACCGTCTTCTCCCCCACCCATTCGTTCAGCGACAAAGCGCTGCGCGATCTGACCGGCATGGGCCCCAAGTACAGCGCGGAAAACAAACTGGCCGCCCTGCAGAACGTCTTTCCCGCCAGGGGAACGCTCCCCCTCGATCAAGCCGTCGCGGGAGTGCATGTGCTGATCACGTCGTTCGACTATGACCGCAACCGCGCCACATTCTTTCGTTCGTCCCCAACGGGCGGCGACGCATGGGGAACCGGCGAAACCGCGGACGTCACGCTGGCCGAGGCGATTCACGCTTCGACCAATGCGCCGGTGAACTATTTCGACGCGCCCGCCACCTTTCCCGACCGCCCCGGCCGCTACTGGGATGGCGCCATTACCGGCTGCAACAATCCGGTTCTGGCCGCAGTCACCGAAGCCATTACGCTGAACCAGAATCCCACCGATTTCTCCGTGCTGAGCATCGGAACCGCTTCCGTCGCGCTGCCGTGGCCTAAGCCTGGGGAGTCATCGCCATACATCCAGCAGCTTGCCAATCCCGGCCTCGTCACCGATTTGCGCAAGCTGGCCACATCGATTCTCGACGACCCGCCCGACATCGCGACCTTCCTCGCTCACGTCATGACGGGAGGCGCCGGCCGGGTCGTCCGCATGAGCCCGCTGATGAGCCCGGTGAATAACGCGGGGACCTGGGTCGCGCCGGGTTCCATGACCGCGGCGCAGTTTAGCTATCTGGCCAAGCTCGATATGGACGCGGTCGAGCAGCCGCAAGTAAACGCCATATCCAGCTACGCCGATCTGTGGATTCAGGGCCTGGCCCCGAACCAGCCCATCCGCATGAACGGAGACACGCTGGTTGCCGAGCTGGGCCAAACCACCTTCCCGAACGCCCTGGCCGCCTGGAACGCCATCCGGTAAAGCCGCCGCTGCGCAACAATTGAGACATGGTGCGCCGGGGCTTTCTTGTACTTTTTTGGCTTATACTTTTTTCGGCTGGCGCATTCGCCCAGCAGCCTTCGCAACTATACCTCGTCTCGATCGGCACTGCGTCCGCGACCGTTTCCTCCGGAACGATCTGGTTGTACAGCTATTCCTGGTACGGACTCCAGAAAATCAAGCTGGCGGCTATCGAGAACGGTCGCGCGTTGGTGCCGCTGGACACCGGGAAGTTGAGGCGCGATCTGGATCCCCATCCGAATACCGACGCCTATGTTCTGGCTGTACAAATCGGCGAGAATCAGTGGTACCGGACGCCGGACATATCGCCTGCGGCCATATGGGCCGATTTGCCGGGATTTCTGAACTCACTCGGCGAGGCCACTGCCATCTCCACCGGAACCCGCCTGATCCTTCCTCCTCCGACCAGACGCCGCATCACCATGCTCTACCCGGACGGACGACCTGCCGCGCAGGCCGACATTTCCGTTTCCGTGTACCTCTATGACGAAAATCATTGTGGATTTCACATCGGTCTGCCGCTCGGAATCTTTCGTGCCGACGAGCGAGGGACGTTCGAAGTTCCGGCCCCGCTCGTCCCGCTCTACCTCGATGGCATTATTTACTACGAAGACGCGGGCGCCGGCCCGGCAGGCGCGGCGTACTCATACAACGTCGGGTTGAAAACAGGTCCCGAGCAAATGCTGATTTTGAAAAAAGCATGGGAACTGAACGAGCAGGACTATCTTCTCGACGATTTTGAATTGCGGGTCCTGACTGCGCGCGGCGCTCCCCGGCCGGACGTGGCCATCGACGAATCGATTCGCACCAACACCTGCGGCGGGGGCCAGGGAGAAGGGGGCAGGACCGATGCCTCCGGAGCGGCGCACCTGGAACTGACGCCACAAGTGGTAGCCTCCCTGCGCTTGATTCAGCCCGGCGGCGAAACGCGGGAGGTGACCGATGACGAATTGCGCGAGCTCTTCTCCCGGCACAAGCTGACGGTTCGATGGTAACCGCGCGAATGAACGCGGTCGCGCCCTCAATTCGCGCCGGGCCTCTCGATGCGATCGACGACCATCGTCTCGACCGGCCCCTTCGTCGCTTCCAGACGAAGTCCGAGCTGCTCCTGAAGCGCCGTAAAGAGAGACGGCGTGGAAGTATCCGCATCGACGAATGTCTCTCTTCCCGAGCCAGGCGTGTAATGCAGATCGATATCGTATCGCCCCGTCAAACCGGTCTTATCGATTACGCGGCGTCCCAATTGGTCGGCGAGCAGAGTCACAAACATGCTCATCGGTATCGCCTTGCCAACGAGTCGGCCCGGCGCGAGTTCCGAGGGACTTCCGCCCGTAACCGGCCGGCCATCTGGCGAACCATCGGGAAAATCGCCCACCCAAAGCGTCCGATCGGCGGATGGTTTCATCTTCAGTCCGCCGCGGGCCACGACCAGACCGTAAACAGGCATTTCTTTCATCTCGCGATGAAACGCCAGCCTGAAGCGCTCCACCAGCAGCGCCTGCAGCATCAGACCCATCTGCCTGCCGGATGCCGGGCGTTCCGCCTTGGCTTCGATATCGAACTTCTCGGTCGAGATCCAGGCTGGTCCGGTAATCTGAAAATCTCTTAGCCGATACGCAATCTCGATCCACCCCAGCGCGGTCATATTGCTCCCGAACATCCGGTCGCCGCGGACTCCATAATTCATTCGTTCATCGGTCCTGCTTGCCTTGACCGATGCCGCTTCGAATTCAGGTTGCGCGGCGGGCATCCGCGGGCCGACGAAGACCGTGAGCGCCAGAAGCGAAAAATGGCGGCTAATTTTCAGTTGGCTTCTGCTCCGCATGATCGATTACCAGAACTGTCACCGGCCGCTTCTGCGCCTCCAGTTTAAGTCCCAGTTGCTTATCGATAGCTTCGAAAAGCGTCACGGCGCCGGTCGGGTCCGACGCCCCTGCATTCGCGTCGCCTGGCGGCGGCGGGCCGCCCTCTCCACCCCTGCCTCCGCCCGCACGAGTCGCCTGAACCGGGCTGAAGCTCAGCGTGAAATCGTAGCCGCCTTCGAGGCCCGTTGCATCGAGCACCGGCGAATGAATATAGCCCGGCGCGATACTCTTCAGCTTTTCTGAAAATTGCGCCATGGTCATGTTCTGGCACGTCACCAGCCTGCCGAGGATCGGATTCTTGTCTCGCGGATCCTTGCCGTCCGATGCCGGCCCTTCTTTGTATTTCGTGCGGCTGGCCGGATCCGCTTTCTTGATTTTGGGCTTTACCGCCAGCAGCGTGTAGGCGGTCGCCGGGCGCTGTTCGGTGTGGGTAGCCAGCTTGAAGCGTTCCGTGAGCAGCGCGCGCAGCATCGGAAAGAGATCGTCGATATCCATCTGCGGGCCCTCGATATCGGCTTTCGCGACGATGTCGTAACGATCCGTGTCCATCCATTTCGGCGCTCCGGAGAGCATTTCGTCCGTCAGGTCCCACGATTGTTCGATCAGGAATTTCACCGACACACCTGCGATGTTCACCCGCCCGCCGGGCTGCATCTGGACCCGCATTCCCTTGAAATCCGGCGGCGTGGGTTTTAATTCGGCCACTTCGAATTCCGTGGGCGCCGGTGTAATATGCAGGATTTCCGCCACATTGGGCGGATTATCGGTCGGCTTCTGGTTTACGCTGTCGACCACGATCACGGGCAGCGGCGTAACCGCGGGCTCCAGTTTGAGCCCGAGCTTCTCCATGGCATCGAACAGCGTAATCGTCCCCGGCATCGGCCCATCCGGACCCAGCATGCCTTTCGGCGTAAATTTGAAATCGAAATCCCATGCGCCTTTCAGTTCCGTCTCGTCCGTCACTACTCTCTCGTTCAGGTATTGCGGCGCCACGAAAATGGTGGAATGCAGGGCTTGCGCAAATGCGGCCATGGTCATATTGCGGCAGGCGTACGACAGTGCCGGCGCCTCGGTGAAATTCCCGGAAGCCGGCGGCGTGGGCGGCGTGAATTTGCATCCGGGATCGCCCGAACCGTCGGCCTCCTTCAGTTGTGTATGCTTGCCGGCCTTCAGGCCATATGCCGGAATGGACTTTGTATCGTTGTGAAAAGTCAGCTTGAAGCGGTCGGCAAGAAGCGTCCGAAGCATAGGCCTGGCCGTTTCCGTGGTGGTTCCCTCCGGTACTTTGGCAGTCACGTCGAACCAGACGTTTTCGAGCCAGTTCGGCCCGCCCAGCACCCGTTCCGCCTCGATTCCATAGGCCGTCCGGATGAGGTCCACCATGGTGGCCAGGCGAATCTCATAGCGGCCGCGCCGGATCACGGGATCTCTCATGAACACAAAACGGGTGGGGGGACTCACGTGCACGTCCGCCACTTCGAAGACCGGTGAGGTTGGGGCTGGAGTAGTTTGGGCGAGCGCCATGCCGCCGACAAGAGCGATGATTCCTGCGACTAGAAACCTGCGTTGCATCTTCCGACCTCCTTAAGGTCACCCGGGGAACCCAGAGGATCCGACAACCAGCCGGCTCCTGCATCTGAAGGGCCGGTTAACCCAACGCCATTGCCCGCCGGGCGTCCCGCGGGGCGAATCCGTGCTGAGACGGCACAACTGTGCCCGTCCCGCCGACGCGGCGTAAAAGGTAGACGCCGCAGTCCGCTATTTTGTTCAAAAAAATCGGAAGATCTTCGCCTACCGGGGCCGCGGCCGTGGCAAACGAGCCCGCCCCAAAATCACCCAGGTGCGTTCGCGCGTCATACGGATGTGACAGGGCAGCGGGTCCGGGACCCTGCACGTGCTGTCGCGAAGACGGATCCATGCGATTTGTTCCTCACCGGTGATCATCCAGGCCGTGGCATTGGTCACATGGCCGGTCTGGCGCAGATACCACGCGGCATTCAGGTCGATATCCGCGGCCTCGGCATTCATCTGCCGGCAAACGTTCTGCGGCGGCGGGGTCGCCCCACCTACAGGTGCGCAGTAGTCTTCATCGTGCTCCAGCAGAATTTTTTTATTGGAGCCGGTGATAAAGTAGCGCGCGATAACTGGCGGAACTCGGGATTCCGCGGACCACTGGCGCAAATCCTCCGCAAAGGCCGGCGGAAGCTGGCTCATGCCGAGGGATTCTTCCGTCACCTGTTTTGAAAAAATGTTAAGCTCCGGCGTGGGTTCCCCATTGGTCGGATGGAAGGAGATCCCACCCAGCACGAGACCATCCTGTAAATCGATCCATATGAATCCCCTGCCTCCGAGGTACGGCCCGCTATGGCCGGAGACCATCAGGTATCGCCCATCGCGGATTCGAACCGGTGTAGTCGACCCTTTGAGCACGGTTTCGAGCGCGTCCGAAAGCGGCATGTCCCAGCCGTAATGAAACGTGCAATCGGGGATCACGCTGTGCATCAACTTGCGGAATTGTTTGTCCCTTACGAGATCTTTTGCCGGCGCCCCCGCGAATGGAGTCAGAAACGCGAGTTGATCGGCGGAAATCGGCTTCTGAAAGATGGCGGGATCGTAGTTCGATACCGGAGCCTGCGGTGGTTGAGATTGCGGGTCCGGGAGTTGTGGATCGGGAGGCGCCGGAACCGGGGATGGCTGCACGGACCCGTGGTCGCGCGCGGTCGAAAGCCCTTGTCCCGCGGCCGTGGGCAGGAAGTCGCCGGCGCCCATAGCGCCGCCCAACCCACCATGCGTGAAGCTTGGTTACGCACAACGATTCTCTCGAAATTGTAGCGCGCTTCAGAACTTAAAATCCCGCAGAGCGGGATGAAATCGGTCGACTGCGGAGGCTCGTAACCGGCCTGCCGTCATAAGAGCGCCACCTGCCCACGGTGGTGAGCTCCGTGACTCACCAGTTCAATCGCCACTTCTGAAAATGAGGTCGCACACCGTTGACCGGCAGCGTTCTCATATTCGAATACGGCTTCGAATACGGCGCCCCGCGCTCTCCGGGCGACCTCCTCGAGTATCCTGTTCCAAGCGGCGAAAGACGCATCCATCTCGCGATCAACCGTCTCGATATCCCACTCGGGCCAGGCGGGCGCGGTTGGTCCACCCGCTGCGCGTGCCAGCCAGAAGTTTCCTGTGGCAGCCACATGGGCAAGCACCGCGACCGGCTGAACCGGCGCGCCGGCATGGCGAACGGACTCGAGCGATTCGCGGTTCGCCCAGTAATCGTATGCGATCAGTCGCGCTGCATCCATGCGTTTCACCGCGGTGGCTGCCAGTGGTGGGAAGGTGGAGGAGGAAATTTGTCGATCCGCATCGTTTCCGTCTTTCCATTCGCCGTCTTCCGCACGGAGAAGCGCTCGACCACCTCGCCGCGCAACTCCGCGTATCCGCCATTCGTGCTCAGGCGGAGAACGTCCCCGCGGCGCTCCATCGCGGTGACCACAAACTCGATCGGATACAGCCGGACTTTCTCAGTGCTCCGGTCCCAACGCATCAGACCACCCGGAAAAGCGGAAATGTCCTCCCCTTGATGATCGAGCCCCAGCCACACCGAATCCGCCTCCACCAGCATCGCGCTGACCTCATACGGAGCCACCTCGGGCGGAGAGAAAAGCCGGTACCGGCGCGTCTCGGTATCGAAATAACCAAACGCCCCCACGCCTCTTTCGCCCTCGCCATCGTAGAAGCTCTTGCCGAACCAAACCTTGCCGCCCTCGATCTGGTAAGGACCGATTACTTCCTCCCGCTCGTAAGAGTTATTGGTCGCAGCCAGCGGATTCATCGCCACATCCTTCGGACGCAGCCGAACGTAATCCTCCCACGTGCTTTGCGGCAACGGATAAAACTTCGAGCTCCCGTTCACCACTTCGATCACACCGTGCGACCGCATGCCGAAGCTGTCCTGATGATGTTCCAGATGAAAGTTATTTTGCGCGCCGAATGTCGCGAGCGCGAAACAAAGACCCACCAGCCTCATCACATGGCGCTCCGTGCCGCCAGTTTCAACTTAGGCTGTTTCGCCACCCCCGCGCACTTCTTTTCAAGACGCTGCTGCCTTGAAGCAAGCGCCGCCGAATCCGCCGTCTGCCGAGCCGCCCGCACACATTCGAGCGCCATCGCGAAATTCCGCTCCCGATGCTCATAGTGCTTGGCCAGCTCTTCATACGCCTTCACGCGATACGGATTCGGCGACAGTGTAAGATCCGTGAACGTAGCCAGCGCCGCATGTTCCTGGCCGAGCTTCTTTTCCATCCCACCGGCTTCGAACAAGGCGCGGAACAGGTGCTGATCCGGCAACCCCAGATCCACCGCGCGCCGCATCAGCCGGTGTGCTTCCTCCATCCGTCCCGACATCTCAAGCCAGCGCGCCAGCCCCAGCAGATCCGTGCCATGCCGCACCCGAATATTTTCCGGATCGCGAAAAGCCTCGGGAATCACGCCCGTCAAACACGCCAGCGAAACAATGTCGAGCACATTGTGATGAAAGATCGGAATCAACCGGAATGCCCGCCGCGTCCGCAGATATTCGAAATAGCAGTAGGGGATCAGCTCGCCCGGCACATCGCCCTCCCGCTCTACACCCAGAATCTGATTCTCCAGATTCACCAGCCGGCAATTCTCCAGGCGCAGCTTGAACAGCCGCCGCGCGCCATAGAGCAGATCCAAATGCTCCATGCGCGCAAACGGATGCCGCGTCCGCGTCATGGTATAGCGGGTCTCGAGCAGAGGCTGGTCGAAGCTGCGCCCGTTATAGGTGATCAGCACGTCGAAGCGGCCCAGATACGCGGAGAGCGCGTGCAGCACGGAAGGTTCCTCATCGTAATCGCGCATGAAGAACTGGCGCACACGAAAGCCCTCTGCATCGATGCTGCCCACGCCGATCAGAAACGCGTACGTGCCCGATCCGCCCGCGAGCCCCGTAGTCTCGGTATCGAGAAAGGCCCACTGCGTGGGATGCGCATTCACAATCGCGCCATCCGACAGCGCGGCGAGAACATCGGGCCGCAGTTCGAGCAGATCCGAGATGTCGTAGCTGCCGTAACGCCGGTGCCGCGCATACAGCTTCTCGGTTTCGAAATGCTTCCCCAGCGGAGTCTCGACCACTTCGCCGGATAGAAGGTCCTCGACGTACCCACGGGAAGGAGGCGGTTCAGGGACAGAAGCGGAAGCGTATTTACGATCGATTCGCGCTACCGTTTGACGAAGCCATCGAAGCTGTTCCTGATTCTCCATCTTCGCCCTATCTTCGCCGCTCCCCTCACCCTACTATACCCGACGTTCCGCAACCAACATTGATAATCTGGATCATTCTGCGTCCCCGCATATTTTTTCTCGCGCTCTTCGCCATCCTCCTCACCGCCCACGTGGCCGAATCGCGGATCTTGTGGGAAGGCGAAGTGCTACCCCTCGCCGTCGCTCTGCAAATGAAACGCGGAGCCGTCGTCTACCGCGACGTCTGGTACGATAAACCCCCGCTCGTCCCAGCCGTGTGTCTCTTATGGGGGGCGGCCATCGGCCCCCTGTTGCGTATCGCCGGGGCCTGCTACGCAACCTTGGCGTGCATCCTCGCCTACGCAGCCGCCCAAGCCCGTTGGACTACCCGCGAAGGCTATCTCGCCGCCGGCCTCCTCGCCTTCTTTCTGACCTTCGATACCCACTCCGCGGTGCTGCCCCTGGCCGCGGACATGCTGCTGCTCGTGCCGCACCTGGCAGCCATTCTTCTTGCGTGGCGCAAGCAGCCCTTTTGGAGCGGCATCGCGGCTGGCATCGGCTTCCTCGTCAACGCTAAAGCCGTGTTCGTACTCGCCGCCGCCGCGCTGTTCGCCTGGCCAACCCTGCTCCCGCTCGCCGCCGGATTCGCCATCCCCAATCTGATCGCGCTGGCCTGGCTCGCCGGCGCACACGCCCTCACCCCTTTTCTCGATCAGGTATGGCGCTGGCCCGCGCAGTACGCCGCGAGCCCCATCGTGGCCGATCCCGTGTGGAACGGCATCGTGCGCACCCTCAACTGGGCTGGATTTCACGCCGCCCTGGTCATTGGCTTTATTGGCTTCGTCTTGTTCTGCCGGCGCGAGCGCACTTGGAAGTTCCTCGTCTGGGCGATTCTCTGCTACGCCGGCGTGGTCCTCGGATGGAGATTCTTCCCGCGCTATTATTTTCTGCTCCTGCCCGTCCTGACCCTCGGCGCCGCGCGTGGCCTGACCCTCCTGCGCGCGCGCACCTGCGCTGCCCTTCTTCTCCTCGCCCTCGCCGTCCCCCTCGTCCGCTTCGGTCCGCGCTACTCCAATCTCTCCCGCTGGAGCGACCTCGCCATGGATCGCGACAGCCAGGCCGCCTCGAAGATCGCGCTCTCCCTCGCGCAGGCGAATTCAACTCTCTACGTCTGGGGCTATCGTCCCGAAATCTTCGTCTACACCGGCCTCCAACCCGCCACCAGATTTCTCGATAGCCAGGCCCTGACCGGAGTTCCCGCCGATCGTCACCTCACCCAGTCGAACGTCGTCCTGACCGCCGGAACGCACGAGGCACGCGAAGAACTCGCGCACTCCCATCCCGACATTCTGATCGACGGCCTGAGCCTCTACAACCCCGCGCTCTCCATGGATCGCTACGACGAGCTCAAACCCTGGCTCGGCCATTATCGCGAAGTCGCGCGCACCGCCGGCGCCATCGTCTACACCCGCGCCACTCCCTGAAATACAATGCGATGGTGGCTTCTTCCCAACCGCGCATTCTCGTCACCGGAGGCGCCGGTTACATCGGCTCCAATACCACGCTGCAACTTCTCGACGCCGGCTACGACGTCGTAGTGGTCGACAGCCTCGCCCGCGGCCACCACGAAGCCGTCGATCCCGCCCGCCTGCGCGTCCTCGACCTCCTCGATACCGAAGGCCTCGTCGCCGTGATGCGCGAGAAACCCTGCCAGGCCGTCATCCACTTCGCCGCCTACATCGCCGTCGGCGAATCCATGAAGGTGCCGGAAATCTACTTCCACAACAACGTGGCCGGCTCGCTCTCCCTGCTCACCGCCATGCTGCAGGCGGGCATCGGGAACATCGTCTTCTCATCCACCGCCGCCGTCTACGGAATGCCCGCGCATGTCCCCATCTCCGAAGCCGAACCGTACGCGCCCGTGAGTGCCTATGGCGAATCGAAGGTCATGGTCGAGAAGCTGCTCGACTGGTTCGATCGGATCCACGGCCTGCGCGGCGTCTGCCTGCGCTATTTCAATGCTTCCGGAGCCGACCCCCAGGGACGCGCCGGAGAAGATCACGAACCCGAGACGCACCTCATTCCCCTGCTCTTCCGCGCTATAAAAACCGGCCAACCGATCACCATTTTCGGTAACGATTACGACACCCCCGACGGCACCTGCATCCGCGACTACATCCACGTCACCGACCTCGCAAGGGCGCACATCGTAGCCGTAGAGTCTCTCTTTAATGGGGGCAAGTCGAAGAAGTACAACGCAGGCACCGGCCAGGGCTATTCGGTAAACGAAGTCCTGCGAGCCGTCGAAGCGGTTACCGGGAAAAAGGTGCCGTTCCAGTTCGGACCGAGGCGCGAAGGGGACCCCCCACTGCTGGTCGCCGATTCAACTCTTCTCCAAAAGGAATTATCCTGGAAGCCAATCCACTCCAGCCTGAGAGAGATCGTGGAAACCGCCTGGAAATGGGCCACCCGCTAGCCCGCGCGGGCCAGATGCGCTTCGAATTTCTCCCGCTGCGCTTCGAATTCACCGCCCGCGAATCGCTCTTCTTCCCACCGGGTAAAGCCGCCAACACGCTGCGGGGGGCTCTCGGCCTCACGATGAAACGCATCGCCTGCGACACCGCATGTCAGGATGCCCGCACTTGCCCGATCCGCCAGTCCTGCCCGTATGCGAAGGTCTTCGAGCCCCGGGCCAACGGCCGCGGACCCAGCGGGTTATCCGATTCCCCCCGCCCCTTCGTCTTCCGCGCCCGACATCTCGATGGAACCGCCGTCGATCCGGGCCGACCCTTCCACTTCGATCTCAATGTTTTCTCTAAGGACCCAGCCATGCTCGCATGCTTCGAACGCGCCTTCACGGAGCTCGCGCAGGAAGGGCTCGGACCCACCCGCGGCAAAGCCGATTTACAAAGCATTCGCCTGCTCAGCCCCACTGAACCTGCCTTTGTGGACCTCGCGCCCCGCGCCGCCACACCCTCGAAGATCCGCGTCGACTTCCTGTCCCCCACGGAGCTGAAGCACAAAGGCCACGTTGTCGACCGGCCCGATTTCCCCATCCTGTTGGGCCGCATTCGCGACCGAATCGCCACCTTAGCCAGTTTGTATGGGGAAGCTCTCGCTATCGATTTTCAGGTTCTCGGCACGCGCGCCGCCAACGTGCGCATGGCGCGTTGCGAAGTCCGAAGGATAGACGTGAATCGACGCAGCAGCCGCACCGGCCAGCGCCATTCCCTCGGAGGCTTCGTCGGCTTCGCCGAGTATGAAGGAGATCTGGCCGAATTTCTGCCTTGGCTCGAAGCCGCCCGCTGGACCGGAGTCGGCCGCCACGCCGTCTGGGGAAAGGGAGAGATCTCCGTGGCAAGGGCCTGAGCATGTATGCTGTGCTCAGTGGACCACTTCCGTCCAAATCCCACCCGTGGCTAAAGTCTTCTCTACCGACCACCGCGTCATCGCCCGCCAGTACTTTTTTCTCTCCCTCCTGGCCGTAATTGCCGGCGTCCTGCTCTCCCTCTTGATGCGCTTTCACCTCGTCTACCCTCAGGCCCAGGTGAAGTGGTTCGCCGCCCTCTGGCCCATCGAGGCCCAGGGAGGCGTCATGACTCCCGAACTCTATCTCGCCTTAATGACCCTCCACGGCACGTTGATGATCTTCTTCGTCCTCACCCTTGCGCCCCTCAACGCTTTCGGTAACCTCCTCCTCCCCCAACAACTCGGGGCCGCCCAAATGGCATTCCCGCGCCTCAACATGATCTCGTTCTGGATCGCCCTGCTCTCGCTTCTCCTCCTCATCGCGTCCTTCGTCTCCATCGGCGGAGGCGCGCTCTCCGGCTGGACCGCCTATCCGCCCCTCAGCGCCGTCGGCGCCATAGCCGGGCCCGGCGAAGGCCGCGGACAAACCCTCTGGTTCTTCTCCATCGCCGCCTTCTCCGTCTCCTCCATGCTCACCGCCATCAACTTCATCGCCACCGTCATCGATTGCCGCGCCCCCGGCATGGAGCTTATGCAGATGCCCCTCACCTGCTGGAACTGGTTCGTCGCCGCGATCCTCAGCCTCCTCTCTTTTCCCGTCCTCCTCGCCGCCGGATTGCTGATCCTGCTCGACCGCCTCGGCGGCACCAGCTTCTTCGTCCCCGGCGGACTCCAGATCGCCGACCAGCAGATCCCGCACTCCGGCGGCTCGCCCCTCCTCTGGCAGCACCTCTTCTGGTTCTTCGGCCATCCAGAGGTCTATATCGCCATCCTGCCCGGCATGGGTATCGTCTCCCACCTCATCTCGCACTATTCGGGGAAACCGATCTTCGGATACCGCGCCATGGTCTGGTCCACCATCTCCATCGCTTTCCTCGGACTCCTGGTCTGGGGCCACCACATGTTCATCAGCGGACTCAATCCGTACTCCGCCATCGCCTTCTCATTCCTGACCATGTCCATCGGAGTCCCGGCCGCAGTCAAGACCTTCAACTGGATCGCCACCGCATGGGGCGGAAAACTGGAGTTCACGACAGCCATGCTCTTCTCGCTCGGCTTCGTGTCGATCTTCGTAACCGGAGGACTCTCCGGTCTCTTCCTCGGCCAGCCGCAGCTCGACGCCTACTTCCACGACACCTATTTCGTCGTCGCCCACTTTCACACGATCATGGGAATCGCCGCCCTCTTCGGCATCTTCGCCGCAACCTTTTACTGGTTCCCTCTCCTGTTCGGCCGCACCCTGAATGAACGCCTCGGAAAACTGCACTTCTACCTGACCTTCGTCTTCGCCTACGCCACATTCCTGCCTATGCACTTCGCCGGATTCGCCGGCAATCCCCGCCGCTACGCCGATTTCACGACCTTCGACTTCCTCGCCCCCGTCCTGCCGCTGCAGAAGTGGATCACGCATTCCGCCTTCACCCTGGCCGCCGTCCAATTGATCTTTTTGTGGAATCTGTTCCGGAGCCTGGCAACGCCGGCGGTCAAAGCTGCCGACACCCTTAACACAAACGTACCCGAGCGATACTGAACTTATGCCGACGCTGACTCAATCGAACATCGGCGGACCTCCCCCCACCTTCCCCGACCTTCCCCCCGGCGGCGGAGGCGGAGGCGACGATCGCGGTGGACGGCCCGATCGCAACAATCAGCGCAACGCTTCCATCACTGGAATCCTCGTCCTGATGTGCGCCAGCATCATGACCTTCGCCGCGCTCGTCAGCGCCATGATGGTGCGCCGCGGCCTTAATAACGATTGGCATAAACTCCCGTTGCCGCAGATTCTGTACTGGAATACCGGCATCCTGGTCCTGAGCAGCATCGCGCTCGACGTCGCCCGCCGGCAGCTGCGCCGCAACAAGCGCCAACTCTTCAACTGGCTCTGGTCCGCTGGGACGTTGATGGGCGTCTGGTTCCTCATCGGCCAGATCATCGCCTGGGAACAACTCGCATCCCGCGGCTTCTTCCTGCAGGGCAATCCCAGCAGCGCATTCTTCTACGTGCTGACCTGGGCCCACGCCGCGCACGTGGTGGGCGCCTTACTGGCAGTCGCCTACGTGGAATTCCGCGCCCTGCGTTTTGAATTGGGACCCAGCCGAAGAACCTGGGTGGACGTCAGCGCCCTCTTCTGGCACTTTCTCGACATCCTCTGGCTGGGCATCATGGGACTCTTCGTCTACTGGGCCTGAACTAATGCCACCCCTCATCGCCGAATACTACGAGACGCGAACCCGCCGCGTAACCGGTCTCTTCATAGCGGGCAATTTCGCCTTCTTCGCCGCGCTGCTCGCGGTCATGTTCTACCTGCGCTGGGCGTCGGAAGAATGGCCTGCGCCCTTCCATTTCGCCTCGCTCCTGATGATCTCGGGGATGACCATGTTCTCGCTCACCGGCAGCGCCACCATGGCGGTGGGCGCCAAAGCGGCGAAGCTCGACGACAAAGAGCCCGCCATCCGCTGGATCGCCATCGCCATCACCTGCTGGCTGGTCTTCCTGTTCCTCGAAATCGTAGAATGGGTGCGCCTCGTCCTCCTGGTGCACTTAGGCCCCGACACTTCCTTCGGAAGCACCTTCCTGCTCCTGACCGGAACACACTGGCTGGCCGCCGCCCTGTGTGTAGGCTGGTTCACTTACGTGGCGGCTGACGTAAGGAAACGCGATGCCCTGGCCGCCGCCATGTACTCGCACTTTCTGAATCTCTGGTGGCTCGTCCTCGTAGTCACGCTGTACCTCATGAACTTCACCTTCGACGGCCTATGACACCTTTAATCGCGCAGTGTGTCATGTGCTTCCGGACCGCGGCAGCGCAGCAGGCTGAACGCTCGCGCGTACTCAATCACGGAATCGTCATCCTGCTGATTCCACCATTCCTGATATTAGCCGCAATCTTGACCCTGGCCTGGCGCAAGAATAAGCTAAACTCGCATAAATGACCGGCCGCTCTATCTCGCACTACCACATCGGCGAAAAGCTGGGCGAGGGCGGCATGGGCGTCGTCTACAAAGCCACAGACACGCGCCTCGATCGAGTCGTCGCGCTTAAAATCCTCCCCGCGGCCAAAGTTACCGACCCCGAACGCAAGCGCCGCTTCGTCCAGGAAGCCAAAGCCGCCTCCGCGCTCAACCACCCCAACATCATCACCATCTACGACATCGATCGCGCCGACGGCATCGACTTCATCGCCATGGAGTTCGTCGATGGCAAGACGCTCGATCAGCTGACGCCACGGGGCGGGATGCGTCTGCGCGAGGTTTTGAAATACGCCATCCAGATCGCCGCCGCGCTGGCCCGTGCCCACGCCGCAGGCATCGTCCATCGCGACATCAAGCCCGCCAACATCATGGCCACTGCGGACGGCCACGTGAAGCTGCTCGATTTCGGTCTCGCCAAGCTTACGGAGAAGGTCGAAGACCCCAAAGAGGCCGAGACCATGATGCCGTCGAAAGGCGGCACCGAAGAAGGCATGATAATCGGCACCGTAGCCTACATGTCGCCCGAGCAGGCCGAAGGCAGGAAAGTCGATGCGCGCAGCGACATCTTCAGCTTCGGATCGGTCCTCTATGAGATGACAACCGGGCGCCCCGCCTTTTCCGGGGAGACGAAGATGTCCACACTGGCGGCGATCCTCCACAAGGAGCCATCGCCCGTCCGCGAGATCGCACCCGATACGCCCCGCGAATTGGAACGAATCATCAATCGCTGCCTGCGCAAGGATTTGGACCGCCGCTTCCAGAACATATCCGACGCGAAGGTCGCGCTCGAAGAACTCAAGGAAGAGTCCGAATCCGGCCTTCTCGAAGCCGCCGCGCCCGCCGCTCGCTCCAAATCTCCGCGCCTCACCGCGGTGGCGCTGATCGCCCTCCCGATCCTGCTCGCAGCCGCAGGAGCAGCCTGGTGGCTGAACCGCCCGAAAGCGCCGGCACCCACGCCCGCGCTGGTCCGCCTGACTGCGGATTCCGGACTCACCACCGATCCCGCCCTCTCTCCCGACGGCAAATTCATCGCCTGCGCCTCCGACCGGGGCGGTGAAGGCAACCTCGATATCTGGGTCCGCCAGATGGCGGGAGGTGAGGCCATCCAGCTCACCAAAGATCCGGCCGACGATCACGAGCCTGTCTTCTCGCCCGACAGTTCGAAGATCGCCTTTCGCTCCGAGCGCGACGGCGGCGGCATCTACGTTATTTCCGCGATCGGCGGCGAGGCGAAACGAGTGACGGCCCAGGGCCACTTTCCGCAGTTTTCCCCGGACGGCGCGCAGATCTCCTATACCACCGGCCTGGTCAACAGCGTCAACCCGCCGAAATCATATGTGGTCCCCTCGGCAGGCGGCCAGCCGCGGCAGATCCGGCCCGATTTATACATGGTCTTTGGGCCAGTCTGGTCGCCCGACGGTAAACGAGTGCTGTTCTACGGCCGGCCCCAGCTGGGTGCGGGCGCGGATCGCGATTGGTGGGTTGCGCCTTTGGACGGAGGCGCCGCGATGAGTACCGGCGCATATGCGCTTTTCCGGGAGCAGAAGCTCAGCATTACTCCGGACGTAAGACCGGTACCCGGCATCTGGAGACCCGAAGCCAACCAGATCGTCTTCTCCGCCCAATCCGGCGATGTGGTGAACCTCTGGCAGGTGGCCCTTTCGCCCGATAAGTGGCAGGTGCGCGGCGTGCCCGTCCCGATCACCTCCGGCGCCGGCCCGGATATCCAGCCCTCGATAGCCGCGGGACATCTCGCCTTCACCCTGCTTTCCGAAAACACCAATATCTGGAGCTTTCCCATCGACGCCAATGGCGGGAAAGTCCTCGGCGAAATGAAGCGTCTGACCGAGGGCCTCAACCCGGACTCCGCCCCTGAAATCTCAGCGGACGGAAGCAAACTGGTGTTCATGCGAGGCGGTAGCGGGCCCCTGCCCGCTGTCTGGGTCAAAGCGCTTCCGGGCGGCAAGGAGACCCTGCTGGCCGAGTCGTCCGCTTATCCCCAGATCGCGGGCGATGGCTCCCGGATCTCCTGGTGGGACGGCAAAGCCACGGCCTCGTACGTCGGTTCTCCCGGAGGGGGCGATGCGCAAAAAATGTGCGAGACGTGCCGGCTTATGAACGGCTGGTCGCACGATGGGAAAAAGACACTCTACGAGTCCGATCCCACTCCGGCCCGCAGACTCCAGTACATCTCGGTGGTCGATGTTGCTTCCGGCGGGAAGACGGAAATCCTCTCGCACCCCAAATACCCCCTCTCCCGCGGCCGTTTCTCCCCCGACGATCGCTGGATTTCCTTTCACGCGATTCTGCCCGCCGCCCGGCAGATCTTCGTCGCTCCGTATCGCGGGGCGGCCGCGATCCCACAGTATCAATGGATACCCATCACCGACGGCAAAGGCATGGACCGCTACGCCGAGTGGTCGCCCGATGGCAAGCTGCTCTACTTCGTCTCCGAACGCGACGGGTTCCGCTGTTTCTGGGCACAGCGGTTGGATCCGGCGACGAAGCATCCGGTGGGCGAGGCGTTTCCGGTACAGCATTTCCATACTTCCCGGCGGTCTTTGATGGGCCCCGATCCGATCCAGACATCGATGTCGGTGGCCGCCGACAAGATTGTGTTCAGCATGGTCGAGCAAACCGGCAATATCTGGATGAAGGATCTGCCCCAATAAACCTATACGTCGCAGATCCCCATCGCCGTGTTCAGCGTTTCGATCGGATCGTGTCCCGGCGCCGGCGAATATTCGTGCGCCATAAATCCCGTAAATCCCAGATCCGCGATCGACTGCGCGATAAACCGGTAATTCAATTCCTGGGTCTCGTCGATATCATGCCGTCCCGGAACGCCGCCCGTATGGAAATGCCCGATCCACTGATAGTAATCGCGGATGTTATGCACGATATCGCCATCCATGATCTGCGCATGATAGATGTCGAAGAGTATCTTCACGCGCGGCGAATTCACCCGCGACATCACGTCCACGCCCCACACGATGTGGTCGAACATGTAGTCTTTGTGATTGACCTTGCTGTTCAGATACTCCATGCAGATGGTCACGCCTTTGTCTTCCGCATGCGCCTTCACGCGATTGAGCGATGCCACGCAATTGTCCGCGCCCAGGCGATCGTCCATCCCCCTCCGATTGCCGGAAAACGTGATGATGTTGGGCACGCCGTTCAAAGCCGCTTCGTCGATGGCCGCGTGCAGCGCCGTCTCAATCCGAGCGTGATTCTCCGTGCGGTTGAGCGCGTCGGGGATCGTCCCGCCCGGCCCCGGCGGATACATGGCGGGCACCAGTCCGTATTTCTTCAGCGTCGGCCAGTCCTCCGGCCCGATCAGGTCGTAACCTTTGCAGCCAAGCCGCGCCGCCTCACGGCAGGTGTCTTCAAACGGCATATTCCGACCGAAAACACCGCGCGTGACGGATTGCTTGAAGTGTCCCTTGCGCTGCACGGGAGCCGATGTCGTTTGAGCGAGCGCCGCTCCCGCGGCCAATCCCGTAAGAAGCTCTCTGCGTCGCATACTTGTAGCCCTTCCCGATCTAATGCAGCGTAAACCCGAACAATAAGTCGCCCGCCGCGACCACCACATACTGCATACCGTCCAGCTGGTAAGTAATCGGGGCGTTGGTCACGGTGCCACTAAGACCCGCATGCCACAGCGGGTTACCCGTGGCCGCATTCAGCGCCACGAAATTCCCCGACATATCTCCGGCAAACAACAGATTTCCCGCCGTACTCAGCAAGCCGGAACGTCCTCCGGGACCTTCCCACTTATGACTCCATCTGATGTTACCTGTCTTATAGTCGATCGCCTGCAGGAGATACTCCGACCAACCGCCGCGGTCGGTTCCACCCCAGCCTTCCGGCTTGTCGTCCAGATCATATAAGTACCAGACACTGTAAGCGCGCGTGGCATTCACATAGAAGAGTCCGGTGTCAGGATCGAAAGCCGGAGGCGGCCAATTCGCCGCGCCGCCCTGGTTAGGCGATACCAGCGCGCCATCGATCTGCGGTTCCTTGGCCGGGTTGGGAATCGGCTGGCCTTTGGCATCCACGCCCTTCGTCCAGTTCGTTTTCACGTACTCCTTCGACACCAGCGCCTTGCCGTTGGTCCGGTCCAGCACAAAGAACCAGCCATTGCGGCAGGCCATCGACAACAACTTTCGCTTCTGTCCGTCGATGAGTCCGTCGTAGATGACCGGAACCTCCACGTTATCCCAATCGTGGGTGTCGTGCGGCGAAGGCTGGAAGTACCATACAAGCTTTCCCGTATCGGGATTAAGCGCCACGATCGACTCCGTGTAGAGGTTGTCGCCCAGCCGGCCCTTACCCGCCACTACCGGCTGCGGATTCCCGGTCCCCAGATAGATCAGATTGAGTTCGGGATCGTAAGTGGTGGTACCCCATGTCATGCCGCCCCCATGCGCCGCCGCCTCCGGATTGGGCCACGTTTCCGCGCCGGGCTCGCCCTTCTTCGGCGTGACCGACCAATGCCATTCAAGGTCGCCCGTTTCCGGATTTCGCGACTCGAAGTAACCTGGTATATCCAGATCGTCGCCGCTCACGCCCACCAGCACGTGATTCTTCACAATCACCGGCGCCACCGAAGCATAGTACATCTGATCCAGATCGCAGATCGACTTCTGCCAGCGCTCATTGGTGAACGTGATGCCAGAGTTCCCGTCCCGTGCGCGCGTCGATGGCCCACACATGGTCCGGAATCGTTATGTACATGACGCCGTTCACTTCGATCGGCGTGCCTTTGATACTGCCCGCCGACAGCCCGGCCGGAATGCGATACAGCCAAGCCAGACTCAGATGATTGACATTCGACGCATTGATGGTCTTGAGGGAACTGAAGCGGCGTCCCGTATCGTCGCCGTTGTAAGTCGGCCAGTCCTGTCCGAACATGGCTGTCGTGAGTCCGGCCGTAAGTCCCGCAAAGATAACTATGGTTCCGTAGATCTTCATTTCAATGTCTCCAGATAAGCCGTCAGGTCGTGCATGTTCTTATCGGTGTACTGGTCGAGTAAGTTGTAGTGCGCCTCGTAAGGATCGGTTACTTTCACCTTCAACGCCGGAGTGCGCGTCCAGGAATGATACTCGCCCCGATCGTCCCGCAGGGAGACATTGAAGTCGTCGATGCGGTCGAGTACGCCCGTCACAGCCGGCCCCGACGCCGGAGTGACGGTGACCATAGTCGGCTTGCGAGCGAACGCAGGCCGGGGAAACATGAACTTCTGCTGCATATCGACCGGGTCGTATTTTGCGCCGATTCCGGCAAGGTCGCCCGCCGGCGAATGGCAGGTATTACATTTGCCCGCGCCGTTGAAATAAGCTTCGCCCGCTTTGGGGTCGCCGGTCAGCACGTCCTGGGCATGGAAGAGCGGCGAGGTGCGCAGCGTATCGTTCACGCGCTGATGAATGAAGTGAGAAAGATCCAGGATCTGAGCGGCGGTAAAATCGCCCGGAGGAGTGCTCTGCGTCGGATGGCCCTTCTTCAGAAAAGGCCCGATCTGATTGCCGTAGCGATCGTGCAATACGGCCACCGAGCGAACCAGGTCGGACCCACCCTGGCCGCCTCGGGCGCTGGGGCCGTGACAGGTAATGCACTCGGCGATGTAGGTCTTCTTGCCGCGGTCGGCGGCGGCCGGATCGACGATTTGTTTATCCAGCGATCCCGCCTGGTCGATCAGGTTGCCTCCGCCGCGGCCCGGGGGCGCCTGAGCATTCAGGCTGATGGCCGTTAGCGTGGCAATGACCAGCAGGGCGAAGACGCAGATTCCCGATTTACGCATGTCGGGGACGATTATATAGCCCTTACCAGATTCGCGCCACGCCGTAAGCGTCAAAGGCGTCAAAGGTGGAATCGCGAGAGACAATGGGCAGCTTTTCTTCCTGCGCCTGCGCAATCAACAGGCGGTCGAAGGGATCGCGGTGCGCCCACGGCAATCGCGAGCAGCGCATGATTTGCCGGAAGCTGATTTCGAGCTGCTCGAAGCCGTTCAGCGACATCTGGTCAGTGAGGTATTTATCCGCCACGCCGGGCAGACGCAGCTTATCCAGGCTGACCTTGATGGCGATCTCCCAGAAGCTCGCAAAACTGACAAAGCAATCCTGCTCCGTAATAGCCTTGCGAGCCTTCGGGGAAAGCTCGGGCGAGTCCTCGCACCACCACAGAAAAGCGTGGGTGTCGAGAAGAACCGGCAACTACATATACTCCGCGAAATCGTCCAGCGGCGCGTCGAAATCGGGCGCCATCCAGATGCCTTTGCCGGTTCCCGGAGCCCGTTTCGCCGGCTTGATCGCCACAATCCGGACCACCGGGCGATTTTCCTTCGTCACGATAATGGACTCGCCGAGCATCGCCTTCTGGACGATCTCGGAGAAATGCGCCTTGGCATCCGCCAGCTTGTAGGTCTCGGTCGCCGCATTCATAGTCATATTATATGACCACACCGGCGGTATTAGCAAGTCCGGATTATGCGACGGCAGCATTTTTCGCCTTGGGAGTCAGACCTAAAGCCACGCGCAGGTCGTCATCCAGCTTCTGCGCCGCTTCGGCATGTTCCTTCAGGAATATGCGGGCGTTTTCCCTGCCCTGCCCGATGCGTTCGCCCCGATAGCTGAACCAGGAGCCCGATTTCTCAACCAGATTCTTCGCCACCCCCATATCCAGCAAATCGCCCTCGCGGGACGCTCCCTCGCCGTAGAGAAGGTCGAACTCCGCCTCGCGGAACGGCGATGCCACCTTGTTCTTTACGATCTTCACCTTGGTGCGATTGCCGACCACCGTTTCCCCGTCCTTGATGGCGGTCATACGGCGCACTTCGGCGCGCACCGACGAATAGAACTTCAGCGCGCGCCCGCCCGTGGTGGTCTCGGGGTTGCCGAACATGACGCCGATCTTCTCGCGCACCTGATTGATGAAGATCATGCAGGTATTGGTGCGGGAGATGATGCCGGTCAGTTTGCGCAGAGCCTGCGACATCAGCCGGGCGTGCAGACCCATGTGGCTGTCGCCCATTTCGCCCTCGAGCTCGGCCTTGGGAACGAGCGCGGCGACGGAATCGAGCACGATGATATCGATTATGCCGGATTGCACCAGGGCAGCCGTGATTTCGAGAGCCTGTTCGCCATGATCCGGCTGCGATACCAGCAGATTATCCACGTCGACGCCGAGCTTTTTGGCGTAGGCCGGATCGAGCGCATGCTCCGCGTCTATAAAGGCGGCCGCGCCGCCCAGTTTCTGCGCCTGGGCGATCACCTGCAGAGCCAGCGTCGTCTTTCCCGAGGATTCCGGGCCAAAGATTTCGGTTACACGGCCGCGCGGGAAGCCTCCCACCCCCAGCGCCGCATCCACCGAAAGACAGCCCGATGAGATCACGGCGACAGGGACGACATTGTCGGCTCCCAGCCGAAGTACGGTGCCCTTGCCGAACTGCTTGTCCATCGCCAGTAAGGCGAGATCGATCGCTTTGCGCTTTTCCGCTTCCGTCATGTAGCCTCTCCCCAAATAAGGGTGCGGAAACGCGGGAAAGTTCTCACGGGAATATCGGGCGCGCCTGGCTGGATTGCGTGTACGCTCTAAATATGGTGCTGACGGCCGCTGAATTCCGCAAGGATTTATTTCGAATACTCGATTGCGCTTTACAGGGTGAAGCCGTCGAGGTCGCATACAAAGGTTCGAAGCTGCGCCTACTGCCGATACCAGCCGGGTCGAAGCTGGCGCGCGCCGTTCGCCGTCATTCGCTGCTGGTTCCGCCGGAATCGATTGTCGAGTCCGATGCTGGGCTCATGGCCGAACTGGAGAAAAAGTGGAGCCAGTGCCCGATGGTCTGATTCACCGCCAGATGCAGGGATTGCCGGGTCCAGTGGACTGTCTCGGTCATGTCGTTACCGCTTCCTCACGGTCGCGGCTCCGAAACAGTGTGGATTTACTGAGCGGTAACGGGACAGCCCACCAGTGCGAAGTTTCCGAAGTTCCTTGACGTTTGTTTGGGACATGCGGCTATCAGCCGCGTTCGCGGGCCATATCCTGAAAGACGGAGCTGATAGCCGCAGGTTATTCTTCGTCCTGACGCAGTTTCGCCAGCACGCCCAGATCCTCAAGCGTTGTCGTGTCGCCTTTGACCTCGCCGCCGGCCGCCAGCTCGCGCAGCAGACGGCGCATGATCTTGCCGGAGCGCGTCTTGGGCAGCGCGTCGGTGAAGCGGATGTCGTCGGGCTTGGCCAGCGATCCGATCTCCTTACCCACCCAGGCGCGCAGTTCGTTGGCTAACTCGACGCTCGACTCGTTGCCCATCTGGAGCGTGACGAAGGCGACGATTCCCTGCCCCTTGATGTCATCGGGACGCCCCACCACGGCCGCCTCGGCCACCAGCGGATGCGCCACCAGCGCCGATTCCACCTCCATGGTGCTCAGCCGGTGGCCCGACACGTTGATGACGTCGTCCACGCGTCCCATCACCCAGAAGTAGCCGTCTTCATCCTGACGTGCGCCGTCGCCGGTGAAATAAGACCCGGGGATCTGCGACCAATACTGCTGTTGGTAGCGCTCGTCGTCGCCGTAGATGGTGCGCAGCATGGAGGGCCACGGCTTGCGAATAACCAGATAGCCACCCGATCCGAGCGGCACCTTCTCGCCCTCGCGCGTGACCACTTCGAGGCTGATGCCCGGCAGCGGGCGCGTACACGAACCCGGCTTAGTGGGCGTCGCGCCCGGAATCGGACTCACCATGATGGCGCCGGTCTCGGTCTGCCACCATGTATCGACAATGGGGCAGCGATCGTGCCCGATCATGCTCCGGTACCACATCCAGGCTTCGGGATTGATGGGTTCGCCCACGCTGCCGAGCAGGCGCAGGGTCTTGAGAGAATGCCGCGCGGGCCAGCGCTCGCCCATGCGCATGAAGGCGCGGATGGCCGTGGGCGCGGTGTAGAAGACGGTCACTTTATGGCGGTCGATCATTTCCCAGAAGCGATCCGGCTGCGGATGCATGGGGCCGCCTTCATACATGAGGATAGTCGCGCCGTTCTGCAGCGGGCCGTAAACGATGTAGCTGTGGCCGGTGACCCAGCCGATGTCGGCGGTACACCAGTAGACATCCTCATCGCGCAGATCGAAGACCCATTTGGTGGTGATGTAAGTCGAGACCGCGTAGCCGCCGGTGGTGTGCAGAATGCCTTTGGGCTTGCCCGTGGTGCCGGAGGTGTAGAGCAGGTAGAGGGGATGCTCGGAATCGAGCGGCTCGGCGGGGCAATGGTCGGAAGCGTCGGCCATGAAGTCATGCCACCAATGGTCGCGGCCGGGCTCCATGTGTTGGTCGGTGCCGGTTCGCTTGTAAACCAACACGCTCTTCACGGAGGGGCAGTGGCGCAGCGCTTCATCGACAGCGGGCTTCAGCCTGACCTCGACGCCGCGCCGATACGAACCGTCCTGAGTGATTACGCACACGGCTTGGGAATCGTTGATGCGGTCGACCAGCGCCTGGGCGGAGAAGCCACCAAACACTACGGTGTGGGGCGCACCGATGCGGGCGCAGGCGAGCAGCGCGATAGCCAGTTCCGGCGACATGCCCATGTAGATGGCGACGCGATCGCCCTTCTGTACGCCGAGCGACTTCAGGACGTTCGCGAACTTGGATACTTCGGAATGCAGTTGCTGATAGGTGAGGGTGCGGATTTCGCCCGGCTCGCCTTCCCAGATGAGCGCGGCCTTGTTGCGACGCCAGGTGGTGAGATGGCGGTCGAGGCAGTTGTGAGACAGATTGATCTTGCCGCCCACGAACCACTTGGCCCACGGGGCGTCCCATTCGAGGACTTTGGTCCAGGGCTCGAACCAATCGAGCTCGCGCGCGATGTTGCCCCAGAAGGTTTCGGGATCGCGATCGGCTTCTTTATAGAGGCGCTCGTAATCGGCGAGGGATTTGATGTGCGCGTGCGAACTGAAATCGGACGGAGGTACGAAGAGGCGCTTTTCGTTCAGCGTGGATTGGATGTCGGTGGATGGGGCTTGCATGCGGGATCATTTGCATCATACAAGGGCGGGCGATTGGGAGGGGGGTGTGCTGGCTGAGGAGTGCGTGCCGCAGGTTCGCGGGCGGGAGGATTATTTTGTCGAGAGTGAGACCCGAAAGCCGCGCCCGGATCACCCGACATAAAGGACGTTATCATTCAGTCATGGCAGGGCCGGCTACGGCTACGCGCGGGAAGAACACCACGCAATACGAAGCTGTACGACCGACGCAGGAATAAGGCCCGCTCGACGAATATGAGCGGGTAAGGATTTGACTGCAGCAAGGCGCGGCTAAACAGTGGCCTCTATGGATAGTCTCTCTGAAAGGGTCGAAGTCTTCCAAAATATGCTGATTGCACAGGCCACAGGCGGAAGGGCTGATCTCGGGGATTTCGAATTACTACGTGAGGAAATTGTCAGTCATCCGCTGTTGAAAGACCTTGCGCCGCGTTTTCTCCGCACCTGTCGCAATCCCAGCCAGTTCTGGCAGTTCATCAAGTATAAATTCCCTACTTATGCGGAGCGTCGCCAGTATCTTTGGGACGAATTCCGGCCACTTTTTGAACGGCTTGACGGGACGAAAGCAACGCCTGCAGATGGAAACGTTTCTCTTGCCCTCGCAAAATTTGATGGCGACACTGTTCACCAAATTTGGCTTAAGGCGATGGAAAGGCGTGAAAGCGACCCGGAGGGAGCCATCACGCTGGCCCGGACACTTTTAGAAAGCGTGTGCAAACACATCCTCGACGAACGGGGGACGGAATACAAGCCTGATAGCGATCTCCCGGGTCTTTACAAGATGGCAGCAAAAGCGCTGAATATCGCGCCGAGCCAGCACTCCGAATCCATCTTCCAGCAGATTCTTGGGGGCTGCACGGCGGTGGTCGAAGGATTGGGGGCAATGCGCAATCGTCTCAGTGATGCTCATGGCCAAGGCAAGAAGCCCATTAAGCCAGCTCCGCGTCATGCAGAGCTAGCCGTGAACTTGGCTGGAGCAATGGCAACCTTTCTCGTGGCCACCCACGTGTCCCGGACCCCGTCAAAATAGAGTCCTCCGTTTAAGCGAAGTCCCTATTTTCAGTCCGGAACTTACGATGCGTTCGCAAATTCGCTGTAAGTCCTCCGCGGCTTCGGGCGACCAACGAATTTACATCAGGAGGGCTGGAGAAACCGCTTCAGACGCACACCAACTTCCTCATGGGTGAGATACTCGCCGCGGCGGAGTGATGCGTCACCGCGCTTGACGGCGGCAACAAAGCAGGCTTCTTCATCGAAATACCGCGCGAGAACTTCCTGCGCCAGATCGTCGGGATGGCGGCCCTGTTGCGCCGCCGATTGCGTCAGCTTCGCTTCGAGGTCCGGTTTCGTGATGTGAATATCCATGGGTCGGCTCCTTCACCAGAGTAGCGGTTATGCAAATGGCTCCGCTTTCGAAGTTTTCAAAGACAATCGAAACGGGCATCCGGGTATCTTTGAATACCCATGCGCCGCTTACCTTGCCCGGGATGCTCTCCACGGCTGGACATCGGGAGCAATCGAGATTTGCCATGTTGTTACCCTCTATCCATCGTAGCCTTTTTGCACGTTTCAGCGACGGAGTCACGCTCGTGCCCCGGCGCTCATAGATCGAACGGACGGGCTTTCGACGGGTTCCGGCTGAAATCGAGATCCTCAGCGAGGCCGCGCACCGGGTCGCACAGTTCGACGAAATTTTTCCGGCGCAACGCCGTCAGGTCGATCGGCTTCGGGGCCTTCTCGTCGAGCGCGTCGAATGCCTTCATGAGCAATTCGTCGGCATCGTGAAAACGACCGCTCTCGATATACGCCTGCGCCCGTTGCGCCACTTCGGCTTTTGAATTTCGATCTGCATTCCGGGCCTTCCCTGCTCATTTTATCTCGATAGGCAGCGTAACGGCGCCTGCATTCTGTCGAACCTCTGGACCCTTTCACCTGTTGCGCTAATAGCGTATATTGGAGACGTGTTATCCGTTCCGATGACCGTGGTTGAGACGCCCGGTTTCATCAGGGACGCCAGCGCCGCGCTCACTGACGAGGAGCGAACCGACATGATCTTTTTCCTCGCGGCAAACCCGGAAGCGGGCGACATCATGGCAGAGACCGGCGGCGGGCGAAAGTTGCGCTGGAAGGCACAGGGACGCGGCAAGCGGGGCGGTGTGCGCGTGATCTACTATTTCCACAATGACTCGCTGCCGCTGTTTCTTCTCAACGTATTCGCTAAGAATGAGCGGGCGAATCTCACCAGGGCCGAACGAAACGCGATGAAAGCCCTTTTGCCCCGCTTAGTTGCGGGATACCGGAAAAGGATGACGCTATGAAGAAAAAGAATGCTATCAAGGTTCGGAAGGGGACCGCTGGCAGTCGGATAATCGCCAGCCTCCAGGAAGCCGTGGACTGGGTCGAGGGTAAGGACGTCGCCGTCCGTGTTTCCACTGTGGAAGTACCCACGGTCGATGTCCGCGAAACACGCAGGCATCTCGGTTTGAGCCAGGCGGCTTTCGCCGCGAAGTTTGGTTTCCAGCCAGCCACTTTACGTAACTGGGAGCAAGGACGGACGCGACCCGATGGCCCCGCGCGGGTTCTGCTTGCGGTAATTGCGCGACATCCGGAGGCGGTTGAGGACGCCTTGAGGAAGGCAAGTTAAGCGTTTGCGAGCGTGGCGCCGATCACTGAGGTGTCGGACTCTTTGATGCCGAGCATCTTCGCCCGCTTCGCGCCGTAGTCGAGTAGCTTCGTCCACGAACGCTCTTCGACATACCGCTTAACGGCATCGGTGAGCACTTCATCGACGGTGCTTTGAGTACCCTGTGTTTGTCCATACTACCGCCGTACGCATCCGCAAATTCGCCTCGCGCCCAAACACCTCGCCGAAGCATCTAAAAACACGGGTTCCGGATGCGGCACAAGGTGGTGATCATTGGCGGCGGATTCGGCGGGCTTTACGCCGCTCAATCGTTACGCCGCGCCGATGTCGATCTCACGCTGATCGACCGGCGTAATTTTCATCTCTTTCAGCCGCTGCTTTATCAGGTCGCGACGGGGGCGCTGTCGCCGGGTGAGATCGCCGCGCCGCTGCGTAACATTCTGAATAAACAGAAGAATACGCGGGTGCTGCTGGGGGAAATCGTCGATTTCGACGTTACCGCGCATGCAGCGATCCTCAAGGACGGTACACGCGTTCCTTACGACACGCTCATTATTGCCACGGGATCGACGCACGATTATTTCGGGCATCCCGAGTGGGCGAAGCTGGCGCCGGGCTTGAAGACGATTGAAGACGCGACCGAGATTCGCGCGCGGATCCTGCTGGCCTTCGAACGCGCCGAGAAGGAATCCGATCCGGAAAAACGGCGCGCCCTGCTCACGTTCGTCGTGGTTGGGGCGGGACCGACCGGCGTGGAACTGGCCGGGGCGCTGGGCGAGATTTCGCGCGACACGTTGAGAAAAGATTTCCGCAGCATCAATCCGGCCGACGCGAATATTTTCCTGATCGAGGGCGCGGATCGGGTGCTGCCGCCGTATCCGCCGAAGCTCTCGAAAGCTGCCGAAAAGTCGCTGATCAATCTGGGAGTGCAGACACGCGACGGAGCCAGGGTTACCGGGATCGACGATGGCGGCGTGACGGTGAAGATCGGCGAAGTAGAAAGCCGCATTGCCGCGAAAACCGTGCTGTGGGCCGCCGGCGTGCGGGCTTCCTCATTGGGCAAATTGCTGGCCGACAGGACCGGAGTGGCGCTTGACCACGCCGGCCGCGTTATGGTCGAGCCCGATCTCTCGATTGCGGGGCATCCGGAAATTCTGATTGTGGGCGATCTGGCGCACTTCGAGCAGGAGGGAAAGATGGTGCCGGGAGTCGCGCCCACGGCCATGCAGGAAGGCGAATACGCGGCGCATCTGATCGCGCGGCGGCTGCGCAATGAGAAGACGGAGCCGTTTCGATACTGGAATAAGGGCAGTCTCGCGACCATCGGGCGTAACAGCGCGGTGGCGGAGATCGGGCCGTTCCGGTTTTCGGGCTACCTGGCGTGGCTGATCTGGCTCTTCGTGCATATTCTCTACATCGTGCAGTTTGAAAGCCGGGTGCTGATCGTGTTCAAGTGGGCTTATGACTATTTCACGCATAACCGGGGAGCGCGCTTGATTACAGGCGCGACAGAAAGCGAGTGAAGGCGATCGGGGTCTTCGATTCAGGCGTCGGCGGTCTGACCGTGCTGAAGGCTCTGCGCCAAGCCATGCCGCACCGGGACTTCCTGTATCTCGGCGACACCGCGCGCGTGCCTTACGGACGGAAACCGCCCGAGATGGTGCGGGAGTTTGCACGCGAAATCACGGCATTCCTGGCCGAGCGCGGCGCCGAGGCGGTGATCGTGGCATGTAATACCGCGAGCGCCGTGGCGTTATCCGATCTGAAGCGCGAGTTCAGTCTTCCCATCTGGGGCGTCATTGAACCGGGCGTGGAGGCGGCGGTGCGAGCCACTGCCTCGGGCCATGTGGGTGTCATCGGGACCAAGGGGACCATCCGCAGCGGGGCGTATCAGCAGCGTCTCGAAGCGCGCGGTATGCGGGTGTGGGCACAGGCGTGTCCGCTGTTCGTCCATCTGGTGGAAGAGGATCTGGCGGATTCTCCGGAGGCCGAATTGGTGGCGAAGTATTATCTGGGCGGCCGGCCGGAGATCGACACGCTGATTCTCGGCTGTACGCATTACCCGGTGCTGGCGCCGATGCTGGGGCGCGTGCTGGGGCCCGGAGTGCGGCTGGTGGAGAGCGCGAGCGTGGCGGCGGAATCGGTTCGTTCGATATTCGGGGACGATGGGGTCGAAACCGCTTCGGGCCGGATTACCCACTTCGTTACGGGCGACCCGATCGCGTACCAGCACACGGCGGGTGTGATCGGCGGGGTGGACGGCGAGATCGTGGCGCTTCCGGTAAGCGAGTTGCGCCTGGCACCGGTGAAATAGGCGCTACGCGCGCCCCGTCCTTCGCCGGCGACGCTCTCGGGGTTAATCAGAGTTTCGGGCTCGCGCCCCGGCCTGTAGATCTCAACCACGCGCCTTTCCGGATCGACCAGCCAGGCGAGGAGGGTTCCGTTATCTACCCATTCGCGCATTTTGGGCCGTAGACGCGAAAGACGGTCTTCGGGCGAGCGAAGTTCGACTACAAAATCCGGCGCGAAGCGCGGAAAGCGGGGCCTCCTGTTGCGCGGAATGCCGGGCTTGTCCGCAGGGAACCAGGCTACATTGGGAGCGCGCCGGGCGCCGTTCGGCAGGACGAATCCGCCGGAGGACTCCGTCACCCAGCCACGCCCATGAGCCTGCGACCAGGGGCTGAGTTGGAACAGGATCTCGCCGACCTGAGCAGAACTAAGAAAGTCCCTGGGCGGCGTGATCCGAATCTCTCCTTCGGCCGACATCTCGATGAAGCAGTCGGGGAACCCGGCGCAGAATTCCACGAATTCCTCGTCCGTCATAGGAGAAGCGGTCGCCATGTGTGCAGCTTACCGCCGTAGGATAATTTCCGTTGTGGCCATGAACGTTTATGAATTCGCGAAGATGCTGACCGAAACCACCGGGCACGAAGTCAGGGGATTCCAAAGCTTCGCGGAGCGTCCGGAGGAGAAGGAAAAGATGGAGAGCATCCTCGCCGAACATGGGACGCTCCTCGAGATCGAACAGTTTCTCGGCGGCGAGATCAAACCGGCGGGCGTGCTGGTGCTCTATCTGAATCCCGCTTCGCCAGAGGCGCACCTGTACGAATTGAGCGCCGAGGTTTCGGAGAAATGGCGGCAATTGCCGAAGACCGCGAACGCGTCGGTCACCTAAAAAGGCCTCCGTCAATTGAAGACGATCGTCTTCGAGCCGTAATGCAGGATGCGATGCTCGATGTGCCATTTGACCGCTCGCGACAGCACCACGCGTTCCAGATCGCGCCCTTTTTCGATCAGGTCTTCCAGTTCGTCGCGGTGCGAAATTCGCGTCACGTCCTGTTCGATGATGGGACCGTCGTCGAGCACCTCGGTCACATAGTGGCTGGTCGATCCGATCAGCTTTACGCCGCGCCGGAATGCCTGATGGTACGGCCGCGCGCCCACGAACGCCGGCAGAAACGAATGATGCACGTTGATGATGCGGTTGCGGTGCCGCGCCACGAAATCCGGCGACAGGATTTGCATGTAGCGCGCCAGCACCACTAGATCGATTTGCTCGCGTTCCAGCAATTCGAGTTGACGCGCCTCGCCTTCGACGCAATGAAAAGGGATCCCGTAGTAACCCGCCAGCGCACTCGCATCCGGATGATTGCTGACGATCAGGGGAATTGCGCAGGCCAACTCGCCGGCCTGATGGCGGTGGAGCAGATCCGCCAGGCAATGGGTCTGCCGGGATACGAAGATCGCCACGCGTTTTACGGCCGAGGAAAGCTCGAGGCGCCAGACCATCTCTAACTCGGCGGCTACCGGCTCGAAGGCGGAACGAAACGCCGCGACATCGAATTCGCCCGCGGCGGGATCGCCCGGCTTTGCTTCTGGCAGTGCCCATTCGACGCGCATGAAGAAGAGGCCGGCCTCATGGTCCTGATGCTGATCGGCATGGGTAATGTTGGCGCCGTGGGCGTAGAGCAGGCCGGAAACCCGCGCCACCAGGCCCTTGCGGTCGGGACAGTTGATCAGGAGCGTGGCCGTGTTCTTCATGATGAGGAATCGAAATACCAGCTTATGTTAGCCGGCGAGCAGGCCGGCGACGGAATCCGGCACCAGATGCCGCCAGGGCTCGCCCACCGCGATCCTGCGCCGGACTTCGGTGGATGAAACTTCGTTGAAGGCGGGGTCGAGGGCTAAAGAAACGATCCGGTCGGCATGGTGCGGCGCAGGCAGATATTCACCCGCGCGGCCCGCCACCAGCAGCGGATAGCGCTCGATCATGGCTTCAAAGACTCCCGGCCTGCCGTAATCCCAGGCGGCGATGCGCTCCGCCGCGTCGCGCCCGCAGACGAGGCCGATTGCGACGCTCTCGCCAAGGAATTCCCGCGCTTCATCCGCGATCTCCACGTAGAGGCCGCCCGAGGCAACGGCGACGGAGAAGCCTGGCTCATCGGCCGCCAGCCGGCACAGCATTTCGAGGCGCAGCGGAAAGTCCGCGCCTTCAAAACGTTTGTGCGGGAAGGCTCGCGGCAGCGTCCAGACTACTTCCTTTGCCCAATTTCGGGCGGCCCGTGCGATGGCGATATGAGCGACGGTGGGCGGATTGAATGCGCCTGGAAACAGAGCTACGCGCTCTCGATTCCGGGGGAAGCTACGATAATGAAACTCAAGGGCCATCAGCACCGTTGTAATACATTGTTCGGGTTGGCTCGTATACAGTGGAGTAGGAATGTTTAATTGGGTATGCCCGCAATGCGGGAAAGATGTTCCGCCGTCGAAGACAGAATGTCCGTTCTGCGCCGAGCGAGCGAAAGAAGCAGCCCTGGCGGGGCCTCCTCAGCCGCCGGTCGGACAGCCAGCCGCGCCTCCGCATGGATGGTACCAGCAGCCGCCACCCCCACAGGCATGGCAACCGCAACCGCCCGCGCCTCAGGGATGGCCCGCCCAGCCTCCGCCACCGCCTCAACCGGCATGGCAGCCGCCAGCGCCGGTGTATCATCCGGCAGCTTATGAGCCGCAGCGGACCGCGCCGCCTCCGCCCCCTCCCCCACCACCGCAGTACCAGCCCGCGCCTCCGCCGCCTCCACCGCAGCCAGTGGCCGCGCCTCCGCAATGGGCGCCTCAGCCGCCGCAGCCGCAATATGCGCCACCGCCTCCGGCCGCTCCCGCCACCACCACGTGGCCGCCTCCGGAGCAGCCGCGCACGGGTCCGCCGACATGGCTCGTGACGGTGGGGGTGATGCTGGCTTTCCTCGGTATCCTGGGAGGCATTTATTACTTCCTCCAGCATTCGAGCAAGCCGGCCGCGGCTGAAAAAACCGGCCTTGAGAGCCCAGCCGCTCCGTCGCAGCAGAAGGTGACCAATCCGATGCAGAAGTACGTGGAAGTGGTGGGCATCCGGATGATCAGCGAGAACAAGAAGCCGGTGGTGAAGTTCCTCGTGGTGAACCATTCGAGCGCCGAGATCCCCGACCTTGCGGCTAACGTAACGCTCTGGGCCAGCACCTCCCGTTCGGATGAGGATCAGGTGGGCACGTTTTCATTCAAGCTGAAGGACCTTCCGGCCAACGAATCGAAGGAACTCAGCGAACCGCTTACGACCAAACGCAAGATGTATGAGCTGCCGGATTGGCAAAACGCCACGCCGGAGATCGAGATCACTTCGCCCGCGCAATAAGCGGGACAGCTTTTATACGCCGACGAAGCGGGCGTTCTCGCGGTCCTTGCGCGCGTGCTCCACGTCGAACACCTGGTTGTGCATGACGATCCACACGCCCGGCGCCAGCGTACGCGCCGCGAACAGGCTTTCGGTCAGATTCTGCAATCCGTCGGACCGCTCGAAGCCCAGCGGTGTCATCGCGCCCGTCAGGACGATCGGGTAGCGCAAGTCGGGCAGGCGCGCTTTCAGAAGTTTGCCGGTCTCGACCATGGTGTCGGTGCCGTGCGTGATCACCACCGGCGCTTCGGCGATCTTCACGCGCACCACGGCCAGCACCAGTTCGCGATCTTCGTCGACCATCTCCAGGCTGTCTTTATTCATCAGCGGCGTGATCTCGACGCGCGTATCGGGCAGACGCAGTAATTGCAGATAACGGTCGACCTTCGCCCCGAGGTTCTCCACGTGCCCGGACTGCTCCGAGTAGATCTTCTCGATGGTGCCGCCCGTCGTAATCAGGTGGATTTTCATGGGAACAGAGATCGCAGGATCAGCGGCATGCGCGCCCCCCACGTACTTTCATTGTGCAGCCCGCCTTCCACTTCGAGATAAGCCGGATCTTCGCCGAAGGTCCAGCCCTTGCGGCAGAGCGCGTCGTGGAGGTATCTGGCATCGCCGAGAATGCGCTGGGGATGGGCGCCTTCCGCGGTGCCGACATCCAGCCAGATGCGCGGCCGCGGGGTGGCGCTGGTGAAGAGGCTGGATGCGGAGCAGGAGTTGACGTTCAGCGACTACCGGAAATTCCAGACCGATTCGCGGATGGTGCCAGCGGAAAAAAAGGTCACAAGCGTTTCCAAATCGAACGCGCAGGGCTATTCGCTCGGTTATTATCTATAGGATCGGTGTCCCCGGTGCGGGCGGCGAGCGATTCCTCGACCTGGGCGCAACGGCGCAGACGCCACATGGCGTGGAGGATGTGGGCGGCCATGGCGTGCTCCAGAATGGTGTCGGGCTTGAGTTCTTCGGCGAGGCCGGCGCGGAGTTGGTCGAGCTCTTCGATTTCGCCGGGGCGCACGAGACCTCGGCTGGAGAAGAGTCCGAAGGAGACTGCGTTCGCGGCGGAACGGGCTTTCCCTTCGGCGGTGCGCGGTCCCCGACCATTGGCGTTTCGCGATGCCCGGGCATCGTGGCGATAAGGCTGGCTAAGGCCGGCCTGGCCGTTACGACTTCGGGCGCGTTAATCTGGTCCGCGGTGATTTGGACTCCGGTGGCCATCAGAGTGTTTCCTTTCGCATCTGTTCGCGCTTCTGGCCCTATATTGCATGGGCGATGCGCGGATGATGGGATACTGCGGGGATGCTTCCGATTGGTTTCTTAGAGTTAGAGGCAAAATATTTTTGTGGCGCGTGACCGAACGGGATTACGGGCTATCTGACGAGCGGCGGGCGGATCGAGGTCGCACAGCGCATGGCCCTGGCGCTCGAACGCAAAATCCGCCGGCCTCTACAAACCGCGCAACGGTGACTGTCAGCGTGGGGGTGGCGCCGGAAATCGGCGTTGTGCCGGGATTGACAAAATGGCCTATTCGAAGATCCTGATGCACTCCTTAGATTCATCCTGTCCCTGGCGGACACCCACGTTGGCGGCGAAAGCACGCTCCTTCACCCGCCTTCTGCGCGCAGCGCGTCTTACGCGCCGTGCGCCCTTTACGCAACCAACGCCCCCCAAGCCGAAAAGTTTGGCAGATTTCCGATCTGTCCTCGGCCGCCATTTTTCGCCGATTGATATAATCCCTTGATGTTGCGCTGCCATTCCTCGCTGGCATTAGCTGCTCTCTTCGCCTCCTCATTGTTCGGACAGGAACCGCCCGTAGCCGCCAAACAACCGGTAACGGACGAATATCACGGGGTACGCGTAGTCGACCCATACCGCTGGCTCGAAGATGGCCAGAGCGATGCAGTGCGCCAGTGGGTTGCGGCCGAAAACGCTTACACCCGCTCTATCCTCGGCAAATCGCCCTACCGCGAAGCCATAAAGGACGCCGTGCTGGCCCAGCTGCGCAGCAGCTCGGTACGCTACGCGCGCATCATTCCGCGGCACGGCATCTATTTCATGATGAAGCGGGACCCTTCGAAACAGCAGCCCTTCCTCGTCGTAACGCGATCGCTGGACGACCTGGCGCAGGAGCGGACTTTGGTCGATCCCAACGCGCTCAACTCGCAGGGCCATCTTTCGATCGACTGGTACAAGCCGTCGCTCGATGGGTCCCTCGTGGCCGTCGCCATCTCCGAAGGCGGCAGTGAGAACTCGTCCCTCTACATTTACGACGTCGCTACCGCCAAACAGACCGGTGAGGTGGTTCCGCGGGCGAGCTATCCGACGGGCGGCGGCAGCATGGCATGGCTCCCGGATAACAAGAGCTTCTTCTATACGCGCTACCCGCAGGGATCCGAGCGCCCCGCCGTCGATGTGAACTTCTATCAACAGGTCTGGCTGCATCGTATCGGCACGCCCCCGGCCGCGGACAGTTATGTTCTCGGCAAAGAATTCCCCCGCATCGCCGAAACCGTTCTCGAAAGCGATCCCACCGGCCGCTACTTTCTCGCCTCGGTCGCCAACGGCGATGGTGGCGAGTTCGAACACTTTCTGCGCGCGCCGGACGGCAAGTGGACCCAGATCACTCGCTTCGAAGACGGCGTGGTTTCCATCTCCCTCGGCCAGGACGACGCGCTCTACCTGATCTCACGCAAGAATGCTCCGCGCGGAAAGCTGCTGCGTCTTCCCATCGGTGCCCCCCTCGCCGAGGCCAAGGTGATCGTCCCCGAACTGAAGGCGAGCATGGAAATTCCCGGTGAGGGCAGCGGTGATAACCTGCCGCTCGTCACGGCCACCAGGCTTTTCGTCGAAACCATCGACGGAGGACCTAACCAGATCGCCGTCTACGACCATTCAGGCAAGCCTCTGGGGAGCGTCCCACTGAGCGGACCGGTCTCTATCGCCAACCTCATGGCGCTCGGCGGTGACGCGGTGGCATTTCAGACCGCGGGCTATCTCGAGCCTCCCGCACTAGAGGTTTACGATGGCGGCCCCAGGCTAAAAGCCACCGCGATTCGCGTGAAACCGCAAGCCGACCTCTCCGGCTTCGAAGTCGAGCGCGCCTTCGCCAAATCGGCCGACGGCACTTCCATCCCCATGAGCATCATCCATCGCAAGGGCATCCAACGCGACGGAACCACCCCCGCCCTGGTCTACGGTTACGGTGGCTACAGCATCAGCCAGAAGCCGTCATATCTGGCGAGTTCAACCTTCATGCTCTGGCTCGATCAGGGCGGAATTCTCGTCCTGACGAACCTGCGCGGCGGCGGCGAATATGGCGACGCCTGGCACACGGCCGGCAATCTGACCCACAAACAGAACGTGTTCGACGATTTCTCCGCCTGCACCCATTACGTCATCGACCAGAAATACAGCTCGCCGGCCCACATGGTGGCGCTCGGCGGCAGCAACGGAGGTCTGCTGATGGGTGCGGAGCTGACGCAGCACCCGGCCGATTTTCGCGCCGTCGTGTCCGAAGTCGGGATCTACGACATGCTGCGAGCCGAGCTCGACCCCAACGGCGCCTTCAACGTCACCGAATTCGGCTCCGTAAAGGATCCCGCCCAGTTCCGCGCTCTCTACGCCTATTCGCCTTATCATCACGTGGACAAAGGCGTCGCGTACCCGGCGGTCCTGATGATGACCGGCGACAACGACGGACGCGTGAACCCCGCCCATTCGCGCAAAATGACCGCGGAGCTGCAGGCCTCGACATCTTCGAAGTACCCCATTCTTCTTCGCACGACCGCTGACGCGGGACACGGAATCGGAACGTCGCTCAACGAGCGGGTCGAAGAAGAAGCCGATCTCTACGCCTTCATCTTCGATCAGCTGGGTATGGTCTACAAACCGCAAAAGGGTCAGTGAAGATCCTAAAGGGACCTGAGCTGTTCAATTACTCACGATGCCAACTTGCGATCAGCGGCCCTCGATACCTTTCACTGGCAAACGCCGGAACGAGATGCCGTTGTTCTCTTCCCACGCCAGCAGCGCGCCTCCGCCGGGGAGTGGCGTCAGGTTCGGAAACGCGGCCTGGCTCGCCACGGTCTCTTGCTTGCCGTCCGTCGACAGAATGAGTTGCGCGCCTTTGATCCAGGCTGCGTAGATATGGTCTCCCGCGGCGCTTAGAGCGACATCCTTCCCATCGCCGATTTTCGTTTCCGGCTTGCCGGGTTCGGCCATGAATATCTCGTCCATACGCCGCCAGACCGTGACTGTTTTTGCGCCGGCGTGGACCAATCCGCCGCCATCCATGGGGCACGCGTCGATCTTCCATGTGCCGAGGCCGAGTTTCTCGGGCTTGCCGAAGCGGCGCTCGGCATCCGCGTGAAGCAGATAAAAATCGCGCGAGCCATCGAGTACGTTGCGCCACATCAGATCGAGCCCGCCCGATCCGTCAAAAGCGGCAGTGGGATGGCAGCACTGGCAGATGGTGCCGTCGGACGACTCGTAGATCTTCACGTTCTTCGACCATGTGGCGCCGGAATCGGACGACCATGCGCCGTAGAGCTGAGTGCCCTTACCGCGCTGATCGAGCCACGCGGCGAAAAGATTTCCGCGGCCATCCGAAGCCAGCGTGTGCAGCCCTTCACGCGGCGCCGTGGCAACGTCGTTGATGGTGACCGATTTCGACCAGGTGAGGCCGCTATCGAGGGATTGCCAGGCGAGGAGATCCCCATCGGACGGAAGTCCGTGAACATGCGTACCGGCGGCTTCCGTTTGTCCGACCACCGCGGTGACGACGATAGTGCCGCCCGAGATAACAATACGCGGCCCGCGATGCCGGCTCAATGGCACCACGGGCGCGCCAGCCACCTTGACGGGTTTGGCGAAATTCTGCCCGTTGTCAGTGGAAACAGCCACATAAATATTTGAGCCGGACCCGAAAGCCATCGCCACCAGCCCATGCCCGGCCGCCAGTTGAGGTTCACGGAAGGGCGCTTCCGGCGAGGGAGCGGCCAGTTGGGAAATGACAAGCGTGGCAAGAATTTTATGCATGCTTACTCCTCAAAAACTCGGACGCAGGCCGAGTTGGGCGGTACCTGGATCGTTCACGGCCGTGATTTGCCCGAACGTGGGGCTGGGATTCGTGGGGTACGTGCCCCAGCCAAAAACGCCGTTTAAAATTACCACATTTACGTGGTTCAGTGTGTTGAACATCTCGGCCAGCGCCTCGAGCCGTATCCGTTCGCCGATTGCGAACGTCCGGCTGAGACGAACGTTCAGATTCAGGATGGAGTGGCCTTCGCCCGTATTGCGGTTGATGAATACTCCATTAATGGCGGGGCGCGCCGAAGTGCCCTGAATGGTATTGCTCCCCGTAGTGATGTTGAACGGCAGGGGAGAGTAAGCTGTCGGCGAAGTCGTAAGCTGGAACCCGTGGCTCAGACGATCCCAAGCGGTACTCGCTTTATCGAGAGAGGTGTGCACGGTACCTTCAAACGCGACGCGCGTCCTCAGAAACTCAGCCGTAAACCAAACTGCCCCGTTCGCGGAGCGTTCACCGCCGTGATCTGCTTAAACGTCGGCGAAGGATCCGTCGGGTAGGTGCCCGTGCCGAATACTCCGTTCAGCGTGGCCACGTTCACGTGGTTCATCGCATTGAACATTTCGGCCAGCACCTGCAGGCGCATCTTCTCACTCAGCGCGAACGTGCGGCTGAGCCGAAGGTTCGCATTGATAATGCTGTGGCCTTCGCCCAGGTTCCGTCCAATATACACTCCGTCGATGGTCGGGCGGGCGCCGGTGCCCTGAATCGTGTTCGCGCCGGTTGTGAGATTGAAAGGCAACGGCGAGTACGCGGTCAGAGACCCCGTCAGCTGGAAGCCGTGGCTCAGGCGTGCCCAGTTTGTCGAGGCGTGATCCATCGAGGTATGAATCGAGCCCTCGAAGGAAAGCCGGCTGCGCTGATCGTCGTCCGAGCGGCCGTAATCCTGCCAGATGTTGTACTGATTCATCGGCGAGCTGAAGAAGAATTCGCTCACGTCGTCGAGGGCCTTTGAATATGTGTAGGAAACCCGGTAGTTGCCCCATTTTACCGGCTGTTGCAGGAACGAAACGTGCGCGCCATCGTAGTGCGAATCGGCCGCCGGAGAATACTGGCTGTCGTTGCCATAGGTGAGATTCGGGCGGCAGCCATCATTCGTTCCCGCAGCCGTGCAGGTGGGAACATTCTGATTGATGGAGGCGATCAGGTGCAGCCCTCGCACGTGCTGGTAGCCGACGGTGAATTTGCCGCTCCGGCCCACCTGCTGCTCGATCTCGAAGCTTCCCTGCTCAGAGTAGGCGCTCTTCATGTTGGGGTCCATCGTGGAAAGGGCGAAAAACGTGCCGGCCGGGATCGCGAGGGCGTTAAGAATATTGGGGAATACCGGCGCGCCCGTCTGACCCGGTGAAAGATTGCTGATGGTCACTTTCACCAAAGCGTTCAGATTTGTTGTGTTGCCCGCCGAAAGCAGAGCGTTGGCCAGCGGGCGCAGCGGAATGCGGTCGTAGAACAGACCGTATCCGCCGCGCACTACCGTGCGGCCGTTTCTAAACGGCGACCAGGCAAACCCGGCGCGCGGAGAAACATTGTTCTGAGTCGCGATGGTTTTGAGCCACTCAACGTCGTACCGGATGCCGATGTTGAACGTGAGATTGCGGCTGGCTTTGTACTCATCCTGTGCGTAGAAACCGACGTTCGGGTTGGTCTGATGAACCCGGAACACTCCGAACGTCTGCGAATAGCCGGAACTGTTGTAAGTCCCGCTCAGGAAGTTCGCCAGCGACGAGAACGAATAACTGCCGCGGTCGGCGCCCGGAAACGTGATGGTGTCGTTGTTATAAAGCAGATCGACACCGGCTTTGAACGAATTGGGTCCGTGCTGAATGGAAATGCTGTCGGTGCCTTCATACATCTGGTTCACGCGGGCCGTCGGCGAGCCGGAAAGCGTGCCGAAGCTCGCCACCCCGGAGATGCTGACAGTGGGGCCAACCAGGTCCGAAGGCGGCGCGGCGAGGTTGCTGTTGGTGAACTGGGCGCGCGTCTCATTGACGACGTACGGAGAGATCGTGAAGATGTTGCTCACCGCGAGGTTCTGGTCCGTATCGAAGAGGTTCGCCGAGGCGCTGGCCGCACTCAGCCCGCCTGCGCCGCGCGAGTTTATGCTTTCCACGTGATAAAGGCTGTAGCGGGCGCTGAGTTGGTCGCGGTCGCTGAAATGGTGGTCCACCCTGGCGAAGAAGTTCTCGGTGTGAACCGGGTTCGGGAAGTCGCCGGTATAGATTTGCTGGCCGGGATATCCGACCGCCAGCAGGCGCGCATTGATGGCGGCCACGGCGGACGGCGCAATGGTGATCAACCCGGACTGATTCAGGTCGCGGGCCTCATAGTTCGTAAAGTAAAAGGTCTTTTCGTGTTTCACCGGCCCCGAGAGGCTCGCGCCGTACTGCGCCTGAGTCGACGGCAGGACCTGATTGTTGAGGGGGTTGGCGGCGTCGAACCGCTTGTTTTCGAGGTAACCGTATACATCCGCGTGCACGGCGTTGCCGCCGCTCTTTGTCACCACGTTGACATAACCGCCGAGCGCCCGGCCAAGTTCGGCCTGGCCGCCGGAAGTAACCACCTGAAATTCCTGCACCACGTCAACTCCGATATAGGTTCCCGCCACACCCGCCGCGTCATCGTTCGCACTCACGCCGTCAATAATGAAGCTGTTCGAAAAATTGCGCTGGCTGCTCACCGAAATACCTTGTCCCGGCACCGCCGACGTTTCGGCGAAGAGCTGATTCGCAGCGGTGTTCGTTGGCGATACACCAGGCACGAACAGTGCGATGTCGAAGTAGTTGCGACCGCCAAGCGGCAGGTCCTTGATTTCAGCCTGTGAGATAGTGCTGGCGACCTGCGTGCGCGCGCTCTCGATGACCGGGGCGTCCGCGCTTACCTGAACCTTGGTTGAAGCTTGCCCGACAATGAGTGAAAACGGCAGATCGAAGTCCGCGGCAACCGTGAGGGTCACTGGCCGGGTGGCTTCTTCGAATCCTTCGTGGCGCACCGAGACCTCATAATCGCCAACGCTCAGAAACTCGAACCGGAAGCGCCCGTCGTGGCCGGTTTTCCGAGTGGAGGAGATATTGGTGGCCAGTTGCCGGACAGTTACGTCGGCGCTTTCCACAACCGCGCCGGACGGGTCGGTTACCAGTCCATTCAGGGTTGCGTAATTAACGGCCTGCTGCGCGAAAATCGATCCGGCTGCGATAAGTAATAACAAAGGCGTTCGAAACATAAGTCACGAGTATAGGCATCGGCACGACCCTTTGAAAATGCGGCTAATTGTCGCAGGGAAAATCGGTGATCCGGACGATGCGGCAAATTGCCGCGGGTTGACTCACTTCTGTTCTTTGACGTTGGTCAGCCAGAATCCTTCGCTCGTAACGTTAACCGTGGCGGTGATTTTTTCGCCTTTGCGCAGCGACAGATATTCGTTGCGATTTTCGACCGGATACTGCATGGTCATCGCCTCCATCCACCCCTCGATCTTTTCGTTGTGAATGGAGGCGAGATTGGTATTCGGGTCAAGGCTGACGACGTATCCGCGAAGCTGATACTGGCGCGGCTGTTCGTGTTTGGAACAGCCTGCGCCGAGGGCGAGCAGTGCGACGATAAGCGGGCGCAGGCTCAACGAGCCAGTTCCTCATAGCGCGCCGAGACGAAGTCCCAGTTCACGACGTGGAGGATAGCGGCGAGATAGTCCGCGCGCCGGTTTTGATACTTCAGGTAGTAGGCGTGTTCCCAGACGTCGATGCCCAGCAGAGGCCGAATGCCGGAGGAGAGCGGCGAATCCTGATTGGGAAGCGAGCTCAGGATCAGCTTGTTGCTCTTATCGAGCGAGAGCCACGCCCAGCCGCTGCCGAATACGCCGGTCGCGCCGGCTTTCAGGCTGTCTTCGAGCTTTTCCTGGCTGCCGAAAGTCTGATTGATGGCGGCGGCGAGTTTGCCCGAAGGCTTCTTCTGCTTCGACGCGGGAGTCAGGGTTTGCCAGAACAGGCTGTGGTTGTAATGCCCGCCGCCCTGATTGCGAATCTGCGTTCTCACCGCCACGGGCAAGGTGTCGAGACCCGAGACCAGAGTGTCCAGGCTCTTCCCGGCGAGGGAGGGATCGGAGGCGACGGCCTTGTTCAGGTTGTCGACGTAAACCTGATGGTGTTTATCGTGGTGGATCTGCATGGTCTGCGCGTCGATATACGGTTCGAGGGCGTCGTATGCGTAAGGGAGCGCGGGCAATGTGAAGGGAGCGTCGGCCGCTTTCAGGGGCCTGACCAGTACGCCGAGGGCGGCGAGTTGAATCAAATCTCTGCGAGTCATTATTGTTCCTTTTCCTTTGTAATCGCGTAGCGAACATGTTAGCCCATCCCCTGAATGGCGAAGGTGCGGCAATTTGTCGCAGGGGGCGCGCCGCGGGGGGCCAGCGGTTTAGATTGGAACAGGGATCTGCCGTGACGCGAAACCAATCGATTCCGAATGCGGCGCCGCAGATCGCACTGCCGTGGATCGTGCGACTGCGTTATGCCATGGTATTCGGACAGATCGGCACCATATTGTTTGTCCGCTACCTGCTGGGCGTCGATTTACCATTGGCCGCGCTGGCCATGGGCCCCGCGCTGGTGGGGCTGAGCAACATGGTTCTGGCGTGGCGCGGTTCGGGAAAGGTCGTCAGCACGGGGATTGCGACATCGACGCTGGTGGCCTGGGCGTTCGCGCTCGACACCGTTTGTCTGACGTGGGTACTGAT
>JBEKAQ010000074.1:0-23765 GCA_050015835.1 Bryobacteraceae bacterium | reverse complement strand
CAGCGCCTGGGCGGCTCCGATGTCGTTGGCCGAGAGCGCCATGTTGGTTCGATAATACGGATACATCACGTCGCCAGGTTTATCCGAGTGGCCGAGCCCGATCGCGTGACCGGCCTCATGCAGCGCCACGCTGTAAATATCCACATCGCCGCCCACGTGCCAGTCCACATCGGCATTCAAATGCATGTCGCCCGCAATCGATTCCGGATTAACGGGGACGGGATAAAACGTGTGCGCAATCACCCCGCTCGACCCCTCGAAGGGATATGCGTCCCCGTGCGCTCCACTGGCGAATTCTACAAACACGGTACGGGGCGCCGTGGCACTGGTTCCGACTTTAAAGATCACGTTGGTATACTTCGACCACTCGTTCAGTGCCCGCAGGACTTCGCTTTCGACCGTCGCGGCAGCTACCTTCGGCGTGAGTGCGCCAAAGAAGTAGCCGAGGTGCGCGGCATTGGCCGAGTCCAGATCCCAGCCATGCACAATGTTGGCGTACTGAGCCACCGGACCCGCCGTGGTCAGCATTCCGATACACGGATAGAGGTCGCCTCCATTCGCCAGATCGGGGTCGGCGGGAAAAATGTAAGCCACTTCGTCGTGAGCGGCCAAAGCGTTTAACCCCGCCGGCGACGCCGTCACGATCGCATGATTGGCCATCAGCGCGGTGGGCCGCAGCGGGGTCGACGCTTCCGCCGCAAACACTGCATCCTGTGCGCTCTGCGCCACATCGGCATGAAATTCGACGATGGCACTGATGGCCGCCGCATTGCCGAGCGCGGGGCTCAGCTTGTCCGCCGGATCCAGAGCTGCGATCCAGGTCATCCCCGGCCGCACCGTCACCATGCCGGTTTGCGCCGCTACCACGACGGCGTTGTCGGGGATCACGCTGACGACCACGCTGCCGTCGGCCAACAGCGTATCCAGATCCTCCACGCTCGGAAAATGATCGAACTGAACGATTCTATGGACCCCCGCCGAACCCGCCGGCTGAACCGTGGAAACGCTCGTGGAATCAGGCCGAATCGTCCGTGTCTTAAGGTGAATCTCCTGAGCGGAACCCGCCCAGGCGGCCAGCAGAATAAATGCTCCTATACGTCTACACATGTTCTTTGATCGACGGAACCCGCGCGCGTCTGCATATCACCAGCGATAACCCTGCACCTGGGTTACATTAGTGTCAAAGGATCTACATCGATCACCAGCGCGGTGGCCCCCCACTTCTGCGCGCGGGCATACTCCTGCGCCCGTTTCAGCAGCGCATTCAGGGCCTTCCGGCTTCCCGATTTGATGAGCAGCTGATAGCGGAACTCCGCCTTCAGCCGCGGCACGGGCGCTTCCGCGGGGCCCATGATCCTCATGTTGTCCGGCGCCGGCATCAGCTGATTGCCCAACTCCGCGCTCATGCGCAGCGCGTCTTCCCGCTTCGCCGCGCGCACCAGCACATTGGCCATGGCGCTGAACGGCGGATATTTCATAAAGCGCCGGAATTGCAACTCTTTATCGAAAAATACATCGTAATCCTGCCGCGCCGCCAGCTGGACCGCATAATGATCGGGGTTGATCGTCTGCATGTAGACCACTCCGGGCAGATCGCCGCGCCCCGCCCGCCCCGCCACCTGCGTCAGCAGCGGAAACGTGCGCTCCGCCGCGCGAAAGTCGGGCATCCCCAACCCCACGTCGGCCGACACCACCCCCACCAGCGTCACGTTCGGAATGTCATGGCCCTTGGCGATCATCTGCGTGCCGACCAGGATGTCGAAATTGCGCTCGCGGAAATTGTTCAGGATGTCTTCGAACTGCCGTTTCCCCGTCACCGTGTCGCGATCGAGACGCGCGATCCGCGCCTCCGGAAACTCCCCGTGCAACTCAGCTTCAACGCGCTCCGAACCCGCCCCCATAAAATGGATATGTTCGCTCTGGCACTTCGGGCACACCGTCGGAACCTTCTCCGCATAGCCGCAGTAATGGCACAGCAGCCGCCGGTCGCGCCGATGCCACGTGAGCGTGACCGAGCAATTGATGCACTCCACGCGCGCGCCGCACGACCGGCACGCCACGAAGCTCGAAAAGCCGCGCCGGTTCAGCAGCACCATGGCCTGCTCGTTGTTCCCCAGCCGCTCCCGGATCGCTTCGACCAGCGCGCGCGAGAAAATATCGTGCCTGCGCGTTTCGAGAAACTCCTGCCGCATGTCGATCAGCGTCACCTTGGGCATGGGCCGTTCCGCAATCCGGTCGGGTAATTCGAGCAAAGTATATTTACCCGACGACGCATTGAAGCGGCTCTCGAGGCTGGGTGTCGCCGAGCCCAGCACCACGCACGCCCCCGCCGCCTGCGCCCGTACCACCGCCACGTCGCGGCCGTTATAGCGCGGATTCTCTTCCTGCTTGTAGCTCGCGTCGTGCTCTTCATCGACCACAATCAGGCCCAGATCGCGCACGGGAGCGAATACGCCGGAGCGCGTCCCCACCACTACGCTCGCCCCCCCCGCGCGAATCCTGCGCCATTGGTCGGCGCGCTCGGAATCGCTGAAGGCGCTGTGCAGAATCGCTACCCGGTCCCCGAAGCGCGCGTAGAATTGCCCGGCGACGGCGGGAGTCAGCGCAATCTCCGGCACCAGCAGCAGCGCGCTCCGGCCGCATGCCAGCGCCGCGTCGATTGCATTCAGATAGACCTCGGTCTTGCCCGATCCCGTCACGCCGTGCAGCAGAAACGTGCAGAATTTCCGCGACTCGATCCCCGCAAAGATCAGATCGAACGCATTGCGCTGCGCCGTGTTCAGATCGTGCGGCGCACGGATGGGCGCGCTCTTGATCGCCGTCGGTTCCGGCGTCAGCGTCACCATTTGTTTGCGAGCCAGCGACCGCGCCGCCGTGCTCGCATTCTTTACCATCTCCTCCAGATCCCCCAGATTGTGCGTGCCGGGATGCAATGAGAGGTAAGCGAGTAACTCGCGTTCGGCCTTGGGTAGTTTCCCCGCCGGCTCGGCGCCGGTCAATCCGATTCGCAGCCTGGCCGAAGGCGCGCGCAGCGGATCGCGGTTTTCGTTAATCTGCTCCGCCACGATCCACCCGCGCTTCTCGAGCGACTTGAGTATCCTGTCGGCCAGCGGAATCTTCCGCTTCAGATGCGCCGCCGAAAGCGAACGCGCCGCCAGCATCTGAAGCACCTGATTGACCGTGTCTTCCGTCGAAACGTCGATCGAAAGTTGCTTCGACGCGTCGCGCCCCGCGTCGGTCAGCGAATAATTCTTACCCGACCGGATATCCGCCGCCAGCGGCAGCATGGAGCGCAGCACTTCGCCCAGCGGCGCGCAGTAATAACCGGAAATCCAGCGGCCCAGCGTAATCAGTTCGTCGCTGAGGACGGGCTCGATGTCGATCAACCGGAAGGCGTCCTTCACGGCCATTTCGGGCGCGTCATCATGCACGCGCAGCGCCACGCCGGTCAGTTTTCTTGTGCCGAACGGGACCACCACGCGCGCGCCCACCTTAACACGATGCTGCAAAGTGGGCGGAAGCGAGTACGTGAAGGCCTGGTCGAGCGGCACCGGCAGGCTGACATCGCAAAAGCGAGGCAAGTTCCAGTGTAGTGGCAAATGTCGGCGTAGCGGCGAATCGGATACCATCTTGACTATGGCAACTCCGATCACAGCTCCGGCCCCGACGCCGATGCTCATCTTTGAAACCCTGCGCGCCTTTCAGGAAACCGGCGCGTTGAAAACGGCCATCGATCTGGGCGTATTCACCGCCATCGCGGAAGGCGCGTCCACGGCTAAAGATATCGCCGAAAAATGCGCCGCCTCCGAACGCGGCATCCGCATTCTTTGCGACACGCTCACAACCAGCGGTCTTCTCAACAAGCGCGAAGGCCAGTACGAAAACACTTCCGACACCGCGCTTTTCCTGAATCGCCATTCCCCTTGCTACATGGGCGGCGTGGCGGACTTCATCTGCGGCCCGGAGCTGATGGCGGGATTCCTCCAATCGCTCACCGACGCCGTCCGCAAGGGCGGAACCGTGCTGCCGGGCGAAGGCACCGTATCGACCGAAAACCCCATCTGGGTCAAGTTCGCGCGCACCATGGCGCCTATCACGATCCCTTCGTCCCGGGCGATCGCCGGGCTCCTGCCCAGCACGGGTCCGTTGAAGGTTCTCGACATCGCCGCAGGCCACGGCATGTACGGGATCGCCGTTGCCCGCGCCAATCCGGAAGCTGAAATCACCGCGCTCGATTGGGCGTCCGTGCTGGAAGTGGCAAAGGAGAACGCCGCAAAGGTGGGCGTCTCGGCGCGCTATCGAACCATCGCCGGAAGCGCCTTCGACGCCGATTTCGGTTCGGAATACGATGTCATTCTCATCACCAATTTCCTGCATCATTTCGACGCGCCCACCAATGAGCTGATATTGCGCAAGGTCCATGCGGCGCTCAAACCCGGCGGCCAGGCCTTGACTCTGGAATTCGTCCCCAACGAAGACCGCGTCAGCCCGCCCAGCCCCGCGCGCTTCGCCGTCACCATGCTTTTCACCACCCAGCGCGGCGATGCTTACACCTTCCACGAGCTGGAGGCCATGATGCGCAATGCCGGCTTCCGATCAAGCGAGCAGCACATGCTCGAAACCCAGCAATCGGTGATCGTGTCGCTTAAATGAGCATCGCCAAATGAGCATCGTTCCCGCCAAACTGCACCACGTCTCGCGCCAGACGCGAAAGCTCGACGAGACGCGCCGCTTCTATGTGGATGTGCTCGGGTTCCGCGAGCTCTCGTCGCGCCCCAATTTTCCTTTTCGCGGAGCGTGGCTCTACGGCTCGGGCATTCAGATTCATCTGATCGACGAACCGTATCACGAGACCGGAGGCCCGCCCAATCCCCGCGAAAACCATATCGCGTTCCTGATTGAAGATATGGACGCCGCGGAGCAAACCCTGGTGGCACACGGCATTTCCTACAGGCGGCAGCAGGCGGCCGACGGACGATCGGAACAGATTTTCTTTCGCGATCCCGAAGGCTGGATGGTCGAACTGGGCAACTACCGGTTGCCCATCGACGTCTGAGGCGTTTTTTCAAGGACCCGGGCCTGCCGCGGCATGAGCGCGATACGCTCGACATTCGCCTGACGTGCCACATCGACGGCCCGGGCCACAGTCCCGAACTCCAGATCGGCAGCACCTCTCACAAACAGAGTGCGGTCGCCCCGCCGCGCGTAAACATCAACCAGCAGGGCTTCGAGCGACGACACCTCCACTAACTGCGAGTTGACCCTGTACGATCCATCGGACGCAATTTCCAGAACCACGGGATTCTCAGGCGCGGGGCGCGACGCTGCCTCCTCACTCCGCGGAATCAGCGCGTCCAGTCCCACCGTCTGCCCTGGCGCGATCGCCATTAAAATGATCAGCAGCACCAACAGCACGTCGATCATCGGCGTCATATTGATCTCCGCGCGTGAGCCTTTATTCATCGCCATGCCCCGATAGACACCGTTTTGAGAGACAATGTTTCTCGATGAACCATCGTCTCTCGCTCGGCGCCTTATTCACCACCCTGCTCCTCACCGCGTTCTTCGTAACCGGCGGCGGCGCGCAACCCAACTCCATAAAGAAGATCGCCGGCGGCGTCTGGTTCCGCGAAGGCGACATGAGCCAGGGCCACTCGAACAACGTCATCATCGAGATGAACGACTACCTGATCGTCGTCGACGCCAACTTTCCCAGCGGCGCGCGTCTCGCCATGGCGGACGCCAAAAGGCTTTCGCCCAAGCCCGTGAAATACGTCTTCATCACCCACCACCACGGCGATCACGATTATGGAGCCGCCGTCTGGACCGCGGCCGGGGCCACCACCTTCGCGTACAAAGCCGTCGTCGACGAGATGAATCGCTATGAGCCCGCCCGTTGGCAAGCTGCCGCCAGGACCCGCCCCGACGTTGCCGAACTCAAACGCGAGGCGCCCGAAAAGCCGCAACAAACCTTCGATAAATCGCCCTACATCCTGAAGGATTCGACGCGCGAAGTCCAGTTCCTCTTCTTCGGCTGGGCCCACACGCGCGGCGACGGCTTCGCCTGGCTGCCCAAAGAGCGCGTTCTCTGCACCGGCGATGCCTCAACCAACGGCCCCTACAACAACACCGCCGACGCCAATCTGGGCAACTGGCCGAACGTTCTCACCGCCGCCGAAAAGCTGCATCCGCAATTCGTCCTGCCCGGTCACGGACCCTCCGGCGGACCCGAGATCCTCACCGGCCAGGCGAACTTCATGATCGAGCTCGTCAAGGCTGTGAGGCAAGCCGCCGCGCAAGGCAAGAAGCTTGACGACATCGTCACCATGAAAGACGGCAGGCCCGTAGCCACCTCGATCAAGCTGCCCGCCAGCGCCGATCATTGGGTAAACAATTCGCTCGCCGGACACGTCGTCAACGCCTATAACGAAATCACGCAGAACAAGCCCGTCGGGGACTTGCCACATCCTTAAAAAGGCCCCGGGATTTGTGATTAACTAATACACATGCAAAAGCTGCTCGCGATCAGCGTGCTGGCCGTTATGCCGCTGGCCGCCCAGGTGAAAATTACGCAGGGAAATAATCGCATCGACGTCGAAATCGATGGCCAACCGTATACCACCTTCTACTACGGGCCGGATGTGGCCAAGCCCTACCTGCATCCGCTGCGCGCGCCTTCCGGCGTCTCCGTCACGCGCGCGTTTCCGATGGAAAAAGTGGCCGGTGAATCGACCGACCACCCCCACCATCGCGGCCTTTGGTTCGCTCACTCCTCCGTCAACGGCTTCGATTACTGGAACAACGAATTCTCCTACGAGAGCAATCCTAAGGTCAAAGGCACGCTCGGCCATATCTTCGTAACGAAGATCGACAAGGTGGAAAGCGGTAAGAAGACCGGCGAGATCGACGAGACCTCCGAGTGGAAGCAGCCCGATGGCCGCGTGGTCCTCACCGAAGACCGCAAAATGATCTTCCATGCGGGAGGGCCAAATCGCATTCTCGATGTCGATTTCACTCTGACTGCGAAAGAAACGGTGAAATTCGGCGATGCCAAGGATGGCGTCTTCGGCATCCGTGTCGCCTCCGGCCTCGAAGAGCCCGCGCCCAAACAGCCCGTCGAGCCCAAACGCACCGGCGTAATGATCAATGCAGAAGGCCTGAAGACCGAAGCCGAATGCTGGGGCAAGCGCTCCGCCTGGATGGATTATTCGGGCATTGTCGAGGGACAGCAGGTGGGCATCGCCATTTTCGACAATCCCGGCAATCCCCGCTATCCCACCTACTGGCACGCGCGCGGCTACGGCCTCTTCGCCAACAACATCTTCGGAGCCCACGAGTTCAGCCAGGGCAAGGAACCCGACGGCAGCATCACCCTCAAACCGGGCGAGAAACTGCGCTTCCGCTACCGCTTGGTGATCCATCCCGGCGACGCAGCCGCCGCCCACCTCGCCGATCTCTACAAGGATTACGCGAAGTAGAAGTGGCGCACGCACCGACCCGGTACGCAGACGGAAAGAGCAGCCTTATCCTGGATAAGGCCGACCACGCGACTGCGCCTGTGGTCAAGCGTGCCGTGTCGAGACTCATCTCGACACCTTTTCCAGCGAAGAACGTCCCTTCCATTGAGCTATACTCCTGTCAAAATGAAACATATGCGTCTAAAGTTCGCCGTGGCCCTGCTGGCCGCATCCTTTTCCCTCTACTCCCAAACTCTGCCGCAGGGCGTCCAAAAAACCGCCGCCGTCGCCGGAATCACCGAATACAGCTTCCCCAACGGCCTGCGCGTCCTGCTCTATCCCGACGCCTCCAGTCCCAAAGTCACCGTCAACATGACTTACCTGGTGGGTTCGCGCTTTGAAGGCTACGGCGAAACCGGCATGGCGCACCTGCTCGAGCACCTCAACTTCATCCTTTCGACCAACGGCCGCGACATCAAGAAGGAGCTGAGCGACCACGGCGCGCAGTTCAACGGCACCACCGATTACGACCGCACCAATTACTTCGAAACCGTCACCGCCTCCGACGACAACCTGAAGTGGGCGCTCTCGCTCGAAGCCGACCGCATGGTCAATATGCGCATCGAAAAGCCGCTTCTCGATAAGGAAATGACCGTCGTGCGCAACGAATTCGAGATGGGCGAGAACAGCCCGCAGCGCATTCTCGAAGAGCGCGTCATGTCGACCGCCTACCTCTGGCACAACTACGGCAAGTCCGTAATCGGTTCCCGCGCCGATATCGAAAAGGTTCCCATCGACCGCCTGGCGGCTTTCTATAAGAAGTACTATCAGCCGGACAACGCGGTGCTCGTGATCGCCGGCCAGTTCGACCCCTCGAAGGCCCTCGCATGGACCAACGATACCGTCGGCGCCATTCCGCGCCCGGCGCGTAAGCTCGACGAAACCTATACCGAAGAGCCCGTGCAGGATGGCGCGCGCTCCGTCGAATTGCGCCGCGTCGGCAAGGGCAAGTCCGTCATGATCGCCTGGCACGGTCCCGCTATGGCCAACGCCGATTCCGCCGCGCTCGAAGTTCTCTCCGAACTCATGAGTGGCCCCAACGGCACCGGCCGGTTATACAAGGCGCTGGTCGATAACAAGAAAGCGCTCACCGTCCGCATGGAGAACCAGGAAATGCACGATCCCGGCCTGATCGTCGCCTCCGCCACTCTGAGCGACGAACAATCGATCGACGACGCCCGTAAGGCCATACTCGACACCATCGCCGGCATCGTCGCCGAGCCGCCGTCGAAAGATGAAGTCGAGCGCCTCAAGACCCGCAGCCTGCGCAGCATGGAACGCAGTCTCGCTAATTCCCAGCAATTCGCCGTGTCTCTCACCGAGATGATCGCCGACGGCGACTGGCGCGTCTTCTTCACCAACTACGACCAGCTTAAAGCCGTCACGCCGGAAGATGTCGTGCGCGTGGCGAAACTCTATTTCAAGGATTCCAACAGCACCGTCGGCGTCTTTATCCCCACCGAAAATCCCGACCGCACCGTCGTCCCCGCCACTCCCGATCTGGCCGCCGTCTTCAAGGACTATAAGAGCTCGCTCGGGGCTTCCGAAGCCGAAGCCTTCGATCCCAGCCCCGCCAACATCGAGAAGCACATCACGCGCGTCACTCTCCCCAACGGCTTGCGGCTTACTCTGCTGCCGAAGACCAACCGCACCAACGCGGCTTCGGCCAGCCTCGATCTTCGCTTCGGCGACGAGAAGTCGCTCGCCGGCCGCAATGCCGTGGCCGAGCTCACCGGCGCCATCCTCATGCGGGGAACCAAAACCAAAAACCGCCAACAGCTGCAGGAAGCCATGGACAAACTCGACGCCCGCGTCATGGTCGGCGGCGGTGGACGCGGTGGTGGCGGCAGAGGGCTCGGCTCCGTCAACGCATCCATTCAGCAGGCGCCCGCCGCCAATTTCATTCCATCACTCCGTCTGGCTGCGGAAATTCTCCGGGAACCCGCCTTCCCGGAAGCCGAATTCGATCAGATCAAAGCGCAGCAGATTGCCGCTATCGAGCGCAGCCGCACGGAACCGGATACGCTGGCGAGACTGGCCCTGCAGCGCGCCCTGAGCCCCTTCCCACCAACCGACGCCCGCTACGTCCGCACCCTCGAGGAGCAGATCGCCGACCTGAAGAAGGTCACCCTCGACGACGTGAAGAAATTCTACGCGCAGTTCTACGGCGCTTCCCACGCCGATCTCGTGGTGGTGGGCCAGTTCGATCCCGCCGCCGTTCGATCCGCCGCGCAGGAACTGTTCGGCAGCTGGAACAGCGCGTCTCCCTGGGCGCGCATCGGCTCGAAGTACCTGCCCACCACCCCGATCAATCTGAAGATCGAAACCCCCGACAAGCAGAACGCCGAGTTCGAAGCGGGTCTGCGCATCCACATGTCCGACACCGATCCCGATTACGCCGCCATGGTTCTCGCCGACTACATGTTCGGAGGCACCATGTCGAGCCGTCTGCCCAATCGCGTGCGCAATAAAGAGGGGCTCAGTTACGGGGTCGGTTCCGGCTTCACGGCCGCCTCGGATGGCGATGCCGCGGCCTTCAGCGCCGTCGCCATCTGCAATCCGCGGAACACTCCGAAGGTCGAGGCAAGCTTCAAGGATGAACTCGCGAAAACTCTGGCCAACGGATTTACCGCCCAGGAGGTCGCCGAAGCTCAGAAGGCCGTCCACGATGAACGTGTCGTGGGCCGCTCCCAGGACCAGGCGCTCCTCGGCCTCATCCTTACCCGCGCCAATTTCGACCGAACCCTCGCCTGGGATGAGCAGATGGACGCCAAGCTGGCCGCCCTCACCGTGGACCAGGTCAACGCCGCCTTCCGCCGTCACGTAAACCCGGCAGCATTCCTGATCGTGAAAGCCGGCGACTTCAAAACCGCCGGCGTCTATCAGCAATAATCAGTGCGATCAAGCACCATCCCCGCCGCGGCATCGTAACTTTGGCCCCTCGCGTGTATCTAAGAATTTGAAGGGATAAATCATGAAACGCCGCATGGCGATTGTAGTTTTTCCGGCTCTGTTGCTCGCCACTCTCTCGGTGCTCGCATCTCTTGTGCTCGGGCAACAGCCGCCGCCGGCTCCTCCGCCACCTCCGCCAGCCGAGGCTGCGCAGCCGCTTCCCCCGCAACAATTGGACGACCTGGTGGCGCCCATCGCTCTTTATCCTGATACTCTGCTGAGCCAGATCCTGGTTGCCAGCACCTATCCTCTCGAAGTCGTGGAAGCGCAGCAATGGCTCCAGCAAAACCCCACGCTGAAAGGTCAGGCGCTGGTCGACGCCGCGCAAAAGCAGAACTGGGATCCCAGCGTCCAGGCCCTGGTCGTTTTCCCCGATGTTCTCGCCCGTCTTAACCAGGACGTTCGCTGGACCACCGATCTCGGCAACGCGTTCCTCGCGCAACAAGCCGACGTGATGGCCGCCGTGCAGCGCCTGCGTTTTAAAGCCCAGGCCAATGGCAAACTCGCGACCACTCCGCAGGACCAGGTCAACACCATCACGCAGAACGGTCAGCAGGCCATCCAGATTCAACCCGTCGACCCCGGCGTAATCTATGTTCCGAACTACAATCCGGAATGGGTCTGGGGACCGCCCCTGTATGGCTATTACCCGCCGCTCTTCTATCCACCCATCGGCGTCGGCTTTGGTTTCTTTCCCGGCATCGACCTCGGCTTTTACTTCGGCGGAGGCTGGGGCCTTTGGGGCGGATTCGGCTGGGGATGGGGCCCTAATTGGTTCGGTGGCGGCATCTTCCTGAATGCCGGCTTCTTCCATCGCTACGGTTTCCGCGATTTTCATCCCGGCTTCGGCGGATCGAATGTCTGGGCACACGACCCCGGTCACCGTTTGGGTGTCCCTTATCCCAATCGCGCCGTGGCCAGCCGCTTTGAAGGCGCCGCACGCGGTTCCGTAGCCGCTCGTGGCAACGCGGCAGGGGCTCGCGGCGCGGAGGGATTCCGTGGCGGGGCACAAGCTCAGCGTGCCGCACCCCAACAGCGCTTCGGCAGCCAGGGTTTTGAACGTCAGAATCCCGGCGGCAATCGCAGTGCCTTTAGCGGAGTACGCAGCGCTCCTGAGACCCAGATGCGCAGCGACCATGGCTTCTCCAGCATGGGCCACGCCGGTGGTGGCTTCGGCGGCGGCTTCCGTGGGGGCGGCGGTGGAGGCTTTGGTGGTGGCGGACATGGAGGTGGACGCAGATGAAACCGATACTCGCTTTAACGCTCCTCGGTGCCTGTGCCTTCGCACAGCAACCTAAGACCTTTGATTCGCCCGAAGCGGCAGTCCAGGCGTTGATCGACGCCAGCTCAAAGAACGATACGCAGGCCCTCGCCGCTGTGCTGGGCTCGAACGGCCAAGGCCTGCTCACCTCGGGCGATCCCGCGCGCGACCAGGCGGAACGAAGTCAATTCGCCCAACTGGCCACCGCCAAACATCGCCTCGAGCATTCCTCCATGCGCGCCGACACCATGATCCTGCTGGTCGGCGATCAGCAATGGCCTTTCCCGGTGCCTCTGATGGGTAAGGATCAAAGCTGGCATTTCGACCCCGCCTCTGGTGCAATCGAGGTGCGCGCCCGCCGCATCGGCGCCAACGAGCTCGATGCCATTGAGATTTGCGCCGGATATGTCGAAGCCCAGCAGGCCTTCGCGGCCGAGCGCCGCTCCGGCGCCGCCACCATGGAGTATGCCCGGAATATTGTAAGCTCGGCTGGGCACAAGGACGGTCTCTACGCCCCAGGAGCCGCGCCGGAACTGGTTCCCGAAGGATTCGCCAACGCCGCCGTGGAAGGCGCGCGTGCGGCCAAGCCCTATCACGGTTATTACTTCCGCGTCCTCAGAGAGCAAGGGCCTAATGCGCCTGGCGGATCCCACAAATATCTCGCCGGCAAATACATGATCGGCGGCTTCGCGCTCGAAGCCTGGCCCGCTCAATATGGCGTGACCGGCGTTCACACCTTCATCGTGAATCAGGAGGGCGCGGTCTATGAGAAGGACCTGGGCGCGGCAACCGCCACCGCCGCGCGGACCATCACCCGCTACGACCCCGACAGCTCCTGGACTCCTGTCGACTAATAGCTGAGCGGTAATTCCATAACGACAGTGCTGTCGGGCGGATCTTCATAGTAACGCGGCGTGGTGCGAATGATCTTGAAATGGAACTTTCGGTTCAGCGCGATCATCGCCGCGTTGCGCTTGCGCGTGTTGGTGACGATACGGGAAAATCCGCGATAGCGCGCATAGGCGATCTGCCAGGACTTCAGTAAGGTGCCGAATCCCATCCCCCGGAAACGGGGCAGGATACCCGTCGTGCTGATATAAAGCGATCCCTTCAGCGGCGGGTTCACGCCATCTTCGCGCAGATCGTCCTGAAAGTCGACGTGCTCTTCGAAAGAGCAGCAACCGATCTTCCGGTGGTCAAGGAGCATCCAGTAGCTTTCATAATCCCGCCACGCCGAGGGCGGGAAGTGATCGGAAGCGAAGATCTTGCGATCGAAGGCCGCGAGGCTGCGCAACTCGCCCGGTATCACGGCCTTCCTGAATTCGATCGTCAATTCTCCGTCGGAACTTTCTCGATATGGTCGATCACGATCAGATCGAGCGGCATCTTTCTCGATTCCAGTCTGAGCCCAAGCTGTTCCTGGATCGCCGTCTGAAGGCTGGGAGCAGTCTCGGCATCGGACGGAGCCTCGACCGCTCCCGGCGGCGGGGTAGGTTGCGGGCTGCGGATGCCGCCCATCGCGTTTGCCAATCCTTCCATCGAAAAATACAGCGTGAATTCGTATTTACCCGTCAACCCAGTCTGATCCACCACCGGACGGCCCAACTGACTCCCGAGCCTCTCGGCCAATTCCTGCATGGACGCCCGGGCGGTCGCCATCTTGGCGCCTCGGCCCATCGTCATGGCCATCATGATGCCGCGCCCCCCGGCGCGCATCTCCGGAAAGCCATCCTTGCCCATCACAGGCCCGCCTGGGGGCGGACCCGGCGTCTGGGCATCAAGGGTCGCCGCCGGGTCCACTGTCGACGGCTTGAGCCTGGGCCCATTCTTCGCAACCACTAACGCGTAGGCCGGAAGATCCTTCTTTTCCTTGTGCACCACCATTTTGAAGCGCTCGATCAGCAGATTCTGCAGCATCTTTTGGAACTGCTCTTTGGTGGCCCCGTCAGGCAGCTTGGCGGCGACATTGAACCTCTCGGAATCGAGCCAATCAGGCCCCGAGATCTGATAATCCTGCACGCCGTACGCCTTCGTCAGGAGCATCTTCAGCGAGACGTTCTCATAATTAATCCGTCCCGGATCGGCTGTCCCGGGGCCGCCGTTGATACCGATGAACATCCGGTTGCCGTCCGGCGGTGGCGGCTGTTTGATCGTGGCGGCCTCGAATTGCTGGCCGTATAGCAGGGCGGCGCTGAAAAGCAAAAGGCTGAATCGCAGCATGATGGTTTTGACGGACAGATCGGAAATCCGTCCTACGAAAAATAATCGCGGACTTTTTCGAGCAGGCCTTTCTCATGGGGCTCATTATCCACCGGCAGAGTGTCCTGCAAAAGCTCGAAAAGCTTGCGCTGCTCGCGCGTCAGCTTCGACGGCACGCGGACGTCGATATGGACCACCAGATCGCCGCGCCCGCGCCCCTGCACCTCGGGAACGCCTTTGCCCTTGACGCGAAGCTCCGTCGCGTTCTGCGTACCTTCCGGGATCTCCAGCACCTGCGGGCCTTCGAGCGTCGGCACCTCGATCCGGTCGCCCAGCGCGGCCTGTGCAATATTGATCGGCACCCGGCAGTGCAGATCGTTCTCGTGGCGCACGAAAATCGGGTGTTCCCTGACCGTGAAGAAGATATAGAGGTCGCCCGTGGGACCGCCGTTGCCGCCCGGCTGCCCTTCGCCCGATACGCGCAGACGGTTGCCGTCCGCAATGCCCGCCGGAACCGTAACCTTGAGCCGCTTGTTGATGTGCCGGTAGCCCTCCCCCCGGCAATCGCGGCAAACGTTCTTGACGATCTGCCCCGCCCCGCCGCAGTGCGAACAGGTGCGGCGCACGGAGAGAAATCCCTGGGAAAAAATCTGCTCGCCACGACCCTGGCAGCCGGGACAGGTAATCGATCCGCTGCCTGGCTCCGCGCCCTTGCCCTGACAACGCGGACAAGGTTCGAGCTTCGGTACCTGAATCTCGACTGCCTTCCCGAAGGCGGCTTCTTCGAAAGTCAGCGTAAGATCGTAGCGCAGGTCGTCGCCCTTGATGGGACGGCTGCGTCCGCCGCCGCGCTGCTGCTGGCCGAACATGTCGCCGAAACCGAAAACCTGGCTGAGCAGATCGCCCAGATCCATGGCGGAGGGATCGAATCCGCCGCCGCCCATGCCGGAGAGCCCCTGGTGGCCATAGGCGTCGTAGGCGGCGCGCTTCTGCGGATCGGAAAGGACGCTGTAGGCCTCGGCCGCTTCCTTGAACTTCTCTTCCGCCGTATGATCGCCCGGATTCCGGTCGGGATGGTACTGCAGCGCAAGCTTACGGTAGGCGCTCTTCAGCTCCTGATCGCCGCAGCCGCGCGTCACGCTGAGCACTTCGTAATAATCGCGTTTCGTCACCGGCATGTAAGCGATTACGGCTTTACCGACACCTTCACCATGGAGGGCCGCAAAAGCTTTCCTTTGAAATAGTAGCCGCGCTGGAATTCACCGAGTATGGTGTGGTCCGGCGAGTCCTTCGTTTCGACGCGCTCGACGGCCTGATGCAGATGCGGATCGAACTGCTTGCCCGTCGCATCCATCGGCTCGAGGCCGATCTTCTTCAGCGCTTCATACATGCGGTTATAAATCATCTCGACGCCTTTGGCATATTCCGGGCTGCCGGCATCCGACTTCAGCGCGCGCTCAAAATCGTCGAGGATAGGGAGGAGTTCCTTCACCATCTCCATACCCGCGTACTGTAGATATTCGGACCGTTCCCGTTCCGTCCGTTTGCGGAAGTTCTCGAATTCGGCCTGGCGGCGCAGCAGGAGCTCCTTGAGCCCGTCGCGCTCCGTCTTCAACTGCTCGACTTCGTCGACGGCGGCAGGCGGATCGGCCACAGGTACTTCTTCGGTCTTGAGTTCGTTGTTTTCCACGTCGTTTTCAGGTTAGCATCGGCCGGGACGACTGGCTTGCCTATAGTGTTTCGAAGGTGCGGCCGATCTGCTCGACGGCCGAGATCACCCGCTCATAGTGCATGCGCATCGGTCCGAGCACGGCGATGCGCGCCCGCACTCCGGATGGCAGAGTCACCGTCACGCCTATCAGAGTCAGTTCGCGCATGGCGGGATGCGCGTCTTCGAGTCCCACGTGAACGCCCACCTGGCCCTGCGAATTTTCGAGAAAGCGGTCGAGCAGGGCCACCACGCGCTTCTTCTCTTCGAGAGCGCGGAAAAGTTCCCGCATACGCTCGCGCGTCAGATGAAGATCGAGGCCGACCAGGTAAGACGTGCCGTCGACCTCGAGCTGCGGGTCCTGATCCACCGTGAGCAGGCCTTTCTGGCAGAGCAGCGTCAACTGCTGGAGAACCGCGTCATACATGGCGCGTTCCTCTTCAATACGGCGCAGCAGTTCGGCGCGGGCGCGTTCCAGCGTCCAGCCTGCGAAGTTGCTGTTCACGTAGTTGCGCATCTGGATCAGTTCGTCCTGCGACAGTTGCCGGTCGAGAGTGACTACGCGGTTGCGCACCATGCGGTCGCTGGTCGCGACAATCATGAGGACGCGCCAGTCGGAAAGTGCGATCAACTCAATGTGTTCCAGTTCCTGCGAGGAGCGCGGCAAGGCGGCGGCAATCCCCACATTGCGCGTCATCTCCGTGAGCACGCGGGAGGCGATGGCGACGCGCTCCTCGAGCGACTCACCCGAGTGCATCTGATTGAAAATACGGTCCCGATCGGTGATCGGCAAGGGCTGGCCCGAAACCGTTCCGGCGAAATCCCGAAACGCCTTATCGGTGGGAACCCGGCCCGCCGAGGTGTGCGGCTGCGCAAGGAATCCGTCGTCCGCCAGATCCGCCATCACGTTCCGGATGGTGGCCGGGCTGAGCGAGAGATGGCGCATACGAGAGAGCGTGCGCGAGCCTACCGGATCGCCCGTATCGATATAGGCGCGCACGATCAGGTGCAGAATTTCGCGTTCTCTCGGACTTAACTCCCTGCCCGACAACAGCATCCGCCTTGAGACTCCTGATTTAAATATACTGTTACGGCGGGGACGGGGCAACAACTACGTTGGTAAATGGGTACTCCTCACCCTTCGGCCTTCTCCGGCCCGGCTTTGCGCGATTCGAACTGGCTGATGATATTCGTGGCAAACTTCTCGGAAAATCCGGCGACGAAGCTCCAGAACAGGACTTTGGCGTAGTCCTGCGCAGTTGGGCAGTGAACGTCAAAAATCGCCTTTAATCCCGGCACCGTTTCGCTCCCCTGATCCCGCACGAACTTGGGGAACATATCGCCGGCCAGCAGCCCGGAAATGAACAGCAGGTAAACCAGCTCGGCGAGGATGGCTCCCGCGATCGGGGACAGGGCAATAGCAACCCACGAATTCGCCAGCAGCGTCAGGTCCTCGGCCGGCAGAGTCTTGAGCCGGCGCTGTAGTCCGACGAACCCTCCCACAAACCCAACGAACAATACCGCTACCGGCGTGACCACGGATTTGCCGCTCAATTCGGCAAAGAAGGTTCCCGGAATACCCACCGCCAGCAGCACCACGAGCGACCAGACCAGCCGATTACTGACTGTGCGGAGTTGTGCGATGCGTTCGTTCATGTTGGCTCCCCGATTCCGCTATTATCACCACATGCGCTCCCTTCTCGTATCGGGTTTTCTCTTCTCCCTCGCGCTGCTCACCGGCTGCGCGCGCGCTCACGTCACTACCGAGATTCATCCGGGCGGCGCCTGGACCCGCACCGTCGCGCTGGCCGGACAGGAAAAGAAGGAGGGCCAGATGGGCGGCTCCATAGAAGACTCCTTCATCCTTCCCACGGGCGACGGCTGGAAATCGCGTGTTTCCAAACAGCAGGACACCGACCAGACCATCACGTTTGAAAGAACCCTCGCCGCCGGCATGTCGCTCAAAGGGGATCTCTCCGTCAAAGGCGACGCGGGCACTGCCACGCTGGTCAATGAGGTTTCCGTCACCCGCCTCACGCCGCGCCGCTCCGAGTATCGCGAGACGCTGCGCTGGACCGGTCCGCCGCCCGGAGGCGTGAGTCCGAAGCCCGAGGATCTCGTCCAATTGAAGGCGCTTCTACCCCCGGCTCTCGCCACCGACGAGAACGCGCGCGGCATGATGGAAAAAATGGCGGACCTCCTCATGCCGATGATATTCGGCCCCGGCGATCCTTTGCTCGCCATCGGCCTGCTCCACCCCGATCTGGCCGCGAAACGCGCCAGCCAGCGCATCGGCGCACTCATGATGAAGGCTCTCGAAGAACAGTTCGGCGGCCGCATGACTCCGGCCCAGCGCCGCGACGTAACCCTGAAGATGATCGACACCGCGCTCGCCCAGGCCAAACCAAAAACTCCCGACGCATCCGCGACAACGCCGTCGAACAAAGGAGGCGCGGGGCTTACCCCGCTCATGTTCATCGTGAAGTCGCCCGGCAAAGTGATTTCCTCGAATGGAGACCTCGACGAACTGACCGGCGAAGTCTTTTGGGCCCTGTTCCCCCCGGCCGCTTCGCTGAAGCCGGTTGTGCTCACGGCGGTGGTCGAAATGGATCAGCCCTGATCCTCAGGTCATACGCATCAATGCGCGCCGATTGAGTGAAATCGCGCAACCCCGGTGCACCTCGTTGACATGTCGCCAATCCGAAATCATTGTGCGTTCAACAAAATCCATTGCCTGGACCCTTGCATGCTACTCATCAGATGAAGATTTCTCGGAGAACGATATGCCCAGACCGATCGCAACACTTTTCCTTTGCGGATTCTTGCTGTTGCTCAGCGGTTGTATCAAGCAATCCGGCGTGGTTGAGCCGTACTCGTTAAACCCCACCACTTCACCCGCGGCGGCTGCGAAACTGCCGGACGGCGGGTCGAGCGGCAAGTAGCGCAGTATGCCTGTAGCCGCTCTTGAGATAGCGTCCAGCCTCATTCGGGACGCCGCCCATCCGCTGACCCACTCCGCCGCCGATTACGACCCTCTGATCGAGTTCATCGGCGATGCGCGCTTCGTTCTGCTGGGCGAAGCGTCCCATGGCACCCATGAGTTCTACCGCGAGCGCGTCCGCATCACCAAACGGCTGATTCTCGAGAAAGGCTTTACCGCCGTTGCCGTCGAGGCGGACTGGCCCGATGCATATCGCGTCAATCGCTACGTCCAGGGCCAGAGCGCGGATGCCGACAGCGCGGATGCATTGTCCGGATTCCGCCGCTTCCCCGCCTGGATGTGGCGCAACGCCGTGGTCCTCGATTTCATCGGATGGCTGCGCGAACATAACGACTCGCTCTCTGACGGCATCGGCAAGACAGGCTTCTATGGACTCGACCTCTACAGCCTGCACACTTCCATCGAAGCGGTCCTCTGCTATCTCGACAAGGTCGATCCGGAAGGCGCACGCCGGGCACGCCATCGCTATGCCTGCTTTGAAAATTTTGGCGAAGATCCGCAGTCCTACGGCTACGCGGCCGGCCTGGGACTAAGCCATTCCTGCGAGGAGGAAGTGGTCGTTCAGCTACTCGATCTACAGCGCCGGGCCGCCCAATACGCCCGCCGCGACGGACGTATCGCCGCCGACGACTTCTTCTATGCCGAGCAAAACGCTTTGCTCGTGAAGGACGCCGAACAGTACTACCGCACCATGTTCCGCGGCCACGTATCTTCCTGGAATTTGCGCGACACGCACATGGCAAGAACGCTGAAGGGTCTGATCGCGCACCTGTCGATCGGCGGCCAACGCGCTAAAGTGGTCGTCTGGGCACATAATTCGCATTTAGGCGATGCCCGGGCCACCGAGATGGGCTGGAAGGGCGAGCTCAATCTGGGGGAACTGGTGCGCCGGAACTTTCCAGGGCAGTCGGCAGCCGTTGGATTTTCAACTTATAGAGGCACCGTGACGGCCGCCTCGGATTGGGGAGCGCCCGCCGAGCGCAAACGCGTCCGCCCCGCCCTCGACGGCAGCTATGAGTCTTTGTTCCACGCGGCCGGGCTCGAAATGGCCATGCCGTCGTTTTTCCTGACTCTGCCGCGCGGCGCCGCTCTCTCCGGAGCGTTGCGCGAGCCCCTGCTCGAGCGCGCCATCGGCGTGGTCTACAAACCCGAAACCGAGCGCATGAGCCACTATTTCCATGCGCGCCTTTCGGACCAGTTCGATGCGCTGATCCATTGCGATGAGACCCGCGCCGTGGAACCCCTCGAAGTTACCTCGGAGTGGGGGCCTGGCGAGCCCGCCGAGACTTATCCCACGGGAGAATAGGTGCTTTACACACGCCAGATCGATCACGCCGAAATCACCGTAGCCGCGGGCCCGGTCGAACTCGCCGCCGACCTTGCGCTTCCCCATCGCGCGATGGGCCTCGTCGTCTTTGCCCACGGCAGCGGCAGCAGCCGCCGGAGTTCCAGAAACCGCCGCGTCGCGGGCGTGCTCAATCAAGGCGCTGTCGCGACCCTGTTGAACGACCTTCTCACCGAGGAGGAAGAGGCGCTCGACCTCCGCACCGCGTAGCTGCGTTTCGACATCGGCCTGCTCATCCGGCGTCTCACCGCCATCACCGCATGGGTGGGGCGGCAGCCGGATCTGCAAAGTCTCGCCCTCGGCTATTTCGGGGCCAGCACTGGCGCAGCCGCGGCCCTCGGCGCCGCCGCCGCATGTCCCGACGTGGTGCGCGCCGTGGTGTCCCGCGGAGGAAGGCCGCATCTCGCCGGTCCCGTTCTCGGCCAAATCGTCGCGCCCTGTCTGTTCATCGGGGAGGCGACGATCCGGTGGTCCTGCGCCTGAACCGCGAGGCGTTCGCGATGTTGCCGCGCACCACCGCGCATCGCCTCGAAATCGTCCCCGGAGCAACCCACCTGTTTGAGGAGCCGGGCGCGCTCGACCTCGTCGCGGAGCTCGCGCTCGACTGGTTTCAGAGGTATCTCAAACCGTAGGTAGTTCTCTGAGAGAGGATCGCCGATCGCGTGTTCATCAACCCTTGATTGCGTAGTAGAGCCCAACCCCGAACATTGCCAGGCCCAGGAGTAATCCCGCCATCCGACCTGCGGCGTAAGCGGCATTATCTGAAAAAACGCGGAACAGCCCCGATACTGCTATCCCGCTGCCCCAAACAACTCCGATAGCCCCGAATATCCGATTTCTCGTGAGTCTCATCTGCGCCGCTCCGCCAGATCTGTCAATCAAAGACAGCGTAGCGTAATGTGCGCCGCGCCATCGCGCCATAATATCCCTGATGAAAAAAGTTTTCCATTTCACCGCTCCCCGCGAGAAATATCACTGCGATGCGGCTGTCATCTGGTGTTTCGATAACCGTTTCCAGCTGGGCCTCACCAAATATCTCAAGCGGCTGGGAGTGGTGAATTCCGATCCCATCAAGATTGCCGCGGGCGCCAGGAGCCTGGCATCGCCCGAGCACGAGGCCGACCGCGAATTCGTGCTGGAGCAGGTTCGGAAATCCATTCGCCTTCACGGAACCACGCTGGTCATATTGGTGCTGCACTCCGATTGCGGCGCCTATGGAGGCCTGGCGGGTGGCTTCGGCGGCGATGAACGCGCCGAATCCCTGCACCACGAGGAGGAATTGCGCCGCGCCGCCGCATATCTGCGCACGGTCCTGCCCGGAATCGACATCCAGGGCTACTTCGTCGATTTCGAAGGCGTCTGGGCGGTGGACCTCGCTCCGGCATCGGTCGCCGCCGCCATGGCCTGAACAGGCGCAACGACCGTTCAGCGCGTCGGCTGCCAGTTCTCGTCGAACAATCCGGCCACATCCAGGTCGGGAACGTCCGCTCCCTCTTTCACTTTCACGATGGCGTAATCGCCCCACTGCGGCATGCCGTAATCGCCGTTGTAATCCGCATCGGAAATCGTCAATCCGGTGTTCAGCACCACGTACTTCGAGGGGTGCAGCGGATTCGGGTATATCATTGCGGGGAAGTTTTCCTTCGCCGGAAAGCTCTGCGCACCGAGCATCACGGTCTCCCTCGTCCACTTCACCGGCAGTTTCCCATTGATTCGCGCGATCCATTTATTGCTGCCTGGATCGCCGAACAGCACCACGTTGTACCTGGCAAAATCGGCTTCCGTCACATCCTTGTCGTCTTTCACGAACGGATGCCCGCGGAACCACTTCGCCCACATCTTGTCGAAGCGCGCCAGGGAACGGAGCGCCTGTCGATTCACCGCATCGTTCCACGGCGTGCCGGTGGGTCGCACGAGAAGAAACGGATCGAGGAAAGCATCGTCGATCGGCCCCTGCAGCGCGTGCGTCTTATGCAACCCGGCCGCCGGCCCATTCTTATCGACTCTCCATGCGGCCCCGGTTTTCTGCAAAGTAATCTCGGGCGCGGCTTTCACCTTCAACTCCTGCCCATCGATTTTGATCGTCTTCGCATGTTCCGTTTCGCGCAGCGCAAGCCGCGTTACATTGGCGGTCTTGATCTCATACGCGCCTCCGTCCATGCGCTGCGCATTCAGATCCGCCCGCTCGTATAACCTGCCCATGCCGTCGACCGAAGCCCAGTAATCGCGGTTATATCTCGTCGTGTAAGTCACGAACCGCAGATGGTCCGGCGAAACCTGCCCTTTGTCGCCCCATTCTTTAAGGAACGCGTCGAGCCGCTGCCGCACCAGCGGACTGGTGCCGTGCCCCGTATTCTGCGAAATCAGGAACAGCCCGGGAGCCCCTTCGCACTTCAGAAAATCCGGCTCGCCTTTGCACGGAAAACCCTCCCGTTCGAGTTGCGCCCGCGTGCGCAGGGACGATTCGAGCTGTCCGCGGTGCGGCGCCGGCGTAACTCCCGGAGGCAGCCGCGGCGCGTTGACGGCATTGATCTGCGTGTCCGAGTCGCCGTCATGGCCGGCCAGCGGCAGATTGAAAATATTCAGCGCATATTTTTCCATGTCTTCCCAGATCTCGAGAGTGGGCCGCTGCCAGGGAGTAAGATCGGGCTGTTCCGCCCGCCGCGACCACGTGCCCGCACCGATTTCGGCGGCCACGAAGACATCCGGATGGTGCAGTGCAATATGCCACCCGCCTTCCCCGCCCTGGGAAAATCCGCGCAGGACGATGCGTTTCTCGTCGATATTGAAACGCTTCTTCATCGCCGCGATGCCCTCGAATACGTCGTCTTCCCCGCCGAAATGCCAGCCCTCGCCATTGATCCGGCCAAAGAGATCCACCTGGATCTGGCCCACATCGGCGACCGGCGCGTTACCCGGCGGCCGCACGGTCCGGAAGCTGTAAATGAATTCCGCTTCGGTGGTATTGTTCTGGCGCCCGTGCAGCCAGACGTACAGTCGCGCGGGCTTCGAGGGATCGTAATTCGCCGGCAGCGAAACATGATAAGGCTGTAGCGATCCGTCGAGCGTGGAATAATACGCGTGAATCTGGCTCTTGCCCTCGGTCCACGGCGCTTGCCCGTTCTGCAATTGCGTACCGCGTTCGATGCCCTGATCGAGCACCACCATGGCATGATCGATGGCATTCTGCGTATTCATGAATTCGGGGAATTCGAGCAGAAACCGCCCAGCCTTGGCGTAGACCTCCACATCGCCGATCAAAGCGGAATCGGCGCGCTTCGCCTTGAGCGCGGCGACCAGCGCCTCGATCCGTTCGCTCCTGGATTTAATCTGCGCCAACTCTTCGGGCTTCGGCTGCACGGGAGGAGGAGGCGCTCCCCTCCCCGCGCGTCCCGGTTGCTGCGCAAAAACAGGAAGCAGGGCTAACCCCGCAAAGGCAAAGAGCGCAAATCGTTTCATACGTGATTGCGAAAAGCATATCACCGCGCGCCAGCCGAATAACATGGAAACACACGAGCATCAGCGACGACGACAAGATCTGGATCATCGAGCAACTCGCCGCGACGAACGCCAAAATCGAGCGCGTCGAAACCACACTCCTCACCGAGTTCCACACCGCGAAGCGCTCCGCACCCCGGCAGCAGCGGGCAGGCCCACTGTCTTGACATTGTCGGGCAGGATCGCTACCCTCGGGATAGACAAAGGAAGACCATGCCTGCACAGACCATACGCAGCGAAAAGCTCGATCTTCGATTGACGCGCGATGCCAAGCGCGCCCTGCG
>JBEKAQ010000073.1:0-25612 GCA_050015835.1 Bryobacteraceae bacterium | reverse complement strand
CAGGAAGCTCCGACGCTTGCACAACCGGCTGACGCGCGAATTTGCGACGGCCATTGTGCGCTGCCGCCTGGTTAAGCGAACGTGACTGCCAGGCCGCGCGTGTTCCTTTATATGTTCGGCCTGCCGCAACGGACAGGCGCCGGACCCTCGCTGCGCTTTTACTCTAATTGCCGGGCGTACATGGAACTGGGGTTCGATGTCGAGGTCGTACAAATCCTGACCGAAGGCGAGTCGGACACTTCGGAACCGCATCTTCCCGTAGCCTGGACTCGCATCTCGGCAGCTCCGGCAGGGCGGGATCCGATCGGCCGGCTCGGGTACCGCCTCGGACGCCCAACAGCCGCGGCTTGCGCTTACTATTTCCCCAGGCACGCAACGATCCTGCGGGAGGCCGTTCTTCGTGAGCGCCGGTTTCCCGGTTCTCTCCATCAATTTGAGCACGAGGACTTCGCCAATGTGCTCCCGTTTCTTCCCGGCATCAAAGCAATCTGGAGTTGTCACGACATCCCCGGGCTGAGTCGGCGCCGGAGCGGCGCCAGGTGCGATTCCTGGGCAATTTTGAGCGTATGCTGGCCAGGCGAAGCCGGCTTATTTTGTGCATCAGTCGGAAGGATTGTGAAACGATTCGATCGGAATGGCATTGCGCTAACGCCGAATACCTCCCGATGAGTATACCGGACGCGCCGGCCGCCGACCGCGCCAACTGGCTGAACGGCGGAAACCTGACGTTGCTGCATGTGGGCAGCCTGTCCCATTTGCCCACATATCGCTCGATTGAATTCCTCATGAACGGGGTCTTGCCGAGCCTTCGGCCGGAAATCCTCGAGAAAATTTCGATTCGTATCGCCGGGCATATCCACCCATCAAACCCCAGATGCGAGCGGGTTCTCGAGATGTGCTCTCGCTTCAGACAGGTGCGCATTTTGGGTAGAGTGCCGGACCTCAAAGAACTGTATGCCACAAGCGACCTCCAGTTGGTTGCATCGACGGAAGCGACGGGATTGCGCACCCGGATCGTCGAATCTTTCGCTTATGGTTTACCGGTGCTGAGCACCAGCGTGGCCGCGGATGGCATCGCCGGACTACGGGATGGGGAGAACATTCTGTTGGCCGACAGCCCGGAGTCGTTTGCCCGGAAGCTTGAATTCATTCTCGACAACCCGGGCTGTCTGCCCGAACTGGCGCGCCACGCAAGGGCGACTTACGATACGCTCCACAGTCCAGGGGTAGTCGCTTCTTCCCTGGGGCGCTTCCTCGCGGAATACTTCAACTTCCCATTTGCGGCGCTGCCCCGACAGAGCTGATTCGCCGGCGGAAGATCTCCGCCAGGAGGTCGGTATTCTTAGTAAGATCGAATTCCCGCAGCACCTTCTCACGGCCGGCCGCGCCGATCCGCCGCCGCAATCCGGGGTCGTCCATCAGCAGGGCGATGGCGCTTGCCAGGCGCTGCGTATCGGATGCCGGCACGAGCAGTCCGCTGACGCGGTCCTCGATCAATTCAGGCACGCCCGCGATGAAAGTCGCGACGCAGGGGATCTCCATCGCCATCGCCTCCATCAATACGACAGGGACGCCTTCGGCAAAACTGGGGAGCGCGCATATATCCGCCTTCCCATTTAGATCCAGCACGCGATCCTGATTGAGCCAGCCGTGAAACACCACATGATCCCCCAAAGCCTGGCGGGCCACATGCGCTTCGAGGCGGGCGCGCTCGTCGCCGTCGCCGACAAGGTGCAGTTTCAGGCGGCGGCCTTCGTGGACAAGACAAGCGATCGCGTCGAGGAGAATGTGCTGAGCCTTTACCGGCGCCAGACGCGCCACGCAGACAATTTCGAACGGATCCGGCGTCTCCCGGAACGGCCTCGGTGCGAAGACCGAGGGATCGACGCCTAATTTCGCGACCTCGATCTTCGACCATTGCGGAAAGCCGCACACCCGCATGAGCTGACTTCGGGCATAGCAACTGATAGCGCAGGCGAAGGACGATGCCGAGACTTTTTCGGCGACATGAAAGCCCGCCAGGTCGGAGAATTCGTCGGGCCCATGAAATGTTATCGACATCGTCAAAGGAAAGACCGTGGTCATCAGGAGTCCCACGGTTGAAGAGAAGTGAACGTGAAAATGCCGGACACCTTTGAGCAGCATCCAATGACCGGCCACCACCGCCTCGGCGAAGTAAAACAGATGCGCGAGCGTTGTTTGAGGGCGCCATCCACCCAGCCGCAGACTCGCCGCGATGCCGCGAACATAAGCGACGGGCCGGGCGCGGAGAACCGCCAGGTGGGCCGCAGCAACGTCGAAAGGCGAGGCCGCCTTCACGGATCTGGTAAGAACCTCTTCCTCCCGCTCTTCCAGCCCCAGTTGCGCGGGCGCCCGGTCCGCCGGACGGATGGATATCACCGAGATGTCGAATCCCCGCTTTCGAAGCGCTTGTATCTCCCTGAGTATGAAAGTATGATTTATCGCCGGATACTGACTTACCAGATAGCCCAGCTTCACTTCATTCAATGTCTTGGAGAGCCCTTTTGCGAAGCCTGGTAAATCACGAAACGGTAGCCATTTATCGCAAGTGAGCTGGCTCGCGGCTGTTTCGCGCCATTCGCGGCGACAGTGTAGGAGACAATACCCTCAGCTTTGCCCGATGCATCCGAGGTAATCGTGACCCATTCGTCCCGACTCTTCGCGGTCCACTCACAACCCGGCAAGGTTTTGATGGTGAACCTGCTGGAGCCTCCCGTCGCCGGCAGGTCCTGTACTGCGGGCGTCATCAGCATTACGCAGTTATTTCCGGAGAGAGCGCTGTCGAGCAGGGACATATCGACTCCAACGTCTTTTCCGTCGCTGGCCGCATTGTGAAACGGCGATGAAGGCGACAATCGAAAGGCGTGGTAGCCGCTGGCTGCAGTTCCAGTCGCCGCAAATCCGATCCCCGCGTCCCCCGTAGCCACCGGTCCGGTGAGCATGAAGCCATACGCAGCCCGCAATTGCTCGTTGGAATTCGCCTGGTCGGTGCCCGCCGAGACGTTGGCCAGAGCGTTGTGATCCGCTTCCCACCGTCCTCCGGGCGAGATCATCGTGCGCACAAAGCCAATGCCCTCGTTGGGGCCTGCCGAATATCCGATACCGTAGGCGCCCCGCTCGATGATGTTATCCCGAAACACGAAATTCGTATAATCGAATGGAGTACCGTCGCTGAGCCCCATAAGCTTCCAAGTGGAACGCAGCGTGTTGTGCGTGATTTTCAGTGAGTCCACTCCGCCGCCGTGTGCGCCGGTTCCTATAAAGCCGGCCATGAGAATTGTCGGACCGGCGGTCAGGTCGAACAGGTTATTGTCGATCAGCACCCGGGCCATCGGCGCGGGTGGACCCGCTCCGCCGGCGTAGGTTTGAGCGGGAATGATCGCAAACGCTCCCGGCCCGAGATTCGTAAAGACGTTGTTGGTCAAAGTTACGTCCGTGGTTCTGCACCACGGGCAATCGCCGTTCTGGTCGGTGGAATTCAGATTGAAAGCCGCCGACTGCGCTCCGCTCCACATATTCTCCGCACGGTTCCCGTTGAAAAGCACGCGAACCCCGTATTTCAGCTCAAGGAAATTCTTTACCTGGCGCGGGACGCCGTCGAAGGCCGGATTCGCGGGATTCCACGCGGGCGACTTGAAGAACGTATTCTGCGTGATTTCAATGTCCGCGGGAATCATACCCCATTTCACGCGGAAGTTTCCCGCATCGGGAGGTCCGGGCAGGGCGTCGTAAGCCGCTGCGCCACCGCCGATTGAGCGGATCGTGGTCCAGTATGCGGGATTGGATAACCCGGAGTGCATAAACATCACCTGGGTCCCTGCCGCGGGAAAGGCGGCCGGCGCACCGGTTGAGTCGACGCAGGAAGACAGTATCGCCATCGCGGCGGTTGGCCCCGAAGCCACATTACAGGAGAAGCCAGGGGGCGCGCCAGTACCCCCGAACATGATATTCTCGCCTGCCGCTTCGACGTAATTATTGTGAATTCTGTAAGGTCCCGGCCCTAAAGCGCCAAGAATCGCCTGCGAGTCCGCGCAGCAACTGTAGATCGAAGAAATGTAGTTGTCCACCAACGCCACATACGATCCCGTCAACAGGAATCCGCGCGTCATCTGGACGGTACGACTCGACGGCAGGCCATGCACATACATGCGGGAGAAGATAATGTGACTCGCCAGCTGCCCCGCGGAAGTCTCGCTCAGGCCATTCGTCACGTTCACAAGAGCGCCCTGACTTGCCGTGGATGTCACTTCCAATCCGGCGAAATAGTGGTACGAACCCGCGACGTTACCCGCGTTGGTTGTAGTAATCGGCGGGCCGCCGTTGACGGAGCGTATGGTAGCCATATTGGCCGCATCGCCCGGAGACACGCGTCTTCCTTCCGGCAATTTCCCAAGATTCGAAGTTCTCACCACCAGCCAATCGGGCGCGGTACACCGTTTGTTGAAGACAAAATTGCCCGTGAAGGTCGCCCCGGCGTCGAGCACGATATCGCTTCCGCAACTGGCGGAGTTGTAAATCGCCTGAAGATCGTTACCCGCATGTACGGGGATACTTTTCCCTGTTACGAGAGGAGCGCTGGAATCCACGTATCGCGCTGGCAACGCCGGATTTGTTGCCGCGGCTCCGCTCGCACAAACAATTGCAAGCGCAATCGCCAAGGCGCGCTGGGGCCGGTTCGTAATCCTGGGCACGATTACCTCCCACGCATTGTACCAAACATCGGGGTTCACCCTTTGATGGCTGGTGGCGCGCTGGTCGCCCGCTCCGAACGCCCATCTCCCATGACCCGCTCAGATGCAGCGCCGCCCACAGTCATTAAAGGTTGTCTGGCCCGTTGTTATTCTTAGAGAGGTAAGCCCGTGGCCGATAATGAGCCGTGTCTGACAGTGACCTGGTTGATCGAATTTGATTATCCCTCCCGCCATCATAACGGGGGAACCCTGCGTTTCTTAAATTACTCGCGGGAACTAATGGCAAGAGGGCATAGAGTACATACTGTTTATTCCGTCGATCCTGCGCACTCCGCTGCTACGGCTGAGTGGTTGCGGGAATTACAGAACGCCGGCGTAATAACAAGTTTTGCGAGCATCGGGACACCCGAACCTTCCCGGTGGCAATTGCGCGCGGGAAAACTGCTGGTTCATCCCGCGTTGCGGAACTATCTGCTCCGAACGCCTTTGGCGGAGACGACCGGAAAATTCCGCGCCATACTCCAGGAGCATAAGAGCGACTTGTTTGTACTCTCCAGTCGAAAGTTCTACTTTCTTTCGAGAACTCTTGCGGGCGACGCGACCTGCGTAATTGATTTCTGCGATTCGCAAAGCCTGTACTTCTTCCGGCAGGCGAAGCACTCATTCACCGGACGAGAGTGGAGGAAGGCTCTTTATTCGATCCGGCGAATGTCGGGAGAAGCGCTGATTGAGCGCTATTACAGCAGATCGGCCGCTCTGAGTGTGGTCGTTTCGCCCGTGGACAGGGAGGTTCTGAACAGGATCAACGGTTCCCCTCAAAAAAATATTGTTGTCTTGAACGGAGTTACAGGACCGAAGCCTGGCGCGGCGTCGGAAAAAGTTCCGGACCAGATCATTTTCTCCGGAAACATGGACTTCCCTCCGAATTACCAGTCTGCCATATGGTTGATCGATCGTATTTTCCCGCTGGTTCTGGAACGAGTGCCCGGCGCCACTCTGGTGATTGCCGGCGCGAATCCGGTGGCTGAGCTGAAATCCCGCGAGAACGCCACGATAAAGATTGCCGGCTTCGTGGAGGATCTGCCGGGGCTTATCGCCGCGAGTCGCCTCTACGTTGCGCCGATGGTGTCCGGCGGCGGATTCAAGAATAAGGTTGTAGAGGCGATCTCAAGCGGAACCTATGTTGTGGCAACGCCGGTCGGCGTAGAGTTCCTTAGTCCGGAATTGAGGTCCTTACTCTCAGTTGCATCGACGCCGGAGGACCTGGCCGATTCGATCGTGAGCGCACTGCGCGACCCCGTTGCCACCGAGGCGCGGGTGGAACAGCTCAGGGAGACGATCGGCAGGGAGTTCTCCTGGTCGCGTTCCGCCGAGAACCTGTTGTCTGTCCTGCGGCGTGCCGCGGCGACACGCACGCACTTGCCACGGACTCAAAGCCCGTGAAGCCGCCCGGTGCTTCGAAGACACCATCGACGCGCCCCGGACGCTGAACGGCGTCATCTCCCAAGCAAATATTTGTCTAATTCTTGCGCCAGCAGCCGTACATGCGGCTCGGCTGTAATCTCATTATGATCGCCGGGGACTTCATATACTCTCACTCCCCGCTTTACAAGCGGTCCCCACCCGAGAAGACTATCCCGATACGGCTCGACAAACCTCTTGCGCGCCCGGAACAGCATGATGCTTCCGTCGAATGGCTCCGGCACGTAGATCCTTTGCGCGGCCAGATTCGCTTCAGCCACGCGATATGCCGCGCGTTCAAAGCTGGCGGCGTCCGAATCGCCGCGAGGCACCCCTGCCGGAGGATCGCCTACGACCTGTGTCTTCGAACGGCCCGTCAGCAATGCCACCATGCCGGCCACATGCTTCGTCATGCTTCGAACGCGTGCCGACACGAACCCGGCCCGCTGTTCGCGATCCAGCTCGCGGAAGCGCCGGAGGTGATACCAGATGCGTTGTAAGACGAAGCGCAGGTTGAAATAAAGCAACCGGTGGAGAGCAAGAAGTTTTCCATAGGCATGGTTGTAAGTGTCGATCAACACCACCGAAACGGACTCTCCGCGCCGCGCAAATTCCCGCGCCATTTCAAACGCCACAAGCCCTCCGTAGCATGCGCCTCCAATGAAGTAAGGCCCCCTGGGCTGCATCTGCCGAATCTCCGTGACGTAATAACGGGCTGTCTCCTCCACGGTTCGGAATGGTTCGGACCCGTCAAGGCCACGCGCCTGCAGGCAGAAAAAGGGCAGGTCTTCCGGCATCGCCATTGCCAGATCCCTCATGCTCAGCACATTCCCCCCTCCGCCATGGACGCAATAGAACGGCGGACGGGCGTCCCCGGTCCGCATGCACACGAGGGAACGGTACTCACGGGTCCCGCCACGCAGCAGCAGATTGCCAAACTCGGCTACAGTCGGCGCCTCAAGCATGGCGCTGAGGGTCAGATTGTCATTGGCGAACTCGCGTGTAATGCGACTTAGAACCTGGACGGAAAGCAGAGAGGTACCGCCCAAAGCGAAAAAATTGTCGTTCCGGCCGATTGCTTCGAGTCCCAGCGCTTCCGCCCAGATCGCCGCGATCCTTTGTTCCAGCTCGCCTCCCGGCTGGTTTTCGCCTCCTGAATAAACACCTGCGGCGGCGGCCTGTTGTTCACGGATGCGGCGGTCTTCGTCTCCTGGCCGTATGGCGCCAATCCGAACGTAATCCCGCACCGGCGCGATTGTCTGGACGGCCGGCTTGCTCGGTTTGTCCTCTTTCGGAATCGAAACAACGCCTCCGGGCTGATAAGAGGTTTTGGAGATGTAATGGGCCGGAAATTCGAAAACTACTCCACTCTCCGTTTGGCGGGCGTATCCGTCCCCGATGCTTTCAAGAAATCCGCGGGCCGGCGCATTCTTCGCCGTCGGTACCAGAGGCACTTCCACATGGGAATCGCCACGCTCCAGCGCGATTTCCCCCAGCCGGCTCATAACGCGGTGCTCGACGCCCCGTCCCAGCGCGCGGCAGCTCAGCAGGAAAGTATCCACCTTCAGCCTCCCTCCCGAACTGCCGAAGATCGTTGCCCCAACCAGACCGTAGTCCCCAAAACGATCGCGCGCACTCACCGTAAGGCATTCATATCGCTCCCCGAGCATCTGTTGAATCGCGGTTTCGCTGCGCCGGATGGTCGTGCAGTTGAACTGGTTGGTGCGTTGCGTTAACTGCGAAACCCGCGCCAGCGTTTCCCGCCGAACCGGCTGAATATCCACGCGCAACTCAAGACTTCTGATGAAGTCGGAAATATCCGCGGCCTCGCGCTCCAACCGCTCGCGCCCGAGTTTCTGCACATACACCTGAGTCCTGTTCCTGTCCTCGGCGGTGACTCCCCAGTGATCGAAAGCCCAGATGTTGTCCAGGAATCCGGGGATTTTATCTTCATCCTGCGGTAGCTGGAGGGTCAGTACCTCGGGGCAATGGGCGGCTACTTCCGCGCACTCGACCGCACTATCGTCGATGAAGATGAAGCTGTCCATACCAAGGTCCAGTTCGGCGGCGAGCGCACGGATATTCTCGGACTTCGGGTCCCAGTTCACCCGCCATGTCGCGATATGCGAACGCTGCAGAACCATATCGCTGCGCACTCGGAACAGCTCCTCGACGTCGGCCTCGTTGTTCTTGCTGCAAATTGCAATTAACATGCCGGCGTCGTGCTGGCGGACCATGAATTCCTGCAGCGCTCTAAATGCGGGGGTGATCGCGACTCCATCCGGACCGTCTTCACCGACGACTCCACGCCAGAGAGTGTTGTCGCAGTCCAGCGCGATCACCTTAAACGGCGCCCGGCGCAGCGCATCGGTCCGCCGTACCAGGGACGCCGCCAGCGCCGCAAAGAACTCCGTCGTGTAAGGAACATGGCCCAGGCGATCGGCCACCGCATCGGAATAGTTTGCCACTGGATACCAGCGCAGAATCTGCTTCCATGAGATAAAGTTTGCGCTCGATCCGGAAAGGCTCAGTTCAAACGATAAATCCAGCCGCTCGACTTGTTCCGCGTGCCGCCGTGCAAAACGTGGTGAAGGGGGACAGACAGCCACGACGATCGGGGAGGTGAAACGAGGAGCGGCGGCCAGAATCGTCCGTTGCAGTTCTTCCGCATTTCTGTCGAGCTGGGCTGCTTCTCCGAAATCCTCCCAGCGCAGCAGTATTGCATTAATTCCGCCGCGATTCGCGGCAAACATGCTCCCCGGCGACAATAACTCCTGAATCACCTGGTTGTATGGCGCTATTCGAACCGAGTCGTTCATGGCAAGCGTGGATAGCCAGAACTCAAGTGGCTGCCGAATGGGATCGGCGGCGAATGACGCGGATACAACGACAGCCGCCCCGTCGCGAGGGATTCCTGTATCTGTTTCGTACGCTGAAAGGGTTTCTTCCGTCATTGCGCGTCAGGTACCGGTGAAATTCTCATGCGGAGCCTGAGGCTCGCCACGGGGTCGAGTACAATATGGCTTCCACAACCGGCGGAGTTGCAAATCGCCTGCAGATCGGCGCCCGCGTGTACGGCGATACTTCTCCCCGTTACGACAGGAGCGCTCGAATCCACGTATCGCTCGGGCAGCGCCGGATTTGTTACGGCGGCGCCGTCCACGCAAACAATTACAAACATTGTCGCCAGAGCGGGCGGAAGCCGGTTCGTAAGCCTTGGCACAATTCCTTCAGCACATTGTATCAATGGTTCCGGCCATCCGCGCTCAGAAGCGTGCCGCTCCGCAGGCCTTTCTTATTGCACGGCGGCGCTCCCCGAGATGTCTGCTTCGCCTCGTATCGCCGTCCGCCGGGCCCTTTGCGTAAGAGACAGCGTGGATCCGGCGGTCACCAGACCGCCCGTGCGCACCGCTCCGGGATTAGCGGCCACCGTGAACGGAACGGAACCACTGCCCGACCCCTCCGCTCCGGAAGCGATCGTGATCCAGGACGCCGTGGCGACGACGATCCAGGGACATGCCGGTTGCGTGGTAATACCTACGGTCCCCGTGCCTCCCGTCGTGGAAAATGAAGCGCTGGAAAGCGAAACCCGATACGTGCAGGCGGATGTGCCCAGGGCGGCGTCGAGCGCGACGAAATCGACTCCCACGTCGGTACCATCGCTGGCTGCATCGTGGAACACGGACGTGGGCGACAGTTGGTACCCGTGGTAGTCGGTGTTGACGCCCGGCAGATTGGAATAGCCGATGCCGGCATCCCCTGTCACCACGGGTCCGACGAGCATGGCGCCATAGGCCGCCTGGAGCTGGGCATTGGAAGCGGCCTGGTCCAGACCGGCCGAGACATTTGCCAGCGCGTTATTCGACGCGCTCCACAGACCGCCGGTGGAGACTTCGCTGGCGATGTATCCGGTACCTTCATGAGGGCCGGCCGAATATCCAATGCCGTAATCGCCCCGGTCCGTGATATTGTCCCGAAACACGAAATTGGTAAAGTTGTACGGGGTTCCATCCGCCAGGGTAAGGGTCTTGTATGTCGACGGCATGGTATTGTGCACGATCTGCAGCGAGTCGATGTTGCCGCCAGGGACGCCCACACCCGTCGCATCGGTTCCGATATACCCGCTCAGACCCATCGTCGGGTTTGTCGTCGGCCAGAACAGATTATTCCCGATCAGAACGCGCGCGATCGCGGCCGGCGGGCCCACCGCAATGAAGTACGCCGCTCCCGTCGCAGCCGGTACCGGGATGGTAGTTATCAAAGTGTTCCCGGAGGGAATCGATGCAATCGGGTAATTCACACCCGCGATATTGATGTTCGACCCCCGGGCCAAAGCCGTATTGAATCCGTTGCCCCCCGCGAACGCGACGGTCGTGGTCCCATTGGTGTTGACGGTTCCCGATACCGATGCATAGGTCTGTGCGGCGATGATCTCGAATGCTTGCGGCCCGAGGTTGGAAAAAATGTTTTCCTCCATATCGACATCCGCGGCGTGGCACCATGGGCAGTCGCCATTCTGATCGGTAGAGTTCAGGTTCACCGACCCTCCCTGGCCGCCCTGCCACATATTCGAGCACCAATTGCCCTGGAACAGGACGCGCACGCCGTATTTCATTTCGAAGTGGTCCTTCACGTCCCGCGGAATTCCGTCGTACGATGGATCGGAAGGGTTCCAGTTCTCGGGCTTGTCGATGCTGTTCTGAGTAATTTCGATATCCTGGGGCAACAATCCCCATTTGATCTTGCCAGGCCCGGAATCGGGTGGTCCTGGAAGTGTGTCGAATGTAACTGCGCCCGTCCCCGGCACAACCGTATTAATCGTTGTGTAGTAACTCGGGTGCGATACGCCCGAATGAATAAACATTGCCTGCGTGCCGGCCGGCGGCAACGAAGCGGGCGCTCCGGTCTGGATGCTTACGCAACCGGAGAGTGTGGCGCTCGAAGCCGTCGGCGACGAAATCGTACAGGTGTAGCCCGGAGGGGCTCCGGTACCCCCGAAAAGAATATTCTCCGCTCCGCCTTCGAGATAGTTGTTGTGAATCCTGTAGGGTCCCGGACCATAGGCTCCGAGAATCGCCTGGCTATCCGCGTAACTGCTGTAGATAGCGGCGACGTAGCTGTCAACCACCGCCAGATACGAACCGGCCAGCATAAAGCCCTGGTTCATCTGCACCGTCGCCGACGACGGCAATCCATGCACGTACATGCGGGAAAAAAAGATGTGGTCGCCCAGTTGACTGGCGGAATCCTCGGTCAGGGCATTGGTCACGACGACGAGTGAAGTGCTCGCCGTCGCCGTTACTTCCAGGCCCGCGAAATAGTTGTAGGTTGCCGGCACATTGTTCGCATTGGTCGTAACGATGGGAGCCTGACCATTCGCACTCTGAATCTTCGCCATGCTAACCGCATTGGCGGGTGAAACCCGAATCCCCTCCGGAAGGGACGTGAGCGCGGACGATACCATCAAGAGCCAATTCGGCGCCGAACATTGCTTGTTGAATATGAAATTGCCGGTCCAGGTCGCGCCTGCGTCCAGTTGCAGTTCATCGCCACATTGGGCCGAATTATATGCGCCCTGCAGATCGCCCCCGGAATGAACCGGAATTATCGCTCCGGTCACGGCGGGCATGGTGGTATCGACGACTGCCTGGAGCGGTGCGGGAGCGACCGGCACCGCCTGTCCCCAGGCAGTGGCAGCCAGCAGAAACGAAACGTATTTAAGGCGTGACATACGACAGATCCGCCCCCAGAAGATTTATGTACCCGTTGGTGTCCACTCGGGTAACCTTATAGGTAATGGTGTTCCCCGCGCTGCAGCCCGTCATGGGTAGGGTAACGGACGTTACGTAATAGTTGCCCGCGATGGTAGCTGTCGCGGAAAGATTATTGATGGCCGACAGAGCCGGGGGATCCGCCGCGTTATTACCCTGACAGGCGTAGGCAACCCCCCATTGGTTCGTGGAGCCGTTTCCGGTGAATCTTATAGAGAACCGGACGGCGCCTGATACCCAATTCGCGGGCACAACGTCGCTGAAGCCGGCCCAGTTGTAATACGATCCATCCTCATACCAGTGCATCCAGCATTCCGGATAGGTCGTCGAGCATCCAGAGCCTACAGCGCCGGCCTCGGCGGGCCAGATACCGATGGGCGCGCCCTGGGTGCCCATCGCGGCGGGGAAGTAACGTGTCACCGTGACCGGACCTCCCGACCCTCCCGATCCGCCGGCCACGCATGTAACCGTGCCATCGGCATTGATTTTTTCCACTACTTCGCTCGAGGAAGAGCAGTCGGCAGGTCTTACCATGGTCGCAACAAGACCCGCGTCGTCGACTGTCTGAGCCAGTTTTGCCCCCGAATTAAAGAACATAGACGTGGTTCCCTGGCCCGGGGTAGACGGAGCGCCCCCATTCAGACCAGTCAGCAGGAAGCTGCCGCTGTCCGAAGTTGAAAGCACCACCAGCCAGACATTCGTCGCCGAACAAAACCAGATATTCTGGTTTGCAGTATCGGCGTATATGTCCTGCCCGGCCGTGCAATTAGACACCGGGTCCCCTGAGCCAGTCGTGAAGCGGGACGATCCCGAGGTTACGGGAGCCCATTGGTTGCCGGCTGCGCATATGTATACGTTCTGGCCCGCCGCCAGATCGGTCCGGTAGTAGGCCTGGCCGGACCTGCAGGTACCCGGAAGCGCCGTTCCGGCGGACCACGGTATGGTTGCGGGGGCAGTCGAGAAGTTGACGTTTCTCGACTGCTTACTTAAGTCAATGGCAGTCTGCGCGTGGAGTTGGCAGGCCAGCCAGAGGATAGCCGTAATTACAAGTTTTCGCACGTGAATTTGCTCCTGAAATCGTTTTGACCGGCGAGATCGTCGGTCCTGGCTGCATCATTACAAACAGCGCTGTCGATTCCGGACCCTTAAATGTGCATGACGTTGATAATATGGCGATTATTCATCCGAAGTTTCTGTGATCGCACTTTTATCATCGGCAGCTACGCCCTTTATTCGAGCTGAAAACCGAAAATTAATACCGGCGAACCCCCGGCTCGAAATCGCGTCTGCACCGATTCGTCGCCATCGAGCGTAAGCTTGATCTCCGGGCCTTCGCGCAGTGTGCGGAGCACGGGACGGCGTTGCGCCGGCGTAAGCCGAAGCGCGGCGGCGAAGAGGGCGGGTAATGGGCGCTGCGCGCGGGCCCGAATCACCGGCGCCGGCCTCTTCTCGCAGAGGACGGGCGACAGCCATCCGTAGTCCCCGCCGGATTCGATCGAGGCCTGCGCGGCGCCGTCCAGGACCAGACTCGCATGGGCGCCGATCGAGAAACACGCGGGCCCCATTTGTACGCACGCCGCTCCCGGATGCCAGAACTGCTCGATCACATGTTCCCCCTCCGGGCCATCCACTTCATCCAGAATGAAGAGCACGCCGGTCCTCGCGAACACCATCCGGCGGCGATGGGTGAATCCCGCGTAGCGGCATTGCGCGTCGAGATAATCCCGTTCCGGCGCCGTCGTCCACTCCGAAATGGCCACGGCCGGCTTATCGATCCATCCGAAAAGTCCCGCGGGTGTGGCCTGATCGAGGCCGTCGATACGGATCGTATTGTGGGCTGCCGATCCTCTCATCCGGTCCCGCCACGAAGAGCCCGAGGCATACGTATAAGTACCCGGGTCTTCCAGTATCCGCTCGTTGCCCGCGCGGACGATCACGCTGAGCGTGTCCGAGTGACTATGCCCGCCGCGGCCAAATCCGAACGAACCGGCATCGGCGATCACCTGAATCTCCGGCCCCTCCATTATGCAGACTCCGGCGTTGCGAAACAGCCGCGACCCGTGCTCCCTAATCCGAGGCGGCAGCGCTGCAAAAGCGGACTCGCCCACCCACCACGCCGCCTGTTCGTACAGATCGCCCGGGTCCCACCGCCACCGTGTCCGGTCCAGCACGGCGGCGCACGTAGCGAGGGTTGCTCTGCCAAAGAGGTCGCGCGGCCCGTACGGATGAAACACCCGGCCGCCGTCGTCGTCCCCAAGGAATGGCAGGGTCCTGCATGTGCCCATGAGGGCGTCCAGATAGTCCGCCATCAGGACGAGTTTGGCGCGATAACCCTCGGTGCCGCCGGCCAGCAGATAATGCAGCAGGAAGAAATCCAGCGCGTAGACGTGGTAGTAGCTGGATTGCTCAAAATGACTGCCGTCTTCGCGAACCTGGCGTTCCATCTCTCCGGCGGCCACTCGATGCCCCGTCTCGCGCCAGCGCGCCGCCTCCGCGAAATCCGGGAATGCGGCGCCCAGGGCATGGAGCGCCACGGCTTCTCCCAAGAGATGCGTATTCGGAGAAAAATACACCGAAAGATTAGCCTCGAGATACAGGCCGTGCCGGTAAATGCCGGTCAACCATTCGCGCAGAAACTCCTCGGGCATTTCGGCGCCGGCGAGCCGATAGATCCAGATCCACGACAAGGCCCGGAACGCGACTTCCAGTGCGCTCGCCCAGTTCATACCACGCAGAAATGGGTTGGCCGTCGTCCAGTCGCGCAATTGGTTCTGAATTTCAGTCAGATACGATTCGCGGCCATTCAGCCGGAACGCCTGGGCGAGAAGCACCAGATGCTGATGCCGATTCAATTCCCAAACGATTTTGTGGTCGCCGACCCGCTCCGCGTCGAGATAAGGGATCCTTCGAAAGTAGGCGAGGCCGCTGCGGATACCGTGCATATAGTCGCAGCGCCAGTCAATCGCCGGCGGCAGGTCGAAATCGCGATCGAGCAGCCGAACCTGATGTTGCAGGGCCAGATCGGCCAGCCGGATCAATTCCGCGGCGTACTCAGTCCCGCGCAGGCGGGGGACGACCGCTTCGGGATTCGGCAGAATGGGAAAGTCCCGTCCGGGTAACTTCCGAAAGACGGGTTGACGCACCAGCAGCCAGACGTTCGAAGCCTCCTGACGGAGACGGTATTGAATCTCGTCAAAACTGCGCAATGGCGCTCCAGCGCGAGCCACTCAGGCGGTTGGGTGCCATGTTCCGTTATTCTTCATATCTTATTACGGACGACAGGTCCGGCATCCTATGCGTTACCGCCGTGATGACCTTTTCCGGCGTGCGACAATGTTGAACGTATGAACGCCGGGATACTGTCCATCGACGTGGAGGATTATTTTCATGTCGAGGCGTTTTCCGACGTCGTAAGCCGGTCCCAATGGGCTTCTTACCCGTGCCGGGTGCAACAGAACACCCAGAGTATTCTGGACCTCCTCGACGAATACAAGGTGCGCGGTACGTTTTTTATTCTCGGATGGGTCGCCGAGCGTTATCCGGGGTTGGTGCGCGATATCGTGAACCGCGGGCATGAGCCCGCATGTCATTCTTACTGGCACCGGCTCATCTACCAATTGACTCCGGACGAGTTCCGTGCGGATACGCGCCGCGCCAAAGATACCATCGAGCAGGCGGCAGGTACCGCCGTATCCGGCTATCGGGCCCCGAGTTATTCCATAACCCGCCAGTCATTATGGGCGCTGGATGTTCTGGCCGAAGCGGGATTCAGTTACGACTCGAGCATCTTCCCGATCCACCACGATGTCTACGGCATTCCGGACTCGCCGCGATCGCCGTACTGGGTGAACACCGGCGCCGGCCGGTTACTCGAGTGCCCGATCACGACCTTTCTCTGGCGCGGCCGGAACATGCCGGTCGGAGGAGGCGGGTACCTGAGAATTTTCCCGTGGTGGTACACGAGGTTCGGCATTCGGAGGGCGCAAAGCGAAGGGTTGCCGCTGATCGTTTATTTTCACCCCTGGGAAATCGATCCTGGCCAACCCCGGCTGGCGGGACGTTTGAAATCCCGCCTCCGTCATTACACAAATCTGGGTCGCATGGAGACACGATTGCGAAAACTGCTGCAGAGCATGCCGTTCACGAGCTTCCGTGACAGTGAAATCGGCAAAACTATGAACGAGTCGACACTCATACCGGGGATTGTGGCATGAAGGACAACATGCCGCAGGTCGCGCGATTCTGGAACGACATCGCGCACGATTTCGACGCCATCTATTCGGGACGGAAGGGTCCGGTCGGCCGCTGGCTCGACCAGTGGCTGCGTAAAGACATCTACCAGCGGTTCGACTGGGTGATGCGGAAATGCGGCGATGTCCGCGGCAAGAAGATTTGCGACATCGGCTGCGGTTCCGGACGTTTCGTCAGCACCTTCGCGAAGAATGGCGCCTCCCGTGTGGTGGGCGTGGACGTTGCACCGGAGATGCTGAAGATCGCCTCCGAGTTGACCGCTAAAGACGGCGTGGCGGACCGGTGCGAGTTCGTTAATTCCGACGTTCTGAACTGGAAGACGGACGAGCGCTTCGACATCACCATAGCCATCGGCTTCTGGGACTACATCGCCGACCCGCCCGAGCGCCTTCGCATCATTCGGGCGATGACGGGCGAGACATTTCTTTCGGCGTGGCCGCGTTTCTGGACCTGGCGTATGCCCATCCGCAAGGTGCGACTGTCGCTGCAGGGCTGCCCGGTCTACTTTTTCCGCGAGCCGGAGGTTCGCCGCTTGCTGAGCGAGGCCGGTTTCAAGGTAGTCTCGGTTGAGGTAGTCGGCAAGCTCTTTTGCGTAGAGTCGATCCCGTCTTAGGGGTTCCGTGCCGGCCGCGAATGTCTTCTGGTGTGCGGCGGCGGTTGCGGCGTATGTCTACGCCGGCTACCCGTTGGTCCTGGTTGCAATGCGCCCGTTTCTCGGCCGGCCGGTGCGTAAGGCGCCGTTTCTGCCGTCTGTCTCCCTGCTGATCACCGCCTACAACGAAGCGGCCGTCATTGAGCAAAAGGTGAGGAATTCGCTCGATCTGGATTACCCCGCGGACCGGCTCGAAATCGTAGTGGCCTCGGATGGCTCCTCCGACCAGACTGCGGACCTGGTTCGCCCCTTCGCGGATGGCGAACGCCTGCGCCTGATCGCGTTCCCGAAGAACCGGGGAAAGATCGCGGCCATGAACGATGCGGTGCGCGAGCTCAAAGGCGAGATTGTGGTGTTCTCGGATGCCTCGTCGATGCTTCAGCCCGGCTCGATCAGGGCGCTGGCGGCGAATTTCTTCGACCCCGCGGTGGGCGCCGTCAGCGGCGTCTATCAGTTGGCGGGAACGGGCAATACCAGCATTGGCGGATCCGAGCAGCTTTATTGGAAGTATGAAACCTTTCTCAAGACGCAGGAAGCGGCCATGGATTCGCTGCTCGGCGGGCATGGCCATCTGCACGCCATCCGCCGGCCACTCTATCCCTTTCCTCCTCTCGACACGATCAACGACGATTACGTGATCTCCGTCAGCGTGGTCGCAAGCGGATACCGCGCCGTGTACGAACCCGAAGCGATCGGTTACGAGGAGGCGGCCGAGATGGCCGGTTTCCAGCGCCGGGTTCGCATCATGGCCGGCAACGTTCAGCAGTTGCGGGAAATTCCGCGGTTGCTGAAGCCGCCGCGGATACTGCCATTGTTCTTCTTTATTTCCCACAAAGTGGGCCGGCTGGCGGTGCCGTTCTGCATGCTGGCGATGCTGCTGTCCAACCTGCTGCTGCTGTCCAGTCCGCTTTACCGGGTGACTGCGGCGCTCCAGGGCACGTTCTATCTGCTGTCCGCGCTGGGAGCGAAGTGGCGGCTCAAGCCGAAGGTGCTGCGCGTCCCCTGGTACTTCAGCATGATCAACGCGGCCACCTTCTTCGGGATATACTTCGCCCTGCGCGGCCGCCGCCGGCTGGTCTGGAAGTAGGCGGCCCATCGCCGGCGCCAGGTTACAAATGAGTTCATGGGGATAGGCATAGTGAGGAAGGCAGGGGTGGCACGGCGGGCGATCCCACAGCTCATGGTAGCTCTTTTGCTCGCCGGCGCGAGCGCCGCGGCGCAGACGCCCGATCAAGTCCTGGTGGTCGTCAACAGCCGCTCGGCTACTTCACGTAAAATCGGCCAGTACTACATGCACAAGCGAGGAATCCCGCCTTCGAACATCTGCACCATCGGGACGGCGCCCGAGGAAACCATCGCCCGTTCCGTATACGAAGCGGAAATCGAGGCGCCCATAGGAAAGTTTCTCCGCGGCCAGGGACTCGCGGAAAAAATACTGTATATCGTGCTGACCGGCGGAGTTCCTTTGCGGATCGAAGGACCGGGAGACGGATTGCGCAGCGAGGCGGCTTCGGTCGATTCGGAATTGACGTTGCTCTATCAGCGCCTGCACTCGGTGACAATTCCTTTGGCGGGTGCGGTCAATAACCCTTTCTTCCGCCACCAGGATTCGCCCTTCCGGCATCCCACCTTCCCGATGTATCTTGTGACGCGTCTGGATGGATACAGTCCGACGGATGTGAAGGCGCTGATCGACCGTTCGCTGCAGGCCCGCAACACGGGAAAATTCGTGATCGACCTGAAGGCGCGGGAGACGAATCCAGGCAACGAGTGGCTGCGCGCGGCAGCACTTCTGCTCCCGAAGGATCGCGTCATTCTGGACGAGTCGCAGACCGTTCTGTCCGGCATTCAGAACGTGATCGGCTATGCATCCTGGGGGTCGAACGACACGGACCGGAAGAGCCGCTTCCTGCATTTCGGCTGGCTGCCTGGGGCGATCGCCACGGAATTTGTTTCTTTCGACGCCCGGACCTTCCGCCCGCCACCCGACAAATGGGAGATCGGCACGTGGGGCGATCCGCGAACATGGTACGCCGGATCTCCGCAGTCGCTGACAGCGGATTATATCCACGAGGGAGCCACGGGCGCTTCCGGCCAGGTATACGAGCCCTTTCTGGTGTTTTGCCCACGACCCGACCTGGTGCTGCCGGCATATTACTCGGGGCGAACCCTGGCGGAGAGTTTTTACGTCGGCATTCCTGGGCTGAGTTGGATGAACGTGGTGATAGGCGACCCGCTGACACGGCTTGGAAACTGACGCCGCGCTACTCCATGAACGAGTAAGCGATCATGTGGCAGATCACATGGTGTGCGTCTTCGATCCGCCCCATATGCCGTTCCGCCACGTTAATATGGAGCTCGGCCAGCGGGCCTAACTTCCCGCCGTCTCGCCCGGTTAACGCCAGCGTTCGGCAGCCGATCGATCTCGCGTATTCCATCGCGCCAACAACGTTCGGCGAATTGCCGGAGCCGCTGATCGCCATGTAGAGGTCGCCCTGCCGGGCGAAGTTCTTCAGCTGTTCGCAAATCGCGTCGGCATAACCGACGTCGTTCGAATAGGCCGTCATGGTCGGGATCGAGTCGTGCAGCGATTGAATCCGGAAGCGCGACGGCTTGCCGAAACTTGCGCCCTTGACCATATCGCAGACAAAATGCGATGCGGTCGCCGCGCTGCCGCCATTACCGGCGACAAAGATCGCCCGGCTTTCGCGCCGAGCTTCGTCGAACCAGCCGATCGCCTTCACCACCTTGTCGAGGTCGATCCGCGTCAGGGTAGAGACCAGTTGCTCCCGATATTGCGTTGCGAACGCCACTGCAACTACTATATCGTTTTCGGCGTCGGGCTTCGCTGGCGCCGGACTAAGCTGATACTAAGTGTCCGTCGCACGCGCCCGATTCGGATGTCTGCGCCCCGTCGCGATTCTGCTGTTGTTCGGCACGGCCTTCGGCTATCTGGAGGCCGCCGTTGTCAGCTACCTCCGGATTCTGCACGAACCGGCGCGGCGGCACTATTATCCGGATCGGCCCCCCAGCGAATTGTTCCCGCTCCTGACACTGGATCAGGTGCGGGCAGCCGGATCCGAGCAACGAAACACGCTCTTTATCGAAATCGGGCGCGAGGCCGCTACTCTGCTGATGCTGGCCGCCATCGCTCTGGCTCTCGCCCACAATGCGCATGAGTGGAGTGCCGCGTTCGCCATCGCTTTCGGCGTGTGGGATATCGTGTTCTACGCTGGCCTTAAGGCGCTCCTCGATTGGCCGGCTTCGTTGTTTACGTGGGATATCCTCTTCCTCATCCCGGTGCCCTGGGTCGGCCCGGTGATCGCCCCGGCGCTGGTCTCGCTCGCTATGGTTACCGGAGGGGTCTGGTGCCTCTGGCGGGAAGCGGCCGGCAAGCCCTTGCGCGTCGGCGTTTGGAATACCGCCGGTGTCCTGCTGGGAGCGTTTGTGATCGCTTTGTCCTTCACCATGGACTACCGCAACATTCTGGCGGGAGGGATGCCGCAGCCATTCCATTGGGGCGTATTCGGCCTGGGGATGGGGATCGGCGCCGTGAGTTATGGAAGGGCCTGGTGTTAACACCCTCATCCAGAATCGCCGTTCTGACCGGAGCCGGCGTCTCGGCCGAAAGCGGTATTCCCACCTTTCGGAGTAACGGCGGCTACTGGCGCCGCCATCGGTTTGAAGATCTCGCGACTCCCGAGGGGTTCGCGCGCGATCCGAAATTCGTCTGGACCTGGTATGAAGAACGTCGCCGCGCCATCGCCGCCGCGCGCCCCAATGCTGGCCATGAAGCGCTGGCGGAAATGGAAAAGCGGGTCGCGTCGTTCACTTTAATCACGCAGAATGTGGATGGGCTGCACGATCTCGCGGGATCGAAGAACGTCATCAAGCTGCATGGCGATATCTGGACCGTTCGGTGTATCGAGTGCGGTGCGGAGCGGGTCGAGCGGGCGGAGTTGAGCGACCTGCCGCCTCGTTGCGGTTGTGGTGGCATGCTCCGGCCGGGCGTAGTCTGGTTTGGCGAAACATTGCCGGAAGGGGCGCTGGAACGCGCCGCCGCGGCGGTCCGGGCGGCGGATATCCTGATCGTGGCCGGGACCTCCGCGCAGGTCTACCCGGCCGCGGGATTGATCCGCCTGGCGGCAGCCACCATCATCGAGATCAATCCAGAGGAGACCGCATTCTCCGGCGATGCGACTCTATCGATTCGGGGAACCTCGGCTGAAGTTCTGCCCAAATTGCTGGACGGCACCCTGAAATACAATATTCGGTAGGTGTTCCCGCTGCTTCTTGCCGCGGCCGTGGCGGCGCGCCCGGCTCCGGTCTTTACCCGCGATATAGCGCCGATTATCTACAAGCATTGTTCCGGGTGCCATCACGAAGGTCAGGTGGCGCCGTTCCCGCTGCTCACTTACGAAGACACAAAAAAGCGCGCGCGCCTGATTGCCGAAGTTACGCGTACCGGTTTGATGCCACCGTGGCAGACGCTCGCCGGCTATGGCCACTTCGTTGGCGAACGGAGGTTGACGGCAGCCGAGATATCGACCATCCAGACCTGGGTGGCGACGGGCGCACGCGAAGGGGACCTCGCCAGGCTGCCGCCCCCGCCCGTGTTCAATGACGACTGGCAACTGGGCCCGCCGGATATGGTAGTCACGGTACCGGGGCCTATGGAAGTTCCCGCCGACGGCCCCGATATCTACGAGTGCTTCATCGTTCCCCTGCGACTGGCGGGCGAACGGTACCTGCGCGCGGCGGAATTCCGGCCGGGGAACAGGCAAGTGGTTCATCATGCGCTCCTGTTCTTCAACACCAGCCGTGCCACGCATGAGCCGCGCTATCCGTGCTATGGCTCGACCGGGGTGCTTCCGGTACAGCGAATCGGTGTGTGGTCGCCGGGCAATGAACCGATCCGCATGATCGACGGAGCGGCATTACCTCTCGGGGCGAATGCGAAATTCGTAGCGCAGATTCATTACCACCCGGACGGGAAACCTGAAAAGGACGAGTGGAGCGTCGGTCTGTATTTCACGGACAAACCGCCTGTGCGGCGCGTGGTGGATGTGGACATCTCGACGCATCTGATCGATATTCCGGCGGGAGACGCTCACTATGTGGTGCGGCGCGATTTCACCATTCCCATCGCGGTGGACGTGGTCGGCGTGATCCCGCATGCGCACCTGCTATGCCGCCAGATGCGGGGCTGGGCCATTGAACCCGATGGATCGAAGCGCTGGCTGCTGAACATTCGCGACTGGAATCCGAACTGGCAGGATCAATATCAGTTTGTGCGGCCCATCCGGCTGCCGGCCGATACGCGGCTTGAAATGGAATTCGTCTATGACAATTCGGCGGCCAATCCCCGTAACCCGCACGCGCCGCCGGTGAGAGTCCGCTGGGGGCCGGGGACTGACGATGAAATGGCTTCGCTCGATGTCCGCTCGATTCCAGTTCACAGCGAAGAGATGCCGCAACTGGGCGAGGCGATGTGGGGGGCCGTAATGAGATCGGTGGGTGGACGGTTTTATTCGTTGCCGCAATAAGGCGGAGGTGCGGCGGTTATACTGAAGGGCCATGAACAAAGCCATCAAAATCGGACTCGTGATCGCTGCGTCCTTCGTGGCGGCAGCCGTGGCCTGGCCGCAGACTAGCGACGATCCGCTCGATTCATTGAAAGCCTGCGCCGATACGCAGCGCCTGATCTTCGAAAATCAGTTCGTTCGGGTGATCGACGACCAGATTCCGCCAGGAGTGGCAGAGCCGATGCACAGGCACCGTCACGGCGTTGTGGTCTATCTGAATACCTACACCAACGAGCAGACTACGGCGGATGGCAGGAAGACTCTTCAGGAACGGAAGTCCGGAACGGCGAACTGGTCGGAAGCCGTGGTGCACATGGTGAAGAACGTGGGCGATACCCCATCGCACGCAATTCGGATTGAATTGAAGTTTTGAGCTATCGTCGCAGGTTGAAAGGGAATCAAGTCGCATGCCGAAGGCGAAAGAGTTTACCGTAACGATTGAAGACAAACCGGGCGCGCTGGGGAAGTGCTTCCTCGCTCTGGCGGAGCGCGGAATCAACATCCTGGCCTTTCAATCGTATGTAGAAGGCGGTGAGAGCCTGGCCCGGTTGTTGGTGGACGATCCGGCCGGCGCCAAAGCGGTGCTGGGGCGTCTGCGCATGATCTTCGAAGAGACCGAGGTCGCTCTGGTCAGGCTGGCGCACCGTCCGGGTGAGCTCGGCCGCGCCGCCGCGCGACTGGGCGAAAAGCAGATTAACATCGACTATTCCTATTGTGGACTGGAGCCCGGATCGACGCTGGCGCTGGTGGTCTTCGGAGTAGATAACCTCACCACCGCCGCAACACTGCTGGACGAACTGGCCGCGGAGAAGTAGAGGGCATTGTTATCGGGCGTCCGCCACTTGCTTCGTCTTCTTCGGGCTCTCGAATAACTTGTCGAGATCGGCCTGAGGGTCTATCTCGATCGCGAATACGCCCAGCATCATCTCCTCGAAGCTTTGATCGCCCCAGTGAACGGTAGCCGTTGGATCGGGATTCGCGGCATTGTTCGGGGAGTTGTCGTAAACAGCCGTCAATTTGACCGTTGTACCGGCGGGCATGGTTTTCGGCGCGGCAAACTCGTACATCTGCTGCCAGTTGAAATCGTAGTGCGGCACGTCGAACAGGGTCTCGGATTCTCCGGTCGGATACACCACGCTCATCGTCATCGCTTTACCGCGCAGATGCATATGCGGGCTGGCCGAAAGTAACTTCGTGGCCGCGGCGAGGGTCAGGGACGCCTTCGCTGTATAATTCGGATCGCCGGGAGGGATCTCGAACTTATTGTTCGATACGCCCGCTATATACGCTCGCCGCGCCGGAGGAGTTTTGCAGAATACCAGGCCTATCTTCGTCCGGTCCGCGACCGCCTGGCCCTTCGGGGTGTAGTGGAGCTGCAGCACGAAATCCGAGCCGGCTTTGATCAGAAATCCGGTGTTCTCGGGAAGATGCCAGGGACGCTGTCCAGGGACGTAAGCGACCGTCCACTCGTCGGCCAGCGAGCCTTCCGAAGTGCGGTCTCCGTCGCTCGACCGATGCTTCGTGCCCGGACGCGGCTCGGGAACAAAGGGAATGCCGGGAGGATACTCCGCGAGCCATTTCGAACCCGGCGTGCGGGTGAAAAGAATCGCGTGGTGCATGGTCGAGCGATTGCCCGGCCGGATCTCCGCGGCCTTAACCCACATATCCTGCTTGAAATTCGTGGGAATGATGATGTAGGTGTATTCGACCGTTCCGGTAGCGGGGACCGGATAGGCTTCCGGCATCTCGACGACCATGTCCGGCTGGCCGATGTTCCATCCATCGACGAACTTCTTCGGCGCGGGAGCATCCTTGGCGTTGCCCTCGGGCGCGCCGCTGTCGACCCAGGTCCTGATCGTCGCGGTCTCGGCGGGCGTCAGCGAATTATCGTCGCGGTAAGTCTGATGGGCGCTCGGATCGGCGAACCACGGCGGCATCTTCTTCAACGCCACGGCCTCTTTGATGGCCGCCGCCCACTTGCGCGTGTCCTGATAGGTGAGCAGGGACATCGGCCCGATCTCGCCGGGCCGGTGGCAGCTCTGGCAATGCTGCTGGAGCAACGGTTCGACGTCTTTGTGAAACGTTACGGGAGCGGGCGCGGCGAACATGACGGCCGCGCCGGTCGCGCTGAAGAGAACGGCCAGAATTCGATAGCGCATAGAACCCTCCGCTTTGGCGATATTAGCACTACTTGTCGGTCTCGAACGTGATGCTGGTGTCGGCCGTGAACTTCTTGTAGTTCCGGAACTCGATCACGTTCCTGGTACACTGGCTCGTCGAGCGCGCGCAGCTCAGCGCCTCGGAATGCACCGGCAGCAGATACTTGCCCTCCCCGATGAACACATAGTCGTAATCGACGGCCCACTCCACCTGATCGAGAGGATACGTACTCGGCATATGCTCCGCCGACATTTCGATGCGCAGCACCCGGTAGTTCTCTTTATCGATCCAGATCGTTCCCGAGTAGGCCGGCATATAGGACCGTCCTTCCACCTCCACGTGCCAGTGCGAGTTCGGCTGCTCGACCGAGAAGTCGTAGCGGAGCGCGGGGTGGTTCACAATGGTCGCGGCTCGTTTGCCGTGGAAATCGGCGTTCGTGATGGGCGAGAGCACTTCCTGAAGCATGCTGGAAAATTCACCGCGCGACCACGAGCCGGTCTTCTCCACGTCCTGCACGGGCGGTCTGCCGTTGACGAGAATGTTCTTGTATTTCTCGGTGCCGTCCTCCTCGATCACGTCGGCGGAGACAACATCGAGCGTCTGCCAGGTGGTCCTGCCTCCACGCACGTTAGCGCTCTGGTAGCGCGTAGTGTATTGCTTGACCACGTAGTTCGGCAGAGTCTCGATGAACTCAAAGGCGGCTTGCCGGGCCTGATCGATCACCGGATCTCCGCTGGCGGGCATTCTCTGCGGCGTGCTCGCAATGGCGGACGATGTTTCTTCCGGCGGCGCTGCGGCGCCGCTGTCGGCCGAGCTGGCGCGCCTTAACTGCGGCAGTCCGGAATTGTCGGAATTTCGCGCAAGAGTGGGCGGGGGCGCGGATGGGGCTGGTAGGGACGAATTACTCGGCGCAACGTTCGCCCCCAGGGTATTATCGTCGGCACTCGAAACGGCGCGGCGCATCCGGGGATGGTCGTCGTCGCTGCTGCTGCTCGCGGGGCTGCTCGATGGAGCGCTCGA
>JBEKAQ010000072.1:0-25481 GCA_050015835.1 Bryobacteraceae bacterium | reverse complement strand
CGACCAGAAGCCGATGCGAGAGACCGCCCTTAGGCAGTGCCTGCTCGGCATGGAGCCATCGGACTGGTACGCGGAACTCAACAAGCGGGTTTTCTTCTGGGTCACTCAGGAGCGTGTCCAAACTCTTCTAGGCGCGCGCGCATACCGGGGCCGTAAGCACACCGTAATCACGGTCGATACCGCCTCGCTGCTCGACAGCCACGGCGACCGGGTGCTCTTGTCACCTATAAACTCCGGCAGCACGATATACCGTCCAGTCGAAAGAGGCCGGGATACTTTTCAGAGGCTGGATCAGTATCCGTTCGAAGAACGGCGCAGACTGAGAGGTGTGGACAACGCGGTTGCCGAATTGTGTGTTGAATACGCAGTCTCTGACGTCAGCGGCTTAGTTACTAAGGCCGAGGTCCGTCAAGGGTCTACTGTAGTCGAGGTGCTGTATTCCCGTTGACCATAGGCCACAGTCGTTCAGGCCAATGAATAGCAGCCCGACTCTCATAGGTCCCAGGCCGACCCATTGCCTCGGCGGCCACCTGTCGGTTTGTTTTTTTACACCCAGTATTCATATATGATTGCCCAGCTCAACCGAGACGCACTGTTGCAGAAGGCCGCAGCCTCTCAGAAGGAGTCCAAATACGTGGACTTCAAAGAGCGCTTGGATGTCGAGTCAATCGCGGAGTGGTGTGAAATAACGAAGGATATCGTAGCGATGGCAAATTCCGGGGGCGGAATTATCGTCTTCGGGCTCCAAAACAATGGAGCACCATCCGGGTTCGACGGCACGCCCCTTCTTTCCTATGACACGGCGAAAGTCACCGATAAAGTGGCAAAATACACGAACAAGCAATTCGCCGAGTTTGAGTGGCTGGAGCTGGATCGCCGAGGGCACAAACTGGCCGCCCTCGCCGTGTATTCAGCCGCTTTACCGATTGTGTTCACGAAAGCCGGAACCTATCGTGCCGACAACGGCAAGGAAAAGATTGCGTTCCATCAAGGAACCATCTATTTCCGCCACGGTGCCAAGAGCGAACCGGGAGATTCCGACGACCTCACTGAGATTATCAATCGCGAAGTCGAACGATTGCGCAAAGTATGGCTCAGCAACATCAAGAAGGTCACGCAGGCGCCGCCCGGATCAGTAGTTGAAGTCGCCTCGCCGTCCGCGCGACAGCCACTGGGCGCTCACGGCGTTCCTGTTCGAATCGTCGCGGACGAAAACGCTCCTGGCGTGAGGCCGGAAAGGGCCGACAATATCTGGCCCCACAGGGCCAAAGACCTTATCTCGTTGGTGAACCACCGTCTGGCGGGCGGCGGGAAGATCAATACTTATGACGTCCAATGCGTTCGCAAGGTTTTCGAGATTGAGACGAAGCGCCCCGAATTCTGTTACCGTCCCTTCGCTCTGACTTCGCCACAATATAGCGAAGCGTTTGTGGACTGGTTGGTGGCGGAATACTCAAAGGACAACAGCTTTTTCTTGCAAACGCGACAAAGAGCGCAGCCTGCGCAATAGAGGAGCCCTCCCGGCTTCTGAGACTCGCGCCGGAGGGCTACACGCAGCCCTCCTTCGCGAGCTACATTGCGCCACCGCGATTTCTGATTCCAGCTTAGCCGCTCGCCCATATTGGCGAGAACATGGCCCTGCGACCGGGACCTTGAGCCGGATAGGGAACGATAGGTCCGCTGCTGGGTGCTGATTTCGCTGCTTCGTCCGGATGACGCGCCACCCGGAGAGAGGGCCCGGCGGCGAAGCGATTGCCGTCGCTGATAGCCCACCCCCAGGCACCCCCGCCCACACCCCACCTACAACCGGCAATGCGCCCGCAATACCGGATCGTAATCCTCCACGCACCCATACGTAACCCCACGCTCCGCCCGCTCCAGCGGACTCAACGCCTTCAGCGCGTCGTCCCGCAATAACCGCACCACCAGATTCTCCCGCACCACCTTCGCGTCCTCCGCCGGCAAATGCCCCACAATCCCCTTATTCATAGCGTTTTTCTCCTTTTCTTACTAATTCTTCCTAACCCGGCCGATATCGCCGGCTCGATTCCCCATATCGCACCATCTGCTTCCCGGCCCGCCAAACCGCCAGCGCCAGAGCAATCACCAGATCGTCGTGCTGTCCCGCCCCCTCCGACCCGATACGCACCCCGCCCATCCCCCGTTGCGAAATCTGCACCCCCACCAGCTCCTTCACCAGAGCCCCCGTCTCCGCCATCCCCCGCGCCACCCGCAGCTTCCCCCGCTCCAGCAGCACCTGCACCCCGGCCAGCAGATCTTTCTTCGGCACATGCCACATCGCGCCCGTCTCATGCTCCCGTTCCCCGCTCGTAATCGTCACCGCGGTCAGCGTGCACCCCAGCCGCGCCGCCCGCAGCATCTCCACCACCGGAGCCCCCACCCCCGTCGCATCCACCGCCAGCGCGCTCCGCCCATTCATCTCCGGCTGCGCCCCGATCCGCCTCACCCACTCCACCACCTCCGGATACGGCGTTCCCAGCCGCACCCGCTCCACATACCGCACATAGTAAGGTGAATCCCCCGCCTCCCGCTCCAGAATCACCATCGCCGAATGGTCCCGCACCTGCCCCAGATCCAAACCCGCATAAATCATGTAAATGTGGGACAGGCGCTTCCGCCTGTCCATCTTCCTCTCCGTCGTTTTTCCGATCTTTCTTGTCTTTCTCTTTCTTATCCATGTGAATCGGTGTTAATCGGTGGCTAAATGGTCTTTCTTTTATGTCCACAACCCCGCAAACTCAAACCCCCGCACCGAGCTGTCCAAAGCCGCCTCCACCACATCCCGCCCGAACATCGTCATCCCGTTATCCATGAATTCGCACAAATACTCCTGCGCGAACCACCGCGCCTGCACCCGCCGCTCTTCTTCCAGAAACTTCGCCGATATCCGCGAGCACTCCGTAGCCGGCACCCTCACGCGCATCCACTCCTCCCCGCCCCCGAACTCCCACGTCTCCCAAAAGAATCCCCGCCTGCCCCACGGCGTGCTCATCAGCCACAAATCCCCATCCCCCACCGCCAGCATGGGCCGCAGCGCCTTATACATCTCGTCCTCCACCCGCGAAGCCTCGTCGATCAGGATCAGCGACGGCGCCGAAAATCCCCGCACCGTCCCCTCCGCCCCCGGCAGCGCCACAATCCGCGACCCGTTCGGGAACAGCAACGACGCGTCCGCCCCGCCATCCCCGCACGCCCGTATCCCCAGCTGCCGCACCATCCCCCGCGCCTTCTTCAGCAGCTCCGTGGACTGCCGGTCCGACGGACTCGCCACCAGCACCAGGCTCTTCTCCCGCGTATACGCCCGATGAACCGCCTTCGCCGCCGCCAGAGTCGATTTTCCCCACTGCCGCGAACAATTCAAAATCCCCCGCTTCGTATCGGACTTCAGCACTTCCGTCTGCCGCGCATCCAGATCCAGCCCCAGCCGCATCCGGGCGAACTCCGCCGCATCCCCCGGCGCTTCCGATCGCGCCGCCGCCTCAATCCCGAATATGTCTGTCGTGTATCTCACGCCCAAACCTAACACCGGCCAGCCGATTTCCCACCGTCAAACAGCCCTGGCAAAAATAATCGGCCCACTATTTCCAGCCTTTTCAAACGCTTACTCAAAATTGAGAAATAATAAAAAACTTGTGACCGCGCCGATTCTTCGTTGTAGAGTAGGCGTTTTCGCCTGCGTCCTTTGTCGAATAGTGCCTTTTTCAGCGGCTCGACCGTGCCGGCCGGACCGGCCTCGGAAACAACGCCAACTGCGCCTGACCGGCGGGAGAATGATTTGCCGTAGGCCTCGTCCGCTGGACTATAATGACCTCGCGGGCGCGTCTCCACATGGCGAAAAGTGCCGCCGAAACAACGTAGTCGAACTGTTTTGGCCCCAGACCCCAACGGTTCGTTGTAGATTGGAGTATTCGGTTGGCCGGAACAAATGTCGGTAAATCTGTCTCAAGCCGAAGCGGACGCGCTTATAGCGGTAGCGAAGCGGCCTGCCGACGATGAGGAGCGCAGGTTCCCGCTGCCGGGCGACCGTCTCGTGATCCCGCCCGTGTCGATCGATAAGCGGGAGGATTTCCTTCTGGACATCACGAGATCGCAGATCAACGTTGCGAAGATCACGCACCAGAACCGGGCGCGACAGGTAGTTGTCCTGCTGCGCCTTGACATCGACGGTGCACCTCACCGAAACCCGGACGGCCAAATGGTCCCGTGCCCCCACCTGCACATTTACCGCGAGAACTACGGGGATAAGTGGGCTCATCCGCTGCCGGATGGTAAATTTCAGAATCTGAGCGACGTCTTCCGCACATTCGAGGACTTCATGACGGCGTGCAACGTAATCGAACCGCCGAGAATGCAGACAGGTCTATTTTGATGCTGAGCGATATTCAGGAATTGCTGGATCGATACACGGCCTGGCTTAAGAGCGGCATCAACCTGCGTGCGATTGGCGACTGGGTCGAAATTACAACGCCGTACGTCGACCGCCACAACGACCAGCTCCAGATTTACGCCAAGCGTGAGAATGGCCACTTCCTGCTGACGGATGACGGCCACACCATGCAGGATCTCGAAAGCTCCGGGTGCAACCCGGGAACGCCGAAGCGCCAGGAACTCCTGAAGATGACCCTGAACGGTTTCGGCGTGAAGCTCGATTACGAACAGCTGCAGGTTACGGCTACGCCCGAGAACTTCCCGCTGAAAAAGCATAGCCTCATTCAGGCAATGCTCGCGGTGAACGATCTCTTCTACCTGGCTGAGCCCGTCGTGAAGAGCTTGTTCTTCGAGGACGTGACCGCGTGGCTGGATCTCAGCGACGTGCGCTACACCCCGAAGGTGAAGTTCACGGGGCTGAGCGGCTACGATCACCTGTTCGACTTCGTCGTCCCGAAATCCCGCCGGGCTCCGGAACGCATTCTTCGTGCGATCAACCGGCCGAACCGCGCGACGGCCGAAACGTTCATTCATGCCTGGAGCGACACGCGCGAGGTGCGCTCGCCGGAATCGCAGGCTTACGCCATCCTGAATGACAGCGACCAGGCCGTGCCCGCCGAAGTGCCTGAAGCGCTGATCACGTACAACATTCGCCCGGTCCTTTGGAGCTATCGCGAGGAAGTCCGCGAACGGCTGGCCGCCTGAGGCCGCTTAGCAATAGCGACGGCTGAGCTACAGCCGCCTCAGCGCCCCCCCGCAAGCGCAGTCAACCTGAGGCTCACAAAGCTGGTAGCGCTGACTCCATGACTTTTTTCGATAATCGGTAGACTTTCCACCGACTCTCGACTTTCGGTGCTGGCGCAGTTTGAAATCACCTTGATTTTGTCGGCTCACCATGTATCGGACATTCGGGAGGCGGTGCTTCAGTCATAGCTAGATCGAGCGGCGGCATGTCATTAACCACAACGAGAACCAGATTATCTCCTGAATCGTAAAGGCCCGGCGGCCAGAACGGCACATGCCATCGATCATCCATGATAAATCCATGGGTGACCAGTGTATATGGAAGGCAGAAGACTCCAATTGATCGGAACGCCTCTCCCAATGCTTTGGCGGCCCTTTGGCTAGCATCATCGCGAGTAGCAAAAACATGCAATCCGGGCATCGGTAATCTGTTTTGCGGCTTGACGACGGAGTCTACCGAGTCCCATCCGCAAGCCTTGAGGGTCGCCCAGATCCGCCCGGCGAATCGAATCGACTCTGATAGATCAAGAGCCTTCACGATATGTACGTGCTGTCCGCGAAAGGCTGACAATTTCTCCTTGAGGGCGCTCACTTGCTCCTGCGTTAAATCTCGCCCCAGCATATGGCGTTCAAGATTGACACGCCTCGTGTGCTCTTGTTCTGCCTTTAGATTCAGCTCTGCTATCCGCACGGTGTACCGATCACGTATTTGTCGCTCGGCGCTAGCTTCCAGCGAGCTAAAGCGAACCTCCAAGGCGATTGCAATGGCGACAAGAAGACCTCCAATGCCTTCGCGGATCAAGTAAGGAAAGTGATATCTCCACGCCATGCCAATAATATCCCAATCCTCAAGTAATATGCCGCCTACGACGCTCCAAGCAGAAATCTTGGCCAGTAGAGAAAACTTGGCTGCTCTGCGGTCTATCTGCTCTACCCACGGATCAGATGGGGACACGCCAGCGAGGGCCGACCTATCTGCGGTGTTAGATGCGGTGGAAGAGTCAGACAGGCGCGGTGGACGACGCCAAAAACGAACGTTCATACACGTAATCCTTACGTTGGCGATTGTTTTCTCGCTCTTGTTTCTTCGGGTATCAGGAAGGCTATGATCGTATCATGCCATCCCGATCTATGATTCGTTCATCGTTTTTGAAGGCAAACGGCTTCCGGCACCGAGTAAAGATCGGGAACGCGAATACGTCACCGGCGGTTCGAAGAAATCTGGCGGCATCCAACGTTTCAAGCGTGGTCTACATGGAGCGAAGCAGGAAACCGCCGTCATTCTCGGTTATATCCAAGACGGCGCTTCGAGTTCCTGGCTGCTTAAGCTCAATGAATGGATCGTCATGGAAACGGCAACACCAAGCGTTTCAGACGAGCAATGGGCAGAGGATGAGCAACTGACTGGCTTCGTTCACGACGTTGCAAATCGCAGCGCCAAGGCATCGTCCAGCCATCGAAGGGGCAACTCGTCCACGGATAAAATCCAGCTCGAACATCTTTGGGTAGAGATGTAGCTGATTCCTCCCGTTCGCGTCGATCTCTGGTGCTTACAGCTCACGAAGAATCGCTCATTAGTGTGATCCGGGCACCGCCCACGGCTGAGGCCCACAAGGTCCTCGACTGGGCTCCGGCGGACTGCGAGCCGCTCGACTGGAAGCGACAGGGCTTCGCGCGTTCTCATATTTCCGTCCAATTGTCCACCCCGAAACCCCGATCACGGAAAAAATCGCCCTATCTTCTCCATCCTCTCATGCATTTACCCATTTATTAATCCAACTTAACCATTCCCATCTGCCAAGCTGCGGTCAGGAGAACCTCTTCAAATGGCAACCGAAGCACAAATCGCCGCCAACCGAGCCAACGCCCTGCTGTCCACCGGACCGCGCACCCCGGAGGGCAAAGCCCGCTCCGCCCAAAACGCCCTGCGCCACGGCAACCTCGCCCGCGCCGTCCTCACCCGCGCCGAATGCCGCCAGCGCTTCAATGAATTCGTGGCCGGCTTTCACGTCGAATATCGGCCCGCCACCGCCACCGAAGTGGCCCTCGTCGACGCCCTGGCCACGGCCCGCTGGCGCGCCATGCGCATGTCCAATTTCGAGGCCGTCCAGATCGATCTCGCCTTCGACGCCCAACACGACCCCGCTCTTGAACATCTCGATAACGACGTTCGCACCGGCATCGCCTACGGGGACGCCGCCGGCCGTTCCGGCATCATGGGCTCCATCGGACGCGCCGAAGCCCGCCTCCAGCATCAATTCAACAGCGCCTTCGACCGCCTCGCCAGACTCATAGCCCGCCGCAACGAGAGCCGCCGTCCCCATCCGGAACGCCTCGAACCACCCGCTGCGGATTCACCAGCGAACCCAATTTCATGGCATGCTAACCAGCACATTCCGGATAACTTAACTTCAATTGACCGAGTTTGAAAATTGGCTTCGTTTTCGGCCCAGGGCTATTCCGCGTACCATGAGAAAGCGTAGAATCCATTGACCAATCCCGCTTCATCGCCCGCTGTCGAAACGCCGCTCGTCTACGCGCACGGGCTGGCCGCTTTCGCCGCAGTGCTCATTTCCGCCGGATTCGGTTTCCTCGCCGCCATGGAAATGGTGGTGCCGGGCGCGGCCGGCGATTCCCCCTGGGTCACATGGGGGCGGCTCCGCTACGACCATACCCAGGGCATCATGCTCGGGTGGCTCGGTAACGCCTTCTTCGCCTTCCTCTACCATGCGGTTCCCGTGCTCACGGGGCGTCGCGTCACCAGCCCCAAGCTCGGCCAATGGATCTTCGGCATCTGGAATTTCGCCGTGGTGCTTCCCGGCTGGATTCTGGTCCTGGCGGGCTACAGCCAGCCCCTCGAATGGGCGGAATTTCCCCTCCTCATCGACGCCTTCGTGGTGCTGGCCCTGGTGCTGGCGGCCATCCAGTTCCTGCCGCCCTTCTTTTCACGCGGTCTCGAAGACCTCTACGTTTCGAGCTGGTACATCATCGGCGCCCTCGTCTTCACGCTGCTCTCCTACCCGATGGGGAACTTCGTCCCGGAACTGCTGCCCGGCGCGCGCGGAGCGGCCTTCAGCGGCCTCTGGATTCACGACGCCGTCGGCCTCTTCGTCACGCCGCTCGCCCTCGCCATCATTTATTTTGTAATCCCGGCGGCCACGCGCAAGCCCATCTTCAGCCACTTCCTTTCCATGCTGGGCTTCTGGCTGCTGTTCTTTCTCTACCCGCTCAACGGGACGCATCATTACGTGTTCTCGGTGATTCCGATGAGCGCCCAGATCGGCGCCATCACCGCCTCCACGCTGCTGGGCGTGGACGTCGTCATCGTAGTGGCGAACCTGTTCCTGTCCCTCCGCGGCACCGGCTGGTTTCCGCGCGACCCCGCCCTGCGCTTCGTCGGAACCGCCACCATGTTCTATCTGATCGTCAGCATCCAGGGCTCGGTGCAGGCGCAGATGTCGGTCAACCAGAGCGTCCATTTCACCGACTGGGTGGTGGGGCATTCCCACATGGCCATGCTCGGCTTCGCCAGCTTCGCGGCCCTCGGTGGACTCGTGCACGTCTGGCAGCGCATACCGTGGGGGCGCTATCACGCGGGCACAGTCAACCTCGGCTACTGGCTGCTGCTCGCGGGCGTGATAGCGATGGTGTCCGATCTGACCGTCGCCGGGCTGGTGGAGGCTGGCCAGTGGAAATCGGTCGCGCCGTGGATCGAATCGGTGCGCGCCGCGAAGCCATACTGGCTGGTGCGTGTACTCACCTTTGTGCCCATCGGCGCGGGCTTCCTCTTCGTGATGGCGGGACTCTTCGCGGGAGCGCCGGGCGATGGCCTGAAAGAGATTCAGCGCGAGATCGGGATCGAGCCGATTCGGGAAATTGCTCCGCGCTTCGCCGGTGAGCTCCCATGAGACGCCTGCTGCGCATGTCCTACCTCGTGGCCGGACTCGGCGGCGTGGGCTTCTTCGCCATGTCGATCCTGCTGCTCGGCGTGTGGCCGGGGCGCGCGCTCGAAGAACAGATCCGCCAGACGCAGCCGGAGCATCCCCCGGCGCTTACCGCGAGCGAGCAGCGTGGGCGCGTCGTCTATGGCCGCGAGGGCTGCCCTTACTGCCACACCCAGCAGATCCGCTATCTCGCGAACGACGTCCGGCGCTTCGGCAAAGCCACGCTCGCGTGGGAGACCATCTTCGACTATCCGCACCTCTGGGGCACGCGGCGCATCGGGCCCGACCTTTCGCGCGAAGCGGGCGTCCGCTCTCCCGACTGGCATTTCTCGCATCTCTACCAGCCCCGCAATCTGGTGGCGGATTCCGTGATGCCCGCCTTCCCCTGGCTGTTCGAAGGCGCGCCCGATCAGCCCAACCAGGAGGCGCGCGATCTGGTGGATTATCTCGAAACGCTGGGGCGGGATCGTGCCTTGGCGGGACCGGAAAGTGAGGCCCACGCGCGGGCCTCGTGCGATTGTTCGGACGACGAGAGACAGTACGCGTTCGGACCAGAACCTTTGAACGCGAGCCCGGCCATGGCGCGGCGCACCGGAGATTTTCCTCGCCTGCCGCCCGGCGATCCCGTGCGTGGACGCGTGGTTTACCAACAGAACTGTGCAAGTTGCCATGGCGCGAAAGGAGAAGGCAACGGCAAGGGTGCTGATGGCCTGCATCCGAAGCCGATGAATTTCGCCGAGCGGGAATACGCGGCGGACCGGCTTAGCTTCGCATTGTGGAACGGCGTCAGCGGCACTGCCATGCCCGCCTGGCGCGACCTCCCACCGGCGGATCTTGCGGCTGTGGCCGAAGTGGTGCGCGCCTTTCATACCCGGCAGACGGAGCTGGCCATCCCGCCGGAAGTGTTGGATCTGGGCGCGCATGTGTATCGGGAGCGCTGCGCACAATGTCACGGGACTAACGGAGCGGGCGATGGACCGGCGGCGGGGCAGTTCCCCATCGCGCCCACCAATTTCCGCATCGTGCGGCCGGACATCGCGGCCAGCCTGCGCGCGCTGCGGGACGGCATTGACGGAACGCCGATGGCGCCCTGGGCCGGGGAGCTCTCCGAGGCGGAGCTATCGGGTGCCGCTTATTATGTGCGCACTTTCTACGCGGGAGGTGCGCAGTGAACGCCATCGTAGCGCTGGCCCTGTTATTCGCCGTGGGATTCCTGGTGGCATGGGCCGTGTCGCCGCGGCTGCGCGCATGGATCGAAAAGCCGAATTATCAGTTTCAGAAAAATGCCCGAACATATGATGAGACCCTGCGCGGAAAGGATCGGCCATGAATCCGGAATCCACGCGGGGTATGGGAGTGGTAATAGCGATCTGCGCGCTCGCCGGGCTCATCACAGTCGTGGTGACCCTGGCGTTCGGCCGCGCCGGCGCTCCCGGCGCGACCGAAGAGTATGGAAGGCGGCTGATCTCGCGAACCACGGAATATCTGGGGCCGGATGTGGCTGACCCGAAGATGCGCTATATGAACAGCCGCCTTGCCTGCGCTTCGTGCCACCTCGGAGCGGGCGTGGAGCCGGGCATCCTGAGCCTCGCGACCGCCTTCAATAAATATCCGCGGATTTCGCCGAGAAGCGGCGGCAATGAGACCATTCAGGATCGCATCAACGGCTGCATGATGCGGAGCATGAACGGGCGCGCGCTCGGCGAAGACAGTCTCGAGATGAAAGCCATGGTGGCGTATCTGCGCTTCCTCGCGGACCAGGATGCCGGCACCGGCGCCGCGCGGAAGAAAGCGCACGAGCCGCCCGCGTTTGCGACACCCGATCGCGCGGCCGATCTGAAGAACGGCGAAGAAGTCTTCGGTAAGCGCTGCGCCGCCTGCCACGGTAAGGACGGAGCGGGCCTGGCGGCCGCGAAGGATCTGGTGCATGGCTTCGTTTTCCCGCCGCTGTGGGGGCCGAACAGCTTTAACGATGGCGCGGGAATGCATCGCGTGCTGACGGCGGCGAGGTTCGTGAAGGCGCGCATGCCGCTCGGCAATGCCGATCTCGACGACGGACAGGCGTTCGACGTGGCGGCATATCTGAATGCAAAACCCCGGCCCCACATGGAGGGTCTCGATCGGGATTATCCCGACCGCTCTAAGAAACCAGTCGACACAAGCTACGGCCCCTATGCTGATTCGTTCTCCCTCGAGCAGCACAGTTTCGGACCGTTCGCGCCGATCCAGGCGTTTTATAGTAGTCATGCGAAGTGAGGCACCAATGAACAGGCAACCATCACAACCGGAACGGCGTTCCTTTCTGATTTCTCTGAACTCCCGCGTCGCGGCGCTGGCCGCCCTGGCCACCGGCAGCGCCCTGGCGCAGGGGAAATCGACCAGGCCCTGGGAGCCGGCGCGTCACGACCAGGACGACTGGCTGGAGAAGCCTGCGTCGAAACATCGGCTCGTGTTCGACGCCACCAGCGGTGATGCCTTTGGGGAGGCGGTCGCCTACGCGGGCAATTTCCTGCGCGTGAATCAGGTTGACTATGGCCTGCGGGACGACGAAACCGCCATCGTGATTGTGGCGCGCCATCAGGCCACGCCCTTCGCTTTTAACGACGCCATGTGGGCGAAGTATGGAACGCCCATCGCGGCCCAGGCCGGGTTTGAAGACCCAAAGACCAAACAGCCGCCGGCGGTCAATATTTACAATTCCACGGGCCGCGGCGGTGAATTGTCCAATCGTGGCACGACGGTGGATTCGCTCCTGAAGCGGGGCGTGCAATTGGCCGTCTGTGGGCTGGCCACGCACGCCTTTGCGGGAACTATTGCCGCGAAGACGGGTGGGAAGGCCGACGAAATCTATAACGAGCTGATAGCCAATCTGCTGAGTAATTCCCGGATGGTGCCGGCGGGAATCGTGGCCGTCAGCCGCGCGCAGGAGCGAGGGTATACGGGGGTGAAGGCATGAAACGAATCGTGTCGAGTCTTGCCGCCGCGATCGCTATGGTTTCTGTTGCTGCGGCGCAATCCCAGGTCAGGAAGCCGGCTGTCGAGGGAATCACCAATTTCGCTCAGGTGGAGAGCACCGTGGCCTGCGCCGGGGCGTTGAAACCGGGCTCGGTAGCCGCCATCGCGAAGATGGGGTTTGCCTCCATCGTGAATCTGCGGCTTGCCAGCGAACCGGGCGCCAATGTGGACGCGGAAGAAGCGGCGGCAAAGGCCGCGGGCATCCGGTTTGTGCACCTCCCGTTTGACGGCGCTGCGCCAGACGCCGCAGTCGTCGATCGCTTTCTCAAGACTATCGTCGAGCCTGGCTGTCAGCCGGCGTTCATCCATTGTTCCGGAGGCAACCGCGCCGCCATGATGTGGTTCATCAAGCGCGTGTTGATCGACAAGTGGGACAACGACCGCGCGATGGACGAAGCCGCCCAACTCGGCCTGATCAGCCCCGCGTTGAAGACCTTTGCGCTCGATTACATCCGGGCGCACAAGAAGTAAGAACGCTCTGCCTCGATTATATGGGCAAAGGTATTCTCGATTCCTTCCGGCTGGATGGCAAAGTCGCCCTGGTGACCGGGGCTTCGGCGGGCTTGGGCGCCGCTATGGCCCTGGGTCTGGCCGAAGCGGGCGCGGACGTTGCCTGTCATGGTAATTCGCGCAGTCCCGCGGAAACGGCGGCGAGTATCGCGGAACTGGGATGCCAGGCGGCTTCAATTCAGGGCGACCTCGCGCTGCAGGAAACGCCTGCGCGAATCGTCAAGGAAGTCATCGATCGCTTTGGGCGCATCGACATTTTGATCAACAACGCCGGTACCGTGCGGCGCGCGCCAGCCGTCGATTACGCACTGGCGGACTGGAACGCTCTGATCCAGATCAATCTGACCAGTCTTTTTCAATTAAGCCAGTTGGCGGGACGTGACATGCTGACGCGCGGGCGGGGCAGGATCGTGAATATCGCGTCGATCCTGTCGTTTCAGGGCGGTATTACGGTACCCGCCTATGCCGCGGCCAAGGGCGGCGTGGCGCAGATGACCAAAGCCCTGGCCAATGAATGGGCGAGTAAGGGAATTAACGTGAACGCTATCGCGCCGGGCTATATACGGACCGATAACACCGAGGCTTTACAGCACGACGAAACGCGCAACCGGCAGATCCTCGAGCGCATTCCCGCCGGGCGTTGGGGCGAGCCGCGCGACCTTTGCGGAGCCGTCGTGTTCCTGTGTTCGGATGCGAGCGACTACATTCACGGACAGCTTCTGATCGCCGATGGCGGCTGGATGGGCCGCTGATTTTTATAGATCTCTGGACGCCGGTTTTACTGCAGGGGCCGGGGGCGCAGCCGCTTTTCGCAGCGCACTCATAGCAACGCGCCGCGCCAGCTTCTGCTTGCGCAATCTGCCTTCGCGCGCTTTGTCTCCGTTTCGAAACGACATACCTGATACCGCCTTTCTCTCGACCTGACTATTCTATGCCTTGTCCTTCTTCACCCAGCCTTCTTTAATGGCCTGACGGGCGCGTCCGAATGCCAGGGCGTTCTCCGGCACCGGCTGCGTGATCACGCTGCCCGCCGCGATATAGGCTCCGCCGCCGATCTCGAGCGGCGCCACCAGCGTGGAATTGCTGCCTACGAACACGCCATTCCCGATGTGCGTCTCATGCTTTTTCTTGCCGTCGTAATTACACGTGATGGTGCCGGCCCCGATGTTGACCTTCGCGCCGATGGTCGAATCGCCCAGATAGGCGAGGTGCATCGATTTCGAGCCCTCCCCCAGCTTCGTGTTCTTCAGTTCCACGAAGTTGCCCACATGCGCGCCTTCGGCCAGATGCACACCCATGCGCAGCCGCGCGAACGGGCCCGCGTGCGCATTCGCCTCCATCCGCGACGCCGAGACGAGGGAGAATGGATACACCTCGACGCGATCTCCCAGCACCGAGTTGTCGATGATCGACGAAGCCCCGATGCGGCAGTTTTCGCCGATTACAGTAGCCCCGGTAATCTGCGCGAAGGGCTCAATCACCGTGTCGATTCCAATGCGCACATCCGCGTCGACGGTCACGGTTTCGGGCTTTTCGATGGTGACGCCGTCGAGCATCAACTGGCGCGCCTTGCGTTCGCGCATGATGCGATCCACGGCCGCCAGTTCCACGCGATTGTTGATACCCAGCAGTTCGCTCGAATCCGCAATTTTCAACGCCGCGACGCGGTGCCCTGCGCCCAACAGAATCGCGATCATATCGGTCAGGTAATATTCGCCGGCGGGATTATCCGTGCGGATTTCATGCACATGCTTCCAGAACGCCGCGGCGTCGAAACAATAGAAGCCGGCATTGATTTCCGGCACCGCACGCTGTTCGGGCGTGGCGGCTTTATGTTCCACAATCGCCTGAACGTCGCCGTGCGCAGTGCGAATGACGCGGCCATAGCCCGTCGGATCGTCCAGATCGGTGGTGATCATGGCGGCGGCGGAAGCGGTGCGGCGGTACAAGTCAACCAGTTGCTCTAGGGTTTCCGGACGGATCATCGGGCAATCGCCGTTGATCGCCAGCAGCAGTCCGCCCAGTCCGGCCAGTTGCTCCTCGCCGCACATGACGGCATGGCCGGTACCCAGCTGTTCGGTCTGGTGGATCGACTTCACCCCGGCAGATTCGGCGACCGCGCGCACCGTTTCCGCCTGGTGGCCAACCACCACGAACACACGCTCCGGTGGGGCGATGGCGCAGGCTGCCTGGATGGCATGTTCCACCAGCGTCTTGCCTCCCGCCCGGTGCAGAACTTTGGCCATGCGGGACTTCATACGGGTCCCCTGGCCGGCGGCCAGAATCACAACTGCGGCGTCGTTAACCATTGCCCTTAGTGTCGCAAGGCGAGGGACATGTGGCGAAAGACGCGTTTTGTTTTCGCCCCGCGTTGTAAAGTATAACTCGACAATCGGCGAGTATCGCCTTACGGCGTACCACGATGATCGGAAGCTTCAAACATCGGAGCCTGAAACGCCTCTTTGAACGCGACAACCGGAGCGGCAAGGGCCGTTTGCGCGGTTTCTGGTCGGTGACGGTGCGGGCAAACTGGCGCATTATTTTCCGATTTGAGGGAGAAGACGCTTTCGATGTTGAACTGATCGACTACCACTGGACGAGAAGGAAGAAGACACTTATGACCATGAAAAATCCGCCGCATCCCGGACGCAGCATTCGGAACGCGTGCCTTGAGCCCCTGGGGCTGTCGATTTCTGAAGGGGCCAAAATTCTCGGCGTCACCCGGCAGGCCCTCAATAACGTCATCACCGGCAAGTCGGCGATGAGTCCGCAGATGGCTATCCGGCTCACGAAGGCTTTTGGCAGCACGGAGGAAACATGGTTGCGGATGCAGCTTGCTTACGACCTTGCCGCGGCCCGGAAGGAAGAGAGCAAGATCAAGGTGCGCCGTCGGCACGTCCCGCAGGAACTGCATATGCACTAACGTCGCCATCGCGTTCCAAATTGGGGCCTCTGTGCAACACGAAAGGGAATTATGATGAGGTTATCCATAGTCGCTGGATCTGGGCTCAGAACGTGGATCGCGCGGGGAGAAACCGCCTGCGCGCGCCGATGCGGAAACCGGGAAGAGGCACCACGATGAACGTACTGTTATGGGTCCTGCAGGTCTTCGCTGCGCTTTTGTACGCATCGTCGGGCGTGATGAAGGTCTTCATGTTCGACAAGGTAAGCCAGGACGTCCCGTCCTTTGGCGCCTTGCCGCGGAAAGCCTGGATGACCCTGGGCATCCTGGAGCTCGTGTGCACGGTCGGGCTCATCGTCCCCGCCGCGTTCCATTGGCAGCCGCCGCTGACGATCCTGGCTGCCACGGTCTTGGCGGTCGAGAGCCTCGTGTTCGTCGGGGTGCACGTCAAGTACCGCGAGGTCGCGCCCACGATCTTGAGCGGCGTGCTGGGCCTCCTCATGGCGTTCATCGCGTACGGCCGGATGGTCCTGAGGCCGATCTTCTGAACGGCGGGCCGTCTCACAAAGGGTAAGTTTTGAACCATCGGCGGAACCCGCGCCAATCAGGCACTTGACGTGTGTCAAATGTCAGGTTCAAAATGGAGCGATGAAATACGGCTACGCCCGCGTCTCGACCGACGACCAGAACCCCGCCCTGCAACCGGCGGCATTGAAGAAGGCCGGATGCAAAACCCTTTTTAAGGAGGAGGGTCTATCGGGAGCCACGACAAAGCGCCCTGCCCTGCTTCGCTGTTTGAAGAAGCTGGAACACGGCGACACACTCATTGTGTGGAAGCTCGACCGGCTGGGCCGCAGCCTGCGCGACCTGACAAACATGCTCGACGACCGAAATAAGCGACCTTTCGAGCTCCGCTAACACGCCGATCATCTGCCACATGGCGCGGCCCGTGGGCGTCGCCGTGTCGATTGCCTCGGTGAGCGAATGGAATTTTACGCCCCGAGCGCGGAGGTGAAGTCGGCACAGCGCCGTGGCGTGAAGTTTGGCCGAAAGGTGAAGCTCACACCCGAGCAGATCGAGCACGCCCGAAAGCTGATCGACCAAGGTGAGGCCCGCCAGTACGTGGCCGGAGCGGTGCCGATAGAATCAGGTTGGACTGAGCCGGAACGAGTCTATGGGTTTTGAATATTTTTCTGACTTCGGTGGCCGGTAACGATGAGCGGTGCGGAAGGCCGGGACGAAGGGTAAAGATAGCCGATGCCCGTGTGTAGCCGGGCTCGGCCTTCCATCATTGTTTGAGGAATGTTGACGTAACGTCTCGAACCGCCGTGTACGGACCCGTACGCACGGTGGTGTGGCAGGGTCGGTGGGCGACCGCCGCCCCTATGCCGATCTTGTCAGCGATCCGTCGAAGTCTTCCTCTGATCGGCAGACCGATCTACCGGCGCCGCTCCCGCCCGCGCATCGCCAGTTCCAGCGCCACGGCCCCGGCAGCGGCGGGATTGTGCCGGACCTTCGGGCCCACCTGAAGGAGATCCGCCTCGATCACCTCCAGCCCCAACTCGCGCAGCATATCGATGTCGTTCTCGATCGGAGCCGCGCTTCGTTCCGCATAGCGCCGCTGCAGGTTGGTGGCGATGGGGGACGTGCTGACCACCGCGCAATCGAGCAGACGCCCGCGCGCGTGGCGGCGAATCGCCAGCACATGGTCCGACGCCCGGAAATTGATGGTTTCACCGGGCTGCGACATGAGATTCACGAAGTAGGCCTTCAGCGCCTTCGATTGCCGGATCGCCTTCGGAATTCCGCTGACCAGCAGATTGGGTATCACGCTGGTGAACAGCGAACCCGGTCCGAGCGTAATCAGATCCGCCTGCTCGATGGCCTCCAGCGTTTCTCTCAAAGGCTTCGCCCGCGCCGGCTTCATGCGAATCTCGCGAATGCGTCTTTTGCTGCGGCTGATGCGGGATTCGCCCGCCACCACGCTGCCGTTTTCGAGCACGGCTTCGAGCGAAACGTCGGCCGCCGTGGAGGGGAAGATCCGCCCCGCGATGTTCAGAACTTCGCAGGACTTCCTGACCGCCTCCGGAAAATCGCCCGTGATGTCGGTGAGGGCCGTGAGAAACAGGTTGCCGAAACTGTGTCCTTTCAACCCTCGGCCCGCCTGAAAGCGGTATTGAAAGAGCCTGGAGAGCAGCGCTTCATCCTCGGAGAGGGCCACCATGCAGTTGCGGATGTCGCCGGGCGGCAGTACTTCGAAGTCGCGGCGCAGGCGGCCGGAGCTGCCTCCATCGTCGGTAACGGTCACTACGGCGGTGAGGTCGATCCACGGCGAGTCCTTGCGGGGACGAGTGTATTTTTTAAGCCCGTTGAGGAGTGCCGATAGACCGGTCCCGCCTCCGATCGAGACGACGCGAAGCGGCTCGTTCATGGTCTCGGGGCAGTTGCTCCGGCGGCGGCGCGGGCAGGCGGGGGACTGTTACCGCGCGTCCGTGGCCAGCAAGGCCCGCAGCGCCGGCAATTGCGCCGCCAGAGCGGTAAACTCGGGGTCCTGCCGGGCAAGGATGCGATTTCTGGGTTCCAGATCGATGGCACGCTTCAGGTTCTCACACGCGCCGTGCCCATCTCCCGCGAGGCCGCAGCACAGCGCCATGGTGTAGAGGATGTGATCGGCATCGGGCTCAAGCCCCAGGGCTCGTCCGAAATGGAAGCGCGCCAGTTCGATGTCGCGGGCGTTGAGGCGCTCGACTCCGTAATTGAAGTGATCCTCCGCGGTGCGGAATTCGATCTCGGGCCGGGAGATTTTCCGTTCGCAGATCTGCAGATATGATCGCGCCTTGTCGGCAATGTGAGCGGCGGGCCCTCTTGCCGCCTCGCGAAAACGTTCGCAGGCATCGCCGAATTGCCGCGCGGTGAACAGTTGCACGGCCTGCTCCCACGTCTTCAGTTGCCGTTCCAGGGGGCTGGGCGGTTGAGGCGCAACCTTTGCCGCCACCGCCGCCTTAGGCGCGGCCGGCGCCTTTGCTCCCGTTACCCCTGTTTTCTTCCTGGTCGTCATAGGCAGTTGCCTCAGCGTTCCGATACTTATAACAGAACGCAAGATACCACTGCAACCGTGCCCGGTTCCGGCGGATCCCCTTCAATCGAAGTCCAGGCTCTCTTTGGTATATATCACACAGCCTTCTTTGACTCTACGAAGGGTGTCGGAGTATGCGGTTACGACGTCACCGCGCTCATAATATGCTCCACCGGCAGTCCGCGCGCTGTCAGAGCGTCCGCCACCAGGCTGCGATGGCAACGGCGTGATTTGTAACAAGCGTGGCACGGCTGCCGCGCACATGATCGCGACGCGTTCGCGCCGTCCCGCCTCTATCAGGCGATCGAGCCCCTGCTGAAACTCGGCGGTACCCATGTGGTCGGCATAACCACGGAAGCCTGCGTTCCTCCACGCTGCGTTTGCGGAGTCGGCGTGGGCGCGGCGCATTCCTCCCAGGCGGGGCTCGGGTTGGTACGCGATCCCGTGGGCCTTCAGGATGGCGACCAGATCCTCCAGCGATCGCGCGGAGTGCCCGATGGTCCTCGTTCCAAAGATCGCTCCCGGCAAAATTGATACTCTCAGGATAGTGAACTGTCGCCTCAACCCCCTGCTTGCGAGTATGCTCCTTTGTGCTTCGGGGTACGCGCAGACGTTTCATGCCGCGGCCGATCTGGATGCCGCCATAGGCCAGGCGGTCCGCGAAGATAAGATCCCCGGCGCGGTGGTACTGATCGGACACGATGGCGCTGTCGTCTTCAGCAAGGCCTACGGCGACCGCGCTCTCATGCCCGCCAAAGAGCCGATGACCGCCGACACCATTTTCGACATTGCCTCGTTGACGAAGGTGGTTGCGACCACCAGCTGCGTCATGAAGCTGTTCGAAGAAGGCAAAATCTGGATCGACGCTCCCGTCACCACTTACCTGCCGGAGTTTCAGGGCGGCCAGAGCGCCATCACGGTGCGCGATCTGATGACGCATTTTTCCGGCCTCCGCCCCGATCTCGATCTCGAACCCGCGTGGTCCGGCTACGAGACCGGGATCCACCGCGCCCTGGTCGATAAACCGGCCGGTGCGCCTGAAACAAAATTCGTCTACAGCGATATCGATTTCATTCTGCTGGGCGAGATCGTGAAACGCCTCAGCGGCATGCCCGAGAACGAGTACGCCAAACAAATTCTTTTCGATCCGCTGGGCATGAAAGACACCGGTTATCTTCCCGACGCCGCGCTGCGGCCGCGCGTCGCGCCGACGGAAATGCAAAAAGACGGTACGATTTTGCGCGGCGTGGTGCATGACCCCAGCGCGCGTTATATGGGCGGCGTAGCGGGCCATGCCGGAGTTTTTTCCACCGCCGCCGATCTGGGGAAATTCTGCCAGATGCTGCTCGATGGCGGCGCGGGCCTTTTCAGCCCCGTGACTATCCGGAAATTCACTGCCGTCCATTCGCCGTTGAATCAGCCGATCCTGCGCGGGCTCGGCTGGGACATCGATTCCCCCTATTCGGGAAATCGCGGCGAATTATTCTCTCTCGGGTCCTTTGGCCACACGGGATTCACCGGCACTTCCATCTGGATCGACCCGGCCTCAAAGAGCTACGTGATTCTGCTCACTAACTCCGTACACCCGCACGTGCGGAAAACGATTACTCCGCTGCGCCGCCAGGTCGCGACCATTGCCGCCGCTTCCATCGGCTATGAGCCGGCATCCGCCACCAGCCGTTCCCGCGATACGGAGACCGGACTCGACGTCCTTGGCGCCAGCCGGTTTGGCGTGCTGCGCGGAAAGCGTGTCGGCCTGATCACCAACCAGACGGGAATCGATCGCACCGGCCGGCGCAATGTGGATCTGATGAAGCGGGCCGGCATCAATGTGGTGGCGCTCTTTTCCCCGGAACACGGTTTTGCGGGAGTGGAGGATCGCGAAAATGTCGCCGATTCCAAAGATCCCGCGACCGGCATTCGCGTGTGGAGCCTTTACGGCAAAACGCTGCGTCCCACGGCGGAGATGCTGCGGGGAATCGACACCCTGGTTTTCGACATTCAGGATATCGGAGTTCGCTTTTATACCTATGAATCCACAATGCTTTATGCGATGGAGGAAGCGGCCAAAGCGAAAATCCCTTTTTATGTTCTCGACCGGCCCAATCCCCTGACGGGCAGCCACGTGGAGGGCCCGCTGCTCAATGCGGACAAGCTGTCCTTCGCCGGCGCTTTTCCGTTACCCCTGCGGCACGGCCTGACCATGGGCGAACTGGCGAAGCTCGAAAACGGCGAAATGCATCTGAATGCCGATCTGCGCGTGGTCGAAATGGCGGGCTGGAATCGCGACGATTGGTTCGATGCCACCGGTTTGCCCTGGGTGAATCCATCGCCGAATATCCGCAATCTCAACGAGGCGCTCCTCTATCCCGGGCTTGCCATGCTCGAATACTCCACCAATTACTCCGTCGGGCGGGGGACCGATTCTCCCTTTGAAGAAATCGGCGCCGACTGGATCAATGGCCGGGATCTGGCCCGCTATCTAAGTTCGCGCGATATTCCCGGCGTGCGCAGTTACCCGCTGACGTTTACGCCAGCCTCGTCGAATTTCAGCGGCAAGACCATTGAGGGAATCGGCTTCGTGATCGTGAACCGCGACATTTTCTCTTCTTCGCGGTGTGGAGTGGAACTGGCGATGGCACTGGAGAAACTCTATCCGGGGAAGATGAAGTGGGATGTGAATGCAAGACTGATGGGGAATCAGGGAGTGATGGATGCGCTCGCAGGTGGAAAAGACGCTGCGCCTGCGGCCTCGGCGGGGATGCGCGACTTCCTGTTATTGCGCCAGAAATATCTGCTGTACCGTTAGACCGCTCGGGTGGGGCAAGGGCTTTCGTCCGCTCCACCCGAGAAAGCAGCGCTGTTGCCGGCTGGCCAACAACATAATTGTTTTGTTATGCGGCGGCCGTTGCGGCCTTCGGCTGGGCCGCCGATTTGGCAGCTGCGGCATTCTTGTTCTTGCTGCCTGGCGGGCGGCCCCGCCTTTTCGTTTCCACCATCCATGCCGGAGGACGACCGCGCCGCTTGCCGCGCCCGCGCGCGAGGCGCTCCAGACTCAAAATCGCCTCTTCCAGTTGCTCTCTCTCCTGACGCAGATCGGCCAGAATTTTCGTTACGTCCATGGGTCACTCCTGTGGTTCTTGTTCGAAATGGCTTCAATCGGCCGCATTTACGTTCCAGATACAGAACATGTGCGCAGAACATTTGCCAGCCTGGATAATTTTATAACGCATCCATCCATGGCTTTGCAAGATCTTTTGTTCTATTTCCGGAACGGGAAATGGTTAATTAGTACCATAACTGTCCTACAGGGGCATCGGAAGGTCCCCGGAGGGAATCTTTCCCGAGCGGCGCTTCCAATAAAAATAAAACGGCAATCCCAGAAAAATCAACAAAATTCCGGTGAGCGATTGGCGCGGCCTGTCGAGCAGAGTGCGAATCTCAAGCACGGCAGCCCCCACCAGAAACAAAATCGGAACCACCGGATAGCCCAGAGTCCGGTACGGGCGCGGCAGATCCGGCCGCTTCCAGCGCAGCACAAAAACCGAGGCCGTCGCCATGGCGTAGAGAATCCAGCTGCCGAATATCACAAAGTTGAACAGATCGTCGTATTTTCCCGACAGGATCAGCAGCGAAGACCACCCCGTCAACAGTAAAATCGAAACCCCCGGGGTGTGAAACACCGGATGGATACGCGCCACGGCTGGGAAAAATAATCCATGCCGGGCGGCGGCGAAGGGAACGCGGGCGCCTGTAAGGATCGACCCATTCAGGGCGGCGAAGATGGAAATCATGGCCGCGATGGAAACGGCCGCGGCGCCCGCGGGACCCTGCACGCGCTGCATCATCTCCGCCGCCACGAGCTTGTGCTCGCCGACTTCGGCGGGAGTAAGAACCCGGAAATAGGCCCAATTGGCCAGCATATAAATGCAGATCACCGCTATGGTTCCGCCAATCAGCGCCAGCGGCAGATTGCGTTGTGGGCGCTTGATTTCCGACGCCACCATGCCGACGTTATTCCACCCGTCGTACGCCCACAAGGCGGCCACCAGCGCGGCGATAAATCCGGTTTGGATGGGCGGAGCCGGGAGCGGAGCGGCGCCCGCGACGGGGTGCGCGTAAAGCAATCCCGCGCCGATGATAAACGCAATCAGCCCCACCTTGATTGCCGTAAAGACAATCTGCACATCGCCCCCGAAGCGGACGCCGAAGAAATTCACCATGCCCAGCGCGAGGATCAGCCCCATGGCGAAAACCTGGCCGTATTTAATCGGAAAGGGGCCCGCCACAAGCCACACTTTCTCGAATTCCGGAATGAAGTGCGCGGTGTACTCGAAGAAAGCCGTTGCCAGGGTGGCGATCGAGCCGCTTTTGGCCACCGAGAGCTGCGTCCAGCTATAGAGATATCCCCAAAGGGGGCCGTAGGCTTCGGTCAGATACACATATTCGCCGCCCGCTCCCGGCATGGCGGCGGCGAGTTCGGCGTACGTCAAGGCGCCTGCCAGCGACAGCGCTCCGCCCACTACCCACACCAGAAACACCGTGGGAACGGTGCCCACGCTCTGGATCATAGTCTGGGGCACACGGAAGATGCCGCTTCCGATCACCGTCCCGACGACGATGGCGAGCGCCGCCGCCAGCCCCAGGTCGCGCCTCAGCTCCGTCATACCGGCACCCTCCTTTCGGAAAAAATAAACGACGCCAGATATCCCACGCCGAACGTGACTGTGCTGCCGATCATGACCCACCAGGTGAACGGGATACTGGAGGCGAGTTTCACCGTCAGCATGACCACGGCCCCTGCCACGATGCCCGCAATCGCCGCGTTTTCGCCGGTGCGCTTCGTCAGGACGCCCAGCAGAAATACTCCCAGCAGCAGTCCCAGCGTCACCGAAGCGATCGAAAGGCCCGATTCGAGTACCGATCCCCACTGGCTCGCCACCAGCGCAACCGAGGCCAGCACGGCGCCCCAGAAGATGGTCGAAAGGCGTGAAGCTTTCAGGTAATGCCGCAGCGAATAGCGCGAATGGGTGAGCGGCTGGTAGAAATCCACCACGGTCGCCGACGCGAGGGAGTTGAGCGCCGCGGAAAGGTTGGCCATGGCCGCCGCGATCACCGACGCCATGGCCAGACCGGCGATTCCCACGGGCAGCGACTGCCAGATGAATTCGGGATACAGCCGATCGGCCGATCCGACGATCGGTTTCCCGCCGCGCAGCACCCAGAGCATGATGCCGATGGTCAGGAACAGGGTGAACTGGATGAAGATCACGATCCAGCTGGCGAACAGGGCCATGCGGCTTTGGCTTTGGTCTTTCGCGCTCAGGAGGCGCTGAACTACCAGTTGATCGGTGCCGTGGCTGGCTGTGGTGAGAAAGCACCCGCCGATCAGACCCGCCCAAAAGGTATAGGGATAAGTCCAGGACCACTCGAAATCGAAGACGCGGAACTTCCCCGCCGCCGAGCCCACCTCCCATACGTGCCCGAAGCCGCCGGGAATTTTCCCCAGCAATACGAAGAAGCTCGCGGCGGCACCCAGGACGTACAGAACCATCTGGATCACGTCGGTCCAGATGACGGCGGTCATTCCGCCCTCGAAGGTGTAGAAAAGCGTCAGGAGGACGATAACCATAATGGACGCCACTCCGCTGGTGTGCAGAATGATCGAGATCACAATGGAGATGGCGAATACCCGAACGCCCTCGGCGAGCGCGCGCGTGACCAGAAAGATGCCGGCCGTCACCTTGCGGATGCGGGGGCCGAAGCGGCGTTCCATCAATTGATAAGCGGTGAACATCTGGCCCTTGAAATACTGGGGCAGAAAGATCGTCGATATGACGACGCGCGCCAGCAGATATCCGGCGACCACCTGGAGGAAGACGAAACTGCCGCCGTAAGCGAGCGGCGGGGTCCCTATGATGGTGAGGGTGCTGGTTTCGGCGGAGACTATGGATAGAGCGATGGCCCACCAGGGCGCCGTTGCGCCGCCGAGGAAATAATCCTTCAGAGAAGTCTGCGAGCTGCGGAAGCGGGCGCCGAACCACGTGACGGCGGCGAGGTAGGCGAGGATGACCGCTGAATCGATGGCACGCACGGGCTTCGGCGATTGTAACAGTCGTGCTTCAGATTACGTCTTTGGGCTGGTGGGAACTGGCGGACGGGCACCGGCGTCTAACACACGGCGAGAAGTGGATTTGCTGAAGACGCACAGGTTCGGTATACTCCGCATTTGCCGTTCATCTGAGATATTCTTTTAAGACCGGGCAAAACAGACTGGGCGGACGGGGACCGGGGTGGGGCGCAGGGGCGAACTGAGGGCGCGCGGTTTTATTCTTTAAGAGGCGGGAGGCGACGGAACGTGTATCATCCATTGGTAAAAGCAGTTCTCGGAATTGCGGCGGTGGCAGCGTGGTGCCCTACGGCGACGTGGGCGGCGCCGGCGCCCATGCAAGCGGCGGCATCGGCGTTTGGCGATTATAAGGACCAGGGCGAGGTCGACATCGCGGCGGCGGCGGGGAAAGAAGCCAACCCGCAGAAGAAACTCGACGATCTGAAAGAGTGGGAGCAGAAATATCCCGACAGCAAGCTGAAGAACACCCGGCAGTTCATGACGGCTCAGGCGCTGCTCCCGATCGCCCTGGCGGCATATGGCAAGCCGGGGCCGGCGGACGTGCTGGACGCCGGACAGAAGGCGGCGCAACAACTGGTCGATAACCTTGACACCTATCTTTCCCCCGAAGTCCAGGCGTCGGTGAAGGCCACCGACGCTCAATGGAAGCAGGCGCGCCAAACTATCGAGTTGCAGGCACATTCGGTGCTGGGATGGGTCGCCATGACCAAA
>JBEKAQ010000071.1:0-43451 GCA_050015835.1 Bryobacteraceae bacterium | reverse complement strand
GAAAATAATTCGCGCGAGCTTATGGGCGGCGGCGGCGATCGCTTTGGGTGCGCCGAGTTTGGCACGCATGCGGCGGTAGAACACGCCCAAAGCCGACTCGCTCTGCTGAAGCGACTGAGCGGTGACGAAGCCAAACAACTTTTCAGGCTTACAGCAGGGAGAAGTTACACGAGGAGTCCCCAGGAACGCGGCCAGTGCGAGCATTCGCTGCGAGTGATCCGGAAATAGCCGGGGTCCCCACGGCTCGGCCGCAGGAAATGCATCGCGCCGCGCCCATATAAAACAAGGCGGCGACGAACATCAGAACCTTGCGCATCCACCTACTTCCGGTCGTAAGGAGGCACCCGGCGCACCCAGATATTCCTGTACCTCACCGGATCGTTGTGGTTCTGCAGCATCAGCGAATCCTCGGCGGGCTGCGCCACGTAGTGCGCCACCTGCCGGTAAACCATCGGACCCATCGATTCCTTGTGGTTCTGCACCAGCACGCCGTTGAAAAACACCGTAACGATCGCCGGCTTCAGCACCTTATCGCCATCGAGGCGCGGCGCTTCGAAGACAATGTCGTAGACGTTCCACTCGCCTGGCCTGCGACCGGGATTCGCCAGCGGCGGCCATTGCCCGTAGATCGCGGCGGCCTGGCCATCGGCGTAGGTCGGATTATTCCACGGATCGAGCACCTGCACTTCATAGCGGCCCATCAGCAGAATGCCGCTGTTGCCGCGCGCCTGGCTGTTGCCCCTGGGCGGACTGGGCGAGGACCATTCCACATGGAGCTGGATATCGCCGAACTTCTCTTTCGTCGCCAAATCCCCGGTGTGCGGCACCGCCTCCATGTACCCGTCGCCCAGCTTCCACTCGGGCGGTCCAGAATTGCCCGCATGCGTGATGGTGCTCGCGTGGCTCGTCCAGTGCGAGAGGTCCTTGCCGTCGAACAGAACGAGAGCGTCTGAGGGAGGACCGCCGGGTTTATCGGAGGGCGTCACGACCGGCGGATGGGGACGGTCGGGATCATGCACGTGCCACGGAAGGCCGGGCAGCATGGGCGTGTCCGTGAATCCCAGATCGTGATTTTCCGCCGGAGCCGGGGCGGGCGCCTGGCCACTGGCAGTCAATGCCGCCAGAGCCAGCGCCGTGAAAAGAAGAAGCCGTTTCATCTCCTATAAGATATATCGCTTTCACTCGTAGCGCAGCGATGGCGGCGAAGACCCCGATAACTTCCGTTCGACCGCCCATCGGAACCATTCGATGGAAATACGAACCGTCGGCCCACGCCCATCGTCTAATAAGCCATGGCATCGAATCGGCAGTTATTTAACGAATACCGGGCAACCTGGGAGGAGTTTTCGCGTCAACTCGATGAACTGCAACAATTTGTGGAATCCGGCGCGCGCGACTGCATCGACGGGGCTTTATTGAACGTCGAAAAAGCGCGCCTTGCGCACAACGAAGCGCGCGACCGCCTGGCCGCGCATATGACGGGCGAAATCAAAGCGGCGGATCAACCGGTGACCAACGCTGTAACTGAGGAAGAGCGCGTCCGTACCACCGCGCGCCTCCTGTGGGAGTTTTCCGGCAAGCCCCATGGCACCGCGGAAAACGATTGGTTTCGCGCCCAGCGCCTGGTGCGTTCCGCCCGTGCGGCAAGCGCCGGCGGCGGTACCGAAGCTCTATAGCCTTTTGAGGCTACATCCATAGTGAGTCTTGCGCGGCAGGGGCCTGGCAATCGAAAATGAAGTCGCTGGACCTGCTCCGTTCAGTTAGTTCTTTTCCTCTCTCGGTGTGTGGTTTGTTCGGTTGGTCCCTTCCCGGCGTCTCTCAACACAAGGCGCCGGGAAGATCGTTTTTAGAGCCTCTTGAGAACCAGCGCCGAGTTCTTACTCCCGAAAGCAATGCAGTTCGCCAGCGCGTATTCACATCCGAGCGGCCGCGCTTCGTGCGGGATGTAATCGAGATCACACTCCGGATCCGGACTGTCGAGGTTAATCGTCGGCGGCGCAATCCCATCGCGCATCGCCAGCAGCGTAGCCGCTACCCCCGCCGCCCCGCATGCGCCCTGCGGATGACCGATCAGACTCTTCAGCGACGACCCCGCGAGCTTGTAGGCGTGTCCGTTAAATGCCAGCCGGGCGGCCCGTGTCTCGATCCTGTCGTTCAGTTCCGTCGACGTGCCGTGATAATTGATGTAGCCGATGGCCTCCGGCTCGATACGGGCCTCGTCCATCGCAAGGTGCATGGTGTGCGCCGGTTCTTCGCCGCACTCCTCGAGGCGCACCCGATGGTAGGCCTCGCACGTCGAAGCGTAACCCGCAATCTCGCCATAGATCTTCGCGCCGCGCGCTCGGGCATGCTCGAGATCCTCGGCGACGAAGAACCATGCGCCCTCGCCCAGCACGAATCCATCGCGATCCCGCGAAAAAGGCCGTGAAGCGAATTCCGGCGTCCGGTTCCACTTCGTCGAGAGAATGCGCATCACCATGAAGCCGCGCAGGATCAGCGGCGCGATGGGGGCATCCACGCCACCCACCAGCATCCACGGCAGCGTTCCCCACTGGATGTTCCGGTACGCATAACCGATGGCATCCGTCGAAGAAGTGCACCCCGTCGAAACGATGTGGCTCATGCCGCGAAAGCCGAAACGCATGGAAATTTCGCTGGCCAGCGTGCCGATGGTCGAGGTCGGGACCGTATACACGCTGCATTGCTTCTCATGGCCGCCGTAATACAGCCGGTACTGTTGCTCCGTAAACTCCTGCGAGCCGCCGCCCGATCCGATCAGCACGCCGATCGACCGCAGTTCGGCGCGGCTCATGCGCGCGTACTCGACGCCCGCATCGGCCAGCGCCTCTTTGGCCGCCGCGTGGGCCAACGGTACGCACCGCGAGACGTGCGGGCGATCTTTCGCGTCCACGTGGGCGTTCTCGTCGAAATCCGCCACCTCGCCCGCAATCTGCACCTGGTAGCCTGCCGGGTCGAAGCGCGAAATGCGCCGCACACCGCTGACTCCGCGTTTCGTCGCATCCCAAAAACGCTCGCGCCCGATGCCGTTCGGACTTACCGCCCCGATCCCTGTGATCACTACGCGGCGCTTCATCGCTTTGGTATCCTCTCCAACCGGTCTGCCGGACCCGCTTTGCGTTTCCTTATCCGCCAGTATAGGCTGGAATTAAATGGATACCGCCAGCGCGGGGAACCGTCGCCTGACATTGCGGGATGCGCTTGCGGGGCTTGAGGCGGGCGTGCTCGGCACTCTATTGATGATCGCCTGGCTGATGCTGTGCTCCATCTCGGCCGGTTACTCCATTTGGACGATTCCGAACCTTTTCGCGACTGCCGTCTACGGCCCGGCAGTCTACCAGAATCATTTCCTCAGAGCTTCCTGGCCGGGGCTCGCGCTGATCCTCGCCATCTACGGGTCGGGTGGGATTGTATGGGGCACGCTGTGCGGCGTCTTTCTGAAAGGCGGACGCAGACCGCCCCTCTTCGCGCTGACCGGGGCCATCGCGGGCGTAATCCTGTACTACGGCTTCGATCTGATCTGGAAGTACGTGGACCCGCTGATCCCGCTCTACGCGCCGGAACGCCCCATGGAGGTCGGCCACGCCCTGTGGGGCATGATGCTGGCGCGAGCGCCTTTATACTCCCACCGAATTGCCGAAGCAACCACGGAAACCACATCGGTTGCGGATCAGGAAGCGGAGGAAGTCAAGAGCGGCGAAGTAATACTGTAAAGCGGCCGATCGCGCAGCAGTTCGCCGCCGATGCGCTTCGTCTCGAGCACACAATGTTGGGCGGAGTCGCGTCCCGTCACCCGCACGCCGCGGGGCGATCGGGAAACGTGATAGGCCGTCTGCGCCCCAGCATCGATGGCCGCCGCTTCGAGCGACCATTCGGACTCCATAATCACATGGAGACTGCCATCCGACCGGACCAGCAACGCGAAATCGGAACCTTCCGCGCTGCTGTCCTGCCGGGCTACGTCGAAGATACGCTGGGCGTTCTCGAGGAACGTGTTCACTCGAATCACTTATCGGCCGGCTAAGCGAATCTTAGAGGTCCCTTGTTGCCAGGTGGAGGCGTTTTCGCCTGCCGTCGCATCGGAGTTACCGCAACTGAGTCATCGACCGCATTGCCGTCTCCATTCTCTCCGCCTCGGCATTAAACTCACAACCAATCAAAGCAATCGCCGCCAAAAGGTACATCCACGAAAGCAAAGCGATGCTGGTGCCGACGCTGCCGTACAGCAGGTTGTAGTTCGTAATATTCCGCACATACCACCCAAATCCCAGGGTGGCGAGCAGCCACAAAATAGTCGCGAAGATGGCCCCTGGCCAGACATCGCGCCAGCGCTGTTTGCGATAGGGCCCGTAGTAATACAAAATCGCCGTAAGGCTGACTGTGGCCGTGAAGGCCACGGCATAGCGCATAATCCGCGAGAACAGTTCCCACCAGCCCGCCAGCGGATTCAGGATGGGGTCGACCTTCAGAAAAGTCAGGATCGCGGGCTCCACGGCGCCGCCGAAAAGGATCAGCGAAGACGCCCCCAGCAGCGGGATCCCGGAGAAGAATACCAGCAGAATGCCGATCCCGATGTGCGCGATACCGGATCGGTTGCGCGGTACCCGGTAAGCCGCATTGAAGCCGTCGATCAGGCTCTTGATCACGCTCGAAGCCGCCCAAAGGGACAGGGTGAAAGCCACCACCAGCAGCGCGGCCGGGCGTTGTCCGCGGGAGCGGAACTGCTCGAGGACCACTTCTTCGGTCCCGGGCGGCAGGATCTCGGAAAGGAACGCAGCCAGGTTTTGCTGGACGTAATCGGCGCGCACCTGCACGAAAATGGTGGCCGCCGAAGTCAGCACCGGGAAGAACGACAACAGCGCCGAATAGGCGGCGCCCTTCGCAATGGAGAAAAGGCCGTCGTCGATCGATGCCATCAAAGTCCGCCGCAAAAGGTATGGCAGATACCGCAAGGTCACAGATCAACCATGTTGGCACATTCGCGGGCGGCGTTGATATGCGCCGCGGTCATGGCAACAAGTCCACGCTCGCGTGAGACGTGCGCCCACGCGGATCGCACTGAAGTCGCGCCGGTCGGTGGTCAGGATGCGGTAAACCTGGCGGCGCTCGGCGATCGCGGCCACCGTCCCATCGACGAGCCCCAGCTCGAGATCCCCGAATCTGGCGTCAAATTCGAGGGCGCGGGCGGAGCGCGGCGGAGCAGACAGTGACGACATCGGAGGGACAGGCAGTTCATATTCATAGCGGGTCGCCGGATCGAATATTTCCGCGAACAATTTGCGCATCGCGCGCCGGTCGGCTCGAAGAAAGTAATCCACCTCCGCAAGAACGAGGCCGGGAATGATGACCGCCGACGCCGGGATCGGGATCCTTTCGTAATCCGGGAAACTGGCGTTGCCTTCCGGCGCCCGCGCCAGCGCACGCAAGAGCCCACTGGTATCGCCAATAGCCGGCGGGATCAAACTCCGAGGTCCCGAAAGAGCTCGGACTCGTCGCCAGGTTTGGCATTTGTCGACTCGAACAGGAGGATGGAAGGCGGCCGCCGGCCCGAGTAGCAGCGCGACGCAACCATGCGCAGACCCTTGCGAAGCAGGTCGGATGCGGAAAGGCCGTCAGCCCGGGCGCGCTTCAGTGCCCGGACATCCTCTTCTTCGAGACGGACCAAACAATGCCCATGAAGGACTGGGGCAAGCAGACAATTAATTGGTTGTCGATTGCCCTCTCCAGCAGAGCGCACCGTGGCCGCTGGACCGGCGGCGTCTTCCCTCCGTCGCAGAAAACCGGGTTGCCGGAGGAGCGGCGGAAAGATAGAGCATTCCGTCCGCTGTCGACGTTTTTTCGCAGGCAATTCTGGCTTGTGCGGAATCCGCCACAGCATCCAGCCCTCGAACATCGCCCCGGTCAATTGTTTTATTCACGGCGTCCACAGGAAGGCCGTGGCGTTTCTTTGAGCTCTTTGAAATCTGTCGCTTACTCGAACTTGCTGTTGATAAGCCGTGGATAAACCAGAACCTGCGCACCTTGTCGATTGACAGTCGAACCGGGATGGTCCAAGCTTTCCCAAATATGGCTGATTTTGCCGAACATTCCATTCCGGCCGTTATCGAACCAACCGTCGGAACGAGAACCGTACACCGCTGTCATGCCACGTGGCGCGATTCCCGCGCGATCTGCTGTCTTGCCGATGTCGACCGGCATCTGGGCCATATTGTCAGGGCCGGCAGCAATTGGCTTGCATTTGATGCCACGCATTGCAACGAGACTGCGACGGGGTTTCGCTTCCTCGGGATCTGCCCGGACATTAAGGCTGCTAAACGCTCCGTTGAACTGGGGCTCCCCATGAACCGCGAGTTTTCTCCCACGCTGCAATAAAAGGTCGGACGCCATCGCTTCGGCGGGGAGCCCCGCCACCTGCTACGGAAGCTCGTGCCTCAAAGGGCCCCGATCCGGCACGAACTGCAAATGCCGTAGGTGCCATAGGCCAAAAAGCTGGCGCACCGGCCGCCGATGCTCTCCAGTTCCCCCGCGCTCAGGGTCGACGGCGTGAAGGGCGCCTCGGTAGAAACATAGGCGCCGGGCGTGGGCGTGGCGTGGAGCGTTGTCCCCCAGGCTGCCAGGCCGCCCGTGAGCGTGGCAGTCGTCACAGTTGCCGCGGAGTAGGTGCAACTGGTGCCGGTGCCGTCTCCTCCCGCAAGCGTGGAGAGCAGTTTTACCGTTATCGAGCTCGGAATCGCACCCGTGAAGGTATTCCCCGTAAGGTCCCTGTTGGCGCCGAGGTTAACAGTCTGGTCGGGCGTGACCAGGCAGGAGCAGCATGAGATCAACTCCTCGCGCGGATCGAATGCATACACGTTTACACAAATGTTGCCGGTCGCGCCGAAGCCCGGCCCCAACAGCGGAGCGCCATTGGCGTCTGAGTTAGCGATGTCGAAGTACGATTCGCCGATATTCAGGTTTGCCGCATATCGCACCAGAAAGGAGGCTTCCGAAAGGACCGTGAGATTAAAGGAAAAGGAGCAGGCGCCAGCCAGGACAACTCCGGTGGAGTCGGTCGCGCGGATGGCGAAGACGCCGGGGGCCGACGGCGTTCCCGTAATGGCGCCGGTGGAGGTGTTGAGCGTCAGGCCGGCGGGCAGGGTTCCGACGACTGAGAACGTGTAGGGCGGCGTCCCTCCGCCGACACTGATGGGGGGGCTGCTGAAAGCCACGCCCACCTCGCCCGAACTGATGGCCGGGCAGGTGACGCCGGACGGCGGCGGCGCGGCGGGCTGCACCGTTACGCTGGCGTTTGACGTGTTGCCGGTACCACCATTGGCGGAAGTGACGGTGACGGAGTTGTTTTGCGGCCCGGTGTCAGTCCCCATAACGTTTACGGAAAAAGTACAGCTCGCTCCGGAAGAGAGCGCCGCCCCGGCGAGACTTACAGCCGCGGATCGGGGTTTGGCGGTGATAGCGCCTCCGCCGCACGAACCAGTGAGTCCGTTTGGCGACGCCACGATCAATCCCGAGGGCAAACTGTCGGTAAAGGCGATGCCGGAGACGGTTACCGAAGCGTTCGGGTTCGTGATAGTGAAGCTCAGGCTGGTGGCGCCGTTCATCGAGATGAAAGCGGCTCCGAAACTCTCGCCGATGACCGGGGGCATGGCTGGCTGGAGTTGAGGGATCAGGTTCGAGCAAGCCGTTACGTCGGCGGACGTTATAGTGCCGGTGCGATAGAAGTCGCGCGGATCGTTCGGCAGCACCGTCTGGCCAATGGAGGCCTGAATCAGCGCGATATCGGTTGCGTTCACGGTTCCGTTGGCATCGGCATCGCAGACGGCAGCCGAGACGACCAGTGTGTTGGAAAATCCGGAGGCGAGACCGTCGGTCGCCTCCACGCGCCCAATGTAGTATCCGGACACGTCCGCAACGAACTGCGGAGTAGCCGTGAGCGGACCGACCAGCGTCGCAGCGCTGGCCGGAGGCAAGGAGTCGAGCCACCACAGATAAGCAAGCGGCAACGGCCCATTGTCCGGGTCGACCGAAGCAGCGGAGCTGAGAGTCACTGTCCCCTTCGGCAGGATGAACTGATTTGCGCCCGCGCTGGCGTTGGGCGGAATATTGCCCGAGAACGCATGTACCGTGACGGTCGCGGTTTGCGAAGTGCCGTTCGCGTTCGAAACCACCAGATCCAGCGTGAAGTCTCCCGGCACGTCCGGCGTGAACGATGGTGTGACCGATGTCGCGCCGGATATGTTCGCGTTGGTCAGGGCGGATGCCATGGGGGTGGAGCCGAAAGTCCACCGATAACTGAGCGGCAGAGGCGTGACATTGGGGTCCGAGCTTTTGGCGCCACTCAAAGCCGTCGGAATGCCGACCCCCACATTGATTCCTTGCCCGGCATCCGCATTGGGCGGAATCGTTCCGCTGTATGCGGTCAGCGTGACTGCAGCCGGGGAACTGGAAGCGGTGGCGTCGGTCACGATCAGTTGCAGCTGATACGCGCCCGCCAAATCCGGAGTAAAGAAGGGCCGGGGCGTCTGCGCGATATTTATGGCACTGCTTGTTACCGCGCTTCCCGCCGGCGCGCTGAGCAATGTCCAGGCGAAGCTGATCGCCTGGCCATCGGGATCGTATGAATCGGCGCCGTTGAGGAATGCAAACGTGCCCGTGCCTACGTTGAATGGCTGGTTGACGACGGCGACCGGAGGCAGATCCGCCGCCTGATACGTGGCAATTGCGTTCGCACTGGCGGAGCCATTGGACACGGCGACCTGGAAAGTGTAGCTCCCGGCGATGTCGGGCCGGAACGTGGCCACGGCCGCGGTGGGAAAGCCTATGGAGGAACTCGTCAGCGCGCTGCCCGCGGGTTTGGTAAGCAGCGTCCAGGCGAAAGTGAGCGGGAGCGGCGGAGCGTTCGGGTCCGTGCTGGCCGAGGCGTTCAGAAGGGCGAGACGGTTGGCAGGTACGGTAAGACCGGTGAGCGCCGAGGCGTTTGGCGGCAGCACTACAGGAACGGTGGCGGCGCCGAGCGTCGCCGTTGCGGTAGCGGTTACGGTGGGGTCGGAATTCGACGTGATCGTCACAACCACGGCGCCTCCCTGCGTACCAGTGGGAGTCACATTGAGATTCAGTTGGGCCAGACTCTGGGCGGGAACCTGGAAATCGGCGATTGTCTGAGTTTGGGTCCCGTCGATATTGGTCAATGAGGCGGTCAATTGTCCCGTCGCGCTGGTGATCTGCGCCATATACCCGTCTTCGACCGATCCGACATTGTTCACTGACAGCGGAAACACCGCGGGGCCGCTCGCGGGCACCGGCTGCGATGCCGGTTGAAATACGGCAGTGACTCCCAGGGCGGACTGGACGTAGATCGAACTGCTCACATTGGCGGCGGCTGTCGATTGAGAGGTCGATTGCGCGGCGATTGAAAACGGTAAATTCCCTTCGGTCGCGAATGCCGGAGAACCGACCGTAACGGCCAGTTGCTGGTTGGCACCCGCCGCGAGCGTCACAGAGGTCATGGGCAGGGTTATCAGTTGAGCGCCCGGTCCCGCCAATGAGAGGTTGAAAGTGCCGGCAGCCGCGCCTGTATTGGTGACGGTGAGTTGCGCCGGCGTTCCTGGAGAAAGTCCGCCGCCACCGGGGCTAAGAGCCAGGGCTACGCCGCTGTTCAGGACGTCGATCGCGACTTGAGTCCGGGAAGAACCTCCGTTGTAGCCGGAAGCGAAAATGGTCACCTGGAAAGGCCCGGCGGGCGCATTGGCGGGAACCTGCACCGCGAGGGCGTCCGTGAATGTCTGCCCGGAACCTATCGTGGGTGTCGAGTTGCCAAAGGTACCGCGCGCCACTCCCACGCTGGGATTCCCGAAGGAGGACAGACTGAACGTGTCGCTCGATGGGCCTACATTGGTCATCTGCACCTGGAAAATCACCGTACCGCCGGGGCCTGTCGATCCCGGTGAAGGAGTTACCTGAAATGCGAGGTCCGATGCGTTGTCCGGATATACAGGTCCCGGCCCCGGTGCAGTCGGCTGTTGCGGTGTGATGTTGATCAGAGTCAGGGTTCCGCCAACCATGCCGCTGATGCCGGCAGCGGTGGCAATGACTTCGAACGGATAAGTGGCGGACGGCAGAGTCAGCGGCGGATTCAAAGTAAGCGAAAGATTTACCGTGCCCTGTGCCGGAACGGTCACCGACGAAGGGAACAGGGGACTGGGGAATGCCGGCAGCCATACCTGCGTGATTCCCGCAAATGTCAGATAGTAAGTAACGGAAGCCGATGTCGGATTGCGCACCGTCACTGTGTATTGCGCCCCGGGATAACCGGAATACGTCTGGGTCGAGGGCGACAGGCTGATAATCTGATCGCCGCCGACATCCACTTGTCCGATATCCACCGTGCCATTGCCCAACGTGGATGTGAAACTCACCGTCCCGCCCCGATCCACCGTTGCTATCTGCCCCGCCTGAATGCCCGTGATCGTCGAGTTCCAGGTGAGTGTACTTACCGGCGGGTTATCCCATTCGAGCGTATCGAAACCGGCGCCGGTGGTAATTTTTGTGGGCGCCACATTAAACGATGTGGGGTCATAGGCGGCCACGCCGGCGTTGGACGTTTGGACCGTCGCGGTATAACCGGTGATCACGCTGCTGAGCGCCGTGCCGGGGATGGAGTAAATCGAGAGGCCCGACGCCGTCGGCGCATAGAGATAATCTCCCTGAATGACAAGGTCGTCCGTGGCCACGGGGATGCTGAGCGGTGTAATCACGGGCGCCGCGGGGTTCAGGGTATTCACCAGCAGAAGCACCGGCGTGGCCGTGCTGCCCGACGTCGTCTGCGTGCCGGCAAACAGAAACTCATTCGGCCCGAGGATTACCGAGCCGTTGCCGGTGCAGCAGAAGGTGCCGGTCAGCGTGGTGGAGACAATCACCGGACTTACCGGATTCGAAATATCGTAGACCACCACGCTCTCGGGGTTCGGAGTCGCTCCGGAGTTCGCCAGCGCCACAAGCGTGTTTCCCTGGATCAATGGTGCGCTCAGGTACTGGAGTCCGTTGGCAGACGTTGTAACCTGATTGGACAACGTCATACTGGCGGGATTGGAGATGTCGATTACATCTAACGCGGCCGCGCCGCCGCTGTTGCTGGTGCCCGTAAGAGTCGTGCTCGCTCCGAAGAGGATGCTGGAGTTATAGAGTGCCTGTCCGTAAAATTCATTGGGTCCCCCATAGACGGGATCGCCGTTTACGGAAAGTGTCCCGAGAATTTGCGGATTGGTAATAGTGGAAACGTCCACCGCGACGATGTCGCCGTAAGAGGCTGTTTCAAACCCAAGCTGGGTTGTAACGGCGTTGGTGTAGAGGAAGGCTGTGTTTCCGAGATAGAGAATCGGATCGCCCACAAAGCGCTTGTCGAATGAAACCGCGTTCAACAAAACGGGCGACTGCGGATTGGACAAGCCGAATACCAGAAAGCCTGGATTGTTACCGATTGTCGTGCTGCTGGTGTCCGAGAAAATAACCAGATCTCCCTGCTGGATGTTGCAGTGTATGTTGGCCGCGTTGGCGATGTAAGTGGACAACGCGGTGGTAAGTACCGCCGGCGCGGCCGGATTGGTTACGTCGACGACAGAAACCTCGTTCTGATCGCACACATAGGCGGTGTTTCCATTGAGAGCGACCGTTTGAGCCGAAGAAGCGGTGTTCACGGAACCCACCAGAGTCAGCGCACCCGCGTTGCCGCCGGTGGGAGTTACGGTCAACGTATTCAATACGGTGCTGTTTCCGGCCGGGACCGTCGATGGACTTACGGTGAGACTCGCGGTGACCGGCGAGCCCACCAGCAGGAAGCCCGTACCCGTGCCGCCCGTCAGAGGGTTTCCGCTCGCGTCCGTTATGGATACCGACAGGGTGTAGTTGCCATTCGCCGTGCCAGCCGGAATCGCGATCTGGCCGAAGTCTATGGTGGCCGTGAGGTCCGCCACGCTCAGTGCGGTCTGCACGGGGCCTGCGGTGGCGATCACTTGATTGGACGCGCTCAGTACCTGTAGCGTCGCCTGAATGGGCGTAGGCTGATTGACGGCGTTGGCGATATGGGCTTGCACGTCCACGGAACCACCCGCGTTCACGAAGCCGGGGATTGCGGTCACAGCCTCGACATCGAGCACATCAGGCCGCAGGTTCACCGTCGCACTCGCAGTCTGACTGGCGCCCAGCACCGACGTGGGCGTGGCGACGACGGCAAAACTGAACGACTGCAGAGTGGCGCCGGTCTGTGAAATGACGACTGCCGGATCGCTGGGCACCCCGGCGGGTACGGCCTGTTGCGGAGCCAGCGTGACGCTCGCCGTGTTCAAACCGCCAAGACCCGCGGGAATACCCGAGACGGTCAGGTTGTAAGTCTGAGTTACCTGGGACTGATTCTGCAGTTGGAGCTTGAAGGTGGAAGTACTGTTGGGCTGCGCGACCACGGACACGGGAGTGATGGCGAATTGGAAAGGATATGCCGCCGGGGATGTGAAAAGGGTATTCAAAAACGCGGTAAACGCAGTCAGCTCGCTCAGCGGTTGCGCATAGGTCGAGCAGGTGGCGTTGGCGATATCGTTGAAAGCGTTGCCATTTACTATGAGAGCGGTCTGAAAGAAGGAACTGGAGTTGGTCTGGGTAAAAAGATTCTGCGCGTAGTTCTGCACTCCCAGCAGCGTAGCGGACGTGCAGCCCGCTACCAGGGCGTTGATGGCCCCTCCGAGGCCGCTCAGGGTGGCCGCAATATCGGATCGTCCCGCGGCTGCCGCCGCCGACGCGGCATTCACCGCCGTCAGCGCCTGCTGAGCATACACGGTCACCGCGATCAATGCGGTGGAACTTTGCGAAGTCCCGTAACTCGCCACGATCGTTATGTTCAGGGGTGTATTCAGCGGCGCTCCCGAGGCTACCGCGATCGTCAGCGTCTCCGAAACGGTCTGCCCCGGATTCACGGTGACCGGCGTCTGTAAACCCGTCACGGTCAGGTTCGGATCCGCCGTCACGGTCAGGGTCGCGGTACTCGCGACGTTCCCGGCTCCCTGAATCTGCAGGGTTTCCTGCAGGCTCGCTCCGGCTGTCGTCGATACCGACGCGGGCACCCCCAGCACCAATCCAGAGACGGAAGGAACCGTGAAGTTCACGGTCGTCGAAGCATTCACCGAATTATTCGTCGCGCTCGCCGCGCTCAGGCCGAAGCTGGCGTTCGTCCCCGGCGCGGGCAGCGTTCCGGTGGGCACGGCGCAAACCGTAATCTCACCCTGTGCGCCCGCCGGCACCGTGATCGTCGGCAGACTCCCGACAAGACTGAAACCCGCCGGAGGATTGAGCAGCGCAAGGTTGAACGTATCGGCTGCCGGTCCTGTATTCGTGATGAGAGCGTCGAATACGGTCGGGAGCTGAACGTCTTCCGTTGCAAGGGGCGCATTTCCCAGAGGCACCGAAAAGACCGTATCCGCAACGAGACTGACTGTCAGGCCAGGAGTCGAGCCTGGCGCAGGCGCCGGTGGAATGGTGCCGGTTATCAAGGCAGGGGACAGGGGCGGATCGGCTTGGTATGCGCCGAAAGCCACCAGGCTTGCCACCGTAAAAATGTTTGTCGCGGCGGCGAGTCCCAGGATAAATCCCCCGACACAATAAGAGCCAAAACCGATCCCGAAGGTAGCAGTACACAACGCGGTGCCAAGTCCGAGGGCAAGTGCGCTGAGTTGATTGGAGAACTCTATCGCCAGGATTTCCTGGACTGAGAAGCTGAATTTAAAACACTGCAGCGCGGTGTTGCCCGCAGGGCAGGCATCGGGGAGAGCCGCGTAAAAGATAAACGATGCCAGATCGATCGCGAGTCCCACGACAAAGCCTGCCAGGAACCCGACGAAATAAGTCCCGAATACCCTGAGACCGCCCCGCTGGATGTTGAGTACCGCCTGTTGAAACGTGACGTCTTCAAACACGCCGTGATCGCCATTCTCCAACACGCCCTGCGCGGTGCCATCGGGCTGGAACTCCAGCCAGCCAATCTGAGGCACGCCCCCAATGATCACAGCCTGGCTCGGAACTTCCACAATATTCCCGGCTTCGATCGACTGCGTGATCCGGGCCTGGGCTTCGGCGGAAATGTTCAGGGCGCTGAGCTGCGCGAGAGTGGATGCCGTGATCACAACAAGACCGATTCCCTGTTGTTGCGCCGCAGCCAGAATGTCTGTCGCGCTGCCCGGGATATATACGGACGCGTTGGCGCCCGAAGGCGCCGAACTCGCGAGTTGGCTGAGGACCTTCCCTTCCAGATAGGACTCAATCAACCCGCGATCGATACGATAACCTGGGGCCGCCGGATTGCTTTGCCCAGGTGGCAAGAGGACCTGCACGTCGTCTTTCAGCAAGTCAAATCCGATTTGCAATGTTTGGCCGCCGCTGGAATTTGCCTGTGCAAAGCTCGTGGAGACAATGAGCCTTGGACTATCGAGATACTCGGTTACCACGCTTTCATTGGCCAAAGCCGTAGACGACAGATCCGACAGGTAGGAGAAACTCCCTGTCAATCCCCTTTGGGTGTTCACTGCCAGTTCGTTAGTTATGAGATCCGCTTGTTGTTGCAGCGCCGTCTGCGCGGGCGTGAGCGCAGCGTTGGGATTGGACGGAAGCTGCGCGAGGATGGGTTGGAGTTGAGCTGTCAGCGAATCGCTCAGATTACTCCATGTTGTCAGGATCGACTGATCCTGGCGCGAAGGCGACACATTAATCGTTGTAAAATCGATGGTACTCAACGCTGGCGCCTGGCCGGGATTCACGGTCACCTGCACATTGCCCGTGGTACGTGCCGCGTAGCCTATCGCGTCATACAGCACCTTTTGGTAGGTTGTCGCGTTGCCGTTCGCGTCGGTTACGGTAATTGTCAAGAAGAGGCCCGTCAGCACCGTCGAGCCCAGCGGGAAGTTCGTCAGAATCTCCTGAACGGGGGTTCCGGTAATCGTATCGTCATTGGCGGGGTTGGTCGGATCTTCTCCGATCAGTAAGTAAGGCGAGTAAGTATTCGTGGTCGCGCTGATCGCCAGGCCGCCGCCCGCGTTGCTGCTGACGAACTGTCCAACGCTGACCGGTTTTCCCACCAGTTGCGAAGTGTAGTAAGACTGGTAAAGCACCGGATTCGTGGTGATCCCGTTCCCCGCGAACGCAGCGCTCGCCTGGCTGTAGGTTTCCGCGTCGATTTCGAAAGTTACGGAAGCCTGGTTGTTGAAGATCGACTGGAAGGTTGTAGTCTTCGCGCCGTAGGTCTGCCCGAGCTGCGAATTTGGAAACGAAGGATCCGCGTCCGTGAACGGCCCGCCCGGGCTGCTCGCGTACTCCACCCAGTAATGGTTCTCCGCAATACCCAGCAGTGTTGGATCGTTGGCGGGATCCGCCGCCGTCAAACCGGCCGGCAGGCAGCCGACAAACCGGTAAGCCCCCGCGAACATGGGGAGAATCAGAGGCTGGGCCTGCGCCTGGGTCAGCGTGCCCTGTACGTATTGGGTGGTGTATCCCGAAGCTTTCAGCAGCGCCACCAAAAGACTGGCACGGTCCAGCGCGTTGCCCGCCAGACTCCACAGCGTTCCCCGGGCTCCCCGCAAAGATCCGGCGTAGGCCTGGTAACCCACTCCGTTCCGAAGGAAGTTAAAGATCTGTTGCGGATCGTGTCCCAACGCCGAAGCTTCGGCCGTAATATAGGGATCGGTCGCGTCGTCCGGACCCTGTAGTTGCATCGGCCGAAAGGGCTTCCCGATCGGGTGATCCGGTTTCGCGACGGGCGACAGGTATTTGATCTTGCTCAGAGGTTGCCGCTCGCGGAGATGGAATCCCGATGAGGAGTAATTTGGGTCGGTGGAAGCTGCAACTGCCGCCCCGGCTGACGGCGGCACTGATGCGCTCATCGAAGCAAGCGACTGCGCCAGGCGCTCCGAAGTTGCCGGTAACGAGGCAGGCGGCGCTTCGCTCTTTCGGAAGCTCGACCCCGCACTGGGCATCGCTGGCCCGTTTTGCCGAAACGTGGAACTCGTTGCGGAGAGCGGCCCGGAGGTACTCATAGCGCCGGCGGGTTGCAAACGATTATGTTGCCGCCCCCCGGATGCCGTCACGCCCGAGGGGAGATCGGGAAGGCCCTGCTGGCCATACCCCGACTGCACAAAACTGTTGAAGAGTACAAGAAAAGCACAAAATACCGTGAAATCGCGAAAAGAACCCGAATTCCTAAAAAGCATTGCCGCCCCGGAACGATTGCCGCTCAAATCGGGCTCTCGCGGCGCCCTGGTCAATCTGAATGCCGAAGGACGTGTAAGGTAGTTGTCTCAGCTGGACGTTGGCGCCGGCAATGACGCAGTTACGAACAGCCGTGGTAGCCGAAGATGGTTTGGGGTTCGATTCCTTGCGCTCCTCCGCTCGAACGTGGAAAGTTACCCTCCCGCCGGAAGTTGCGCCACACTGCGGAAATGGCTGCTGGCCGTGGCGCGGCAGCATCATGCCAGTGAGTATAGATGCGGCTCGCAGCCCACCACAAGTGAATAATCGAAGAGAGGATCAAATAAAGTAAGGTAAGTATGGTACGTCGGGTACTAAGCGCGCAGGAAAGTGGCATATCTCGAACGCGGGAGGGGTGTACCCGGTGTGGTCGGGCAACGGGCAAGAAGCGTTCTTCCGAGGTGAAGACAACCGGATTATTGTGGTCGATTACGCGGCGAAGGGAGATTCGTTTGTGCCGGACAAGCCGACCGTATGGCCGGACAAACGGCTGCTGAACCTCGGGAATGTCGGCAACTACGATCCTCCGCCGGACAGCAAACGGATCGCGCCGGTGATGAAGTTGGAGACGCCGGAAGCGCAGCCCGACGACGCGCGGAGCTTGATTCTTCACGTGACCGCGAACTGGTGGCGCTCGACGACACGTTGAATACTCTGGCGGGATGGACCCGCGCAAGGCGAGAGTGATCGAGCCACGCTTTTTTGGCGGCCTGAGCGTGGATGAGACGGCGGAGGTGCTGAAGATCTCGCCGCAAAGCGTGATGCGCGACTGGAAGGCGGCCCGGGCCTGGCTGCAGCGCGAGATGAAGAGGCTATCGGGGAAATCCGTACGGCCAGGATTGCGCCCGAACGACGCGTATTCCCTCCAATACTTAGGTTTGCTTCAGATATGGAGCCAACGCCTTGATCGAATGTGGCAGGTTCGGGAGGCGTGCGCCTGTAAAGCGAGTTCAGCGGTTCAGCGGCGCGGTCTTTCCGGCTCGTCGTAAGCCCCGAGGCGGCGTACCCGGATGTTGCGGAAGCGCACCTTGTTGTTGTGGTTTTGAAGTACGATGACATCTTCCGCTGGCTGAGGTTCATAGAGCGCCAGGCCCGCGTGCCGGGCAGGAGACATCAGTTCCTTGCGAAGTATCCCACTATCCGGGTGGCATCGTTCTTCCCGTTCCACGCCACGTACTTCCTCAACGGCCATTCGTTCATGGAACAGGAACTGAAGCGGAACAACATCGGCTTTCGCAAGGATGACAATGCTTTCCTGGCCGTGGACGATGTCGCGGCGTTGCAGGCCGCCGCCGACCGGCTCAGTCCGCAGATCGTCCGCCAACAACTCGATTACTGGACGCTCATCCTCGGGCCGAAGTTCTCAAAGAAGGAACGCAGCCAGATGAGTTTGTCCCGTTTCTACGCGATACCCAGGTCGAGTGCTGCCGGAACTTCATCTTCAAACGCCACTTCCCCATCCACAAAATCTTCGAGCGTAGTTGCGAAATCGGATTGTGGCGGCTCACGGCCAACCGCATCAGCGAGATCTTCGGCGTCCGGCTGGATAAGAGACTGCGCGGAAAACTGGCGATGGCGATCGATCAGATCGAGCACGGGCATCACGTTTTCCGGCCTGCTGCAAAGGATCGCCCTGCCCATCAACGTCGGCTCGGTTCGTTATCCCGGCATCAAACTCCACGACACACGCATCATCCGGCTCCTGGAGGTTCTCCCGCATAACGGCAGTACCGTCGGGGGCTGGACCACCCGGCAGATCCACGAAGCGGTCATCACCACGTTCCAGGTCTCCCCGAAAACCCACGGCCTCAACCAACTCTACGACCTGCGCAAGCTCAAAGGGCATGGACTACTGCAGCGCGACGGCCGCCGCTACGCCTACCGCCCGACCAGCAAAGGCGTCGAAAGCCGACAAGGCCATCGAGAACATCGTCAATCTGCTGCAGGCAGCCTGAGTCACCTGACGATTGTTGCAGTCGTTTTGTTTATCAATGAAGATTTAAGAATCTCAGCGACCGGTTACTTCGCGCGGTGAAACGACGTGAAGCCGTCTTCGATGTGGAGGCGGATGCTCGATACGATTACGGGGCCGCGGTCCCGATTGTAGGCGGGATTGGCGATGTGCTGGAAGTCGCCCGCGATGGAGATGCCGCGCCAGAGATGCGCCGTGTAGTAAGTTTCGAAGATCTGTTCCCGGCCGTAATTGAGACCGCCCTCGCCGAGGATAAATCCGAGTCCGCCGAGCGCGAGGTAGCGGGCATGTTCGGCGGAGATTCCGCTCGTGATGACAGTGGCGCCCAGCTTGTCCTGGGAACGATGCCAGAGTTTTCCGCGAAGGTCGGAGCCGAACTCTACGGTGTTATCGACCTCGGTGTAGGCGAAAGACTCAGTCTTGCCGTTGTTCCAGCCGAGGCGGAAGAAGGCGCGCCAGGCGTCGGTCAACTCCTGCTCCGCGTTCAATCCGAATCCGTATTTCACACGGCCCTGTTCGCGTGACAGCGTGATGTCGGGGACGGCTCCGGTGGCATTGGGGAAACCGGCGATGGCCGCGCTGTAGAGGCCCATATTGGCCCGGTTGACGAACGTGAGGCCGCGCACTACCGTCTGGCGATCTTTCAAGAGAGATGGATGGTACTCGAGTTCGAAGTTCTGTCCGCCGGCGCGTGCAATGTTCCAATCGAGTGTGATGCCGTTAGCTACGGTCGGCATCAGGAACTCTCCAAAGCGCGCGGCCCAGTCTTTGTAGTAATACTCGATCAGGAGGCCGTAGGTGTAGCCGCGCGTATCGGCCGCGTAGTCGTAGGCTCCGTTATTGACGGAGGCCCAGTTCATAAACTGCAGATGACTGTCGCTGCCCACCGAGTTCAGATCGAAGAAATCCACCGTGCTCATCTTTCCCAGGCGGAATTCGAGGCGGCGTTCGGGTACCCTGGAGGCCAGTGAGAGCGGATTGCGCGCCTGCTCGACTAACTTCCGGCTGAGCGGCAGGGTGTAATGGAGCATGACGCGGGAAACGTAGGGATCTTCGCTGAGAGAGGGATTGCGCACCACGTCCACATTGGGAAAACCGGCTACTCCCAGGGCGTTGCTGAGGGCGAAGCCGCCGGCGCTCTCGATGTCGAAGAGAAACTCGAAGTTCTGGGTGATGCGGAAGCCGGAGTAGAGGGTTTCGACCCGCGATGTGGCATGCTGGCCCTCCGGCCCGAGGCTGTTCACGCCGCTGTATTTGGCGGGGAAGGAAGGCTGCTCCTGGCGGATGAAGTTGGCCTGGAAAGTGAGCCAGAAGCGATCATTGGTCCAATCGGGATCGATGGTGGGGCCGGGATCTTGCGCCGGCAGCCAGGCGGGAACCAGAAGGGCAAAAACCAGGAGACGGAGCCGCAACCTTCATGGTCTGAATGTGGTGGTTGCAGCGTCAATGGAGTAATGCACCTTAAATGGAATTTTGTTTCATTTGTAATCGAATCGTGACTCGGCCGCCGTCGATGCGACGCGAGAGGCATTACACTGGAGTTGAAGATATGTCCACAGGTGCTGTAACAGCGCTCGGATGTTTTGTCTGCTGCGCCCTGTCGCTGGCCGGGCAAACGGCAACGAACCTGAAGGACGTGCAGACCATCTATCTGAATTCCTTCGGCAGCAAGCCGGGCGCTTCCGAGTTGCGCGATCGCGTGGCGGCCGAGATCGAAAAGACTCACACGCTGCGCATTGTCGCAAGTCCCGCCGAGGCCGATGCCGTGCTGGGCGGCGAGGGCGAAGTGTGGGTCAAGGGGCATTACAGCATGAATCCGAGGGAGCGATCGCTCAACGACGCGCAGACGATCTACGCGGGGTATCTTTCAGTGGAACTGCAGGGCAAGAAGAACGACACCCTCTGGTCTTACCTCGTGACACCGCATTCCGTCTCGCGCGACGTGAACCACGATCTGGCTAAGGTAGTGGTGAAGAAGCTGACCGACGCCATTCATACCGATGCCAGTCATGGGGATGCTGGAAAGTGAACATAAGGCGGGGTGTGTTGGCGCTGCTGGTGGGCGGTCTTGCCTTGGTGCGCGCGGCGGGTCCGGCGATTACTTTGCATGCGGCGGGCGCTACGTTTCCTTACCCGGTTTATGAAAAGTGGTTTGAAGCCTTTCGTGCGCGCAACCCGGAGATTGAGGTCCACTACGACCCTGTCGGTTCCGAGGCCGGGCTGAGCCGGCTGGAGAAGAATCAGGTGGATTTCGCGGCTTCCGACGCGATCATCAGTGCGGCGGATTACTTTGCCGGGGGGAAACCGAAGTACCTTCGATTTCCGACAGTGCTGGGCGCCGTAGTGCCTGTCTACAATCTGACGCAAGTGCCGCGCGATCTTCGCTTCACGCCGCAGATTCTGGCCGATATTTATCTGGGCAAGATCACGAAATGGAACGACCGGGCGATTCGCCGGGCCAACCCAGCCGCGGTGCTGCCGGACAAGGCAATCGTAGTGGTTCACCGCTCCGATGGGAGCGGTTCCACCTATGTCTGGACCGATTATCTTTCGAAGGTCAGCGAAGAGTGGAAGTCCGGAGTCGGCGTAAGTAGTTCGCCGAAGTGGCCTGCCGGCACGGGTGCGGAGGGCAACGAGGGGATGGCAAAGATGGTACGCGATACGCCGAACTCGATCGGGTACGCGGAGTATATTTATGCCATCGAGCAACACCTGAGTTACGGCAGCGTGCGCAATATCGCGGGCAAGTATGTATCGCCGGATCTGGAGAGTATCGCGGGGGCGGCGGATGGCGCGTCGAACCGGATCGCGGAAGATTTTCAGACTTCGATTACCAATGCGGCGGGATCCGACGCGTGGCCCATCGCTTCGTTCTCGTGGTTCATCGTGCCGGCGAAGATCGACGATCGCGAAAAGAAGAAGGCGATTCTGGAGTTGCTGCGGTGGGTGCTGGGACCGGGGCAGAAACAGGCTGCGGCATTGGGATATCTGTCGATTCCACAGGCACTGCTGGCTCGCGAGCAGCGCGCGCTGGACAGTTTCTGAACTTAGCCTGCGACGCTGTTCCAGATCATTACTACGGTGAGCGCGACCATGATTACGCTGGTGGCGACGGCGACGGCGTTACCCCAGAAGCCATTGCGGTATTCACCCATTAACCGCTCGCGATTTACCAGCTTGAGCATGAAAACGAGAACGAAGGGCAGGAGCACTCCATTGGCGACCTGCGAGATCAGGATCACCTTCAGGAGCGGCAATCCGGGAATCAGGACGAAGCCCGCGCCCCCTACAATCAGGCCCGTATATAAGCCGTAAAAGATCCTGGCCTCGCCGAAACGGCGGTCGATACCGGATTCAAATCCCAGACCTTCGCAGATGTTGTAAGACGTCGCGAGGGGCAGAATGGCCGCCGACATGAGCGATGCGTTGATCAATCCCACGGCGAAGAGGAGCATGGCGAACTTACCGGCGAACGGCACGAGGGCGCGGGCGGCTTCCGCAACATCGGTGATCTCGCGATGCTGGGTGTGGAAAATCGTCGCCGCGCAGGCCACCACGATGAAGAACGCAATGATGTCCGTAACGACGCAGCCGAAGATCACGTCCAGACGGCTCATGGCATAGTCGCGCTTGGAGACTCCTTTCTCGACGATGGACGCCTGTAAGTAGAACTGCATCCACGGCGTAATGGTGGTGCCGATGAGCCCTACAATCATGACGAGGTAGCCGGGATCGGAATTGAACTGGGGGACGACGGTGTCGTGAATGGCGAGTCCCCAATCCGGCTTGGCCAGAAATGCCGATACCGGGTAGGCGAAGTAAATCAGGGAAAAGAGCAACAGGACGCGTTCCACGGGCTTGTAAGAGCCGTGTATAATTACGGTCCAGACCAATGCCGCGCCGAGTGGAACCGATATATACGGGCTTACTCCGAAGAGTTTGAATCCCGAGGCAAGGCCGGCGAATTCGGCGGCGATGTTGCCGAAGTCGGCGAGCCCGAGCACGATCATGGTGAAGAAGGTCATGCGCAGGCCGAACTCTTCGCGGATGAGATCCGAAAGGCCTTTACCAGTGATGGCGCCCATGCGCGCGGCCATTTCCTGCACCACGATCAGCGCGACAGTGGTGGGAATTAAGGTCCAGAGCAGAGCATAGCCGTACTTCGCGCCGGCCTGGGAGTAAGTCAGGATTCCGCCCGGGTCGTTATCGACGTTGGCGGTGATGAAGCCGGGGCCGATGACCGCGAACAGCGCGAGAAGACGAAAACGCATGAGCTTCCACGTGCTCAGCGCGGGATGGCGGGGCCGGGTGGGGCCATGATGCTGGCGAGAGACTTCGGTGGTCTTCACTACTTCACAACCTGCCCTGTAATGGATCTGAAATTAAGAGATGCTGTGCGGGGAAAATGCAATTTTCAGAGTATCGCGGCGCGTCCGGATAAAACAATCGCAATCGTCGCGATAGTGATCAGCGCCCCGATCCATGCGTGCCACGGCCGATACACCAGCTCGATATGGTGCTCGCCGGCGGGCACGGGCACGGCGTCGAGAAAACCGTAGGCTTCGAGGAGCGGTGCGCGGCGCCCATCCACATAGGCGGTCCAGCCCGGATACCAGGTTTGGCTCACGATCACCAATCCGGCGCAGGGCAGCGAAGCGCGCACTCTCGCGCGCGATTCGATGGTACGGCGCGATTCGAGGAAAGCCGTTCCCGGACCGCCGCACGATTCGACGCGGGGAACGTCGCCGCTCACGAACGCATGGGTCATCAATTGATCGGGAGGCTGCGCGAGGCGCGCGCGCACGGCGGCATCGCCTTCCACGCGATCGACCTGATGCACTACCCAGGCACGGGGCGCGGCGTCCGGTTTCTCGACGAGCGCGGGTCCTTTGTCGACGGCAAACCTGACCCCCGCGAGCGCCCGCGCCGACGGTAAATCGGCCACGCGAACGATGTTCTCGGTGCCTCCGGTCAAACCGTCGAACTGTTCCACGCCTTCCCATTCGCCAAAATCGAACGGGACGGCTTCGCGCGACACCGTGACCCGTCCCTGCGGATTCCGGTCGTGAAGATCCCGCACGAGATCGGGAGATTGGGCGAGGCGGTCCAGATTGGGCCAGCCGAATTCAATATTCACCCAGCTCATTCCGTCGACGTGGCCGAGTTCCCACATGGCGAGCAGGATGACGCAGACACCGGCGCTGCGCAGGGTGATGGCGTCTCTGGCGCGCGCTTCGAGGAGCGCGGCGAGAAGCAGCGCGGCGAGGCCACATAAGGCCAGAGGAGTGAATTTTTTCAGATCGTTTCCCTGGGTGAGTTCCAGAGCGAACAACAGGGCGAAACAGAACGTTCCGACGGCCGCGAGCAACCGGGAAGCACGCGGCATGGGCAGAGAGAAGAGCGAATCGAGGCCGGCGGCGCTCAATACGGCGAGACCTACCCCGAAGAGCACGAGGGCATCGCGGGGATCCTTATCGAGGACGCCGAACGCGCGCAGAATGCCGCCGAACACGACGTAGTGTCCGAAGGAGAGCAGAAGCCCGGCGGCCGCCATGCACCCGCATACACGGGCCGCTATGTATTGTTGCTCACGCCAAAGCCCGATGACCGCGAGAGTGACGACGGTCCAGCCGGCGAAGAGCAGCGGGTCCCCGTAGCCTGGCATGACGATGCCTAAAGCGGAGATGGGCGGTATCGCTTTGTTGTCCCATAGAGCCGCCGGAAGGTGCGACCAGACGGCGGGACGACGCGAGAGATATTCGAGAGCCGGGAGAGCCTGAAACGCGCTGACTCCAAGGGCCGACGCGGCGGCCGCGCAGAGGAACTTCGAGCGCCGAACGCGCGCCGCGTGCCAGATCCACAGCGCCGCCATGGCGACCGTCAGCAACAGCGGAATCTGGTCGGCGCCGCTCAGCCAGGACGCGCCCAGGGCAGCTCCGCAAGCCAGCGCCGAAGCCATGGGCCTTTGATCCCGCGCGGCGCGGAGGAAATACATGAATTGCAGGGGCGCCCACACGGCGGCGTTGAGGGCGGCGGGCCATTCGGCGGTTCCGAGAAACGGGCCCAGCCCGAAGGCCAGACCGCCCAGCAGCGATGCGTGCACCGATCGTCCCAGGTCCCGGCACAGCCACCAGGCGAACAGGGCGGCCTGAAAATGGATCAGCACAAAGTACCAGTTGAGATACACATGGCGCAGCCAGGTGTGGTGGAGCGGCATGGCCCACAGCAGCCAGTTCACGGGATACGCGGCGCCGGCCTGCCCCTGCGCGATGAGCGGTTGGCCGCACCACTGGTAGGGATCCCAGAAGACGAGCGACCCGTGGCGCAGCTCGGCAGCCTGGAGCTGAAACCAGGGCAGGACCAGATTGGCCGTATCGGGCGTATTGAGCCAGGTGTACTGGCGGGTCAGCACCAGCTTCCAGAACATGCCGACGACGATGGCGAAGAGAATCGCAGGCCCCGTTAAACCGGGAATGCGCCGCAGTCTTGTGAGCAAAGGGTAGTATAACTTTTCCATCTTAAACGCCGCGCGCGATAGAGGCGTTATATGACGGGTCTGTCAACGAAACGCAGGCTTGACCTTCACCAGTACCGCATGTACTATTCACCTGAAGGTTTGAGCACCAACGGGAGGAGCACTTGAAAGTCGTTTCATTTTCGTTAATGGCTTTTTTGTTGGTGAGCGTTCCCGCCTTTGCGGACACGCTTTCGTTCGACGCATACAGCCGGGGATGGATCTCGAGCGCCGGGGCAGAGGGTTCATCGGTGGACATCGCTAATTACTACGCGGGCATCGACGCCTCGTTTAACGATGGTGCGGAGTTGAGGAACTTCTTCGAGTTCGATATCCCGTCGGACATCATGGTGACTTCGGCGACTCTGGATATCGATGTCTACACGGTTCTACAGTACGACGATACGTCTTCGGAAAACTATCTGTTAACCAGTCTGCCTTCCTCTTTCGGTTTCGGCGATCTGGGAACGGGCACGATGTATGCCACGCAGAGTGTAGCGCCCAGCGACGCCCAAACGACCCTGACGATAACGCTCGACGCAGCGGCGATCTCGGATATCGAGGCCGACGAGGGCGGCTCATTCGGGCTGGGAGGGCGGATTACGTCGCTGGTGCAGTCGGTCCCAGGATCTTCCAACGAGGCGATATTCGACCAGTCGAGCGGCGACGCGACCGCCGTGCAATTGATTTTGACTACGTCCGATACGGGCTCCGCAGTACCGGAGCCGGGGTCGTGGCCATTGTTTGCAACCGGTCTGGCGGCGATGTGGGCTGTGCGGCGGGCCCGGCACGCCAACAGTGAAGTAACCGCTGGGAGCATTCGCCTCCCAACCATCGTCGATATTGTGCCGGGGCCGTCATTCAGACACGATGTTTCATATGGGTGACACGCGTAAGCCGGACCGCCGTAACCGGCGGCGCGCTGGGAACAACATCATCGAGTTCTCTTTCCTGATGCCCTGGTACGTGTTCCTGTTCGTGGGCACCTACGATTTCGGATTTTTCGCCTATTCGCTGATCTCCGTGCAGACCGCCGCCACGGTGGGCGCGACCTACTGCGCGACTAACTCCACCACCGCCACCGATTCCACGACGGCCTGCGGATACGCGCTGAATCAATTGATCAATATGCCGAATGTGAGTGCGTGCGCGGCCGGAACCACCGTGACGAGCTCCGCGCCCCTGGCGGTCAGCGCGTCATCGATCACTGGCGCGAGCAGTCCCGACGGCAACCCGGCCACCGCCGTCACGGTGACCTATCTGACGCCGCAGCTGATTCCGATTCCGGTCTTATTGCCGGGAACCCTGACTATTACCCGGGTGGTCAAGATGCGGATGCGGGGCTGACGAGATGCGCCGGGGAAACAGAAGAGGCGACGCGCTGATCGAATTTACACTGCTGGGCATTCCTCTGGTGTTTGCCACCATTTCGGTCGTCGAGGTCGGGATCGACATGTGGGAGTTCCACAACCTTGCCTTCGTCGCGGGCGTGACCTCAAGGTATATCTCGATGCATGGGGCTACCTGCGCGCAGAACGGTAACAGCTGCACGATTACCGTGGGCACAATTGCCACATTTTTCATAGCTGAAGGGAAGGCGCTGAATTCCGGCTCGGCGATCATGGCGCTGACGGACGGCAGCGGCACAACCACCTGCAATCCGGTGAGCAGCTGCACTTCGAGCGCCACAAAGTTCCCCAACGCAAGCTATAACAGCGTGGGCAGCAACATTACGGTAAAGGCGACTTACACGCTGACCAATCCGTTTTTCATGTATTGGGCGCCCGAGACGGTCGCGGCGCACGATTTCACCGTGGCCGCGTCGTCGCAAGCGAGGATCGTGTTCTGATGCGCACGCCCGATCGCAGGCGCCGGAGCGGACAGGCGGGGGTTATGGGGGCGTTGAGCCTGGTTTTTCTGTTCACGGTCGTCGGATTGTCGGTGGATCTGGGATGGGCCTACTATCTGAAGGTGCGGGTACAGACGGCGGCGGACGCGGCAGCCAGCGCGGCGGCGGTGGCCGCCATCGCCAATGGCGACTCGTGCAGCACCGTCTCCTGCGGAACGGCTTACACGTGCGCGGGCGTCACCCCCCCGACCACCTCATTGGAGGCAGGGTGTCTCTATGCAACGACGGACGCGCCGCCCCAATATACGGTGACCATGCTCGAAAACAACACGGCGCCTCCCGGAGTGTCGGGAAACAGCCCGTCGATGTGGGTTGAGTCGACGGTATCGACCACGGCGCACAATTTCTTCCTTTACCTGTCCGGGTTTCAGACCGCTTCGATCAAGGCGCAGGCGGTGGCGGGCATATCCACGGTAGGGGGTGGCTCGTGCATTTACGTGCTGGCCCCGACCGGGGCAGGCGCCTACTCGATGACAGGAAGCGGAAGCGTCACGGTCAGCGGCTGCGCCCTTTACGTCGACTCCGACAATTCGCAAGCCTTGCAGATGACCGGATCGGGAAGCATCAACGGGACAGTAGACATCGTGGGAGGGGACCAGGTAACGGGGTCCGGGTCCATCAATCCCGCGCCCAATACAGGAGTGGCCTCGACTGCCGATCCCTTTGCGTCAATTCCCGAGCCATCGGTCGGCAGCTGCACTTACACGAATTTCACCGCCACGGGATCGAGTCCCGTTGCGTTAGGCCCAGGCGTGTACTGCGGAGGCATCTCGATTACCGGATCGGGAGCGGTAACGATGAGCACGGGTACTTACATCATGAATGGCGGCGGTTTTTCCATGACCGGCAGCGGCAGCCTGACGGCAACGAACGCCATGATTTATAACACCGCGGTGGGCTCCTATACCATTGGAGCGATTTCCTTCACGGGTTCGGGAAGTATTACGATGTCCGCGCCGAACTCTGGCCCCTATGAGGGTATCGCTTTCTTTCAGGACCGGTCCTACTCGACCGCAGCCTCGTTTACGGGCTCCGGCGGAGCCAATATTACGGGAAGCTTGTACTTCCCCGCCGCCGCATTGAGCTATACAGGCAGCGGGTCGGCCCAATATACCGCGCTCATCGCTTATACTCTGACGATGACCGGAAGCGGCAGTTTCAAGGACGACCCCACGGGAACTCGCACCGGGCTGGCCAGAACCACGGCCTCGCTGATCAGCAGGTCGAAGCGGATTGCCCTACCGCGGTCGCCGCGGACGTTGGACGCCATGGCAGGAGCGCCATTACAGTTCTTTGTGTTGCCCCGAGGCACCGTGAAACGCCCACACCAGCTTTGATTGGTCTTAACCAGCGGAGCTGTAGTACATCGGGAAATACAAAAAGCGGCACGCCCCGGAAGGCGTGCCGCTTTGGCTGGGACAGGAGGAGCGATGCTTTTGAATAACTAGTTGCGCTGAAAGGCTTTGCGGCGGGCGCAGAACGCGAAGCCGAGTAGCGCGGTGCCCATCAGCAGCCACGAGGACGGCTCTGGGGCCAAAGTGACGGCAGCCTCGACCGAATTGCTGTTGGGGGTCAAAGTACTGCCGCTCACGGTTCCGTTGACGTTACCCGTGAAAGCCGTAGGAGAAGAGGGCACGATGCCGAGGTCGCTGAGCAGATTAGACCCAAACACTATCGAGCTTATATTGTTGAGATTTATCACGAATTGGCCTGCACCCTGCGTTTCCGTCAGCGCGCTGGTGAGAGTAATGGTTGCCAGCGTCTCGTTGAGAGTGTGGGTGCCGATGGTAACCGATCCATTAAGAACCAATTCCGTATCGGCTGTTGAACTGCCGCACCCGGTCGTATCGGCGGAGCCGCTGCACGTGCTCAGCGTACCACCGGTGATCGTGTAGTCCGTGGAGCCGACCATTAATTGGTTAATCAGCGCGCCCGTAATACTCGCGACCGTGCTGCCGCTCAATGTTACACTTCCGCCCGAGTCGGTGGAAGAGTCCTGGAAGCTCAAGAGAGTTGAGGAATAACCCGGGACCGCCAGCGCAATAAGCCCCACCGCCGCTGCGAAAACCATCCGTGCCATATGTCGCTTCATCCGTTGAATCCTTTCAGCCCCCCCGAGTATCCGAAACTGCACTGTAAATTACTCAATGCGATCCCGACTTCGGCCCAGCAATCCGATGTTAGCATTGGGGGGCCCGATAATCGATTAAAAAAAAGGTTTCCGGTTCCGCTCGGTACCGGTACCGTAATCAAGCGGGGTGAAAGAAAACAGCGTCAGCTTCACGATCCAGCCCGATTCGCTCGCCTTTGGCGCCGGTTTCGAGCCCGGGCCCGTCATGGAAGGGCTCCGCGGTCGTTAAAAGGTGCGGCGGACGGTCCGGGACAGGACGTTCCCGAGGCAGCAATGCCGGCACGAACGGCCCACAAGCGCCGACGGACGGAGGATCCTGGAACCGCAAGACCGGCGGCTATGGCATGTGGCGCTTTTTATCAGCAACTTACACAGATTTCCGGGCAAAGTTCAGGCAAGCCTGCGAGCCGGGCGCTTCAGAGAATTCCGAGCAGAACTACAGTACCGGTACGACGGTTCTATCCCGTGGCAAGTTTTTTCATACCAATGGGTACCCTCAAGGGCTACCATTTGAGAGAGGGAAGACGTATGAGAACCAGACTCGCCCAACAGATGAAATCCAAATTGATACTAGCCGCCTCCTTAATGAGCCTGGCAATGACTATGCCCTCCTGGGCGCAGACGATCCAGCTGAGCGACGGCACCAACACTTATGAGGTGGATGCTTCGGGCACGATCACCTACTCGGGCACCATTTGCGCCAGCGGCTGCGGCCTGACCGCCGTTACTTCAACCCCGGGCGTCATATCGGTGAGCGGCACGATCGGCGTTTTTACGGTGCAGACGAGCGGCACCGAGCTGGGGACCGCGCCCAACAACTCCTTCGACCTGTCTACGACTATAACCGCGGTGACGGGCTCGCCGTGCACGCTGCAGCCGGCGTCCGGGGCCAACTGCCCAACGCTTACGATTTCATTCAGCGCCACCGGCCTGCAGGGGACGGGGCCATTCGCCATAGGCGCAAACACCAAGTTTTACGACTCGACAAATACTCTCAGCAGCACTGTGGGAAACGTGGCCTACACCGGTTATGCCTCCTCCACCAACGTGGCGTTGGCGACCGGTACAGCTGCAATAGTGATACCGACCACCAACGTCGCGAACGGCGATCCCTTGATTCTGGGGCCGTCGTCGATCACCGTGGATGAACCGTTCTCGATGACGCTGGTGGAAGCGATCTCGATGGAGCCGGGTTCCACCTTTAACGCCGGCGATGCCTCCATGGGGGGCACCTCGGTGACGCCGCTCACAGTGGCGTGCCCGTCCGTTACCGCAGCCTCGGTCGGCACTTCTTACAGCTCGTTGTTCGTTGCAAGCGGGGGTGTGATGCCCTACACGTACTCGGTCGCCAACGCCGGCACGGGGATACTCGGATTGCCCCCCGGATTGAGCTTCAGCAGCACTACGGGCACGATTACCGGGACACCTACCGGAGCCGGTGGGACCTACACCTTCGAGGGGAAAGTGGTGGATAAAGAGAATGAAACGGCAACCACGTCCGTCTGCTCGATCGTGGTTGCGCCGCCGCAGCACACAACGGGCGGTAATCCGCCCCCGGCGCTGAAAGTTCAATGCCCCTCCAGCAAGGCAACCGTCGGCACGTTCTACAGCTCTGAGATCGTCCTTACCGGCGGGACCGCTCCTTACGAATACGCGATCATAGGCAGCCTTCCCGACGGCCTCACTTTGACCGTTGGGCCTAACGCCAACAGCCCTAAGTATGTCGCCGGCACCTTCACTTCCAGCCCTGTCTATATCACCGGGACACCGGCAAAGGATGCGGAAACCGGTTCATTTAAGATCGAGGTGACCGACTCGGAGAAGCCGGCCGTGGTGGCTTACTCAAACTGCTCCGGTTCGTGCTCCCTCGGAACCACCGTTACCTGGGGCGGCGTGCAGGGCTATGGGCAGGGACAGTGCGGTACGTCCAAGACCTACACATCGAACGGCAAGTCGCTGACTGTTTGCGGTTACGACACCCATGGCAATAAGTGCAACCTCAGCTCCAACAGCGACTGGTCCGATGGATCGAGCGCGCTCGGTATCTCAAACTGGGGGAATCAGAATCAGATTGACACCGACCACTTCGTGCAATGCCAGTTACCCACTTCTCACGTGAATGGCGCCACTATATCGGTGGGCACCGCGGATACCGGTTGGGGTGGTGGTTGGGGTGGTAACGCGACCTACGATATCTACGGCTCGAATACGGATGGGGAACTCGGAACGTGCCTCAAGAGCAATGTGAACGCGGACTCGTCGTTCCAGGAGATTCCGAAGTGCACCTCCTACAAGTACATCAACATCAAGGCGCACCAGGGGGATTGCCAGATCAAGTCCATTCAGGTTAACTACCCGTGCAACTGCGCGATTGATGTGGGCGAGTGCAGCCAGGGCAGCAAGGGTGGTCAGCCCATTGGCGGCGGCAAGTGCCAGATCGGCGGCGGTCACTCCTCCGGCGGGCAGAATACGGGCCAATGCGGCTGGTAGCCAACTAAGGCGCTGCGTAACGGACAGGCGGAAGCGCCTGTCCCACATAACTTCGAGGGGAGGCGGGTGACCGTCTCCCCTTTTTTATTTACTTCAGGGCTTTCGCGATCTCTTCGATCTCCTGGGGAGAGAGCCGGAAATCCGCCGCTCCGATGACTCCATCCACCTGCTGCGGCGAACGCATGCCTACGATGGCGGCCGTTACCTCGGGACGCCTTAGCGTCCACGCAATGGCCACTTCGCCGGACGTGCGGCCGTGCCGTTTGCCAATGCCGCGCAGCACTTCCACCAGATTGAGGTTACGAGTGAGCAGGGGCTCCTGAAAGTTGGGCGTGCGCTTGCGGAAATCGTCGGGAGGCATGTTCTCGATGCGCTGACGGGTCATGGCGCCGGTCAGCATGCCGGATTTCATGGGCGAGTAGACGATCACGCCCACATTGTTCCGCGCGCAGAAGGGCAGGATATCGGTTTCGATCTCCGGCTGAATCATGGAGTAGGGCGGCTGGAGGGACGTAATGGGTGCGATGGCCTGAGCGCGCGCCATCTGGGCGGCACTGAAATTAGAGACGCCAATCCAGCGCACCTTTCCCTGCTTCTGCAACGCGGCCATGGCCGCCCAGCCTTCCTCGATATCTTCATCGGGCTCCGGCCAGTGGATCTGGTAGAGATCGATGACGTCGATGCGCAGCCGCTCGAGGCTGTTTTCGCATTCCCGGAAAATCGATTCGCGCTTGAGGCTTTTGCCGATCTGGCGATCCGGGCTCCAGACGCGTTCGCATTTGGTGAAAACGTACGGGCGCTTCGAGCGGTGGAGCAGGGCGCGGGCCACAACCTCTTCGGAATGGCCGAGGCCGTAGACGGCGGCGGTGTCGATCCAGTTGATGCCGCGGTCGAGGGCGGCGTGGATGGCGCCGATCGATTCATCGTCGTCCTGGGGGCCCCAGGCAAAGGCCCAGCCGCCGCCGCCCATGGCCCAGGCTCCGATGCCGAGAGGGGTGATGTGTAAGTCGCTGTTCCCCAGTTGTCTGGTCTGCATGTGAATGTCCTGTTGGCTAATATTTCGGAACCGTGGGGTCGACCCTGTCGCTCCATGCGAGAATTCCGCCCTTCATGTTACGCACCTTTGTGAAACCGGATTGCTTCAGTAAGTCCACCGCTTTGGCGCTGCGCATTCCACTCTTGCAATGCATCACGAACTCATCCGATTTATTGAGTTCGCTGAGGCGTTTGGGCAGTTCGCCGAGCGGAATCAGTTTCGCTCCAGGGATGCGGGCGATCTGATATTCGTGCGGCTCGCGTACGTCGATGAGAACGAAGTTGTCGCCGCGATCCTGTTTTTGTTTTACTTCGGTGGGCTCGATTTCTCCGGTAACGGGCGCCGCTTCGACGGGCTGATGCGGGATTCCGCAGAACTCCTGGTAATCGATCAGCTTCGTGATGGTCCGATGGTCGCCGCAGACGGGGCAATCGGGATTTTTGCGCAGCTTTAGTTCGCGGAACTTCATGCCGAGCGCGTCGTAGAGCAGCAGACGGCCCACCAGCGGCTGGCCGATGCCGAGAATCAGCTTCACTGTTTCGGTGGCCTGAACGAGGCCGATCACTCCCGGCAATATTCCCAGCACACCGCCTTCCGCGCAGCTCGGCACCAGGCCTGGCGGGGGCGGCTCGGGATAGAGGCAGCGATAACACGGACCGCCCTCATAGGCGAAGACCGTAGCCTGCCCTTCGAAACGGAAGATCGAACCGTAGACGTTCGGCTTGTTGAGCAGCACGCAGGCGTCGTTCACCAGATAGCGCGTGGGGAAATTGTCGGTGCCGTCGACCACGTAATCGTAATCCTTGAAAATCTGAAACGCGTTCTCGCTCGAGAGCGCGGTTTCGTGGCGGTCGAGCTGCACGAATGGATTGATATCGCGCATGGTCTCGAACGCGGAATCGATCTTCTTACGGCCCACATCTTTCGTGCCGTGGATCACCTGGCGCTGCAGGTTGGTGAAATCGACGACGTCGAAATCCACCAGGCCGATGCGTCCGATGCCCGCCGCGGCGAGATAGAGGCCCAGTGGAGCGCCGAGGCCGCCCGCGCCCACCAGCAACACGCTCGCCTGCTTGAGCTTCAACTGCCCGTCCATGCCGACTTCCGGCATGATCAGGTGCCGGCTGTAGCGCAGAATTTCGTCTTTCGAAAGAGCGAGTTCTTCAGCCACCATAAACTCCTCCGGCGATGCTGGGAACGATGGAAAGCGTGTCGGCTTCCTTCACCGGGCTCGCTTCTTTGCCGATGTAACGGATGTCTTCGTCGTTGAGATAGACGTTGACGAAACTGCGCAGCTTTCCTTCGTCGTTGTACAGATGCTTCTTCAGATCGGGAAAACGCGATGTGAGCGCGCCTAATACTTCGCCGACGGTTGCGCCGGTGAGTTCGACGCTGTCGTTTTTCTCCGCGAATTGGCGCAGCGGGGTGGGGATCAGGATTCGGGCCATATTAATTCCTCTTTCTCGGCTTGAGTCTGTTCTGCGTTGGGCAGCCAGCTGTTGGCGTGGTCGAAACGTCCGTTCTGAATGGACAGAACCACGAACGAATACCACGGACAGGAGTTCTTGAGATCGGTCTCGGAAAAATAAGCGCCGCAGTCGGGGTGCGAATGGTAGATACCGATCAAATCCATTTTGCGCTCGCGCGCTTCCTTGTCGGCGCACAGCAGATCTTCGGGGCGCAGCTCGTAGCGGGCGCGCTGGGAACCGGCGGAAACGTTATCGAGAGCGAGGGCGTAAGATACGGTCTTATTGTCGCCGTCGATGGTGCCGATCATGGCGCCGCAGCACTCGTTGGGATAAGCTGCCTGGGCGTGATTCACCATCTCGCGCCAGGGGCCGCGTTCTATATGGACCATTCCGGTTCTTCCCAGAAATGCTCGCTCAGGTACTTATCGGCGCCGTCGCAGAGAATGGTGACGATCAGACCTTCCCTGCCTTGCGCATGCAGTTCCTTCGCGATGGTCAGCGCGGCGTACACATTACCGCCGGACGAAATACCCACCAGCAGACCTTCCTCGCGCGCGAGGCGAGTGACCGTCCGATACGCGTCTTCGGTGTCGATCCAGAGATTGCGGGCGGCGAGCGATTCGTCATAGATGCTGGGCACGATGGCGGTGGGCATGTGCTTGGTGCCCTCAATGCCGTGAAAGCCGGTGGAAGGCTGGGCGGAGATGCACTCGACATGAGGCAGATCGCGATGGAAGCGGCGGGAATTGCCGACGAAAGTTCCGCTGGTGCCTAGCAAAGTTACGAAGTGTGTGATGCGGCCTTCCGTCTGCTCGATGATTTCGGGGCCGGTGGTCTCAAAGTGCGCCTGCCAGTTGGCATCGTTACTGTATTGATCGGGATAGAAATAGCGGTCGGGCTCGGCATCGTAGATCTGGCGGACGCGGCGAATGGCGCCGTCGGAGCCCTCGTCGGCGGGCGTCAGGACCAGTTCGGCGCCGTAAGCTTTCAGGATTCGTTTGCGCTCGGGCGACGCGTTCATGGGCAGACAAAGCTTTACTTTGTAGCCGCGCGACGCGCCCAGCATGGCATAGGCGATGCCGGTGTTGCCGGAGGTGGAATCGATCAGGATCTTGCCGGGGGTGAGCTGGCCGGAGCGCTCGCCCTCGAGGATCATGTTGAGGGCCGGGCGGTCCTTCACCGATCCGCCAGGATTGAAATATTCGGCTTTGGCGTAGATTTCAATGCCGGGGAGGTGCGCGGTAATCTTCGCCAGGCGCAAGAGCGGCGTATTACCGATGTTGCCGCTGATATCGTGCGCCATACGGGGCGCGGTAGCCACCATGCTCATTCGAATCTAGACTATCTCCATCTTACAATTAGAGATTCGCTGGAGTGGCCTTTTGATTCGGCGTCTCTTAATCCGGCCGGGAGCCATCGGCGACTTCATTCTGAGCCTGCCCGCGCTCGAGTCGCTGCGCGCGGATTATACGGAGGTCTGGTGCGCCGGGCCGAACGTGGCTTTGCTCAAATCGGCTTGTTTTGCCGATGGCGCGCGGTCGATCAGCGGGGTTGGGCTGGATCGTTTAGGCCTGCTGAACGACGGGGATGTGGTCGAAAGATTGCGCGGCTTCGATTCGATTATTTCCTGGTATGGGGCCAATCGGCCCGAGTTCCAGGAGCTTACGCAAGAACTGGGATTGCCCATCCGCTTTTTGCCCGCGCTGCCGGATGGCCGGGCGCACGCGGTCGATTTTTATAACGATCAGGCACGGAGCGTGGGTGGCCAGGCGCCGTCCCGGTTTCCCGTGCTTCCCTGTCCAGCGGCGGCGCGAAGTTTTGCGGCGATACATCCGTTCGCGAGCGCTGCGGCGAAACGGGCTCCGATGGAATGGTTTCAGGCAGCGGCAGATCGGCTTTCGCGTGAGATGCCAGTTCATTGGGTATCCGGTCCGGAAGAGACGCTGGCGGGCGCGATCCGGATCGACGATCTTTATGAGCTGGCCTGCTGGTTAGCCCAGGCCCGCATCTTCGTCGGCAACGATTCCGGCATTTCGCATCTGGCGGCGGCTGTGGGAACGCCGGTGGTGGCGTGGTTCGGTCCGACGGATCCGAGGGTCTGGGCGCCACGCGGTCGAGCGGTTCACGTGGTTAATGAAGAGCCCGGAGGCCGATTGCCAATCGGCCGGACCCAGAGGACCCCTACCAACCTGCCCCACGTAGTTCGTGAATCGTGAGGGCGTCTTCGATATTGAGCAGGATTTTAACGCTCCCCTTGCACTTGGCAACGCCGAGCACAAACGATTGGTCGGAGCCCGCGCCGAAATCGGGCGAATCTTCGGTATCGCTCTCGGACAGACTCAGCACCTCCGAAACGCAATCGACAATAACCCCGATCATGGCCGCTTTCCCTTCCTGCATCACCTGCACCACAATGATGCACGTGGCCGGGGTGAACGGGTGGCCGGAAAGTCCGAACTTCAGCCTCAGATCCACCACCGGGATGATCTTTCCGCGCAGGTTGATTACACCTTTCAGATGCGGGGGCATGCCCGGAACGGCGGTAATATCCTGCACGCCCATGATTTCCCGGACGCTCAGAACCTGGATACCGAATTCTTCTTTGCCGAGTTTAAAGGTGAGATATTTACCGGCTCTGCTCATGCACTGGTATATCGGCTGAGCGCGCGGAAGTCTTTATGGTCTCGACAAGTTCCACGTTTTCATAAAGCGGCGCGGGCGCAACGAAGCGCGGTTTCGATCGATATAGAGACGCGGGGACCTCGGGCCAGGCCAGCGGCGCTTCCGACGTTACGACCAAGGCGTCGGCGCGATCGAGAAAGCGGCGGCTGGTGGGCTTGAAATCGGTCACCGCGCCATCCACCACCATCAGACACAGATCCGGCTTCATGAACTGCAAGAGGCTGTTCGATTCGACGATGGCGTGTTCCGCCTGGCCGATGAGTCGGCGCAATCGCGCCATCGCTTCGCCGAGGCTACCGGAGGGCGTCCTTACCCAGAAGGCATGGCGGGCTCCGGCGGCGAGGAAGCGGCCGGAGTCGGTATCAGACGCGGCGCGTTCTTCGGAAATCGCCACCGGGTGAACCGGATCTGCGCATTCGCAAGGCTCGCCTTCATGCGAGCAGACGCCGTGGCCATATTGCGTAATCTTGATGGCGGTCCAGTTCAGGTCGGGCAGGCCTCGGATGATGCCGCAGACCACCGAAGTCTTGCCGACATTGCGCGAATGGCCGCCGACCACGACAAGCATTTCATTTGCTCCCGCGCTGCTTCGAGAGCCTGGCGAGCGTCGCCAGTTGGGCCAGATATTGCCGCAGAGGCCGAGCGGGCGTACCCCATACCGGCTCACCGGCGCGCACGATCTTTGAGGTGAGAATGCCTGCGCCCGAGCCGACGATGGCCTTCGCTTCGATGCGCGCCTTGTCCCCTACCCCGACCTGGCCGCCCATGATGGCGTAATCGCCGATGGTCACGCCGCCTGCGAGTCCGGTCTGGGCCGCGATCACGACGTGGCGGCCGATGCGGCAATTGTGCGCGACGTGGACCATGTTGTCGAGCTTGCTGCCAGTGCCGATCACGGTAGCGCCGAGGGTCGCGCGATCGATGCAGGTGTTGGCGCCGATTTCGACATCGTCGCCGATCTCGACCGTTCCGACTTGAGGGACCTTGCGATACTGGCCAGCCGACATTTCAAAGCCAAATCCATCCGCCCCGATTACGGCGCCCGAGTGGATGACGACGCGCGAGCCGATGGTGATGCGCTCGTAGATGGTGACGCGGGGATGGACGATACAGCCGTCGCCGATCGCCACGCCCGCGCCGATGGCGGAGCCGCTGCCTATGCGGGTGCCCGTTCCGATCTTCGATCCCGGCCCGATGGATACAAATGGGCCGATTTCCGATGCGGCGTCGATTACCGCACCTTCGCCGACGATTGCCGATGGATGGACGCCGGGTTGAACCGGCGCGGCGGGATAAAGGAGGGCGAGCGCCTTTGCAAAATGCGCGCGTGGCTGGGGCGATTCGAGGATGGTCTGGCTGGGCGCTCCCGCGTATTCCGGCAGCGCGATCAGGCATCCCGCCTTTGACTGACGCGCGGCGTCGAAGAGCTTCAAGGCGCCGACGAAGGCGAGTTGATGCGGTCCCGCGTCCTCCAGCACCGCCGCTCCGCCGATCTGCGCAGCGGAATCGCCACGGATCGGTAATTCGAGCAACGAAGCCAGTTCCCCCGCCGTCAGTTCAGACATCTCAATGCCGACGCTAACACATTGGATCGCGCTGGTTGGGTTCGCTTGTTCATGCCAGGCGGCTACGTCCGCAAGTCTGGTGGCTCGTTATGGTCCGCCGGTCATGCAGCAATTCGATGGCGCTCCGGGGATCAGGATCACGGTCGAGTACGGGCCGGACCGGATGCTGAAGGCAGTAAGATTAGCGCCGCCCGATTACGATCCGCACCAGATCGCGCCCTCGACGACAATGGACCCGGCTGCCGTTGCCGCAGTCGCCGCGTTCTTTGTTCCGACCGCGCAACGGGATCGGATGTCGAGCCGAAGCCAGTGTGGCCGGGGCAATCCCAAGGTATGCACCCACACGGAAACGGACGATGAATTCGTCACCACAACTCGCCTTCCGGATTCGAAAGTGGGACAAGGGGATTTCGTTGTGACGATTGCCAGCGAGCATGGACTGGTTCTTTCGTCCACTGCGTTCCAGGCGCGTTTTGGACCGCCGGTCGCGGAGGAGTTCACCGCCGACATAAGCATCGGACTCACGGCCACGTACGATACAGCGAGCAAGGTGGCGGAAGTTTATATTGCGGCATTTCAATCGCTGCTGGATCCGACGGTTCGGCCCCGAAACCTGCCGGCGCTCGCCATTGATCGCATCCTCGACGAGATGGTTCCGCTGTCCCAACGAACTGGCGAGGTTCGGGAAATGGTGGAATCTTCAGGCGTCGGCAGCCTTACGTCAGTTCAGTTCGATAACGTCAGAATCTCGCGGGTTACGGTCGGGGACCTTGTGCAGAACGCAACCGTGCGCTGGGGTCCGCGCCAACTTCGCGGTAACTGATTGGTTGAGCCGCTCTTATACAATGGCGGCTTATGAATGCACTTCTTCTTACCGAGTACATGAAGCTCGAAATGGTCGAGATGCCGGAGCCGGATATCGGCCCCGACGACGTTCTGGTGCGCGTGCGCGCCTGCGGAATCTGCGGCAGCGACGTGCATGGGTTCGACGGCTCGTCCGGCCGCCGCAATCCGCCGCTGGTCATGGGGCACGAGGCCTCGGGTGAGGTGGCAAAGTTCGGCTCGAATGTCCGCGACCTGAAACCCGGCGACCGCGTTACCTTCGATTCCACCGTCTACTGCGGCAAATGCTTCTTCTGCCAGCGCGGCGACGTGAATCTTTGCGAGAACCGCCAGGTCATCGGCGTCGCTCCCAAGGAGTACCGGCGGCATGGCGCGTTCGCGGAGTACGTCAACGTGCCGCGCCGCATCATGTACAAGCTGCCCGACAGCTTTCCCTTCGAGCAGGCGGCGCTGATCGAGGCCGTCTCAATCGGAGTCCACGCGGTTTCGATTACTCCGGTGAAGCTGGGCGACACGGCGGTTATCATGGGCGCGGGCATGATCGGCCTGGTAACCCTGCAGGCCGCCAGAGCAGCCGGTTGCACGCGCATCATCGCCATCGATGTCGACGATCTGAAACTGGAACGCGCCAAGGCCATGGGCGCGACCGATATCCTGAATTCGAAGACCACCGACGCACCCGCGGCGGTTTTTGCCATGACCGATGGACACGGCGCGGATGTGGCGTTCGAATGCGTCGGGTACTCCGAACCGGTGGCCACCGCTATCTATGCAACGCGCAAGGGCGGGACTGTGACGCTGGTGGGGAATCTGCAGCAGAAGATCGAATTGCCGCTGCAGTACGTGGTCACGCGGCAGATCCGGCTGCAAGGCTCGTGCGCGTCGAACGGCGAATATCCGCAATGCATCGATCTCATGGCGCGTGGCGCGATCCAGGTGGCCCCGCTCATCACAGCCGTGGCGCCGCTGGCCGACGGGCCGTCCTGGTTCAACCGCCTTTACAATCATGAACCGAACCTGATGAAGGTGGTCCTCCAACCGTGAGTAAACTATTCGATCTGACCGGAAAGGTGGCTCTGGTCACCGGGACCAGCCGTGGACTCGGCCAGTACATGGGCCGCGCCCTGGCTCGCGCGGGAGCGGACCTGGTGATCACCAGCCGCAAGATTGCGGATCTGGAACCATTTCGCGCGGAAGTAGAAGGGCTGGGGCGCAAGGCGTTCCCGGTGGAACTGGATGTGCGGAATTACGAGAGCATCCAGAAGGCGACGGCGGCGGCGATCGGGCATTATGGAAAAATCGATATTCTGGTGAATAATGCCGGGCTGAACGTTCGTAAGCCGGCCGTCGATCTTACATGGGACGACTGGAACCTGGTGCTTGAAACCAATCTGCGCGGGGAGTTTTTTGTAGCCCAGGCGGTGGCGCGCGATTCGATGATTCCGCGAAAGTACGGGCGAATTATCAATATCGGATCGGTGACCAGCGTCTTCGGATACGCCGGCCTGACGCCCTATTGCGCGAGCCGCGGCGGCGTCAGGCAGATGACCATGAGCCTTGCGGACGACTGGGGCAGGCATGGCATTACGGTGAATTGCCTTGCGCCGGGATGGTTTAAGACGTCGCAAAACGCCGTGCTTTATGAGAATAAAGAATGGCTTGAATATATAATCGATCGCATTCCGATGAAACGGCCGGGCGCGCCGGCGGATCTGGATGGCGCAGTGGTGTTCCTCGCCTCCGACGCAAGCGAATATTTCACGGGACAGACGATGCTGGTGGATGGCGGAATTTCGACGGGGGCGACGCGCGCAACGGTGGCGAAGTGACAGCCGCCGTCAACGCGAGCTTGGCCGAGGACGTCGCCCAGTTACTGATCCACAGGTCGTGGCGATAAGGAAAACCGCCTTCGAAATACACCTGAATTCGCGGTGAATGGCTGGCCACGAACCAGGACCCGTCGGAGTGCCGCGTTTTCAGAAGGTACTCGACACCTCGCTGGTATACGCGGCTGGTGGGCGGAGTTCCGGCAAGCGACAGCGCGCAGAGGGACCCCCCGGTGGTATATGCGTCGCCTGGCAGCCCTCCATGCTGACGCCATCCGTCATCCGGCTGCTGCTCGCCAAGAATGGCTTTAGCAAGCGGCTGGAGTTCTTCGGCAGCCGCCGCCCAGAAGAGCCCCATCAGCTGCATGTTCCGGTCCGCCGTGGCAGGGGCTGGGCGCGCGCTGGGCCATCTCCTGGGCCCGACCCGGCGGCCCATAGACCTGCAGGGCACGGATACAGAGCGCGGTGCGAAAGATGTCGCCCTCTTCGGCCGACGGGCGTGCCGCCGCGCCCACGTACCACGAGCCGTCCGCTCTTTGTGAAGCCGCGATGTTGGCCACCATGCCATCGGTCAGGCGACCCGCCGGATAACGATTGGCGGCGAGGCCGACCAGCGGATAGGCGAGTTGCTCCATGGCGCCGGCTGCGTCGATGCGCTCGAGCAGGGGCTCTGGCGGATAGACGGCCTCGATCATCCATACCCTCTCGGCAGCAGCTTGCTCATCGACGCGCATTCCTTTGGCACGCGCTTCGCCCGACCCAGTCCGTCATGCTCTGCGCATGGCAGGAGACGCAGCCGCTCGTCTTGAAGAACTCGGCGCTGGACTCTTCTATCAAAGCTATCGTCTCGATCAACCCCGTGGTGGGTTCGAGAGCAGATTTGATGTCGGCGTGAGCCGGGGCCGGCTGCGGCTTTGGCTGCGGGGCGCCCGATTCGACGCTCAACAGCGCCAAGCCGGGCGGCAGGGCCTCCCTACGCGCCCAATCCTTCGCCGAGTCGCCGCTCTGATCCTTCATCGCGGGATCGGCTCCGCGGGCCAGCAGCAATTTCAAAACAGCCGATCCTGATGGTCCGTCGCCACGGCCAGCATCAGCGGCGTCATGCCCCGGACGTCCCTCGCGTCGACTTCCGATCCGGCATCGAGCACGTTCCCGATCAACTCCGTCGGACCGAACGGCGCGGACATAATCAGCGCGGTCAGGGAGCCGAATTGCGAAGCGCCGTTCTTCACGGGCAGGCCCATGACCGGCCTGCTCACGGCCTTTGCATCGGCTCCATGAGCGAGGAGCAGTTGCACGGCTTGTGTATTCCCGTTCCAGCCGGCCGCCATCATCAGGGGTGTGATGCCGGGCAGATCCGCGGCATTGACATCCACGCCGGCGTCGATCGGCGTGCGGATGGTTTCCGTGTCGTTACCGAGGGTCGCCGCACGCAGCGGCTTGGTGTGGAGAAAGTCCATGGCCCTGAGATCCGCGCCTTGTTTCAGCAGGAGCTTGACGATGTCGTTCGAGGAGTCGCTCTTGGCGGCCACCAGCAGGGGCGTGCGTCCCCGTTTGGTCGCGATGTTGACGCTCGCGCCTTGCTCGATCAGGAGCCGTACTTTGGCTATGTCGGTAGCCGCCCAAATGAGCGCGGTGGCGCCGGATTGGCATTGCATCTTGACATCCGCGCTTTGCCCGATGAGGAACCTCATCGCTTCCAGCGAGCCCGTGTACGCCGCGTACATCAGGGGTGTTTCCCGATGGCGGTCGCGCGCATTCACGTCCGCGCCGTTCCGGACGAGGGCGTCTAACCGCGTCAAATCGTTGGTGCGAATGGCGGCGTAGAAATCGTCGCTCACGTTGGTGGCGGCGGGCAACAGAGCGGCGCCTGCCATGAACGCAACGAGCGCGGGAAACGATTGCGTCATGGGATCGATAACAGCGTGTGGGCGGAGCGACAATGGAAGAGGATGCTGCGGCGGCTGGCGATCATGGGTTTGATTTGTATTGGGGCGATGGCGGCGAAAGCCGATGTGGCGACGATCGTCAATTCCGGCTCGACCAACCGGGCTGGATTCCGCATCGCGATCGATGACGCTGGGGTGGCCGAATTCACTGCCACGCCGCGGCGGTTGCGCGCACCCGAGGAGCAAGCCAAACCCCTGCGGCAGGTGTTGCCCGCGGCCACTGCCAAACGCTTCCGTGCCGATCTGGAGGCCGCGAAACCATTCGATGCGTTGCCGAAGGTCCATTGCGCGAAGAGCGCGTCATTCGGGTCTCGCCTCACGGTGGAGTTCGACGGCGAAGAGACGCCGGATTTAGGTTGCGGCGCCGGCGGCAGCGATACGATGCGTAATCTGATTCTCGATGTGCGTGAGATCAGCGGGTTATTTCAGGTCCATTGAACGGCGTCGTATCGCACAGGGCGGTCGATTTGACACAGCCCGGTCGATTTGACACAGTCCGCGTTTCCGCAGGTCGCCGACAGCGCGAGGAAACAGGGTGGAGACATTACGGCGAATCGGGTGCCGACGTATCGCCGCACGGTTGGCTCCGCCACAGGCAGCTCGGGATGTTCCGCGCATAGTCGGGTCCAGATGCGGTGCGCCGTGTGCCACTGCTTGCGCGGCGCTTGCCGGTCGGCTTCCAGCATCCGCTCGATGTGCTCTTTCAGCGGTCCGAGTTTCGGCTGCTCCCGTTCGGCCTTTTTCCGGTCCGGCGGGATCGCGCTGAAGATCG
>JBEKAQ010000070.1:0-26523 GCA_050015835.1 Bryobacteraceae bacterium | reverse complement strand
GACTTCTGGACCCTCTGTGTCATTCTCGGAAGAGAAGAAAATCCCGCCACCGCTCAACAGAGAGTGGCGTAATATCAACTTAGCCCGCCGCTTCAACCTTCAACTGCGGCTGGGACATCCTCAGAAATCAAATCTGTACTCTTTCTCGTTCCAATAGCCGGCTGGACTACACAATATTCCCATTTGCTCATTTCAAAGCGAGCGTCTTCGGACTTCAGTTCAGCTTTCCGCTTGCTGGCCGTAGCTTCCAGAATCCGGTGAGCGACCACGACCGCGGGTTGAGACGGTTTTCATCCCCCGTTGCGCCAACCCGCCGTGAGTGATTCACAAAAAGTTGAAATAAATCTTAAACGCGTCCAAGCGGTGTGAATTCAGCGTTGTTTGGCAGATTACGTCTGGTTCCGCAGTTGGCCGAACAGCCGGCTTTTTCGGCGCTCGGCGTACACTGCGGCATGACGAACCTGATCGACGAAACCCTGGAACACCGCTGCCTCGCTCTGACCGGCTCATTTGAAACCTCGGCCGGAATTCCGGACTGCTACTGCGGCCTCGCGGGCGATTTCGATGGCATGGGGCTTAGCTATGGCGTGCTGCAATGGAACCTCGGGCAAGGCACGCTGCAGCCGTTGCTTTCCGATATGCTCAGTGCCCATGAAAACGCGATCACAGCGATTTTTGCGGAGCACACAGAAGCCCTAAGGACCATGCTTGGCGGTTCGCGGGACGCACAGCTTGGATGGGCGCGCTCCATTCAGGATCTCAGCCGGCATGCCGTACTCGATCCCTGGAAATCGCTGTTGCTGGCGCTCGGGCGAACGCCGGAGTTTCAAGCCGTGCAGGTGGCTCATGCCGGGCGCATTTACCAGAACGCCGTTTACCTGTGCCGCAGATTCGGAGTGAACACGGAGCGGGCGCTTGCGCTGATGTTCGATATCTCGGTTCAGAATGGCGGAATCGACGATGCGGTAGATGCGAGAATCCGCGCCGATTTCGCGGTGATTCCCGTGGATGATGAGGTGGCTCGGCTTCAATCGATCGCCAATCGGCGGGCGGAGGCTTCGAATCCCCGGTATATAGAAGATGTGCGCGAAAGAAAGTTGACGATCGCAAATGGCCAGGGCATGGTGCATAACGTTTGGTACGATCTGGCGGAGCAGTTCAGAATCGGGCTGCGGTCAGCGTTTGCGTAAGAAGTCGAAATCAGCGCCTTCGTCGGCCTGATTGACGTGCTGGAGGAACATCCAGCCATAGCCTCGTTCGTAGTGCGGCTCAGCATCGGGGCGGGCGGCCAGGCGGCGTGCGATCTCGTTCTCCGGCACGTGAAGAGTCAGGGTCCGGCCGGCGGTGTCGAGCTCCACTTCGTCGCCGGTTTCGACGGCTGCCAAAGGCCCGCGAACGGCCGATTCGGGGGCTACGTGGAGCACTACGGTACCGAAGCTGGTTCCGCTCATGCGCGCATCGCTGATCCGGACCACATCGTTGACGCCCTGGTCGAGTAAGACGCGCGGCATCGGGATTTGCCCCCATTCCGGGAAACCGGGCGCGCCTTTGGGCCCGCAGTTCTTCATTACAAGAACGGTATCGCGAGTGATCGGCAAATCAGGTAAGTCGATCTGCTCGTGCATCTGTTGATAGTTCTCAAATACGTAAGCCGGTCCTCTATGTTGCAGTAAGTGGGGCGAGGCGGCGGTGTGTTTGATGACAGCCCCGCGGGGCGCAAGATTGCCGCGCAGGATGACAGTGCCGCCTTCGGGCGAGAGAGGCTCGGAAGCCGATCGGATCACGGCGCGATTCCAGCATTGGGCACCCTCTACGTTATCGCGCACGGTCTTGCCGTTTACGGTAATAACATCGGCGTGTAAGAGAGGCAGTATCTCGTTCATTACCGCGGGTACTCCGCCGGCTTCGAACATATCTTCCATCAGGTACTCTCCGGATGGTTTGAGATTCACGATACAAGGCGTGCGGCGTGAGATCGTGTCGAAGGTATCTAAAGCTAAGTCGATACCCAGTCGTCCGGCGATGGCGAGAAGGTGAACCACGGCATTGGTGGAACCGCCGATGGCCATGTTGACCGTGATGGCGTTTTCGAGCGCTTCACGCGTCATTATCTTCGAGGGCTTGAGATCTTCCCACACCATATCGACGGCGCGCTGTCCGCTCATCTCGGCGAGCGCGAGGCGGCGGGCATCGGGCGCGGGAATGGCGGCGCACCCGGGAAGCGTCATACCCATCGCCTCGGCAACCGACGCCATGGTGCTGGCGGTACCCATCACGGTACAGTGACCGGCGCTGCGGGCGATGCCGCCTTCCACTTCGCACCATTCTTCTTCGGTAAGTTTGCCGGTGCGGAAGAGATCGAAGAGTTTGCGGCCATCTGTACCCGCGCCCAGTTTCCGGTTACGCCATTGACCGCTCAACATAGGTCCACCGGTAACTACGATCGCGGGAATATCGGCGCTGGCGGCTCCCATTAACTGCGCGGGGGTTGTCTTATCGCAACCGCACAGCAGGACAACCCCGTCAATGGGATTAGCGCGGATCGACTCTTCGACGTCCATTGACATCAAATTGCGATAGAGCATAGATGTCGGTTTCATGAACATTTCGCCGAGTGAGATGGTAGGGAATTCGAGAGGAAAGCCGCCGGCGCGCCAAACGCCGCGCTTTACGGCCTCGGCGACGCCGCGCAAATGCGCATTGCAGTTGTTTAACTCGCTCCATGAGTTACAGATACCGATTACCGGCCGATTTTGAAACACATCCGCCGTGAAACCTTCGGCGCGCAGCCATGCGCGGCGCGCGAAATTGTAATACTCGTTGCCGGACCACCATTGTTGGCTGCGTAAATTGTGTCGCATCAATCCTTTAAACATACACCTTCACAATTGTTTCGCCGCGAAATCACCGATTTGTAACGCGTTAACAGCTACAACGGAGACATGAGGTGCGACCTCCACGTTCACACACGGCATTCAGGCATGTGCACGGTGCCCGTGCTTTCCCGCGTTTGCAGGGAAAGTTATAACGAACCGGCTGCGCTCTACGAAACACTGAAACGGCGCGGCATGGACCTTGTCACCGTAACCGATCACGACTCGATCGACGCCGTTGAAGAGCTGCGCGGGCATGCGGATTTCTTCCTGAGCGAGGAAGTGACCTGCACCATGCCGAGCGGCACGGAAATGCATGCGGGCGTCTATGGGATCGGCGATCACGATCACGTCGAACTGCAGCGCCGCCGCACGGACATTCAAAGCCTTCTTGCGTATGCCGTGGAGCACCGGCTGTTTGTGACTGTGAACCACATTTATTCCAGCCTCACGGGATCGCGCACCGAAGACGATTTCGCGATCTTCGCACGGGATTTCCATGGCGTCGAAACTATCAATGGGCAGATTCTGAAGTGCGCCAACCGGCTCGCCGCGGATTTCGCCCTGCGTTTCAACAAGCCCATGATCGGCGGCAGCGATGCGCACACACTGGCATGCGTTGCCAAAACGTTTACCGAAGTTCCGGGCGCGCGCAATGCGGAGGAGTATCTGGCGGGCCTGCGCCGCGGCCAGAGCGTGCCGCACGGCGAATCGGGCGACTACTGGAAATTGACCAGCGCGGTGTGCGGCATCGGCGCGTCGCTGCTGCGCGACAAAGTGTGGATGAGCGCCTTCTGCGGACTTTTTGCCGTTGCTCCGGTGGTGACGGCGGCGAACTACTTCCGCGAACTGGCCTTCGCGTGGTACTGGGGAAATAAGAACCGGCCGGTTGAGCCGGCGGGTCTTACCGAGGTGGCATTATGACGCTCTCTCGCGCTCTTGCGGCTCCCGATCATAATCTGATGCGCCGCGTGAATCGCTGGCGGGCTCCGCGCTGGGTGCGCTGGTGGATGCTGCTTGCGACACGCGCGGGCGACGGCTGGCTCTGGGGCGCAATCGGGATCGCACTGCTGCTCTCGACCGACCCCCTGCGTTTTCGCGCCATCGAATCGGCTGCGTGCGCGGTGGCTGCGGGAATTCTGATGTTCCACAAAGTGAAGCGGGTGTTCTGCCGGACGCGTCCGCGCGACATCGAGCCGCATTGCTGGGCGCACATTGTGACGCGCGACAGGTTCTCGTTTCCTTCGGGACATTCGACCACGGCGTTTGCGGTGGCATTGTCGCTGGGATCGTTTTATCCCGAGATCATGCCGGTACTGCTGGTGCTGGCGGCGAACGTGGCGATTTCGCGCGTGATCGTGGGGATGCATTTTCTGAGCGACGTGCTGGTGGGCTCCGGGGCCGGGGCGCTGCTGGGATACGTCGCTTTCCGGTTCGCCGCCTGAGCAACGCCAGGCACATGTCCTGGGTAGTTCAAGGCGCGCGGTTGGCAGGGGCGGGGGTCTCGAGGAGATCCCCGGCTCAAGCCTTGATGTGGGCCCGGCCTACCTTCCGACAAAAGCGAACCCGTAGCGAACCTTCAACGGTGTTTTGAGTAGCGTTGGCAAGCGTCTGCTGGCATTGGATCAAATCAAGGGCAGAATGCTCTTGGCCCTGATTTCCCACACAGGTACCGCCAGCAAGCTAAACCGAGTCAAAGTCGCCCACGCCTTCGTCAGGGCGGCCAGCAGCTCGATCTGAGCGGGGTAGATGGCCGCAACCTCGGTCGCGGCCTGAACAGTCGCAATCGCGCTATAAAATATGGGCGTCTCTAAGACTTCTCGCTGATAAAAATCGCCGATCTGCACATTTGGGAGCACATTCCGGATTGGCGAACGGGGGTCAGACACCGCTCGGAAAAATACTGCTTCCGAATCCCCATGTGCGAACGAGCAAAGGAACTGATACTCCGGGTACAGCCGCATAAGCATCTGCTTTTGATTAAATGGGGGCCCCGGAGAGCTGCCGAGCTGTTCCTGTTCAATGGTCCGCCTTTCGTCCTCTGTGACCGAGGATAGAACCTGAAGCTGGTCTATCCACGGCTGAGCCGTCTTCGTAAGGTATCCAGCAAATCGCGGCAAATGCCGGCGTTCTTCTCGCTCCAGCAAAAAGCGGACGTACTTCCTTTTCCATCCGTTTTTTAAAAACGAGCGCACGTTTTGCGCGCCCTGCAGCATGAAGCACAGCGAGTACAGTACCTCCAATTGAAGGCGGGCGATGGGCAGGGCGTCCACGGCTGAAGCACTTTGCTCACCCTGAAGCAGCCGCCTGATAGTGAGGTGCCCATGCCGCTGGCAGTCTATCAAGGATTTCAGATGGTCGCGCTCGAACGCGTTAAACCCGCTTGGAAGAACAGAAGTGAGGGCATCTTGCGCTGCTGCGTTACAACTAAAAATCAACGCATCGATGGTGCGAACGTCCACCTGTGCCGTTGGGTCAATGTCGACATCTTGCTGCAGCACGTGCTTGATACTGCGAACGGTCAGTTTCATTGACTCAGCCTTTTTGCCCTTGCGGCGCGCCTTTATATCCCATTGTCCGACAAGAAAACGGCGCGGGCCACGCTCAGGAGCGCGGGCCGTGTCTTTGCCGCGATCCCCATCATTCCCGTTCAAGCCGGATCGGGCTGATAACAGGTCCGGCCAGTTCCAGGATTTCGCATGATGATGAAAAGATGGAGTCGGTGCTGCCCCCGCTGGTGCGGGAAAAGATGATTGAGATCGCTGCCAGGCATGGAGCCGGCAATCTGGAACTGTTCGGATCCGCGGCGCGCGGAGAACTTCGTCCCGACAGCGATGTCGACCTGTTGCTGGATATCGTCGGGCCGACGCCGCCATGGTTTCCGGGCGGCCTCGCCGTTGAGCTCGAAGGGCTGCTGGGCAGGCCTGTGCAGCTGGTGATCCGGCGGTCGCTCAGTCCGCTCATCCGCGAGTCGGCGCTCGGCGACAGCAGGCCGCTTTGACGTCGGATCGAGTGTAGCTGGCGCACCGCGCACACCGTCCGCTCCCTCACGGTCGCGGCTCGGTAACCAGCGTGGCGTCAACGGCTGGTTTGCGGCTGGCGCACGAGTGCTAATCTCGGATCAGGGAGAAATCGCCGTGAAGACAGCCGATTTATCGGGTAAGCAGGGCAAGCTTTCTCCTCAACAGTTTCGCGAAATGCGCGAGATGTTGGCGGGGCTGACGCCCGCCGAGCGCGCCAGTCTTCTCGATCCGGACTTCATCACCGAGGACGAAGCGGATATCATCTGGTCCGATCGGGCCATGAAAGAGCCGGGCAGATCTGTTCCGGCGGAAGAGATCTTCGCCGAAATGGGTTATATTCCCCGCCGCAGACCTCGCGAGTGAGCGGCTGGAGGGTTGAGCTGAGGCCCGTCGCTCGACGGGACCTACGTCAACTCCCGGATGGGCCACGCCGGGCTGCGGCAGATTTGATTGCGGAATTGGCTGAATCGGGTCCAGAGCTGATATCAGCCACCGAAATGCGCGGTAGTCCAAACACCTGGAGAGTCCGTTTCTACGATCGTTACCGAATGGTTTACCAGGTTTCCCGAAGTCGGAAGCAAATTTTCGTGACGCGGATCAAGTCTCGCTCCGTCGTATACGAAGGCATGAAACACTGAAATTCCGATCTATTGTTGAACGCCGGCCATCACGGTGCTCGATTCGGCTTGCTGGATCAGGCGGTCGGCGTCTTCTTTTAACAAAAAGCGCTCGGTGACGGCTTTATCGGCGGCGGCCTTCACTTTGGCCACGTAGGCCTGATGGCTGGCGTAGCGCTCTTCGAGCGAAGGGCGTGGATCACCGGCCGCGAGGCGCTCGGCCTTAGTCTTCGCGAATGGGATATAGCCGCCGTTTAAGCCGCAGATCTTCCCCTTGTTGTATCCGGCCGCAGTCACATTCCAACCCACATAGGTTCCGAGTGGGACTTGCCGGAGGACCGACGGCACACCGCCGATATCGGTGCCGTCCGCGTCCACTTTCGGGACCAGCGTCGGGATCACCTGCTTGATGGGGAACGGCTGTTTCGCGATCACGCCGGATTCGTCGTTGTAATTGAAGCCGGGACCGAAATCGTAATCGAGCACCGAGTTCACCAAGCCATCGGGGGATAGAACTCCGGGGATGTCGGGAAATCCCATGGCGGCTTTGTTGGCGGGTGCCAGATCGCCGTGCGCGAGCAGCGGGTAACGGCTGGGCGGCGGCTCGGTGCCTTTGGTGACCCAATCGACCAGCGCCACCGTCAAAGCGCGCAGGGTGTCGGATTCCGGATTGGGATTTGCCGGGAGCACGCAGCCGTTGGGCGGAGCGGCAGCAGCTGCGTTGAAGCCTCCGCGTCCGCCGCCGTGGGTGGTGCCGGGGAAGAAGTAGCGGCGCACGTTGGCAGGCAGCGGGATATCGAATTTGGCGTCGGTGCCCACGAGGTCGGGCGATTCGCGCAGGTACCAGAATTCGAGGCCGCCGAAGGTCTCGAGAATTTTCGGACAGGTGTTGGTGGCGCGGCAGCGGTCGAGCAGGCCGGCTTTCGGATGGTGGCGGACCCGATCCTCATAGTCGCTCCACCAGACGGCTCCGTCGCTGCCCACTTCGTTGGGGCCGGCGTTTCCGAGCGCCATGGCGAAACGGTAATTGAGGGCCAGCTGACGGGCCGCGATGTGCGGGTTAACTCCATCCCACACTATCTTTCCGGTTTCGTCCTGATTGAATCCCAAGTGGATATAACTGCGGATGAAGACGCCCGATTGTGAATTGCCGCGCGCCAGCGCCCATTTGATCTGGCCGGCCACGGGGTTGGGTGTGCCCGCGTCGTCCTTAGCGCCGTAGCGCAGGAAGGAATTGAGATCGCGTGTGGCCGCGTAGCCGATGCCCATGACCAGGGGATCCTTCGCGGTGAATGCCACTTCGTAGAGATATGCGGGATCGAAACCGGCTTTGGTGCAGATCTTCGTGGGGTCGGGCGTGCCGGGGAAGGGAACTTTGGTGCAATCGGCGAAAGCCCAGTCGGCGCTCGGAATGGAAATGTCGGGCCCTTTTTCCGACGCGCGTCTGTTCAGGGTCGCCTGGGCGGTGTCGAGAGTCAGCGGATGTTGGTAGGTCAGGGTGGCGAGGGGCAGCGTATTGGCGCCCGGGGGCATGTCGATGAAGCGCGCGCTCACGGGGCCGGTCAGCGGCGAGCCATCCGGATTTTTGGCTACGGGCACGTCGATGGTTTGTATCCCGGGCCGGCGTACGACATCAGCCTCCCAGCCGCTCACGACACTGACATGGCCTTCGGGTGACGTATTGGGAGTTCCGCCGCCGCGATTGGTCACGGTGTAGAAGAGTACGCCGCTCGAATGGGTCATGTCGACCGGCTTCGACATTGAAAACGTCGCCGAATATTCGACCATGCCGCGGGCGTTGCGGGGCGCGAGGCCGATGTCCTGAATGATGGTGTTGTGCGGATCTTTGGGATCCAGTTCGCCGAAGAAATGCCCGCTGAGGGTTTCGAACGTGGCACCCCGAGTCTGGCCAGGAGGTGTCTGGCGCTGCTCGATTACGATGCGGGTGAGGCGCGCTTCCATGGAAGCCGCGCACACGAGGAGCGCCGCGGCGGCGGTGGCGATGCGGATCGACATATGGCGGCTATTATATGCGCAATCGGGATGGAGAGGTGGAAGCGCCTGTCCCACATCAGGCGAGGTCGGATTGGAGAATTACCGGCGCTCCCACACTTAATAATCCGGGGCGTATGACGCGCGCGTAGAATCCGCCGTGCGCCCAGTGCGGGGAGTTTACGTCGTGAGCATTGCATTGCGCATCGTAGAGCTCGGCTTTGATGGGCGGGCCGTAGACATGCAGGTTGGTGCAAGGGGTGCGCAGTTCGGTCAGCTCAATCACGGCGTCCTCACCGATGCGGTAGCGCTGACCGGCGCGCCAGAAGTGCGGATCGAGTCCGGAAACGGTTAGATTTTCGCCCAGTGCGCCGTAACAGACAGGAAAGCCGCGTGCGGCGAGAGCGTCGATCAGTTCCGCGGCAATCATCAGGACGGCTTTGTCGGGACCGCCGTGATGCCGGAGATCCCGGTGGCAGTCGCCTTCGACTCCGGCAGCGTCCATCATCACGGGTTGCGCTATCGCGCGTTTGGGCAATCCGCCGTTCGAGCGGCTTATTTGTATCAGGATGGCTTGTTTGAGCAAAGCGGGCATCGCGCTAATCTCACAGATTGGACAACCTGACGCATTCATTAGTTGGATTATTTCTGGCGCGGGCCGGATTCAGGCGGGTCACCCCGCGCGGCACCGCCATCATGGTGCTGGCCGCGAATGCGCCGGATTTCGACGTGGTCTCCTGGCTGGGCGGAAGCGCGGCCTACATCCACTGGCACCGCAATATTACGCATTCGCTGATTGCTATGCCGGTGATGGCGCTGCTGGCGGTAGCGCTGGTGCGTCTGTTCGGGCGCAGGCAGGTGCGGTGGCTCAATGGGTGGTGGATTGCGCTGATCGGCGTGGCCTCGCATCTGATTCTGGATCTGACCAACGTTTATGGAGTGCGCCTGCTGCTGCCGTTCTCGGGCCGTTGGTTCCACTGGGATGCGACGCCGGTGGTGGACCTCGCCATCTGGGCGATTCTTCTGCTGGGGGTGGCCGCTCCGGCGCTCGGCAGGCTGGTGGGCTCGGAGATCGGCGAACAGCGCCAGGGATCGGGCAACGCCGGTTGGGCGGTGACGGCTTTGCTGCTGCTTTTTGCTTACGACTATGGGCGGAGCGTGTTGCACGGCCGCGCGGTTGCGGTGATGGATTCCCACATTTACAATGGACTCGCGCCGCGCCGCGTGGGTGCGTTTCCCGATGAGAACCCTTTGGTGTGGAACGGGGTCGCGGAGTTGAGCAACGCGTATTTTGAAGCGCCGGTGGATCTGCGGGAGAACTTCCATCTCAACGACGGAGTGACGTATTTCAAGGGCCCCCGCACCGAGGCGGTGAATGCCGCCATGGCAACTGTGCCGTTTCAAAGGCTGCTGGAGTTCGTCCAGTATCCGCTCTGGGTAGTCGAACCGGCGGTTGATGAGGAACATGCGACGCGGGTAACGCTTCTCGATCTTCGCTTCGGGACTCCGCGCCAGCCGGGTTTTGCGGCGACGGCGATTGTGAACACCCGGAATCAGGTGCTGGAGTCGGAATTCGGTTTCGGCGTGGTGAGACCGCGATGACATCCCGGCGCATGCGGGGCGGATGGATCAAGCCGGCGGCGATCGAGCGAGGCGCTTCGGGGCGTCCACTATGCCGGTGGTGCCGCGCAGAGGTACCTTCGCGACGCCGCACATTCTGCTCGGACGCATGCGTGCACGAATGGAAGCTGCGTACCGATCCCGGTTACTTGCGGGAAAAAGTTTTCGAGCGCGACAGAGGTGTTTGCGCCCAGTGCGGTGTGGATACGACGGGGATACGGCGCGACGTTCGCAAGCTCGATTACGCGGCGCGACGCAGGTTTTTCAGGGACTGGGGACTGCGCGAAGGGAGCCGGAAATCGCTCTGGGACGCGGACCATATCGTTCCGGTCGCCGAAGGGGGCGGGCAATGCGACCTCACGAATATGCGCACTCTTTGCCTGCGATGCCACCGGGAGGCGACGGCGGCTTTGCGGCAGCGGCTAAAGAAGGGCGGCTGACCTGAGCAACGCCCGCTCCCTCACGTGCCGGCACCCCTAAAGGGGATGTCCGGGTCGCGGCTCGGTAGCGGCGGGCTATTTTTTGAATAAGCGGTCGAAGGCGTCGCGGGCATCGCTGGCGTTGCGGGGCTGCGGCGTATTGAGTCCAATCCCCGGCCTGCCGCCGTTCGCGCCAGGCTGTCCATTGGCCACTTCGCGGGCTACAGTGACGCGCGGCGAGAACAAGGCGCAGTCGTTCGCTTGATCCTTCAGCGGAATGCGCACGGGGATCGGCTTCAGGCACTGAAAACGAGTGGAAGGTTCAAAGTGAGAGCACTGTTTGCAGCAGTGCAGTTGGACCCCGCATTTAGGGCAGGGGCCGTCAAACACGGTGCCCGGTGGCAGCGTGGTGGAACAGCTATAGCAGCGGGAGGCTGTAACGGCCTGGACGAGGCGCGGGAGCCGCGGGCCGGTGATGTCCAGTGGCGGGCGCGGTCCGGCTGGTTTCGGTTTCTGCCCATTGGTGTAGCCGCTGGGCGGAACCTGGCTATCGCTGTAACCGCGTTGCCGGTATTTGCGATCGGAGTCCATGCGAATCGAAAACTCCTGTTTCTTACGCGCCGGGTGGAGACGGGGAGTCCTGGCGCCGAATTCAAAATCTGGATTTCTGAAAATGGAAGAGCTTGCGGGCACCACTGGAGCGAGACGGTTAGAAAAGGTCCCCGCGGGCGCTACACTTCATTATTAACACGGAATGTTCCGGCTGTACAGTCAACTGTTGTCAATACTTAGTGACATACCAAGGTTAAGTGTTGCAGACCTCATGATCCCTCCTTTTTCAACGCCAGACTCCCTTCTCGAACAGCCTCAGAGGATTCCGCGCAGCTTCTCCTTGATCTGATCCGCCGTAAAGGGCTTTCGGACGTAGCCGGCGGCCCCCAGTTGTACGGCTTCCATCACCTTGCCCTGGCCGCCTTCGGTAGTAATCATGACGACAGGAACGTTGCGTAAATGCTCCATCTCCTTGATCCGGGCCAGTAGTTGCAGACCGTCCATGATGGGCATGTTGATGTCGGAGAGGATCAGTCCGAACGAGCGGTTTTTCAGAATATCGACCGCCTGGATACCATCCCCAGCCTCATGAATCTCTCCCAGGGGAAGATCGGTTTGGCGAAGGACCCGTTGCAGGATCTTACGTATGGCGGCGGAGTCATCGACGATGAGAACGTCCAGGAGCGCTGTGGGTGTCACTAATTCCCTCCGCGGAACTATCGGCAGAAGCGGCGGCGAAGTTTAGCGAAGGAATGCCTTTCCTTTAGATAAAGCTCGCTTTAGATAAACAAAGATCTCAAACAACCGCTTCGCGACGCCGATAAGATCAGCAGGCGAGATCCACCATGAATACCTATTTCGAGCAGATGATCCTGTCGGCGAGCCCGGTCGAGCTGATTCGAATCCTTTATCAGCAAGCGGCTTCGACGGTACGGGACGCACGGGAGCATCTGAGGGGTGGGCGGATTGCCGAGCGGTCCGGATCCATTAATAACGCGTACGAGGTACTGACGGAGCTGATCGCAGCACTGCGGCCCGCGGAGGCGCCGGAAATTGCCGCTCGATTATGCTCGCTCTACTGCTATATGCAGCGGCGGCTTCTGGAAGCGAACTTCAGGCAGACGGACGAACCGCTGGAGGAGGTTCTCCGGCTGCTCGCAATCCTCGCGCAGGCATGGGATGCCACTCCGGAGCTGGTATCAAAGGCCCTGGCACCATCGAATCGAAGGAGTGCCGGCACAATTGGATCGGAGCCAATGGCCGCGCGTGCCGTCAGGGCGTGATGGGCGGGACCGGGCCGCGGTAGAGAGGCCGGCCGACACGATCAGTTCGCGTTCGGAAGAGAAATCCTTCAATCGTGGTCACATAAAGCGTGGTCAGATCGTCCCCGCCAAAGGCGCAGTTGGTCGGCCGGGTGCACGGGAGGGGATGGGTTTCGACCACTTCTCCCGAAGGCGCGAAGACGTAGATGAGGGGTCCTGGGCCGCCAATCTCCCACCCGGCGGTGGCGATCACGCAGCCTTCCGTATCGAGCCGCATGCCGTCGATGCCGCGGTTTTCTCTGAAATCGTGCAGGATGTCGCACGGGCCCAGGGTCTTATCCGGATGGACGGGATAGGCCCGCAATTGGCGCGCTTCCGTCTTCTCGCGGCCGCTCTGCGCCACATAGAGCGTCTTGTAATCGAGCGAGAAGAGCAATCCGTTGGGACGCGTGGTATCGAAAGTGACGCGGTGGATGCTGTAACTGCCGTCGGGCTGCGGATCGAGCCGGTAGACGGAATCGTGTTCGAGTTCCTTGTTGGCGCGGTCGAAACTCCAGGGGCCGGCGGCGCCTTCGTAGAAAGGATCGGTGAACCAGACAGAACCCTCGAGATCGACCACAATGTCGTTCGGAATATTGAGGCGTTTGCCTTCGTAGCGGTCGGCGAGCACGGTGACGGAGCCATCGCTCTCGTAGCGCACTACGCGGCGTGCGTCGACGGAAACGCCCCCTTCGCATCCATACAGGCGGCCCTGGGCGTCGAAGGTCAGTCCGTTGGCGTAATTGGCGTTGTCGCGCCACAGGGAAACCACGCCCGCCGCCGCATCGAAGCGCATAATCTTGCTGTGCTGGATGCGGGTAAACAAGAGCCCCGAGCCATCCCACGCCGGGCCTTCCGACACGTGGCCATAGGCGGGGTCGAGCGTTTCAAATCTCCATTCAGCCAATGCCTTTCCTCCTTAGAAATTCTATGCTGGCGGCCAGCCACCTGCGTTCGAGTTCGACCGTCTTGCCGATGGAATCGACGAACGGGGGCCAGTGTTCCAGGATTGCAGCCGGGTCCCTGTCATAGCGAGACAGACGATCGAGAACAAAGTCGAAGTCGACGCGCCCCTGGCCGGCCGGGCATCCCACCACATTAAAGCCCATGCGGGTATCGATCCGCACGATTTCGAAATCCTTGGCGTGGAGGACGATGGTGTGTGGGGCGAGTTCTTCCACCACTTGTTCCGTGGTTTCGAGCCCTCCCAGAGAGTTGGCGGTGTCGAGGCAGATCCCCAGCGCCGGGCTGTTCATTTCACGGATCAGCCAGGCGAATTCCGCAGCCGAATGCCCCTCGTAATTCTCGAGCGCTATGGCTACTCCCTGGGCTTCAAAGCGGTGCAACACGGGCGCCAGGCACTCGGCTAGTTGCTCGATAGACGGCTTGGTTTCGGAGATGTGGCCGACAGTGCGCAGAATTTTTGCGCCCAGTTCATCCGAGATATCGAGATAACGCAGCAGATGGCCCGGATCGACTCCGCGGGTTCCGGTCTGCAGTTCGATTCCGCGGCTGGCCGCGGCGGCACTTAGTTCCCGAAGCTCGGATGGCTGCATGAGATGGAGCGGCATGTTATCGGCTATCTGCACCACGGTTGCGCCGATTTCGCTCGCCAGTTCCACCAGTCCGATGGCCGTGAGCGGACGTTCCGGTTGCGGATATCCGGCGACTCCCACGGACCACGGCAACGTCCAGGAGGCGATTCCTAAACGAAGTGGCATCGTCCGCTTCCTCACGGCCGGCACCCCTGAAGGGGATGACCGGGTCGCGTCTCGGTAAGCGCCTGGGCGTTCCAGATTATGGGTGCGATGCGGCCGACTAGGAACAGGTACATCGCGCCCGAGATCAGCATGCAGACTGACGCTACCACGAAAGCCAGAAAAAACGAGCCGGTTTGCTTCACGATAAATCCGGTCACGATGGGCGCCACCAGACTACCGAGATTGGCGATGGCGTTCTGCAATCCGGTCCAGCGGCCAGCGGCATTGGGACCGGCGAGCGTTTGCGTGATTGCCCAGACGTTCGAGCTGTAGAGGCCGATGCAGGTGAACGCCGTGACCAGCAGAACGATCGAAAGGCTGTTTCTCACCACAGCCGACATCACGAGGGGGAGCGCGCACAGCAACAGGCCCGAGACGACGAAGCTCTTACGCACATCGTTGATGGAGCGCCCGCGCGAGATCAGGCGATCCGAAAGCCAGCCGAAGAAGGTGGAGGAGACGGCGGTGGCGGCAAAGGGAAGGGCCGCCAGCACCCCCATGGCGCGCATGGAAAAATGGCGCTCCGTCACGAGGTAAGAAGGCAGCCAGCTAAGCAGGAAGAAGTACCCGTAGTTGAAACCGAACAAGCCGATGAAGGTGGCCCATGCGGAGCGCTTCGCGAGAATCTCGATCAGTCGGGGGGCGTCCCTCCGTTCGTCCGCCGTGGCGACCTTGTCCTGTTGGGGCGCGTAGCGGAACCAGGGCGGGAGCCACAGCAGGCTCAATACGCCGAGGATGAGGAACAAACTGCGCCAGCCCCAGGCTGCAATAACGAATCCGCCGGCGAAAGTGCCGAGCGCGGGGCCCGATTTGCCGGCGGCGTCGATCAGCGCATTAGCGAAGCCGCGCTTGTTTTCGGGAAGAAGATTGGCGAGCAGGCTGGAGTAAGCGGGAAAGGCCGTGGATTCTCCGATTCCGAGGAGGAGCCGGAATGCCAGCAGCGTCCCGAAGCCTTTGGCAAAGCCGGTCGCCAGCGTGGCGGCGCTCCAGAGCAGAAAGCCGAAGCCGTAAAGGACGCTGGCTTTGTAACGGTCGGCCAGCAGTCCGGTGACGATCTGACACAGGGAGTAAGTCCAGAAGAAGGCCGAGAAGAGCACGCCCAGCTGGACCGGCGTGAGCTTGAATTCGGGACCGAGCACCGGGGCCGCGACCGAGAGATTGCCGCGGTCGATGAAGTTGATGAGCGCGGAAAGAACCAGCAGGCCGAGAACCAGTTGCTTCTTATCGCTGCCGGATACTGGCACTGAGGGTTGATTCTATCAGCGTCCGCTCCCTCACGGTCGCGGCTCAGTAGTGCGGTTGGATCAGCGTGTTTGACGGCTGGAGTTGCGATTGAGCAGCGCTTCCACCTTATCGGCGGCGGCGGGGGTCTTGATCTGACCCGTCAGGATTTCCTTGTTCCCGGTATCGGCGCCGTAAAGCTCGCGGTTCGCCTCCTCGTCCGGACGCAGCGTGGCGCCATCGAGGGAAATGCCCGCGAACAAACCGCGCGAACGGGAGTACGACAACATCTCGGCGCGCAGGACTGCGTCCGTCTGTGCGCTGAGATCGCGTCCCACGGGACCGGCCGACGCGGTGACCTCGCCGCCGATGGTGAACTTATTCGCCAACAGGTGCTTCATGCCATCGTTGTTCATTACCAGCAGAAGAACATCCTGCTCGGACCCACCGATCTGAAACCCCACGCTGCCGCCTTCGATTCGAATCGCGGCGGGAGCGGTCCAGCCCACTCCGTCATCGCGGCGGCACACGGCGAATCCACGGCCATATTTCGCGCCCACTACGAAGGCGGCTTTCTTCAGGCCGGGAACCATGATCACACAACGCGCTTTGTTCAGCAGATCCTGAGGAACGCCTTTATCGGAAGCCTTCATCAGGTCCTCGAGAAGGTCCGCGGAGCTATCGAGACGAGCGGCCGCATCGTCCTTCGCATAGAGTGCGGGGGACGCGATCAATGAGACGAGAACAAAACAAACAACAGAGATTTTATGCATTCAACTTATCGTACAAAAGGGCAGGCCGATTGCCAATCGGCCGCAGGCTACCAGCCTGCCCCACTTAAGACGTCAGCGGCTGCGGGTCATCGAGTCGCGATCGAGAACATGCACGAGTTTGGCCGCGGCCGGCGGGGCCTTGATCTGGCCCGTCAGGATTTCCCGGGTAGTTATATCGTGTCCATACAGCGCGCGGTTGTCGTCGTTATCGGGACGAAGCGAGGCTCCCGCCAGGGAAATGCCCGCGAATACTCCGTGCGTCCGCGAGTAGGAAAGCATCTCGGCCTGCATGGTGGCGTCGGTCTGCGCAGCAGCGGTACGGCCCAGCGGGCCCGCCGCCACGGATGCATCGCCACCGAGCGTGACTTTGCTCTCCTGCAGATGTCTCATGCCGCCATCGTTCATGACCAGCAGAAGAACGTCCGTATCCGAAGCGCCGATCTGGAAGCCGAAGCTGCCGCCTTCCATCACCATGGCCGCGGGAGCTCTCCAGCCTGCGCCCTGACGGCGGCACACGGCGAAGCCTTTACCATAACTGGCACCGACGATAAAACCCGCCTTCTTCATGCCGGGAATGAGCACGACACAACGGGCTTTGTTCAGAAGATCCTGGGGCACGCCCTTGTCGTCGGCGTGCATCATGGCGGACATCAACTCTGCCGAAGCGTCGACTCTGTCCTCTAATTTCACTTCCCGGTCGGCGGCGAAAGCACTGGCGCCGAGGGCACATGCCATGGTAATAATCGCTGTAATTCTGATGCGCATCCTGTGATTTTCTCCTTGCGGAATTATACACGGCTCTTACGATGCCAATGTGGTAAAAAGCACTTATCGGTTCAGGAGCGCGGAGTTGCGCGCAAACTCGAGGACGGCGTTGGGAACAACGCCCAGGAGAAACGTTCCGATCGCAGGCAGAATCAATGCCAGGCTGAGCCCGGGGCCTAGTGGTTCGAGCGAATTAGTCACTTCACCCGGTTCATACATATACATCACGACCATCAGGCGAAGGTAGTAATAAGCGGCCACAGCGCTGTTGAGCAGGCCGAGAACGGTCAGCCAGATCAGGTTCGACTCGATGGCGGCGCGGAAGATGTAAAATTTTCCAAAGAACCCGCCGGTCAGAGGCACGCCGATAAACGAGAGCAGAAAGACCGTGAGCAGCGCAGCGGTAACGGGTTGCTTTTTACTTAACCCGGCAAGATCCTCAATGCGGACGTGGCGTTCGCCCTTGCCCGAAATATGAATGACCACCGCGAAGGCGCCGACGTTCATCAGCCCGTAGGCGGCGAGATAAAACATGACGGCGGCGGTGCCGAGTTCGGACCGGGCGGCGAGCGCCACCAGAATGTAACCGGCATGCGCGATCGAACTATAGGCCAGCATGCGTTTCACGTTGGTCTGGGTGAGGGCGGCGAAGTTACCGATGGTCATCGAGAGCAGCGCGGAGATCCAGATGAGAGGTTCCCAGCCGGCGGCGATCTGCTGGAAGGAGGTCATGAAAATGCGCACGAAGATGGCGAAGGCAGCCGCTTTGGGGGCGGTCGCGAGAAATGCGCTGACGGGAGCGGGCGCACCCTGGTAGACGTCCGGAGCCCACATTTGAAACGGCGCGCCGGAGACTTTGAAGCCGAGTCCGACAATCATCAGGGCGGCGGCCACTCCGACAATCGCGAGCGATGTCCCCGGCGTATTGAGTACCGCGCGAATCTCGTCGAGCTTGGTGGTGCCTGTGATGCCGTAGACGACCGCCACGCCGTAGAGAAAAAATCCGGTCGCGAAGGAACCGAGCAGAAAATATTTCAGAGCGGCTTCGTTGTTGCGTTTGTCGTTGCGCAGATATCCGGTCAGCACATAGCTGGCGATGGAAGAGATCTCGAGGCCGATGAAGATCATGATCAGATCGTTGGCGGCGACCATCAGGCACTGGCCCATCACGGAAAACAGCAGCAACGCGTGATACTCGCTGGTCTCCGCGTCTTCGCGCTCGAGATACCGGCAGGACGAAAGCACCGCGAGAATGCCGATGATCATGACCAGAATGCGGAAAAAGGTAGCGAAGCCATCCACCACGAGGAGATTCGAGAAAGCGTGGCCGGGCACGGAATTGGCGGCGACCGCCGCGAAGATAGCCACAATGAACGCGACGACGGTCAGGTTCCCAAAAAGCCGGGGGGCGCGTTTGGCGAAGAAGGGATCGAGCACCATCAGCAGGGTGCCGGCGACGGTGAGGACGGTCTCGGGCGCAAACCGCAGCAGATCGTCGCCGCTGGGAGCGAAGTTAGCGGGCATGGACGTCGCCTCCGCCGGCAGGGTGAGCGGGAGCGGCCACCCGCAAGGGAACATTCATTTTGCTCTGATCGAGAATGCGCGAATTCGTTTCTGAAATGGCGGGCAGGAACGTGTGCGTGAAAACGCCCATCCAGACCATCATGACGACCAGCGGCAACACACAGGCCCACTCGCGCAGGTTGAAGTCGTGAACATGGCGCTCCACTTCTTCATGCACCGCGCCGAAGAAAACCCGCTGATACATCCAGAGCATGTAGCAGGCGGCGAAGATGGGGCCGAGGGCGGCAAATATCGTCCACGTGAAGTTAGCCTGCGCGGTGCCCTGCAATACGAGAAACTCGCCGACGAAATTGCTCAGCATGGGCAGGCCGACGCTGGCGAGCGTGGTGATCAGGAAGATGGTGGAAAGGCAGGGGGCAGCCGTCGCCACGCCGCCGTAGTCCGCGATCTCGAGCGAATGCCGGCGCTCATAAAGGAAGCCGACCAGGACGAAAAGCGCTCCGGTTGAAATACCGTGCGCGAGCATGACGTATACCGCGCCGTCGAGACCCATCTGCGTGAACGAAAAGATGCCGAGGACCACGAAGCCGAGGTGGCTGACCGAGGAATACGCCACCAGCTTTTTCATGTTGGGCTGCACCATGGAGACCAGCGCGCCGTAGACGATGCCGACGATGGCGAGGATGACGATCCAGGGAGCGTTCTCGCGCGCGGCGTTGGGGAACAGCGGCAGACAGAAACGAATCAGACCGTACGTTCCCATCTTCAGCATCACGGAGGCCAGCATCACGGAACCGGCCGTGGGCGCTTCCACGTGCGCGTCGGGCAGCCAGGTGTGGAACGGGAACAACGGCACCTTAATCGCGAAGGCGATGAAGAAGGCGAGGAACAGCAAGGTCTCCTGCGTATGCGAGAGGAGGATGCGGCCGGTGCCGAGTTGATCCAGAATGGCGGCGTAATCGAACGTCCCGGCCTGGTTGTACAGAAAAATGATGGCGGTCAGCATCAGCATCGAACCGGCCATGGTGTACAGGAAGAATTTGAGGGCTGCGTAGATGCGGCGGCCGTGCCCCCAGATGCCGATGAGGAAATACATGGGCACCAGCACCAATTCCCAGAACACGAAGAAGAGGAAGAGATCCCAGGCGGCGAAGACGCCGACCAATCCGAATTCGAGCAGCAGCAGGAAGGCGAAGTATTCTTTAACGCGGTCGTGGATGGATTTCCAGGAGAGCAGAACCGCGATCGGCGTGAGGAACGTGGTGAGGATAATCAGCCAGAGACTGAGGCCGTCGATGCCGACGTGATAGTGAATCTCCGGGTTCTGAATCCAGACAACGTTGGTGACGAATTGCTGGCCGGCCTGGCCAGCTTGAAATCCGATGGCCAGACCCAGCGACAGGAGGAATGCCGCGAGTGAGAAGACGAGGGTGACCAGGCGGATCAACTGCTCCTGGGTGCGCGGTATGAGCAGGGCCGCAACGAAGCCTATGGCAGGCAGGGCGATGAGGATGTCGAGGAGGTTCAGAAAGTTCAATGGACGCCTCCCGCGAAGCCCATAACCAGCAGCAGGACCACGGACCCCAGCACCACCCAGGTGGCGTAGCTCCGGATATTGCCCGATTGAATCAGCCGGAGCACTCCACCGATTCGTTTCGATTCGAGCCCGACGCCATTGACGGCGCCGTCGATCACGCCCTGGTCGACGCCATGCCAGAGAACCGTCTTCGAGCCTTCGACCAGCGGATGGACCAGGGTCGCGTCATAGACTTCATCCACGTAGTATTTGTTGTAAACCAATGTGTAGAGGCCGTTGAGCGCGGTGGTGACCTTTTCCGGAAGCGCCGTGTCGACTACGTACATGTAGTACGCGATAGAGATGCCAAGGAGCCCGGCCACGATGGAGACGGCCATGAGAGTACTTTCACCGGCCACTTCTTCTGGCAACGGGAACATCCCGCTCAGAATCTTCGGCACGTTGAAGAGGTAACCGCCGACGGTGGAGAGGACTGCCAGTACGGCGAGCGGTCCCCACATGGAAATCGGTGATTCATGCGGGTGGCCGTGGCCGCGATACTCGCCGAAGAAGGTCATGAACATGGCGCGCCATACGTAGAAGGCTGTCATGCCCGCCGTAATCACGCCGACCCAGTACATCCAGGGCGCATGCGCGAAGGCCGCGGTCAGAATGGCATCCTTACTCCAGAAGCCCGCAAACGGAGGCACGCCGGCAATGGCCAGCGCCGCGCAGACCAGGGTCCAGAACGTGATGGGCGCGTACTTCTTCAGGCCTCCCATGTGGCGCATATCCTGCTCGCCGTGGCAGGCGTGGATTACGCTGCCCGCGCCGAGGAATAACAGGGCTTTGAAGAAGGCATGCGTCATCAGGTGCCAGATACCGGCCGAGAACGCCCCGACGCCGACACCCAGGAACATATATCCGAGCTGCGAAACGGTCGAGTACGCGAACACCTTCTTGATGTCGTTCTGGGCGAGGCCGATGGTCGCCGCGAAAACCGCCGTGGCGAGTCCGATGAGGGCGACCGATTCCATGGCGATCGGTGCGTGCGTGAAAATCACCGCGGAGCGGGTGCACATGTAAACGCCCGCCGTGACCATGGTGGCCGCGTGGATGAGAGCGGAAACCGGCGTGGGACCTTCCATGGCATCGGGGAGCCATACATAGAGCGGAATCTGCGCCGATTTGCCGGCCGCGCCCACCATCATCAGCAGCGCGATGGCGGTCAGGACTCCTACCGGCTTGCCTGGTGCGGCGGCGAACACACGCCCGAAATCCAGGGTGCCGAAATTCACCACCAGCAGGAACATGGCGAGGGAAAAGCCGAAGTCGCCAATGCGGTTCACGATGAAGGCCTTGTTGCCGGCGGTGGTGGCGCTGTGCTTCACGAAGTAGAAACCGATCAGCAGGTAGCTGCAGAGCCCCACGCCCTCCCAGCCGACGAAGAGCAGCAGGTAGTTGTCCGCCAGCACCAGCGTCAGCATGAAGAACATGAAGAGGTTCAAATAGGCGAAGAAGCGGTAGTAACCTTCCTCATGCTCCATGTAACCGGTGGCGTAAATGTGGATGAGCGAGCCGATTCCGGTGACGATCAGCAGCATGATCATCGTCAGTTTGTCGATGCCGTAATCCCAACCGGCGTGGAATGCGCCGCTGCGGATCCAGGTGAAGTAGCGCGCGTGGAGCGGCGTGGCGCCCCATCCGCAGCCCATGCCCACGAGTACAACCCAGATAAACGCCAGAACGACACTGCCCACAGCCACCGCATTGACGATCGCTTTCGGCAGTTTGCGTCCGAAAAAACCGTTGATCAGGAAGCCGATGAACGGGAGCGCCGGAATGAGCCAGAGTTTGTGCATCGCTTCTATAAAGTCAGTTCTTTAAGGTATCGACGTCGTCAATGTTCAGGGTGGAGCGGTTCTTGAACACAGTCAGGATGATGGCCAGACCCACGGCCGCTTCCGCCGCCGCGACTACCATCACGAAGAATGTGAAAATGTGCCCGCTGACTTCGCGGTGCTGATGGGCGAAGGCGACAAAGCTCAGGTTCACCGCGTTCAGCATCAGCTCAATGCACATGAATACGGTAATGATGTTGCGCCGGAACAGGAAGCCCGCCACCCCGATGGCGAACAACACCGCGCTGAGGGTTAAGTACCAGGAGATAGGTACGCCGTTATTGAGGGTCGCGAGCGCGCCGGCGGGGTTCATCGATTAATCCATTTCCTTTCGGGCGAGGACGATGGCGCCGATGATGGCGATCAGAATCAGCACCGAGGTGACTTCGAAGGGCAGCAGGTAATCGGTAAACAGCGCGTAGCCGACCTGCTGTGCGCCGCCGCCCTGGAAGTCGCCGAATTTCACGAAGCCCGCGTCCGGGAACCATTGCATGGAGAAGTAGCAGAGCACGCCGAGCAGGACGATCATCAGCGGAAAGCCCAGCGCCTGGACGATCAGCGAGCGGCCGCGGCTCGACTCCGCGCCGGCGTTCAGCAGCATGATTACGAAGATGAAGAGCACCATGATAGCGCCCGCGTAGACGATGATCTGCGCCATGGCGATGAACTCCGCGCCCAGCGCGAGATACATGACGGCGAGCGAGCCCATGACGCCGATCAGCGACAGGGCGCTCGAGATGGGGTGCTTCTGCAGCACCACGTTGATGGCGCACACCACCGCGATCAGCGCGAACAGGGAAAAGAAAAATAGCTCCATCTTACGAGAACCAGGCCACCAGAAATCCGGTAATCAGCAGATTGATCAACGCGGCCGGGAACATGAACTTCCAGGCGAAGCTCATGAGCTGGTCGTAACGGAAGCGGGGCAGCGTTGCGCGAATCCAGATAAAGACGAATAAAAGGAAGCCGACCTTGGCGAGAAACCAGAACAAGGGCGTCAGGACGGACATCAGCGGCGGAAATGCCATCAGACCCGCCAGAGCAAAAAACACAGCGCCGAAGGCCGGCAGGGTGATGCGGTCGAGAGGACGCGCCGGGTTGAGACCGTGGTAAATGCAAACAGCGCCGGCAATGAAGAAGATGAGAGGCGCCGCAAAGTTGGAGCCGTAGGCCGCCGGCCAGAGCGGATGCCACCCGCCGAGGAAAAGCAGCGTCGCGACCGAGCACACGGTCACCATGTTGGCGTACTCCGCCATGAAGAACGAGGCGAACGTCATGCTGCTGTATTCGACGTGGAATCCCGCCACCAGCTCGTTCTCCGCTTCCGGCAGATCGAACGGGATGCGATTGGTTTCCGCGAAGGCGGCGATCATGAACAGGATGAAGCTGAAGATCTGCGGGAACGGCATCTGGAAAATGGCCCAGCGCGGAATAAAGCCCAGATAGTAACCGGCTTGCGAATCGCTGATGCCCCGCAGACTCAGAGTGCCCGACGACAGCAAGGGAGCGGCGATCGCCAGGCTGAGCGGCAATTCGTAACTGATCATCTGCGCCGAACTGCGCAGCCCGCCGAGCAGCGCGTACTTGTTATTCGAAGACCATCCGGCCAGCGCGATCCCATAGACCCCCAGCGAACTGATGGCGAGGATCAGCAGGACGCCGACGTTCAGATCCGCCAGTTCCATCATGGTCTTGTAGGGACCGAAGACGACGGATCCGATGGCGATGGTGGGGATGGTGATGCTGGTGCCGAACGGGATGATCGAGATGGAGATCAGCGCCATGAAGACAGCGAGGAACGGCGCGAGGAGATAGAAGAACTTATTGACGTGCGGCGGCAGCACGCCCTCTTTCGTAATCAGTTTGATTACATCGGCAAGCGGCTGCAGCAGGCCATGCGGGCCCACGCGCGATGGGCCCATCCGCACCTGCACGTGCGCGATCACCTTGCGCTCCACCCATTGCAGATAGGCCAGCGTCGTCATGAAGACGAAAGCAACGAGCGCGAGCTTGACGGCGGTGACGATTAAGAATTCGAGCATTTAACGGCCGACCGGCTCCACCTTGTCCTCTGGCGGAGCGTGACTTAGGCGCTTCTCGATAACCGAATTCAGTATTTTAGAATACCGTCCGAGCGTTCCCGAGGTGAAAAGATTATCGTGCGCCGAGCGGATCAGATCGGGGCGGCTTTCGACGCCTACGCGGCCGTTCACCGGCATGGTTTGCTGCGCGCCTACCGATACCAGAGCGAGCGGAATATCGTAGCCCTTCACGGAGCGCCGGATCTCGTTGTAGATCCCCTCCGGCAGCCACGGACCCAACAGGGGCGCGAGGCCCATTTCCTTCGCGATCAAGCCGATGATTTCAAGATCGGGTTTAGCGCCGAGGGTGGAAACAGCGCGCTTCAGGCGCTGCACTTCGCCGCAGACGTTGGTTACGGTGCCGTTCTTTTCATAAGCGCTGGCAGCGGGCAGAACCACGTCGGCGCGCTGGGCGGTCTCGGTCAGAAACATCTCCTGCACCACTACAAAAGCGCGGAGGGAATAGAGCGGGGCTTCCTTCAGCGGATTCGCGCCCACTACCAGGAGCGCGTCGAGATCGGTGGCGGCAAGCATCTCGGCTACAGTGAGACCGGGAGTCTGCGCGGCGTGGTAACCCGGCAGCAGTTCGGGCACGAGCCCCATGTCGATGGCCCCGCGCGAATTCGCATAATCGACGAGTGCGCAATACTTCACCGGAATGCCCAGCGACTGGCCGAATGCCACCAGTTGGCGCACGGCGTCGCCTTTCACGGCATCGTTGAAAAGAATTACCAGTTCAGGCTCGGAGGCCAGCGCGCCACGCAGCTCATCGAGAGCCTCGAGTTCGGAGCCGGCCGGCTTGCGCACCGACTTTACGGCGTAATTGTCTTCGCGAACCGCGCCAGAGGTCACGGTGTAAACATGCGCGCCGTGGTGCCGATGGTTGGCGCGAAGCTGGAAGGCGATGAAGGGCTGCTCGAGCGCCAGATCGGCTCCGATGACCAGAAACGCCTTGCGTTCGTAGAGGTCGGCCGAGGTCGCGAGCGCTCCGGCGCCGCCTGAAAGAGCATCGATCAGCGTAGTCACATCGCCGGTGCGGTGGTGATCGATGTTGTTGGTGCCGAGGCCTTCGCGGGAAAATTTCTGCAGGTAGAAATTTTCTTCGTTGGTGGTGTGGTTCGATCCCACCACGCCGAACTTTCCGCCGCGCGCCTTAATCTCGCCGAACTTCTTCGCCACGGTTTCGAGAGCCTTGGACCATGACGCGGTCTCGAGCTTGCCGTTGACGCGAATCATGGGGGATTGCAGGCGCTCCGGGTGATCGAAGAAATCGAACGCGTAGCGGCCCTTGATGCAAAGGAACTCGCCGTTGATGCCGGAGCGGTCGCGATTATTACCGCGAATAATCGCGTCGTTGCGGACTCCGAGGGTGGTCTTGCAACCGTTCGAGCAGTGGGTGCAGATGGTGCCGACGTGCTCCATCTCCCACGGACGGGTTTGGTAACGGTAGGAGCCGCTGGTGAGAGCGCCCACCGGGCAGATATCGATGCACTGGCCGCACTCGTCGCATTCGAGGTGATCGCCGCGATTGGGCGCGATCAGCGACATGGCGCCGCGATTGATGGTGCCGAGCGCCCCCACTCCCATACCTTCGTCGCAGGCGCGAATGCAGCGGAAACAGAGAATGCAGCGGGGGCCGTCGTAGAAGACCACGGGCGACCATTGCTGTTCATCCACGTGCATCTTGTTTTCGGTGAAGCGGCTTTCGCCGGCGCCGTAGCGGAACACCATGTCCTGCAGTTCGCACTCGCCGCCTTTATCGCAGACCGGACAATCGAGCGGATGGTTGGTGAGGAGGAATTCGAGGGTGGACTTGCGCGCCAGGCGGACTTGCTGCGTATCGGTTTTTACCACCATGCCCGGCGCGGCGGGAAGCGTGCATGCCACCTGCATTTTGGGCATCTTCTCCACTTCCACCAGACACATGCGGCAGGCCGCCTGCAGCGAATAGCCTTCGTAATAGCAGAACGAAGGGATTTCGATGCCCGCGTGTTTGGCCGCTTCGATGACGAGCGTGCCGGGAGCCACTTCAAGCTCGCGTCCGTCGATTGTGAACTTTACCAAATCAGCCATGGAATCTCTTTTTCACTGCTTCTCTTCGAGCCTTTGCAGGCGTTCGTGAAACTCGCGATGGTCATGGTCGACGACTCCGATCAGGCCATCCAGTTTGTCGCCGATTTCACCGACCCGGTCCTTCAGATCCTCGAGTGAGCCCTGCAGCAGGACTTGCGACCGCAGAAGCATTTTGTGTTCGGCGCGAAACGCCTCGTGCTCGTCGACCATATGCTCCATGGCGGCCTCGATCCGGTCGAGCCTCGAAACATTGTCCTGGTGGCCATTGCCTTCTGCCATTACGCCATCACCGCTTTTCCGTACGGACAAGGCTGCCCGTTCAGGTGCGCCTCGAATTCGTCGCGCCACTTCTCCACGATCGAGATGGTCGGCAGCGCGGCCGCATCCCCCAGCGGGCAGAACGTGCGGCCCAGCATATTTTTCGAAAGATCGCCGATCAGCACGATGTCGCTTTTCTGTCCCATGCCGTCGTGAAAACGCTGCAGCAGCTTGCGCAGCCACGTGGTGCCTTC
>JBEKAQ010000069.1:0-26812 GCA_050015835.1 Bryobacteraceae bacterium | reverse complement strand
AGCATCAAACCATCGTGCGGCGTATAGCCGGTGTAATGGGTGGTCAGAACCACCTGGCCCAGGTTACGTTGAGGATTCGACCAGCGCACCCAGGCCGGCAGATTAGTCGCCGGGTCGATGGCCAGACCGAAGGCATCGCCCTCTTTCATGACGACGTGGAATACGGCCAGTCCCCCTTCGGTCCGGCCCTGCGAAAGCTGGCTGCCCGGATCGAGCGCCACGCGCACGGCCGCGATCGGATTATTGATCGACCACATGCGCCGCATGTGAACGCCGTCGATGTAATGCGAGTCCTCGAACCACCGGTAAATCCGCTGTGTCGCCCCGTCGGGCAGCACGTCGTAGGCGATGTCGCCGTCCAGCCGCTGATCGTTCGGATGATAATCGTGGCCCGCGGGAATGGCGAAGGGGAAAAGAAAGTTGCGCCGCTCGAACTGGCGAAAGCGGTTGTTTTCGAAATCGTAATCGCGCTCCAGCGTATTCGCCGCTTCGAACTTCATAGGCGCGTTGGGGTCGCCCGTGATGTTGCCGCCGCCAAACATGTAGGCGTATTGGCCGTAGCCGATCAGCGTAATATTCTTGAGCTTCTGGATGCGATCCAGCCCGCCAAGAGCCGCCGCGGCTTTTTCAAGGGATTGCCTCGGTTGCGCATGGGCCTGGATAGCCAGGGCCAATAAGATGATTGGAAAAAATCCGATTATTTTGCTTTGCATGGTTGCGGGTCCCACTTAGACCCATCCGGTTCCCACTTGAACTGTTCGCTGGTGATGAAGGACTCGCTCAGATACTGCGGGTCGTCCACGATGGTCGTCAATATCAGGAACGGAGTTCCTTCCACGTCGACGCGGTCGAAGTACTCGGTCAGCACCGCGTTGCCGCTGTAGGGAACGCCATTCCTGCGCAGATACCCCGGCCGCATGTGCGTTGTGACCACCTTGAGAGTTCCGCCTTTACCCGGCTCCGGCCCGCCGGCGGGCGGCTCGAATCCACGATATTGCAGCTGCCTTTGCCAGGACGCCACGGAATCCCCTTGCCAACCCGGCGCGCCGCCCTTCCATTTCGATCCATCGAAGTGGAACAGGCGCGTTTGCTGCCCCGCGTCGGCGTCGAGTTGCAGGGTCTGATCGTCGGCCCATCGAACGCGCACCCGCGTGGGCAAACGCATCAACCCCGCCGCGCCGTACGCCTTGCACTGCTCGCCCGCCGCTTCGTCCTTCGCCGCATCCCACGCGTTCCCCACTTTGCGCCCCTCGTCGTTCAACGGCACACTGGCGAAATCGCCCTTCTGCGGAGTCATCATGCGCCAGCGCCAATCTTCATTGACCACGGAAACCCAATTTCCCGTGAGATCGATCACCGCGCCGGCTTCCCCCGAGGGAGCCTGCGCCAGAGCCGAGGCCGCGACCAGAAAAATCAGCGTCCGCGTCATTTCTTCAATTCCCGGTACACCGCGGCGACGAACATATTCGTCGTCCAGGGGCCTTGATCCACCCCATAGCCGCCGTCGTAATCGAAGGTTGGATTGGCCTTGATGACCTGATCGAGCGTCGCGCCTTTCTTCACCAGATCCTGAATGCGATCGCGGATGATTGTCAGCATATCGCGGTAATTAGCCAGATCGTTGCGGTCGCACACCCGGCCATGGCCGGGAATAATATAGGTGCCGCCTTCCTCGTTTTCTTTTGGAATCGCCACGTCTTTCAGGATGTGGTTGATCTCTTTCAGAATCCCGGCGAGGCTGCCGCCCGCCTTCTCGTCGATGACCGGATAGCGCGTCATGTCAAACAGGTCGCCGGTAATCACCACGTCGGAGCGGCGAAAGAAAACTACGCTGTCGCCATCGGTGTGCGCGTTCACAGCGTGCTCAAGAATTATAGGCTCATCGTTGGCATAAAGATGCCAGCCCTCGTCCTCGTAAGTTTCCGTAGGCCAATCCGGATGCGGGGCGCCGGAACCATCGGCCGACATGCGATCCAGAACCTTCAGATGCGAAACAATAGCCGCCTGCTGCGGAGACCCATGCACGGTGGCAAGGAAGTAGAAGCCGCCCTTCGCGAGGTTGGCGTTGCCGCCGGTATGGTCGCGGTCATAGGACGTATTGATGATGTAACCGATCGGCCTCTGCGACACGCTGCGAATGGCTTTCATGACCTCGGCGCTCATCGAAGCCGGCCCCGCATCGACCAGCACCACCGCCTGATCGCCCACCTGCATCGTAATATTCGACCCCGCCCCGTAGATCAGATAGACGTTGCCCTGCACGTGCAGCACGCCGACCCTGCTCTGCCCGGAAGGCGTCTGCGCGGCCAAAGCTGTCGAAAGCGCCAGTGCCAGCAGGATTCGGTTCATGGCTTGGCGGGCGCCGCCGGCGGGGGAAGCGGCATGGTGTCCAGTTTCTTCCGATACTCGGGATACATGGTCTCGGCCCCACCGCGCGCGGCGGCAAACGGAACGCGGTACTTGATGCCGAACTCTTCGAGCCACGGATTCCTTCCCGGCAGATGGTTCGGCACCCACTCCTCGGGTTTGTCGATCTGCTCCGAAGCCACGCACGATTGCGGGCTGGGCGCATACCCGGGATTGAGCGCCCAGTTCGAAGTGCGCACCAGCGGTTCGGTCAGGAACACCGGGTCGTGCACAATGGTCACCACCGTAAGATAGTCGCCGTGGCGCAAAAAGTATTCCGTCATCGTAGCCTTCTCACTGCGCGGCAGCCCATTGCGGCGCAGCCAGCCTTCCTTCAGGTGCGTGGTCTCCACTTTCAACATGTCGGCGATCCAGACGCCCGTAGAGAATCCGCTCCACGTATGAGGCGCGTATTCGTTGGGGTGCGGACGGCCATCCATCCAGATGGTGCGCTGCGGGTTCATCCACATGATCGCCGTGTGCCATGCGATGACTTGCTGGGTGAGCGGATCGATGTCCGGCCAGACCCGCATGCTGCCCGGACCGCGAAAGGCGTAGTCGGCCGGATGGGGCTCGCATTGGTGCTCGCGTTGCGCCCACTTACCGGCATCGAAAGTATCCGCCTGGGCGCGCGCCCGGTCGTTAATGGGCAGGCCCGTGTAGTCGCCCAGACGCGGACCGTCGGTGCGCTCAATGGCATCTTCCTGGACCTTCTGGCCCCACTCACCGGAGAGATCCATCTGCGCGGCCGCGGGCATACAGGACAACGCAAACAAAGCCAAAAGCCAGATTCGCAAACGCATCAGATAAACTCTATCAACTAACCGGCTCTCACAACGGCTGCGCCCATGCCCGCAATGATTTGCCAACCCTGCGGAGTGCGCCACCACGTATGGATGATGCGCACGCGCGCTTCCCGGCGATCGCCCGCCAGATCGGTGCGCACTTCGTGAGTCCGGTAAAAAACAAACGCAAAATCTTCCTCAACGCGAATCGAGAACGGCTCCAGATCGCAGGTGTACGACCCCGGCCGCGTGTCCTGCAAAATCCCCGCGACATTATTCCGCATATCGGCTTTAGTCCCCGGCGCATCGAGCATACTCCCCCAGGCGGCGACTTCGTCGTGCCAGAGAGACATATGCTCCTCAAGTTTCCCGGATGTCCGGGTGTGCCAGTAGCGGAGCTCCAGATTCCAGACTTCCCGCTGCGCGTCGGAAAGTTTACTTGCCACCGGTGTAGCTGACGCGCCAGACCGATTTCGATCCGTCGTCGGTGACCATCAGAGATCCGTCGGTTGCCGTCGCCACGCCGACCGGACGCCCCCAAACGGCGCCGTCGGGCAGCACGAAGTTCGTCAGAAAATCTTCGTAAATGCCCGAAGCGTGGCCCTTGTCGAGAGGAACCCGAACCACTTCATAGCCGGTGCGCACCGATTTGTTCCACGATCCATGCTCGCCCGCGAAGATGTCGCCCCGATATTCGGCGGGGAACTGCTTGCCATCGTAGAAAGTCATTTCGAGCGAGGCGTTGTGCGGTTGCAGCAGCACGTCGGGAACCAGCACGTGGCCCTTAAGTTCGGGGTGCTTGCCCTCGTGGCGCGGATCCTGATTGCTGCCCATGTAGTACCAGGGCCAGCCGTAGAAGCCGTCTTCCTGCACGTGGGTAATGTAATCCGGAACCAGGTTATCGCCCAGCAGATCGCGTTCGTTCACCGAACACCACAGCTCTCCCGTGATGGGATTGACGGCAATCCCTACCGGATTCCGGATGCCCGAGGCGTACACTTTCACGAAGGTGCCGTCGGGAGTGTATTGCAGTATGTCGGCGCGATGCACTTCCTGCTTCTGCAGTTCGGGATCTTCTTCGGCCACGTTCGATCCGGAACCGACGGCGACAAACATCTTCTTGCCATCGGGTGAAAATTGCACATCGCGGGTAGAGTGTCCGCCCACCGGAAGGGTCGGGATGATGGTCTCGACCGGGCCGGTGGCTTTCAGGTCGCCATTCTTATAGGGAATGCGCACCACCGAAGCGGTGTTCCCGATATAGATATATTGCGGGTTGTTGCCCGGCGGATAGAAAGCAAGTCCGAAGGGGTTCTTAAGCCCCGTGATAAACGTGGACGTCTCCTGCGGCTTGCCATCGGCCGTGATGCCGCGGAAGATGGTGATCTCCCCGTTGCCGGTGGTTTCGATGACGAACAGGTCCCCGTTGGGAGCGCGTCGAATGGTGCGAGGGTTAGACAGACCCGTGGCGAAGAGTTCGACCTTGAATCCCGGAGGCGCCTGCGGCCATACATCGGCGGGGCGTGGGACGATCTGGGCGCGCGTGGTCGACGCCGGAGTGGCGAATGGTTTCGGCAGGCTGTTGACGGTGATGTGACGCCACACTCCCGGTTTCACGTCGGTAAAGCTGGCGAAAGCCGCCTCGCCGGTAAGTACGTTTTTCGGGTCGGCATTGCCGGACGCGAGTTTAATGGCTGCCGTCGAGGCCAGAAACACGGCGGCCGCAATCGCCGTGCGGGAAGAGAGTTTCATAGCGTTAGGAATCCTTGTTGTCTTGAAATGCTATCACTTCAGCGTTACTGCAAACAGTTTGAAAGGCCCTGGATCCTGCCCCTTGAGCGTCGGGTCCATTAAGTAAGCGACTTTCCCTTCAAGAACCCACGCCGTGCCTCCAACTCTTGTGACGGCGGTAGAGCCGTTGAAACCCGCCTTGAGGACCTCGATTCTTGCCTCGTTACCAACGAACGTGACGCGATCGAGACGGCCGGCGCCCTCGACCAGGAGCAACTGATTCCTGCCGTCGGCACGCATTCCATCGGGTCTGTCGAGTGTCGCGCTCAGATCGAGCTGAACGGCTCTTCCGGCCGTTCCGTCGAACTCCAGCGGGATGCGAAACAGGTGGCCGGATTGAACCGTGTTGACGTAGATGGTGGAGGCAGTGCCGAACGCGATGCCGTCGAGCGAATCGAAGCGCGGGTCGGTAGTCCAAACTTCGAGCGCGGCCCTGCCGGGCTTCAGTCGCAGGATGCGAGGATTTACCGTGTCGGTAACATAGGCCGCTCCGTCGGGACCGATGGCGATATCGTTGCAAACCGACCTGCCGCCTGGGAACGCGTAGCTGCCTTTGGGGGCGCCGGTTTTGAGGTCGAAGGTTTTCAGGGCCGTTGGTTCGCCCTGGCCGGACATGTTGGTGGAACAGGCCCACAGCGTTCCCGACTTCTCGTCGGCCAGAACTCCCAGAACGGCCTGCAGCCCATTGGCGCCGGGTCTGATCCATGGCTCGGCGGCAGGCGAACCGGGGGCTACCCTGAAGATCAGTTGGCCGGTGAGACTTCCCGCGAAGATGGTTCCATCGGCGGTAGACGTAACGCTCTCCGGAAATGCCTGCTTGCCCGGAACCGTGATTTCCGTGAGCGGCTCAGCGGCCAGGCAGAGGCCTGCGCCGATAATAGCGAGAATCTGGATCTGTTTCAAAATCTGTCCCCTGCGTGAGCGAACCTATTTGCTCGGTTTCGCCGAGTCGAATCGAATTGACTTAAGGGCGTTGGCGTCGCCCTTCATTGCCATCGCACCCGCGGGAAATCCATTCTGTTTGAGCATATAGGCAAGGATGTCCGCGTTCTGCTCTGCGCTCAGCTTGCCTGGATGATCGGCGGGCATCGACAGACGCATCTTTTCAAAAAGATCGCTGAGTTGCTGGCCGTTCCAGTTGGCCTTGAAGTCGTCGCCCGCGAGAGGGGGAAACTGGCCGGCGCCTTCGAGGGCCATCCCGTGGCAGGAAGCGCATTCCGGTTTATACAGCGAAAGGCCGCGCGCGGCCTGCTCCTCCGTGTAGACGCCGTCCCATACCGAGGAAGGCGCCAGAGCGAAGGAGCAGACCGCCGCTGCCAGTGCCAGGCCTGCGATTACCGATTTGCCGCGTTGCATCGGTCCTTATTATTGCGCCGGCGGGCTGTGGAAACGGCCAAAATAAGCCGCCTTGCCGATGACGTGCCCTTCCATCGCCTTCAGCAGATCTTCGCGCGAAACGGTCGCAGGCAGATCAAGCTTGGTATCGAGCGCGAAGAACTCGAAGCAGTAGTGATGGATCGGTCCCGGTCCAGCGCCAGGTCCGAAGTACGCCGATGGATTGCCCCCGCGTCCGGCTCCGAAGCCTGGGCCATTGACAGTCCCATCGGGCAGAGTGCCTGCAGCCAATCCCTCGGGCAAGCCCTTTGTCGTGCCGGGGATGTTGAATGCCGCCCAGTGCAGCGAGTCGGTAGGCCCTTTGTTGGTCGAGTTTTCCATGTCGCGCAGACTCACCACGTAAGTTCTCAGGTCGGCCGGCGCATCGGCCGGATTAGTACCCATACTCCAGTGGAAGTCGAATGCGGGGGACTTATTGTCGCCGCGTACCGAATATTTCATGGGAACCTCGCCGCCATCGGGCCACGCGCTGGTGGTCACCGAAAGCACTGGGCCGCGCGGACCTCCCCGGCCGCCTCCCTGCCGGCCCGCTGGCGGCGCCTGGCCGCTCGCCAGCGCGGAACATGACAGTACGACGATCGCCGACAGCAGACCTCGTTCAATTGCCTTCATTCGTTGTCTTTCTCCTTGAAAAAAATTCTCTCCGGGACTTCCCCAGTCCGTAACCTATAAAATACACCTGACGACTCACATGAGGAAGAACCGAATAAATACTATGAATCGATTTACCTCAGGAATGTTACTCGCGGGCTGCGCGATTGTGGCCGCGACCTCCCTCATGCACGGTGCCGCCACGCCCGCCTGCGACCCCGGTAACGGCGGAATCACCCTGCCCGCCGGCTTCTGCGCGTTTGTCGCCGTCGACAATATTGGATCCGCGCGGCACATGGCGGTGGCGTCGAACGGCGACGTTTACGTCTCGCTTATGGGCGGAAGGGGCGGCCAGGGCGGGGGAGTCGTGGCCCTGCACGATAAAGACGGCGACGGACGCTTCGAGACGAAGGAAACTTTCGGCAAGGCCAGCAGCACAGGTATCGCCCTTCGCGACGGCTATCTCTATGTCGCCACGACAACCTCTGTGGAGCGCTACAAGATGACCCCCGGTACGCTGACGCCCACGGGACCGGCGGAGACCATCGTCACCGGTCTGCCGGTGCAGCGCATGCATGAGGACAAAGGCATCGCGTTCGATGGCAAAGGCTCGCTCTACATCAATGTGGGTGCGCCGTCCAATGCCTGCCAGGCACGCGACCGTTCGAAGGGCCAGGCGGGACAGGACCCCTGCCCGATTCTCGAGGAACACGGCGGCATCTGGAAGTTCGACGAGAACAAGCTCAATCAGAAGCAGGCGGACGGCGTGCGGTATGCGACCGGCCTGCGCCAGATGCCCGCCATCACCTGGCACGATGGCGCGCTTTACATTGTGATGAATAATCGCGACCAGCTCGACACGCTGTGGCCGGACCTGTTCAAGACCGAAGACAACGCCACGCGTCCGGCCGAGCCCATGTTCCGCGCCGGCACGGCAGGCTTGAACTTCGGCTGGCCGTTCTGCTTCTACGATTACGGGCAGAAGAAATCGGTTCTGAATCCAGAGTACGGCGGGGACGGGATGAAGGTGGGGCGCTGCGCCGGTTTCGCGCAACCGATCGCCGCGTTCCCCGCGCACTGGGCTCCGGTCGACGTGATGTTCTACGCGGGCACGCAGTTCCCGGCGAAGTACCGCAACGGAGCGTTCATCGCGTTCCATGGATCGTGGAATCGCGCACCCATGCCGCAGGATGGTTACAACGTGACCTTCCAGCCGTTCTCGGGCGGCAATCCCGCGGGTAATTTTGAAATCTTCGCGAACGGATTTGCGGGCAAGTCGCCTCTGATGAATCCGAACGATGCCGCGGCGCGCGCCGATGGCGTGGCCATGGCTCCCGATGGATCGCTCTATATTTGCGAGAGCCAGAAGGGTAAGATCTGGCGCGTGATGTATACGGGCGGGAAGTAGACTCGACTCCCTAAACCTGGTTCGGAAGCCCCAAAAGCTTCGTGCCGTTCTCCCAACGTATCTTGCGGAAGACTTCGGGCTTTGACATCCTCTGGGCGGCCGCCAGCGTCTCGCGCGCGATGCACTTTCCGTGAAGCCGCGGATTGGGGTTTGTCACGCCTCCGCCGCGCCCATCAGAGCATGAGCAGTCGCAGCCGAAGATGAGCTTGTCCTGATGCCGGGCGAGGAATCCCGCCGTGAATTCGGGGTCGCGGTTCAGGAAGTTGTTGCAGGAGTTCGCCGACATATCGGCCCAAAGATTCGCATAGTCCGAAAGCCACTTATCGCTGATGCCCCCGGGCTTTATCGGACCGCTGGGGTAAGCGGTGTCGTAAGCATAATCGGCGCTCACGTTGGCCCAGAAGGTGTCCGCGTGGGCGATGAATTTGGTCTTTGGGAACGCTTTCAGCATGGCGTCGAAGCGTTTGAATCCACCGTTGAAGACCGCATTACCCGAAGCCTGCGGCACGTCCCCGAAGTGGATCTGAATGGGTACGTTCAAATCCGCAGCCAACGCGTACATGCGCTTCATTTCGGGGCCATCGCACTCCACCTGATACTTGATCTCGCCCAATCCGAGGGCGCCGCCTTTGACGGCGCTCGTCAGCAGGCCGGCCGCATCGGGTTTGGTAACGTCGGCGCCGACAAACCATACGAAGCGGCCGGGATGTTTCTCCGCCAGCGTCCTGGCTCGATCCACCTCCTGTACCCGTGTGAGCAGGACGGCTTTGGTCACACCGCTGCCCTGAATATGAGCGAAGTTCGATTCGCCGTCGGTCCGCAGATGGAGGGGGATGTCAAGGGCCGGCCCGCCCCATTCATAGGTCTGCTGTGCTGCCACGGAAGCGGCCGCAGCCGCGCCGATGAACTGTCTTCGATTGATCATTTTGTTGCCTCCGGTGGTGAAGCGTCGAAGCGGATCTGGCGCAGCGCCGTCAGATCCGGTGGAAGTTCCCGATTGCCTGGCGGGAATTTGTTGAAGCTCAGGAGAAAGGCTACGAGGTCGGCGGCCTTCTGCCGGGTCAGCGTGCCCATCTTATCTGGCGGCATGTCGCGATGGACTCGCTCGAAGAGATCGCCGACCGTCAGGCTGTTCCATTTGTAGACAAAGGCCGGCGTGGCGAGAGGCGGATTCTCCGGGTCGCCTTCGAGATCGTCGCCATGGCAATCGAGGCATTGATGGACGTAGACATCCTTGCCTCGATCTGCCTGGGACTTAGTGTAAACCCCGTCCCAGGTGGAGTGGGCGACTGACTGAGCCCCCAAGACGGAAACAGCCAGGCCGAGAATGGACAGGCGGTAGCGCCTGTCCCACATGGATGTCATTCGGTGTCGGGGAGGGCGAAGGCCAGATATTCGCCGCTGTAGGTTCCTCCACTTACAGCCACTATGATGTATTGCTTACCTTGCCACATGTAAGTCATGGGACAGCCGCTTTGAGGCGCAGGCATCCACACCGCACCTACTTCTTTGCCGGTCGCTTTGTCATAGGCGCGCAACATAGCTCCTCGCGGGTGAGTTACCGAGGTGACCAGGTTATCGCCTACGATTAAGAGCGTCTTAGTGACAAGAACTCCGACGGCTCCCGGTTGGCCTGTGTTGGGAATATTCAGACCCTTCAGCGCCGGATTTCTGCGCACGTTATCCGGTGTCTCACCGGACGGCACCTGCCATTGAATATCGCCGCGGTCGAGATTGATCGCCGTGATCACGCCATAGGGCGGCTTGAGGATCGAGAGGCCCTGCACCGACATCTCGCCGCCGCTGGTGCCCCTGGCTGCGAGGATGGCCTCATCGGCCTTCACCTGCTTCAGCACTTCGGGCGGCGCGTCGGCAGCCTGTCCGCCACCGGCGCCCAAGGGAGCTCGGAACGGCTGATCCTGTCTTCCCATGACGTACTTCATGTCGGAGAAGCCGGGCGGCGGTGGACGCAGCGAGCGTCCCTGGATGCCGGAGTTATCGGCCTGGGCGTAGAAGATGTGCGTTTCGGGATCGTAGCCGCCGCCCGCCCAGTTGGTGCCGCCGCCGCCGTTGCCGATGTTGATGGCGCCGTAATAGCCCTTGGGATCTCCGACCAGCATGGGATTGTACATGCCGGCAACACGGTAGTGCGACATGATGGTTAACGCCTGATCGCGCATGGCGGGCGTGAAGTCGATCAGATCGTCGGGGAAATTCGGAACGTTGCGCGAAAATGCCGGCGGCTTGGTCGGGAACGGTTGAGTGGGCGAAGTCTTTTCGCCAGGTACGTCGGATTGTTGCACGGGCTTTTCGACGATCGGCCAGACCGGTTGGCCGGTGATGCGGTCGAAGGTGTAGAGAAAGCCCTGCTTGCCGGGCAGCATGACGGCCTTGATAGCCTTGCCGTCGACATTGATATCGCCCAGAATCGGCTCGGAAGACAGGTCGTAATTCCAGATCGGGTGGTGCGTGACCTGGAAATGCCACTTACGCTGCCCGGTCCTGAGGTCAAGACAGACCAGCGAATCGGCGAACAGATTGTTTCCGGGACGATGGCCGCCATAGTAATCCGAAGTCGGGTCTTCGACAGGCACGTAGACGAGGCCCAGGTCTTCGTCGGCGGACATCTGGGTCCACACGCCGGCGTTGCCGTTGGTCGCCCAGGAGCCGTTCTCCCAGGTGTCGTTGCCGTATTCGCCGGGGTGCGGAATGGTGTTGAAGGTCCAGAGAAGCTTGCCGGTGTGGACGTCGTAGGCGCGCACGGCGCCCTTGGTGTTATCGTGCGTAACGGGCGTCATGCCTTCGGCGAACGATACACCGATGACCACTGTGTCCTTTGCTACGAGCGCCGTCGAATGCCAGCCCGCCTCGCCGGATTCGAGATCGATCTGTTTGCCCGTACCGGTGTGCAGGCCAACCTTGAGATCGACCGCTCCGGCTTGACCGAAGCCCTGGATTGGTTTGCCCGTTTTGGCGTTCAGCTCGACCAGACGGTAGCCGGTGGTGACGAAGAGGATGCGGTCGTCGCCTTTGCCGTCGGTCCAGTAAGAGACTCCGTGACCGGAGAGCGGCCTCACCGAGACTGCCGCGCGTTTACCTTCGCGCATGCTGTAGATCCAGCGGATTTCACCCGTGGCGGCATCGAGCGCTACCACATCGCGGCGCGTTCCGGCGGTGGTGTAGAGCACCCCGTTCACCATCAACGGAGTGCCTTCGAGCTTATATTCGGGATGGGTGCCGAAGATATCGGTCTTGAGACGCCAGGCTACTTCCAATTTGTTAAAATTTTCCGCTTTGATCTGATCGAGAGGGGAGTATTTGGTCCCCTTGAGATCTCCTCCCCAGTAAGTCCACTCGCCTTTGTTGGTTTGGGCGAGGAGGGTGAAAGCGCAAAGGATTGACAGGACAATGGCTGCCCGGCGCCACTCCCTTACGGTCGCGGTTCGGTAACGATTTCGCATGTTATTCGGCGTCGGGTAAGGCAAAGGCCAGATATTCTCCGCTGTAATTGCCTCCGCTGATGGCGACGACGATGTACTGCTTACCTTGCCACATATAAGTCATTGGGCCGCCGCTCTGCGGGCCAGGCATCCAGACCGCGCCCAGTTCTTTGCCCGTGGCCTTGTCATAGGCGCGCAGCATAGCTCCGCGCGGATGGGTTCCCGAGGTAACCAGGGCATCGCCTATGATCAGCAGCGTCTTGGTTACCAGTACCGAGCATTCGCCGCGCTGGCCGGTATTGCCGATGTTCAGGCCCTTCAGCAGAGGACTGTTGCGGATGTTATCCGGCGTCTCGCCGAAGGGCACCTGCCACTGAATGTCGCCGCGGTCGAGATTGATCGCCGAAATTACCGCGTAGGGCGGCTTCATGATGGGCAGGCCATGTACGGTGAGCGCGTTATTGCCGCCTGGCGCGCGATTCGAGGCTGCCGCTTTAGCTGCCGAAACGTCGGCGGCGGTGTTAGCCCCGGCTCCCTCGGCATCCACAAACGGCTGGTCTTCTCTGCCGCCGAGGTACCGCATATCCGAAAATCCGGGAGGAGAAGTACGCACCGAGAATCCGCTGATGCCCGAGTTCTCCGCCTGCGCGTAAACGATGTGGGTTTCGGGATCGTACCCCGCGCTGTTCCAGTTCGTGCCGCCGCCGCCATTACCGATGTTGATCGAGCCCAGCAGCCCTTTCGGATCGCCGATCAGCGCTGGGTTATACATGCCCGCCACGCGGTAACGCGCAATAATGTCCTTCGCCTCGGCGCGCAGCTCGGGCGTGAAATCGATCAGATCGTCGGGGACATGCAACACGTTGCGCGAGTAGGCCGGGGGCTTGGTCGGGAACGGCTGCGTGGGCGAGGTCTTTTCGCCGGGCACGTCGGACTGCTGCACCGGCTTCTCGACGATGGGCCACACAGGCTCACCGGTGAGGCGATTGAAGACGTAGAGGAACGCCTGCTTGCCGGGGAGCGCTACGGCCGGGATATTTTTACCGTCGACGGTGATATCGGCCACAATCGGCTGCGACGACGAATCGTAATTCCAGATCGGGTGGTGAATTACCTGGTAATGCCACACGCGTTTCCCGGTGGTTGCGTTGATGCACACGATGGAATCGCCATACAGATTGTTGCCGGGGCGATGGCCGCCATAGTAATCCGAAGTCGGATCCTCGACCGGCGCGTAGACCAGATCGTGTTCTTCGTCGGCGGCCATCTGGCTCCATACGCCGGTGTTACCGTTGGTCGCCCACGAACCGTTTTCCCAGGTGTCGTTGCCAAACTCGCCGGGACGTGGAACCGTGTTGAACATCCATACCATCTTGCCGGTGTGGACGTCGTAGGCGCGCACGGCGCCCTTGGTGTTGTCGTGCGTCACCGGCGTGTGTCCTTCTTTCATGGACACGCCGACGATCACGTTATTCCTGACGATCAGCGCCGTTGAATGCAGGCCCGCTTCGCCGGTTTCGGGATCGATCTGCTTGCCGGCGCCGGTGATGAGGCCGATCTTGAGATCCACCACGCCGTTCTGGCCGAAGGAAGGAATCGGGTCGCCCGTTTTGGCGTTGAGCTCAACCAGACGGTAGCCGGTGGTGATGAAGAGGATGCGCTCATCGCCCTTGCCGTCGGTCCAGTAAGATACGCCATGACCGGAAAGCTGCCGCGGCGAGATAACCGCGCGCTGACCTTCTTTCATGCTGTAGACCCAGCGGATTTCTCCCGTGGCGGCGTCGAGCGCCACGGCATCGCGGCGCGTTCCGGCCGTGGTGTAGATGACGCCGTTCACCATCAAGGGAGTTCCTTCGAGCTTGTACTCGGGACGCGTACCGAAGTTATCGGTCTTGAATCGCCAGGCTACTTCAAGCTTGTTGAAGTTACCGGCGTTGATCTGGTCGAGCGGGGAATATCGGCTGCCCGTCAGATCGCCCGACCAATAGATCCATTCGCCGGTCTTCGGGGAATGCAGCTGTAAAGTGGTCTGGGCGAGCAGGGCCGCGCCGGCGACGAGCGCTGCGCCGAGAGCCAGACGGAATTTTAGTTGTTTCATAGAATCAGGTCCTTTTTGATTGAGATGCCCAGGCCGGGCTTCTCCGGAACGGCGAAGTAGCCGTCCTTAGTGAGCACCGGCGGCTCTTCGAAAATCTGGAAGCCGTTGGAATAATCGCGCAGGGGCAGGTCGTGGGTGATTTCAATATAGGGCGAGTTGGGGAACGTCGCCACCAGATGAATATTGCAGATGGTGCAAATACCGCCGTCGCCCAGATGGGGCACGACCAACTTGTCCATGGACTCGGCGAGCACGGCGATCTTGCGCGTCTCAAGCGGCCCTTCGAGCAGCACTTCCGGCTGCACGATATCGAAGCAGCCTTTTTCGAGCAGCCAGCGGAACTCGTGCAGCCCACGGTTGCCTTCGCCGCCCGCGATGGGGATCTCGACCAGCCGGTTCAGTTCGGCGAGGTGATCGAAGTCATAGCGGCGACACGGCTCTTCGAGCCAATAAACGTTCAGAGCCTGGTAGGCGCGGGCAGTCTCGACGGCGCGGCGGAAATCCCAGGTTACGGTGGGAGTCATAGGGCCGTTGGTAGCCTGGTTGGCGTCGCACATGATGTCGAAATCGTCGCCCACCGCTTTACGGGCGGCTTCGACCAGACGGATATCTTCCTTCATGGTCTGGAAGTGAGCGCGGTATTTGATGGCACGCCAACCGTCGGCCTTGCACTTGGCGGCGAAATCGGCGCGCTCTTCGGGAGTAGACAGGCGCGACTCGCTGGCGTAGGGCGCAACCTTTTCCTTGACGGGGCCCCAGACCTTATAAAGCGGTTGATTGCACGCCTTGCCGACGATGTCCCACATGGCGATCTCGACGGACGAGGCCGCGCGATCCCAGCTGGTTCCGCCGCCACGGCCGGCAGCCTGGAGAAGGCTCATATTGCCTCCCGCCGCGCCGGACTCAGCCAGCGCCGAGGGCCGAGCCGCCAGACGCCGGGCCGTGCCCATGCCGGTCCATTCGCGCAGGTTCGCCACGAGGTATTGGAGATTGAACGGATCCTCGCCGACGAGCTGGGACTTCAGCGACGGCAGCTGCACGGGGTCGATTGTCGGGCCGATGCCGACCAGCCCCTGATCGGTGTGCACTTCGATGAACGAGCCGCCGCCGATACGCACCACCGCCGTGTCCCACGGTCCCATGAAGCCGGTCATAGTGCCGAGTTCCTTGATGACCTTCAGGCGCTGCAGCTTGATATCGGCGATCTTGATCTTCGCGCCCAGCAGCCTGGGAACTGCCGCTATCGCGGGTACTGCCGCGGGCAGCGCTTTAAGAAAATCTCTTCGTCGCATTATAAGCTCCTGTAATTCCTGGGCCTTACTTGATTAAGACGAACTTCTCGATACGGCCCGCGTCGGCGGCAATTCGCGAAGCTCCGTAAACGTTGCCCTCGTGATCGACCGCAATGCCTTCCGATCCACCGGTCAGGCCGTCCGGGTTCGGAATAAAGCCTGTGACTTTGCCATCCTTAACGCTGCCCATACGGAAGCCGCGTTCGCAGCCCGGATTGTATCCATGCGTGCCGGGCCGGTCGGGGTGCGATTCCGAATCGCTCACATAAAGAATGTCGTTCGTTATAAAGATACCGCTGGGACGGCCGAATTGTTTCCACTCCGCGATGAACTTGCCATCCTGATCGAGCACCTGCACCCGGTTGTTCGACCGGTCGGCCACGAAGAGCCGCCCCGCCGAATCCATGCCCAGGCAATGCGGTTCCATCACCTCGCCCGGCCCGGTCCCCTTATGCGCGACGACCTTGATGAACTTTCCGTTCCTATCGAACTTCATGATGCGGGAGTTACCGAGCGTGGGGGCATGGCCTTCGCCCACGAAAATATCTCCGTTGGGCGCTACCAGCACGGTGTTGGGCGCGTCGAAGCCCTCGAGGCCGGGGCCGTCGCCGCCTGGCTTGCCCAGCGTCATTAAAACCTTGCCGTCCGGACTGAATTTGTAAACCTGATCGCCCTTGCCTGCGTTGGTCCCGCCGTCGGTGACCCAGACGTTGCCGTCTTTATCCACGTAGAGGCCGTGGGGCATAACGAATAAGCCTTTGCCGAAATGGCGGAGGACGGCGCCGGTCTTTTGATCGATCTCGAAAACCGGGTCGACCGTCGAGCCCACGCAGGTGTTGGCGCCGCAGCGTTCGTAGGTCCAGATGTTGCCATCGGGGCCAGTGTAAACTCCCGACGACGCGCCCCATTTTCTGTCGTCGGGCGTGTGACCCCAATTAAGGACGGTCTTGTAGGGGTTGGGCACATCGCCGGTATTGGGAGGCGCGTAGCTCGGTTGAGCGAAGGCAGTCGCTCCGGACAATGCGACGAGGGCGGCCATCATGGCCGTAGCTCGGGACAGGAGCGTCGATCGCACTGGACCTTGATGGGGCATCGGAAACCTCTTGGGAAGATTAAAGACTATCAAAATTCGGCCTATCGATGATATCAGAGGTTTGGTGGGGGGCGCGGCAGAGCGAATTATCGGCTCTGGTTGGGACCTGTTTGGGACCCGGCAGAGCCAGTAAGGCCTGTGTTATCAGCAGAAATTGGGACCTATTGTCAAATCTTCCGTTTTCTTCGATGAGGCGCGATAGCGGTGCTTTGCGTTCAGATTCGAGGTCGCGATTTGGACGGGCGAGGTTCACGAGCCCAGCATATAGGCGGGGTTTGGGGCTGAAGGGCAGTTTGGAGGCAAGATATTGATTCGTTGGGGAAGAAATGCCGATTTTTCGCGGACTGTAAGAAGAATCGATCCGCGCGCCGTTGGAACGGGGCTTTGGCTCCGAATCCTGAAGCAAACGTAAGTAGTGGAAGAGTGGCCGACCGTTCGAACGGAACCTCCGCTTCCGCTGGAAGGGCGTTTGGGCGGAAAGCATCTGTATTATGGCCTGCTTATGTGTGCCTGGTCCTTCTCATTCTCGCGGCAGACGAATTCGAGGACATCGCTGTCCGGAATCAAGTTCAACTGCGTCGTAAGCGTGAAAGGCCGCGTGTAGTATGTCGGATCTTCGAGAGTCACCTCCAGATCCATGTGCCCGAAATCGCGGCGGCGGTAGCGCTCGGTGATGTGCATCGATTCGCTGCGCGGGTGGCCGGACCCATCGAGCCAGCTCTGTTCGTTAAAACCGATTGTTTCGACAACCAGCGTGCCACGTTCCCACTTGCCCACCGAATACCCCATCCAGGACGGCTCGGGGTCCTCAGGGAGGCTCCGCCCGTCGGTATGAATCTGTCGCGGAGGGTCGCCGTCCTCAAACAGGATCACAATCTCCTGCGGCGCTTGAATCATCTTGAAAGCTAAATGAATATGCCGGCGGGTATCCCAGCCGGGAGGCAGCGACCATAGGGGAATCCGAGGCCTGCGCGCTGTTTAAGGACCGCCAGCGCCTCTGGCCGAAGCGGCTGCTCCTCGGATTTGAGACCCCAAAACACGTTATTTACGTATTTAGTGATATCGTTCAAGTCCACCTGTAACTTCACGAAACCGTTGCCGAGCACGCGAGCAAACTCGCTCTCCGGAGTTCGCTCGGCCTGCCAGACGCCGGAAAGATCGGGTCTGCCGTTTATCCGCGGCACGGGAGCGGTCAGGTTCGGCTTGCCGTCCTTGGTGCGAGGAGTCCGTGCGTCGGGCAATAAACTAGTTGACTCACCTGAAAACTCCTGATACAATGGGTTCATGGAAACGGTTAACGTCAAATATCCCAGTAGTTTGATTGAAGCAATCGAGACGTTTTCCGACCCTCGAATCTGTCTCGACGTGGTTGCAGGAGCGAAATGGGGCACGCAGGGTCCAACCTGCCCCGTCTGTGAAGGTCAACGCCTCTCGTTTCTCCAGACGCGGCTCATGTGGAAGTGCTTGGACTGCAAAAAGCAGTTCTCCGTCAAGGTCGGCACGATCTTTGAAGACAGCCCGATCCCGTTGAACAAATGGCTGTGCGCCATGTGGCTGCTGGCTAACTGCAAAAACGGCGTGAGTTCCTATGAGATCGCCCGCGACCTGAAAGTCACCCAGACGACGGCATGGTTTATGCTCCAGAGAATCCGCTACGCCATGCACAACGGGACCATCAACAAGATGACTGGCGAAGTCGAGGCCGACGAAACCCACATCGGCGGTAAGGCCCGGTTCATGCACGCCGATAGGCGCGAGAAAATGCGCGGTCGGAGCAACTTCGGGAAAGCAGTTGTCTTCGGATTGCTGGAACGCGAGACTGGCCACGTCCGCGCTACCGTCGTGCCGGATCGGAGCAAAGAGAGTTTGCAGGGCGAAGTCCGCAAGCACGTCCGCCGCCGTGCCCATCTGATGACCGATGAGCACCTGGCCTACGACGGGCTTGGATCTGACTACACCCACAAGGTCATCAACCACGCCGAATCCTACGTTGACGGCAATGTCCATACCAACCGGATGGAGAACTTCTGGAGTCTCCTGAAGCGGTCCATCAAGGGCACGTACGTGAGTGTTGAGCCGTTCCACCTGTTCAGATACCTCGATGAGCAATCGTTTCGTTATAACGAGCGGAAAGCCACTGACGCAGAGCGTTTCGCAAAGGTGCTAGGGTCCATATCGGGCAAGCGCCTGACTTACGCGCGGGTGAAGGGGTGACTCGGATGTCAGACCAACACCCCAAAGACAAGGCAGAGGTTCCCGTAAAGACACTCAAGGGGCGAAAGCCGCCTGAGTATCGCGCGTTTGAAGAGATGCTGAAAAAGGTCGTCAAAGCGCCGCCTTTTCGCAAGCCAAGTAAGCAGTCATAGTTTCACAGGTTCTTCATACAGTTCGCCATTTATTTTTACAGGGAATAAGGCAATTCCGGTATTTCTCGCATTCAAACGCAATTGCACACCTTCGCCGCTGGGTTCTGCAAAACCAAGCCAGCATAGAAATGTCTCACCTGGCTTTACGTCTAAGCACTGAACTTGTTCGCCCCACTTGTTATTCCTCCACCCACCGCTTCTTAGTCCTGGCGTGTGACTGCTCGGTGGTCCAAACGCTTCTAATTGCAGTTTGGGACGTTCATATCCAGGCATTACAGATAGCTGTACGTCAGTGGACCGCCAAACCGGGGTCCACACCTCAATAGGCCATGATGTCTTGTTGGTCAGGATGATCGATACTCTCTCAAGATGTGGAATGGCCTGGGAGGTATCTAAATCTGCCCGCACGAGTGTAAAGGCTCCATGTGGATAAGGGGCTGACACCTGTTCGATGTGCTTTTCGCTTGGTTCTGGCAGTTGAAGTTGATCACCTTCATATCTGACGATGCGCCTCTCTGCGGCACTGCCAAATGTGTACATGATTTCCAAGACGTATTTTGGAACCCTTACTCCCGGCCCCATGAAAACTGACGTGCGCGGAATGCGTTCCGGGAAAAGCTGTCGAGAAACGTTTATGTTAATAGCGTTGTTCTTAACGTGAGCATACACTTTCAGTGTCACGTCTTCCCATGCTGATTCGTCGTCGGGACCATATCTGGCCGACTTGATTATGAGATCATCCGTTGCCGGATGTGGCTTTTCTAGTTCCTGTATCCGAACGCGAAGTGGCTTGATCTGATCCTTGCACTTGTCGTCATACTCTTTGCAGGTGGCCCAAATGAAATCGTCATCAACGGGCAACGTCATATGCAACCCGTCCCACCTGTGGCGCTCTACGATCTCGGAATCTCCATAAGAGTACTTGACTGTAAGGCGCTTCCGCACTCCGGACGGAGCCGGGTTTTTCGTTCCGTTGGGCAGCAAACTATTATCTACCAAAAACGAAATACCCTCCCGTGGCATGGAATCAAGGGTGGACAAGACGCTGACCTCGCCATAGCCCTCCGCCCCCAAGAAAGCCGAATATATTTTGAGTTTCGGAGTCGGCGTGGACTTTTCTTTCACTTCACCATTCTTTAAGCGCTTCGATCCCTGTCCTGCTCTTCCTTGTCTCAACGCGACAATGTGAAGAACTCCAGCTAACACGATAGCGGCAACAACCATTGTCGGCATCCACCATGGCAGGATCAAAGGCATAGCTACCTCCCCGGCCGATGATGCGGGTGTTTGCGGCGGCAAAATCGGATTTTTGTAAATCCACCACATAAGAACAAGCCCGACGACCCCGATTGCGGATGTGATAAAAACGCCCGCAAGTGTGGATATGGCGCTGACTTTGTTCCAGTCTCTTGGCATCGGCAATCCTTCCTAACCGGGAGCGCTTCACGGCAACAAACGCTGCCCCCGATCTCCCGGTTTTCCGCAACCAGGAAGACGCCCTCTAGTGTACCACTGGGTGAGTCATCTAGTTTGTTGCCGTGCGTCGGGATAATTCAGCCACTGCGCGACCAGGGGCAGAGTGGTCGTAACGAGCAAGATCGCAATCAGTCTCATCGTCGTTGCTCCTACTCAATGTGAATCATATCGTTCTTCCGCTTGATTCGATTCAGTCTGGTTTACCCGATCGGAAGGGAGACAGGTTCTGTATGACGCTAGATCTTTATCGGAAGTGCCCCGGCGAGTGCGCTTCCGGAATGGCGAGGATCTCCGTGCCGGGGTACTTTCGATAAAGTCGTGAGAAGTGAGCCGCTGGCGCGTGCGCCACGGAACCCTCAAGCTATGGGTTTTCGGTGGTGGTGCAGTTCGAATTGTAATGTTTTTCACCTTCTTGGGCGCGCGCTTTGGGTCTTGGCTTTATTGGCTCAATGTCCCACTTGACCGAGGATGAGTCAAGTGATTTTGTACCACAGTGAGGACTAAGGTTGAGACCGCAGCGGCTCGCTGGAAAAACGACAAACGATTCCACCAATCAAGCATCTTCGTTGCCTACCTCCCTCCCGACGACGAAGAGTCGCGCCGAAGTTTCTACTTTAGAACCAGCCATACTTCGGAGACTTGTACTCCGCGGCCGTTGCCTCCTCCGCCGGCTGGCTTGGTCCATTCGAGTGTTAGTTCGCCGGAAGCGGTGGCGCCCCGCGGGATATCGAATTCGATCGGCGCGATCGGTGAAGGCTTCTCGCGGAACGGGTGAATCTCGAATCGTCCGTTCGCGACCAGGCGAACCGGAATCCTGGGCGAGTCGCCGCTATAGACAACCCGGACCTTATACTGCGCGGCACGATCGAGGCCGGTGTAATGCATACGAAGCGGCGTGTCGCCGAGCGTCTCGGCATCCGTGAACCACGAAACGCGCCAGCCCTGCTCGGGCGGATCGCCGAAACTCATGAGCGGCGATCTCAGAAAATCGGGGTCCTGTTCGAACGTTTGACCTGCAACCAGATGCGGCTGCCGGGTGACGTCACCCAGATCGTCATAGTAGCCGCCCGGGCCGGGATTGGTCCAGTCGAGAATCCGGTTAATGCGCGCGAGGCGTGCCTTTTCTTCGGGCAGCTTGCTTATCTCGGCGAACTGGTTGTCCAGCCAGACCCGATCGTTGAGAGCGAAATCGATGGCATCGAGGTTGGCGCCGCGGCCGATCGCGATGGCCTGATATCTCGGCACGCTGAGCTGCATGTGAATGCTTTGGAACAGCGCTTCCGCGAGTTCGAAGACCCGGGCGCGCAGATTGCGCGCTTCGCCGGCCGGCAAATCGGCGTCGAGAATTTGCTTCGCTTCGGCCAATGCCGCGAGGGATCCTGTATGGGCCGCATTGCGAAGCGTCGCATTCGCCCGCGCCTCCCGCTCCGCTTCGATGCGTTGCCGCCGGCGCACGAACGCGTCATAGTAAGCGCGATACAGCGCGGACTGGAAACGCCAGTTGAGGCGCTGTTGCGGCGTGGCCTGGCGCTCCATCGCCTGAAACCGGGCAAGCGTGGTGTCGACACCGGTATTGGTTACGAGAGGTCCACGCCAGTTTTCTTCGAGCGACAACAGTTCCTGGGCGAACTCATTCGCCACATCCGAACCGATGAAGAACCTGCTGTAATCGCGCAGTAAATCGGTTATTCCGGCGTCGGGATTCCACCCCAGGCCGCTCCACACGAACTTGTTGACATCGTCGTTGCAGCCTTCGGAGTAGGTAACGAAGCCTGCCGCGAAAGGCACGTACTTTCGGAAGATTGCAGCCTCGTCCATTGGCCTTGGATTGATTCCTTCGCGGCCTTCCGTGGCAGCGAATGCATAATCCCAGCCGGGCACTGGAAATTCCGCATGCATGCTGTGAGTGACATCGGGATAGAACCGGATCGGGTAGCGCTTCGGCACCCGTTGCCGAAAATCGGCGATGCTGCCGCGCACCTGCGGTCCATAGACGACTCCAGTGAGCCACTCCGGTTGTTTTTCGAGAATCCCGATGAATTCATCGAACCAGGCGCTGTCGAAACTCTGCGGTGAAATCCATACCTGCGCTCCCGGATGATAGCGGCGCAGATTCACGGCCTGCTTCTCGAGCAGCGCCATCAGATACTTCGGTTCGGTATGGCCGGGATCTCCGCCGGGCACGAAGATGGCATCGATGCGCGGCAGGCGCCTGAATACGTTGCCCCATTCCTCAAGCGCGAACGCGACGGTCTTCGGGTCCGAGTAATCGGGGTCCATGGCGGGATACCAAATGGACACATCGAGGGCGTATTCGTCGGCCATACGCGACATCTCGGCCATCATGTCGATCGGCTGCAGAGGGAAGTGAGGACTGTCGGGGGCGTCGTCGGAACGGGGTGGAACCAGTTCGATGGTGTTGGTTCCGAAGATCGCGAGCTCGCGAATGTATTGCTCCCACATCGGCACGGACCAGCCGTCATACGCGTTGGTTTTCGGGCGGTAGCCCAGTTGATGGCCACGGATCGGGATCTTCGGCGCGCTGACCACATTCAGGCCATCCGCGATTTCGAGATGCTGGCGCGACATGTCGAGCCGGCGCAGGAAATACCCGGCCCCGAAGATGACACCGCGGTCGTCGTCGCCCTTAATCGATACTTTGTTTGCACCGACGGATAACGTGAAGCCTTCCGCGGGACCGGAGCCTCGGCCGATTTCGATAAACGGTGCGCTTGTGTCGGCGTTCAACCCAAGGCGCAGTTGAGTGCGCTTCTCGATCTCCTGCGCGATCATTTCCACAGCTTTGTTTTCGATGGCCGAGGAATTCGGCATAGCGCCGATACGAGCGTGCCGCAGGTCCAGCCCGGCAAGGTGCAAAGCGGCGGCGAGCCAGATAGCGGCGATCTTTCCGAGCACGCCGAAATTATATGCGGAGCGCTGCAATCGGCGAATATGCGATAGACTGTTGCGCACGATGCAGATCGCCCGTTTGATTGTACTCCCGGTTCTCCTCGGCGCCGCAGCTCGTGCACAATCAGCCGACACCGCTACAGCGCACAAAGCTGCCGCCATGGCTTTGCTGAACTCGAATAACACCGGAGCCGCGCACCTGGCCTGCCCGGCTACCATCTTTCCGGAGCCCACCTCCAATCCGCCGGGCGGCGGTCCGGCCCGAGGCGCCGGTGCCCCCGGGGCCGGCCGCGGAGCCGGGGGCCGAGGTCGGGGTCCCGGCGTCGCCCCGCCGCGGGAGAACTGGTATGCCGAAGGTGGGCAGGTCTTTGACAACCTCTATATGCTCACCACAAAGGCCAACAGCGCCTGGGCCGTGAAGACTTCCGCCGGCATCATTCTGATCGATACCCTGTTCGGTTACGCAGCACAGGACGAAATCGTGGATGGCATGAAGAAGCTGGGTCTCGATCCGGCCGATATCAAGTACATTGTCGTCAGTCATGCGCACGGCGATCACGATGGCGCCGTCAAATTCCTGCAGGACACTTACCACCCGCACGTCATCCTGGCGCCCAAAGACTGGGAACTGGCCGCGCGGCAAGCCACTCCATACACTCATGATATGGACGCCACGGACGGGGAGAAACTGACTCTGGGCGATACCACCATCACCATCTACATCACTCCCGGTCACACCGGTGGCACGCTTTCCTTCCTGGTTCCGGTCAGGGATCACGGCGTGCCGCATCTGGCGATGGAATGGGGCGGGACGGCGCTGAGCGGCAACACATCGAAGGAAATGCTGCAGTCCTACATTTCGAACGCGGCCCGCATGAAGGATATTGCGGACGGCGCCGGCGCCGACGTGATTATCGGCAACCACACCGAATACAACGATGCGCTGGCAAGGCTGGACCGGACGAAAGTGCGGAAACCCGGCGAACCTAACCCGTGGGTGGTCGGTAAGGTTGAAGTCCGGAACTATCTCACTGTCGTGGAGGAATGCGCCAAATCCCGGCTCGCAATCGACGACGGCCGCCCCTGAGGACAATCCCTTTTGCTTTACGTCCGGAGCTGAAAGCCGGTCGAATGTGGCAGGCAGCGCCCCGTGAACTCTACGTTCTGGCGCTGGAGAACGAGCGCCTCTTTTACGATCCGCCGTTCCGTGCCAGGGCGGCGGCCGCCATCGAGGTGGCGGGCGATCCCCAATACCTCGGCGCCGATATCGGCTTCCTCAGTATTCTCCACACCTGGGACCGTTCGATAGGCGTTGCGCGGGTTTCGAGCCGTTCAAGACGGCGAAATAGGCTACGGATAAATACTGCCCTCTTTCGGCCCGCTACGGCCGTGTTCTGTACAGACGGAGCGTCGTGGAATCCAGCCATACGGACATCGGTAGACGGGCTTCGACGATCTCGTTGATAACTTGTCCGAGGCGGTGAATTATGCTTAACACTTTTCGCATCTTGTGCATCCCTCCCTGCGGACTAAGTGGGGATTGTTACGCCTTTGTTACAGTATGGATCGTCGCGGCCTCGACATGCCGCAATGATTTTTTGGTCGCCTCCGGCTGGCGTTTACTTCGCGGCTTCGCTTGTGGGAAACACACTGCAAGGTCTCGCAGGGTAATGAGGGGAATGCTATCGGGCCTGGCGAACGGAGCAGAATCTTCGAAAGATTTTATCGCGTCGCCCGCGTGCGCAACCTTGTCTCCGGCAGCGGGCTCGGCCTGCATATCGCACGCAAGATCGCCGCCGCGCACGGAGGCAGTCTTAATCTTATGAACGACAGTCAGGGCCGGTATGTGATTTTCTGCCTTAAGCTGCCTCTGCCCGCACCATCGGCGTTGAAACATGAATCCGACACTTTCGCCACCACTTTTCAGCGTTCTGATCGTAGACGACGATCCCGTCTTCCGCAAGGGACTGGCGGCTTCTCTGAAAACCGGGGGCTATTCGGTGGAGCTTGCGCGCAATGCGGAGGAAGCCCTGCACTACGTCCGCGAATGGCCGGTCGCCATCATCCTGCTGGATATCAACATGCCCGAAATCGGCGGGTTGGAGGCTTGCCAAAGAATTCGCGCGGTCGCGCCCCGGTCGGGAATCCTGATGCTCACGGTGCGCGATACGGAAGACGATAAGGTACAGGCCCTGGCGGCGGGAGCGGACGATTACATTACCAAGCCGTTCCGGCTGCGCGAACTGATTGCCCGCATGGGAGCCGTGCGGCGGCGAACCAGCGCCGGCGACGTGACGCGCTCATCCATAATGCGCGCGGGCCGGATCGAGTTAAAGCTGGAAGGCCGGATACTGAAGAAAGACGGCCAGGAAATCCACCTCACTCCCAAAGAGTTTGATTTGCTCGCATTCCTGATGCAGCGCAAAGATGTCCCGCTCACGCACGCCAGACTCCCGCACGCGATCTGGGGCGCTGAGTACGGCAACGAATCGCACTACGTAAGGTCCTATATCAAAACACTCCGCAGGAAGATCGAGGACGATCCCGGCCGGCCCGAGTACATTTTGACGGAGTGCCACCACTCCGCCGATTCGATCGGCTGCCGTGGGTTGGTTACCGTTGGCGGGATCCGTATGAACGGGATTCGCCTTGTGTCAGCCCGGCTCTCGATTCGGAAGAAGACGAAGACGATTTCGAATTGTTCCGGTGACGTTACTCACAGCCCTCTTCCACCATCTTCACCAGCCTGCGCCGGTCCGCCTGGCTCCGGCGGTATTCGGCGCGGCTCTTTGGTACATGGACAAGTGCGGCCTGCGTTTCTCGCCGCTTACTCGCGAACCTCCTGGATTGCGTTCTTGCTTTCGCGGCCTTCATCAAGGGTAACGCTCCCGGAGGAGCTGCGCGCGCCGTGATGAGATCGCTCGACCACTCGTGCCCAGCGTTCAGCGTCAGGGCATGAACGCTTAACCGAACACTGCCGAAGACGCCGTTCATCGTTTGCGAGACTGCGCGTCCTTGCGGCGCCGCGATCGATTCTGACATAATGACCTTCTCAAGGTCCCTTCATCTATGCCTCCGACAAATACAATGGGAGCAAGGGATAAAAAAAGAAGACAATCGCGCGGAAGCGAGGTTCATCCCGCGATTAAAACACAGAATCCGGATATCTGGAAAGTCTGCGTCTGCCTCGCGGTTGTCATTGTCGCAATATATTGGCGCGTACTGGACAACCAATTTATCAACTTCGACGATGGAGCTTATATTCTCAACGATCACGTCGAGCATGGTCTGACGCTCGACGGTTTGCGGTGGGCTTTCACGGACACGAGCACCGGCAATTGGCAACCTTTAACCTTTCTTTCTCACATGCTGGATGTCGACCTGTTCGGCTTGAAACCGGCCCCCCATCATATGGTAAATGTCTTGTGGCACGCAACGAATGCCGTGGTACTTTTTGTCGCCCTTTGGCAAATGACCGGCTGCCTTTGGCGCGCGGCGCTCGTCTCCGCCTTGTTTGCGCTCCACCCGTTACGGGTCGAATCCGTTGCGTGGGCATCCGAGCGGAAGGACGTGCTGAGCTCGTTCTTCTATCTCTGTGCGCTGTGGTTGTACGGTCGGTATGCGCAGCGACCGCAATCGTGGCGACGCTATGTGGCGGTCGGCGTGCCTCTGACGCTCGGGCTGATGTCAAAACCTTTATTGGTAACGGCGCCTTTTCTGTTCCTGTTACTCGACTACTGGCCTCTTGCGCGCAAGGAACG
>JBEKAQ010000068.1:0-26838 GCA_050015835.1 Bryobacteraceae bacterium | reverse complement strand
TGGGCACTGGGCCAGATCGGTATTTGGTTTGGTCACCGCCCGGGGCTCTGCTCGCTCATCTCGTTGCGCCTGCGGGTCGCACGCAGCCGAATCAGGGTCGCCGATGTCGTGGTGGTTGAGCTACCCCTCCCCGAGGAAGAAGTGTTCACTTCCCCTCCCTGGCTCTGCGTCGAAATCATGTCCCCCGACGACACTATGAGCTCCATGCAGGACCGCCTCGACGACTACCTGCGCTTTGGAGTACCCAACCTCTGGATCGTCGACTCCTGGAAGCATCGCGGCTGGAACGTCACTGCGGACGGCTGGGCAGTCGCCTCCCCCTCTGTGCCGACAACAACGTCCCCAAGGCCAACATCTTTAAGTCCGCCGGCCACGCCCACGAAGAGCACCAGTTCGGGCCTAAAGAAGGAAATGACGCGTTCAACCTCAACGGCAGCGGCAACGTTTCCAGGACCGGATTCCACGACAATTACGTCCCACGAGGCGCGCTCGTCTGGTGTGAATGATCCTCGCTCGTATATTGTGCCGGTCGGATGTGTGAGCTCGCGGCGATTCTCAAGGTGTTCGCATACCGCCCTGCATTCAAGCGACAGTGCCGTAATGATGGCTGCTCGCTGCGGTGACTCTTCATTCGCCATATGATTTGAGAGAACCTTCAATAGATCGTAACTCTCCGCACAGTCGGCGCGCATTCGCGAGGACTGCGGCGGACAGAATGGGAGCGCTGTGTCGGGTTTCGGATTCGGGGCCAGAAGTCCCGTTCTGGAAAGCAGGAATACTGGAGGCGGCTATCCCCCGCCCGATTTGGCCGGAAAGAATTCAGTCTGTCGTCCCATTTCGGCTAAACTAAGGGCAGAACCTGCGTCAAGCAGATGAGAACCTACACTTTCAACATTGTTGTTGAGCCGGACGAAGACCGCTGGCACGCGTACTGCCCTGCCCTCCATGCTCAGGGCGCCGCCACATGGGGTAATACCCGGGAAGAGGCGCTGCGGAACATAGAAGAGGTCGTCCGCCTGGTCATGGAGAGCATGGTCGAGCACGATGAACGGCTGCCGGAATCGCTCCGGGGCGAGGTCGAGGTAACCGTCGAGCCGCGCGTAGCCGTCACGCTCTGACCATGGCAATCGAGTACGGGTCGCTCCGCGGCACGACGGCGCGCGAACTGATTTCGGCTCTCGTCCGCGACGGCTTCGCTTTCGACCGCGGAAGCGGCTCGCACCAGATCTATCGCCACAGCGACGGGCGCCGTGTAACCGTCACATTCCACGGTTCCGGCGACACATTTGCCCCGAAAACACTCAAATCGATGATTGAAACTGAGGCCAAATGGTCAGTCGAAGACCTGAAGCGGTTGAAACTAATCCGTTAGCTGCTGAAGGCGAGTACTAAGCCACCAAATCGGCAAATTCCGGGTGCTTCCCGATATAATTGCTCACATAAGGGCAGCTCGGAATCACCTTCAGCCCCGACGCCCGCGCCCATTCAAGCGCCGCCGTCGCCAGCTTTCCCGCCAGCCCCTGTCCCTGATACTGTTCGGGAACCTCGGTATGCACCAGATCCACCACGCCATCCTTCAGGCGGTAAACAATGATGGCGGGGTGCGGTTCCGCCCCCGCCTCGAACCGATGATGCGCCGCGTTATGCCGGACGTCAGCCATTCATCTCACTCCTCGCCTGGGCGATCGCCTGCAAATACTGCCGCGCCCGCTCTTCCATCTGATCGTAACGGCGTTCTTTGATGAGCCGGGCGTCCACCAACTCCCCGCCCACGGCCACCGCGCACGCCCCCGCCTTCAGAAACTCTCCCGCAGTCTCCAGATTCACCCCACCGGTCGGAATCATCTCAACCTGCGGCAGCGGTCCCTTAAGCGCTTTAATATACTTCGGGCCCCCCACCGAATTGGCCGGAAAAACCTTAACCACATCCGCGCCCGCTTCCCAGGCCGTCAGCACCTCGGTCGGCGTCAGCGCCCCGGCGCAGATCACTTTCGAATACCGCTTCACCATTTCGATGGTCGAGAGCCTCAGCGTCGGCGTCACGAAGAACTGGGCGCCCGCCAGCATACAGATCCGCGCCGTCTCGGGATCGAGCACCGTCCCCGCCCCCAGCACGATCTGATCGCCGAAGCGGTCCGCCATCTTCTCCAGCGCCCTGATAGCTCCAGGAACGGTCATGGTAATCTCGGCCGCGCGCACGCCACCCCTGTGGATGGCCTCGATCGACTCCATAGCCGATTCCGCGCTGTGCGTCCGCACCACCGGCACAATGCCGATTTCCGTGATGAAGGAGAGGATTTCCCGAGCAGTCACGATATAACGTTATCAGGGTGGGGCGGATTTCCGATCTGCCCTCGACTTTTTCATGTCCAACTGCGTCTTTACACAAGGAGACAGAGTTTGATCTTTCGGGCCGTCGAAGACACGGACCTGATTACACGTGTTCGCCAGGGCGATGTCGAGGCCTTTAACCTCCTCGTATCGCGTTGGGAGAAGCGCGTCTTCAATTACCTGCTGCGGCTTACCGGCGATCCCGACGATTCTCTCGACCTGAGTCAGGACGTTTTTTTGAAGGCCTATCAGAACATACGGAAACTCGACGACGCGGCGCGCTTCGGCCCCTGGCTGTTCCGCATCGCCCATAACGAGGCCTATTCGCACTTCCGTAAACGGCGTCCTGAAGGGGGAACCGAGGATGCCGCCTTCCTCGAACGAACACCCGCGCCTGGAGTCGCTCCCGAATTGGCGATTGCCGTGGCCGGTGCGCTCGGCCGGCTCACTCCGGAACAGCGCGAGGCCGTGGTGCTGAAAATCTACCAGGGCTTCCGCTTCGAAGAGATGGCGCTGATTCTGGAATGTCCCGTCTCGACCGTCAAATCGCGTCTCTACACCGCGCTCGATCTGATGAAGACCGAACTGGCGCCTGTGGCTCCTGTGAATACGACAACAAGAGGTATCCGATGAACACCTGCGACCGCGCGGAGGCACTCCGCGACTACGCATTCGACGAACTGGCGGGCGATGAGCTTCGTTCCCTCGAACAACACCTTGCAACCTGCGCCCATTGTGCTGCCGATCTCGATCGGTTGCGTCTCACCACAGCGGCGCTGCGTGTACTGCCCGACCGGGAAATTCCGCAGCGCATCGCGTTCGTATCGGACAAAGTATTTCGCCCGTCGCCCGTCGCGCGCTTTTTCGGGGGCTTCTGGAACTCCGCCGCGCGCCTGGGATTCGCCTCCGCCCTGGTCCTCGCCGTGGCGCTGATCGTGTCGGCGTATCATCGCCCGGCGCCTGTTCGGCTCGTGGCACTGGGCGGCGGTGTGTCGTCGTCTGATGTTTCGAGGGATGAGGTCCGGCAGACGGTGGCCGAGGCTGTTGCGCAGGCTCGCGCCGAGGACGCGAGTTTCACCAAAGCCGCCGTCGCCGAGGCCGAGCGAAGACATGAAAAGGAAAACCGCATGCTGATGGTCGCGGTGCAGGAGAATCTGGAAGTGATGCAGAAGCGCCTCGGCGTCTATTCCGAACTCGCCTCGAACGAAATCCCGCGTAATGGAGCGGGCCAATGAAATCGCTGCTCCTGATTGGCCTCGCCACCGTCTGCTTCGCCGCCTCCGAGCCGATCGTTTCCCTCGGCTCCCTGAAAGCCGTCGAGGGCGCCATCAACGACAAGCTGAAATCGAACATCAACGATCCTTACGATCTGCTCGGTACAGCCCGCGGGACCTATCTCGAAGGCTATGGCGCGGTTTTCACCGTCGACGTGGATCTCGTGCTGGGTGGGTCGTTTTATGCGACCCCGTTTCAGCCGGCCATCAGCGACAAAGAGAAGACCGCCCTGCGCGAGCGGAAAGAACATAAGCTCGCAGCTCTCAAAGAAACCATGTGCGGACTTGTGACCAGAGCCTCCGAATCCCTGCCCGGGCTGCCTTCGGAAGAACATGTCGTCCTTGAAGCGTTTCTTTTCAATTACAGTTGGGAGAACTCGAGAGGCTTGCCGCACCGCATTGTCTTCACCGCGCAAAAAGGAAAATTGCTGGACGCCCTGAATCGTCACGCGCCGGCTGCGGAAATCGCCGCGCTCATCGAGCAATCGGAACTCTAGCGTGACCGCCGTAGCCACCCCGCTCGGGCAACTTCTCATCGACCGCGGCCTCATCGCCGCCGAAGATCTCGACCGCGCCCTCGAACTCCAGCGCGAACGCGGCGACAAGATCGGCAAAATTCTCGTCGACATGGGCTACCTCGCCCAGCGCGACCTGCTTTCGGCACTTGCCGAACAACTGGGGCTTGCCATTGCCCAAATCGCGGCGCCACCCTCCGGTCCCGAAATCGAAGGGATGTCGCCGCGATTCCTCCGCCAGTCCCTGGTCTTCCCCCTGGCCATCGACGAAGGCTCTCTCACCCTCGCTATGGCCGATCCGCTCGACTTCGAGACCATCAACGCCGTGCAGAGTTTCTCGAAGCTCGAAGTCACCCCGCAACTCTCTACCGAACAGGAAATTCTCGACGCCATCGATCGTTATTACACCGAGGGCGATCGCCAATCCGCCGTGGCCGGTTTTGCCGCCGGCGACGAAGACGATCTCGAACACCTGCGCGATATGGCGAGTGAGGCGCCGGTCATCCGCCTCGTCAATGCCATGATCGCCCAGGCCGTCGAAAAGCGCGCCAGCGACATCCACATCGAGCCCTTCGAAAAGGAATTTCGCATTCGCTTCCGCATCGACGGCGTGCTCTTCAATCAGGAGCAGCCGCCGCGCGAGCTCAAAGCCGCCATCATTTCGCGCCTCAAACTGATGGCCAAGCTCAACATCGCCGAACGCCGCCTCCCCCAGGACGGCCGCATCAAGCTGCGCATCCTCGGCCGCGAAGTAGATCTGCGCGTCTCCACTTTGCCCACGCTCTTCGGCGAAAGCGTCGTCATGCGCCTGCTCGACCGCTCCGCCGGCGATTTCTACGACCTGCGCCGCCTCGGCTTCGACGACCACATGCTGAGCCGCATGGAATATTTCACTTCCCTGCCCCACGGCATTTTTCTCGTCACGGGACCCACCGGCAGCGGCAAATCGACCACTCTCTATTCCGCTCTCAAACGCATCAACCTGCCCGACAAAAAGATCATCACCATCGAAGATCCCGTCGAATACCAGATGGACGGCATCAATCAGATTCACGTCAACCCGGCTATCGGACTCACCTTCGCCGCCGGCATCCGCCACATTGTCCGGCAGGATCCGGACGTCATCATGATCGGCGAAATCCGCGACCGCGAGACGGCCGATATCGCCATTCGATCCGCGCTCACGGGCCACTTCGTCTTCTCTACCCTGCACACTAACGACGCGCCCAGCGCCGTCACCCGCCTCACCGATATGGGCGTCGAGAATTACCTGATCACCTCGTCCGTGGTCGCCGTCCTCGCCCAGCGCCTGGTCCGCATCATCTGCGCCCATTGCAAAGAGAGCGCCGGATTATCGCTCACCCCCTTCGGCGATTCCATCGAATCCTTCCACGGCCGCGGCTGCGATGCCTGTGACGGATCGGGCTACAAAGGCCGCGCCGGAATCTTCGAATTAATGGAACTGAACGACGAATTGCGCCAGCTGATCATGGCCAACGCCGACGCCAGCCGCCTCACCGAATGCGCGCGCCGCCACGGCATGCGCAATCTCCGCGAAGATGGCTGGATGAAAGTCGGGCAAGGCCTGACCACCGCCGCCGAAGTAACCCGCGTGACCCAGGAATTCTGATGCCCGCCGCCACATTTCACTATCGCGCCCTGGGCGCGGACGGGAAACCCCGCACCGGCATCATCACCGCCGAGAACCCGGGCTCCGTCACCCGCGAACTGCTTCGCCAGGGGCTAACTCCCATCTACGTCGGCGCCAACGCGAAAAACGGATTCGAAATCAATCTGCCGTCCTTCGGCAGTGGCCGCCGCCGCGACGTTCTGTTCTTCACTCAGGAACTTTCCACCCTGCTCAACTCCGGCGTGCCGCTCGATCGCGCCCTCTCGATCACCAGCGAACTTACCACTCGGCCGCAATTCCGCACCGTGGTCACCGACGTGCTGCGCTCCATCAAAGGCGGTAAGTCGCTGGCCGACGCCCTGGCCATCCATCCCACTTACTTCTCCGATCTCTTCATCAACATGGTGCGCGCCGGCGAAGCCTCGGGCAGCCTCGGCCAGATCTTCGACCGCCTCTCCACCTTCGAGCGCTCGCGCGACGAACTGCGCAGCTATATCATTTCGTCCATGATCTATCCATCCCTGCTCGCGCTGGTGGGCGCCGGGTCGATCTTCGTACTGCTCGATTTCGTAGTCCCGCGCTTCGCCAGCGTGTTCGACGACAGCCGGATGAAGATTCCCACGCCCACGCTGATCATGCTGCAACTGAGCAAAGTGGTGCAGGACTGGGGCTGGATCGTCGCCCTCGCCATCGCCGCCGCCATAGCGGCTTTCCGGCTCTACACAAGCTCTCCCGCCGGCCGGCTCTGGTGGGACGATGCGCGCCTCAAAATACCGATTCTCGGCGATGCCATGCGCAAGGCCGAGACTTCGCGATTCGCCCGCGCCATGTCGACCCTGGTCGGCAACACCGTGCCGCTCGTGCAGTCGCTTCACATCTCGGCGGGCATTCTGTTCAACAAACGCATGGCGAATTCGCTGAAGGAAGTAGCACAAGGCGTCAAACGAGGCGAAGGAATCTCCCAACCGTTGGCGCGCACAAAGATGTTTCCGCCACTTGCCTCGCACCTGCTGACAGTCGGCGAAGAAACCGGCAAACTGGATTTAATGTTCGCCCGCATGGCGGATATTTACGAAGAAGAAACCCGCGCGGCGATCCGCCGGTTCACTTCCATTTTCGAACCGCTCATCATCCTCATGATGGGGATCGTCGTGGGCGCGCTCGTGTTAAGCATGCTGATCGCCATCACGAGCATCAATGATGTTGCAATTTAGTCGAGGAAAATATTGATATGAATCGCAGAAAGAATTCCCGCGCCGGCGTCACCCTGATCGAAATGCTGGTCGTGGTCACCATCATCGCGCTGTTTGCCGCGATCGTGGGCCCGCGCCTGCTCCATCGCGGCGATCAAGCTCGCGTCGTGGCCGCCAAACAGCAGATCTCCGACATCGAGCTCGCGCTCGGCCAGTACAAGCTCGATACCGGCGTTTTTCCCGCCCAGGAGCAGGGGCTCGGTGCGCTCCGCCAGCAGCCGCCCGGTCTCGATCAATGGCACGGCCCGTATCTCGTAAAGGATCTCGGCAACGATCCCTGGGGCCATCCCTACGTCTATAAGTATCCGGGCGACCACGGCGATGAGCCGGACATCATGAGCTACGGCGCCGACGGCCAGCCGGGCGGCACCGATCTGAACGCCGATGTCGTCAGCTGGAAATAGCCAACGTGGAACGGGCGCTTCCGCCTGTTCGATGCGGACAGGCGGAAGCGCCTGTCCCACAGGCGGAGTCACGCTGCTTGAAATGCTGGTAGTGGTCGCGATCATCGCGGCCATCGCCGGCATCTCTTTTCCCGCTTTAACCGCGGGCCTCGCAGGCATCCGCCTGGCCTCCGCCGCGGGATCGGTGGCCAGCTTCCTGACATCCTCGATGAACGCCGTGGAACGCCGCGAGCAACCCGCAGCCATCGTGATCTCACCGAAGGAAAACGTCCTCGACGTCTACACCGCGGCCGCGCCCAACAAGCCCCAGACTCAACTGACCATGCCCACCGGAATCACCATAGAAGGCGACGAGCCGCGCCGTTTCGTGCTCTTCCCCGGAGGCGCATTTCCGCGCATCGCCATCATTCTCCGCAGTGAGAAGGGCGGCCGCCGTTCCATCCAGATCGACCCCGTTACCGCCGTTCCGAAAATCCAGCGCCTCGGAGTCGAATCCAAATGAAATCCCGCGCCGGCTTTACGCTGCTGGAAGTCCTGGTCGCAACCGTGATCATGGGCATCGCGGTGACCGGACTGATCGTCGGCCTGTCGCAGTCGGTGAAGAATGCATCCCGCCTGTCCGAGTACGACCGCGCGGCCATGCTGGCGCGTACAAAGATGAACGACCTGCTGCTCGATTCCGATCTGCCCTTCGATGGAACCGTGGAAGGCACCTTCGCTCCCGATCAGTCCGGCGGAATCCGCAGCGGCTGGCGCGCGGTATCCAAGCCCTTTGAAGCCCCACCCAACGCGGCTCCGGGAACCACGATCCTGCAACAATTGTCGCTGCAAATCTGGTGGCAACCTCCCACTGGAACGCGCCGCACCATGCAGCTTGAGAGTTACCGCCCGGTGCGTATCCCCCTCCCACCCACATGAGAACGCTCCAGCCGGAAGCCGGCCTCACGCTCATCGAGATCCTCGTCGCCGTATCCCTGCTCAGCCTGCTCTCGGTGGGCATGCTGATGGCCATGCGTATCGGCTTTAACACCATGGAAAAAACCGACGCGCACCTCGTCCAGAACCGCCGCGTGTCGAACTCGAGCAAGATCATCGAGAACGAAATCGCCGGCTTCACGTTTACCCGCGCCGAGTGGCGTCCCACCCCGGAGATGGATCAGTTCGTGCCCTTCGCGCAGTGGGAAGCGCAGAGCATGCGCTTCGTCACCACCTATTCATTGCAGGACGCATGGCGCGGCAGAGCACAGATCGCCGCCCTTCAGGTAATCCCCGGCGACCGCGGCGCGGGAGTGCGTCTCATCGTCGACGAAACTCCGTACACCGGACCCGCGCAGGCGGGCCAGTCGATCGTCTCGATTGACGCGAACGGCCCCCACTTCGCGCCGATCCTTCCTAACCCACAGTCGTTCGTATTGGCGGACCGCCTGGCCTTCTGCCGCTTCTCCTATCTCGAGCCGCGCTACGTGGCGCCCTTCCGCATCTGGCGTCCCGACTGGATTCAACCCCAGCAGCTTCCGCTCGGCATCCGCATCGAAATGGCGCCGCTCGACACTACACCCGCCGAGTTGCACGTCTCCACCGTAACCGTCCCTCTGACCGTGAATCTGCAACCGGGGAGCACTTACTCCGATGCCCAATAACATCTCCGTTCCGAGCCGCGACCGTGAGGGAGTGGTTGTCAAATACTCGCAGCGTCGCGGCTCCGCCCTGCTGACGGTTCTTTGGCTCACCGCGGCGCTCGCCGCTATCGGCCTCGCCGTAGCCAACAACGTACGCGGCGAAACTGAACGCGCCTCTACCAACGTCGACGACGCGAAAGCGTACTTCCTTGCCCGAGGAGCCATTGAACGCGCCCTCCTGCACATGCAATGGGGCCAGGACTTTTACAAGCGCGGCGCTCCGGTTATGGACCTTCCTTTTCCCGGCGGGCAGGCTCGTGTGGAGATTATTCCCGAAACTTCGAAACTCAGTCTGAACTATGCAAGGCCGGAAGAGATCCTCAGGCTCCTGATCGCCCTCGGCCTGCCCGAAGATCGCGCCACCGGAATCACCGCGGCGATCGTCGATTGGCGTACACTGCCCGATCCGCTCCATACCAGCCCCTTCGACGCGTTTTATCTGGCACAATCTCCGTCTTTTTTGCCGCGCCACACGTCTTTTCAGGAGAACGAGGAATTGCTGCTGGTGAACGGAATTACGCCGGACCTCTACTACGGAACGTCGCTCGACAATTCCCGTGCGGGTCTGCGCGATTGTATTTCCGTATTCGCGAGCGGCGGCGGCGTAGACATCAATACCGCGCGGGAAGAAACCTTCGTGGCCGTGGGTATCAGCCCCGAGGATGCCGCCGCCATCGTGCAAAACCGCGCGCAACATCCGGTTCTCGATTCCATGGAACTGGCCTCCATCCGGCAATCGCTCGGTCCCGCCGGTGCGCGACTCAGCATCGGCGGCCAGACCATGTACACCCTGCGGGCTACCGCGCGGATGCGACAGCCCGATGGCAAGCTCTCCGATCTGCGCCGCACCGTGGCCGCTCTCGTGAAATTCAACGATCCGGGAAACAAGCGGGGAAGGCCCGCTATCGAGGTGGTTCGGTGGTATGACCGCGCCTGAAACCGAAGTCCCGACTCCCGCGGCATCGGCCCCGCCAGCCGCTGCGACACCGGGAACATCGCCGCTGCGCCGCATGCTCGTGTTTGGCGCCGGCTTCGGAATCGCCATCGGAGCGCGGAATCTCGAAGTGGTGATCGTGCGCTCGCGAGCCTCCGGCCCCAGGCTCCTCGGTGCATCCGCCATCGCCGATTTCCGCACGCGTCCCGCCGCCGAATGGGGCGCCGAGCTGCTCGGCTTTCTCTCCGGCGCGAATGCGAAGCACCTCACGGCCACGGTAGTCCTGCCGCGCGAGGAAGTGATCGTCCGCACCCTCAAACTCCCCCGCGTCGCCGACAAAGATCTGCAGGGCGCGATCGAACTGCAGATCGACACCCTGCATCCCTGGGGCGACGAGGAAGTCGCATGGACGTGGATGCGGGCCGATCGGGACCGCGACACAATCTTAGTGGGGTTAGTTCGAAAAGCGTTGCTCGGCGATTACGAAACGCTTTTTTCTGAAGCGGGTATTGGTCTGGCGGCCGTCACCTTCTCCTCGGCCGTCATTCACGCGGCACTGCGAATCTGGAGCGCCGCGCCCGCTTCTCTCCTTTGTTTCGCGATATCCAGCGGCCATGAACGCAGCCGCACGGAAGTCTATGGCGAGAGCGGCGCCCGAGCGGTCTATTCGGCCGAATTCGCGTTGCCCCCGGAACGCGCTCTGGCAGTTTCACGGTCCGAGCTGAGACTCGATCCAGGCTACCCCGCAGTAAGTTTTGCCGAAGCACTCCCGCCGCCCTCCGTTAATGCGTCTGAATCCTCCCCGTTAGCCTATGCGGCGGCCCTCGCAGGCTCAGCCCCGCTCACGACCCGATTCGCCAATCTGCTGCCTCACGAGCGCCGCGCGTCCAATGTGCGCAAACGGCTTTGGCTGCCGGCCGCCCTCGGGACGCTCGTGCTGCTGAGCCTGATTCTGGGGTTCGTCGTATTGCCGGCCATCGAACAACGGCGCTACCTCGCCGGGCTCAACGCTGAGATGAAACGTCTTGAGCCCGCGGCGCTGCGCGCGCAGTCGCTTGATCGGAAGATCGCCGCCGATCGCGCGAAGACCGCGGCTCTCGACGATTTCCGCCGCCGTCCGCAAGCCGATCTCGACGTGCTCAATGAACTGACGCGTCTTCTTCCGGCGCAAGTGTGGGCCAACTCGATCGAGATTTATCCCGATTCCGTCGTGATTGCCGGCGAGGCCGATCAGGCGGCGCCTCTGTTAAAGTTACTCGATTCTTCCCCGCTGTTTCAGAATTCGGAGTTTGCGCTCTCGGTGACGCATAGCGCACAAGCGGAACAATTCCGCATCAAGACCATGCGCCGGAATCGCTCGGGGCGAACCACGCCATGAACCCGATCCTCATGAAGCTTTCACCCGGCGGGCGCAGGCTGCTCCTGATTCTTGTGCCCACCCTGCTGCTGATCGCGGTCTACACATTGCTCGACGATTCCACCGCTTCACCCGCGCCCGCGGCGGATTCCGGCAATATCGAAATGGCGCGGCAGCGAACCGACCGGCTGCGCCAGATTGCCGCTCTGGTTCCGGCGCGCGAGGCCGTGCTCAAGCAAACCACATCCGATCTTGCGGATCGCGAACGCGGCATCCTCCAGGCCGATACCGCTCCGCAGGCGCAGGCCGCGCTGCTCGAGATCGCCCGCCGTGTGGGAAAGGGCGAAGACATCGATGTCCGCGGTGGAGACTTCGGCGCGCCCAAAGTATTCGGCGAATACGGCTTGGTATTTACCACGGTAACTTTCGAGTGTCACATCGAGCAGTTGGTGAATTTCCTCGCCGATCTGAGCCATGAGCCTGAGCTGGTCGTCCCCTCCGAAGAGCGCATCACTTCCGGCAACGCCAAAGAAAAACTAATGAACGTACGGATGGTCCTGGCCGGCATCGTGCCGAAGAAGCTGGTTCCCGAGAAGAAAGGGCTGGGAGCGCTTTGAGACCCAAAGTCATCGCTCTGAACGCCCTGCTGCTGCTGGCTCTGGGGATTGTAATCTGGCGGGCCCGCTTGCGCTGGGAACAGGCGCAGGCATTGCGCCGGAGCACCCTGAACGTCCCGGTCATATTCTCACAGCCGCAACCTTACCCGCTTCCAAAACCCGAGGCCGCGGTGGCCACCAAATACGCCGATGTGGCGGAGAAGAATCTCTTTTCGAAGGATCGCAATGCCGTCGTCATCGTCGAGCCGCCCAAAGTGGAGATCCCCAAACCGATGCCCGCGCTGCCCATCGTCTATGGCGTGATGGGCTTGCCCAGCGGGGTAAGAGCGATCATGTCCGACAAGAAAGGCTCGCTCAGCACCACCATTCGCGCCGGCGACACGATCGGTGAGTTCAAGGTGGCTGCGCTCGATACACAGAACGTAACCTTCGAATGGAACGACAAGCAGGTTACACGCAAAATCGACGATCTGATCGATCGCTCCAATAGTCAGACGGCTTCGAATGGGTCGCCGGCGCCCGCCGCAGCAGCGCCCAGTGGACCGGCCGCCGCCCCTCCCCCGCCCCCGGCGGCGCCGGCAAGACCTGCCACGGCGGCGGACCTGGGCGATAGTACTTCAGCCTCGACCAGGGCAGTCAAGCCGGGCGACACTTCACCTGTCGGATCGACGGTCGACGGCTACAAGAAAACCTGTGTGGCAACTCCTTTCGGCAACATATGCCAATGGATCAGGCAGTGACGGAAACGGAACTAACACTATGAAAACATCGATTACCCTTCTTACACTTTTCGCAACAGGGTTGTTAATGGCCCAATCCGACCAGAAGCCCGCGGATAAAGATACTTCGAAGAAGGCTGCCGCAAAGAAGCTCCAGCCGCTCTCGATTCCAAAAGACGCTGTCCAGAATCTGGATGGAACTTACTCTTACACCGATAAAGCGGGTAAGAAGTGGAAGTATGTCAACACGCCCTTCGGCGTGATGCGGAGCGAAGACTCGACGGATGGCCCCGCCCCTGCCGCCGCGCCGGTTCGCTGGACCAAAGCCACGGATAACGGGGAAACCGTGACCTTCGAGCGGCAGACGCCTTTCGGACCGGTGCGGGCGGAAAAGAAGAAATCCGATCTGACCGCCGACGAGCGCGCGTTTCTCGATAGCCAGACGGCACCCTCCAAATGAGCGCACTCCGTCTTCCGAACATAGTTTGTGTGCTGGCGCTGGCGTGCGCATTGCCGGCGCAACAGCCGCCGGCGCCACCTCCACAAACCCAACCCGCCACACCTGATAGAGTTCCGAGCCCCACCGCCGGGCCTTTCAATCTCAACAATGTCTCTTTGCTCGAAGTAATCAACGAACTGACCCGGGAACTTCACATCAACTATGTGCTGGATGCCAGCGTCAGAGGCGCCGGCAGCGTCACCGTGAACACCTTCGGAACCATCCGGGACGTAGATCTTCGTCCTCTGCTCGAGACCATCCTGCGCATGAATAACCTCGCCATGATACAGGTGGGCAACCTTTACCGCATCGTGCCCGTGGCCAACGTCGCCAGGCAGCCGATCAGTCCCATGAACGAGACGGATCCATCGAAGCTGCCGGACGATGAGCGCATGTTACTGAACCTCATCTTCCTGCGCTATGCGACCTCCGCGGAGATGGTTAAGATCCTCACGCCATTTACCGGCGACGGGGGACAACTAACCAATTACGACCCAGCCAATTTGCTGATCGTACTCGATAACAGCAGAAACATGCGCCGTACTCTCGAACTGATCGCCATGTTCGACAGCGATACCTTCGCGGGGCAGCGCGTGCGCGCTTTCGAAGTAAGTCATGGCCGGCCCACGGACATCGCCAAAGAACTCGATCAGATATTCAGGGCTTATTCGCTCTCGGGAGATCATGGAGCGGTTCAGTTCCTGCCCGTCAATCGCATTAACACCATCCTTGCGGTCGCACCCAACCCCGGCGTGTTTCCCGAGGTCGAAAAATGGCTGGCCAAACTCGATATCACGACCAAAGTAACCGCCGGATCGACTCAGAACAATGTCTACAAACTGAAATACCAACGGGCCGAGATTCTGGGCGGCATGATCACTCAGCTCTACGGAGGTTGTGCACCGGGAGTAAGTGTCGGCGGCGCTTACGGGCTGCCGGGTAACTCCAGTTATCCATCGTCCGGCTACGTGACAGGCGGCGGAATTGGCGGCTCGCCCTACGGCGGCGGAGGCGGCTATGGTGGTTCCCCGTATGGCGGCGGAGGCGGCTACGGTGGTTCGCCCTATGGCGGCGCAGGCGGAGGAGCTTACGGATCGCCGTATGGCGGCGGAGGCGGCTACGGTGGTTCCCCGTACGGCGGCGGCTTCGGCGGACAAAATTGCGGCGGCGCATATGGATCGCCTTACGGCGGGGGCGTACCAGCGGGTCAGCCCACCGCCTCGTTCGTTTCCGGTGCAGCGCCGGCAGCGGGCGCCGCGGGGGGCGGGGTTGGCGCGACCTCCCCGGCGGCAGCGGCCGACCAGACCGGGTCCTACCTCGGCGCTACCCCCGGCTACGGCGGCGGCTTCCCGTTAATGCCGCGCATTATCCCGAATCCTTTCGACAATACTCTCTTAGTGCAAAGCACACCGGAGCAATGGGAACAGATCAGGAATCTTCTGGATCAACTCGACGTTCCGCCGCGTCAGGTGTTGATCGACGCCAAAATCTACGAGGTCGATCTGACGGGCGCGTTCGCGGCGGGCGTCGAAGCCTTCCTGCAACAAAAAGGCGCCACCAATGCAGCCGGCATCACTTCCACCCAACTCCTCGGCTCAAACAATAACGGCACCTTTCCCGGGACCATCCTGTCCGCCGGCTCGCTGGTGGGTCAAAGCCGCGAGTTACTGGCCATGCTGCAATTACAGGAGACCCGCTCCAAAACCAAAGTGCTTTCCGCCCCGAGCGTGATCGCCACCGACAGTATTCCCGCATCTATCACGATCGGCGATTCGGTGCCCACGCTGAGCTCCCAAGCCGTCAATCCGGGCATCGCTTCGGGGGGCACGTCGCTGTTTACTCAAACCATTTCGAATACCAGCACCGGCATCGGACTCAATATCCTCGCCCGCGTCAACGCGAGCGGCGTGGTTACCATGGTGATCAATCAGTCGGTGACGGCCCCGGAGGCAAATCCGACCAGCACCACCATCGATTCCCCATCCTTCTCGCAGCGCAACGTGAGTACGCAGGTCACCGTCCAGGATGGCGACACCATCGCCATTGGCGGCATTATCAGCGAAAACACCACGGAAACCTCATCCGGCATTCCGCTGCTCGATCGAATTCCCTATCTCGGCGCCGCCTTCGGCCAGAAGTCGTACACCAAACAGCGCACGGAGCTGATCGTTTTTCTTACACCGCGCGTGATCTATGATACGAATCAGGTGCAGGACGCGACGCAGGAATTGAAAGATAAGCTCAAAGGACTGAAAAAGATCATCCGCGACGACCAATAAATTTGTTAACACCGGCAACGGATGCGGCGTCCCGCGATCGATGGACGCTGATCCGAGGGGTACGGCAACTGCTGACGTTGCATGGCCCCACCGGACCCCGGCGAGGGCCCGCACTCAGAGAACTTAACATAATCGAGAACGGCGCCGTTCTCATCCACAACGGAAGAATCGGACAATTGGGGCCCGCCAAACGGGTCGAGAATCTGGCGGAATCGCGCCAAGCGCACGAAATCGATGCGCGCGGGAGGATCGTGCTGCCCGCATTTGCCGATCCCGACGCAGTGCTGGTGATTCCTCCCCAGGCGGATGCCCGATTGAAGGTCCTGTCTCAACGCCGTTTGGAAATCGCAGCGGCGGCAGCGGCGGCGGATCGGGTGCGCCACGGTACGCTTTCGATCGGCGCCCACACCGGCTACGCTCGCGACCGGCGGGAGACTTTGAAGGTTCTCCGCATCCACGCCGCGCTGCAGAAAAAGCCCCTGCGCATCCGCTCCATTCTGTCCCCATTGCTCAGAAACGACGCCCTGCCGGCGGAGTTTGCCGAGAAATGGCTACCCGCGGTGCGCAGTAAAAAGCTCGCGTCGGTGCTCGAACTGCCCGCGGGGAGCGGGGAGGCGATGCGATCTCTGGCCACCGTGGCCGCGGGTTTGGGATACTCGGTCCGCATCCGGGCAGACAGCCCCCTCGATCCGGACCTGCTGGAATTCGCGGCCGACGCCGGAGTGATCTCCGTCGTCGCTCCTTCCCGCTTCGCGTGCCCCAAGCGGCTGGCGGACATCGGCTGCGTCCACGTCATACCCATGCCCGAAGCCTTCCGCGAGGATCGCAACCAGCGGGTGTGGATACGCCAGGCAGTGGATGCGGGCACCCCGATCGCCTTGGGTTCGGGCTACGGGACCGACGGCAACGCGGCATTCAACCCGCAGTTTCTGCTTCACCTTGCCTGCGACCGCTTCGGCCTCACCTGCGAAGAGGCTATCGTGGCGACCACCTGGAATGCGCTCTGTGCCTTGCGCATGTCGCACGTGGCGGGATCGCTCGAACCCGGCAAATCGGCGGACCTCGTGGTGATGGACGTTTCCGATTACCGCGAACTGGCCCGGCGTGTGGGCCACAGCGACGCCGCGCTGGTGATCCACGCCGGTCAACCGGTCTACTGGCGCGCCCCTCTGATTCCCGGATTAAATCCGGATTAAACCCGGCAACGCCCGCTACGGCTCCGCGTCCTGTTCCACGAGGCAGGTAAATACATATGCGATGTCTTATTCCAACCCTTCTTCTTGGTTCCGCGCTGCTGACGGGAGCCGCTAACGCACAATACGCGCAATCCTATGATCGCCCTTATGGAGACCGCGACTACGCCCGCCAGGACCGCGCCCTGTTCGACCGGGTGCGAGCCGATCTGGACCGGGCCAGCAGCTATCCCTACGCCTCCCGCGACGATCGTAAACGCTTCGACGAGGCGCGCCGCGATCTGTTCGATTTTCAGTCGCGTTTCGAGCAGGGCCGGTATGAGCGGCATGGACTCGATAAAGCCATCTCGCGGATCGAGAAAGTGGTGAGCCACAATTCCCTCGACGGGCGCAGCCGCGGGGCTCTCGACGAAGACCTGCGCACCATGCGCGACTACCGGGCCTTTCGCGAACACAAGGAATACCGGGACTACGAGTACGGCTTCCAGCGGTAACAGCGGTGGCAATCGGCCAGGGATTTGAAGGCGGCTTTGGAACTGCTTTCGGGGGCGGACTGAAAGTCAAGAGACGCGGCTGTCGCCGCGTGTCCCGATTTTGGGTTGGGTTGTGGCGTTGCCCTTCCGGAACGGCTTTTTCCGCGTCCCCGGCCATCGGCGGGCCGCATTCAAATATAGTTGATAGAAGCCCTCCTGGGCTCCCATGGAATTGAAGCCCGGCGATAAACTCGGACCCTACGAAATCCTCTCCCGGATTGGAGCAGGTGGAATGGGCGAGGTGTACAAGGCGCACGATCCGCGCCTGCGCCGCGACGTCGCGATCAAAGTCGCGAGCGAGCAATTCTCCGAGCGATTTGAGCGCGAAGCCCACGCCATCGCGGCCCTGAACCATCCCAACATTTGTCAGGTCTACGATATCGGCCCCGATTACCTGGTCATGGAGTACGTCGAGGGCACGCAATTAAAAGGACCGCTGCCTCTCCATCAGGCTCTTAGCTTTGCCGCCCAGATTTGCGATGCTCTCGATGCCGCGCACAGGAAGGGCATCACACATCGCGATCTGAAGCCCGCCAATATACTGGTGACGGCGTCCGGCATCAAGTTGCTCGATTTCGGACTTGCGCTGCTGAGCGGCGACGCCAATGGCCACCAGCGGGCGGCGACGGACACCACGGCAGGTGCCGGCAAGACCGTCCCCGGCACTATCCTTGGCACCCCCGCCTATATGTCTCCCGAACAGGCCCATGGCAGGCCCGCCGACGCGCGCTCGGATATTTTCTCGTTTGGATTGGTGCTTTACGAAATGTTGAGCGGGCGGCGCGCGTTCACCGGAGATTCCGACCTCGCCACCATAGCGGCCATCCTGTACAAAGAGCCCGCGCCGATCGAGGCCGCGCCGGCGCTGCAAAGCATTGTGACGCGCTGTCTGCGCAAATCGCCCGCCGACCGATTCCAGTCCATTACGCAGGTGAAGGACGCTCTGCTGGCCGCAAGCAGTGCAGTGAGTGCGCCCGGAGCCTTTTACGGCGCGCAAACTGCGCTTCCCGCGCAGATTTCGTCCGTGGAGCGGGCGCCCTCCATAGCGGTGCTGCCGTTCGCCAACATGGGTGGGGACAAGGAAAACGAATACTTCAGCGATGGGCTGGCCGAGGAGATCCTCAATTGCCTGGCGCAGATTCCGGGGCTTAAGGTGATCGCGCGCACTTCTTCCTTCGCGTTTCGGGGCAAAGAGGAGGACATCACGAAGATCGCCCAAACACTCCGCGTTCGCACCGTCCTCGAAGGCAGCGTACGCCGTGCCGGAAGCCGCGTCCGAGTGACGGCGCAGCTCATCGACGCCGACGACGGTTCGCATCTCTGGTCGCAGCGCTATGACCGCGAGCTGGCGGATGTATTCGCGGTGCAGGACGAGATCGCGGAGGCCATCGCTTCCGCGCTGCGGGTGAAGTTTTCCGGAACGCCGGCAGCGTTCGAGCAGTACAAGCCGAGCCTGCCCGCTTATGAGGCTCTGTTGAAGGCGCGGCACTATTCCGAGACCAGCAGTCTGGAATCGCTTCGGCGCGCTAAGGAATGGTACGAGCGAGCCATCGCGCTGGATCCGAAATTCGCGCTGGCCCACTGTGCGTACGGAACTTATTTCCTCAGCATGACGTTTATGGGAGCGCTGCCGGCCGACCAGGCATTGGCCATGGTGCGCTCCCAGGCGCAGAAGGCGCTCGACCTTGATCCTTCCCTCCCCGAAGGACACGCGATGCTGGGCGTGGTGGCGGCCAGTCTCGAGTGCGACTGGATCGAAGCGGAAAGGCACTTCCGCCAGGCGACAGCGCGCGATCCCGTGCCGATCAATGTGCGTCTCCCGTACGCGCTTGGTTACCTGCTGCGCGCCGGGCGGCCGGTGGAAGCCCTTCAACAGATAGAACTCGGACTGCGGGAAGATCCGCTGAATCTTCTTCTGCGGCTTAACCGGGCGGGCTGTCTCGCCGCAGCCGGCCGCGACGAGGAAGCTGCCGGGGAATACGGCGAGCTTCTGGAACTCTATCCGGGCAGCGTGGGTGCGCTGGGACCCCTGGCCGCGTACCATGCGTCGCGGGGGGAGTTGGATCGGGCCCTGGTATTTTGCGAAAAGGCGTACGCCCTCGCGCCTTTGTTTCCCCATGTGATCGGATTGTTCGCCGGGCTGCTGAAGCGCACGGGAGAGACGCGACGGGCGGAGGAACTGCTCCGCAAGCTCCAGCCGGGCGATGCGTTCGGCGCTCCCCGAGGCCTGGCCGTTTACCATTGGGTGCTCCAGGAGTTCGATGCGGAGGCGGAATGGCTCCAGAAAGCCATCGAGCAGCGCGATTTATACGGCGCCACATATCTGCGGTCCTGGTACGGAAGGGAACTGCGCTCCACTTCGCGCTGGGCAGGGTTGATGCGGAAGCTCAATCTGCCGGAATCGTGATGCCGGCCTACCGCTCCCGCACCGTGGTTCCGGCGGCTGTGTCATGCCACTGCCACGTAAACGTGATGGAAGATACAGAAAAAATCGCTTACGCCCTGTGAAAACTCGCCGCTTTCTGACACACTAGTCGCAGGCGCGCTCAGCCAAGACGCGCCCATCCACTGCGAAGCCGAACAAGGCCCGTCCTCCTTGCTTGCTGCGACTTCGAAAGTGTTGACACCGCCCGCAGTTCTTTTAGTGCTGCGGGCGTTTTTTTTAGCCTGTCAGGCCGCTTCCAATGCACTCATTACATTGGTTTTAAAGTAAAAAAACGGCCCGGAACCAACTTCCGGGCCGTCCGAAGCCGCAACGCGCTCGGGGACGCCTGGCTTCGTCGCACGCCAGAAGCCAATCTGACGTGCAGTTAACTTATGATGCCCTTGGGCGGCACCGGAAATCTACCCGAATTTAGTACCATGAGTACTAATGTTGTCAGGCTTAGGGGTGATCCGAATGGCGCTGAAAGCCTGTCGATAATTGATTCTTGACATCGCTAGTGATATATAGATATATATCACCATAGTTGAATATTTTCGTAAACCCATCCGGCGAAACACCGATCTACCGCCAGATCATGCGGCAGATCACCGAAGCGATTGCGGGCGGCCGCTTAAAGCCCAGGGAAAAGCTGGCCTCCCATCGCGAATTGAGCGAGCAACTCGTGATCGCGCCGTTAACCGTGAAGAAGGCGTACGACGAGTTGGAGGCGCTCGGATTCATCGAGACGCAGCGCGGCCGCGGCACATTTGTCTGCGCCCGTTTCCCGCTGGCCGACCCCGCGGTGCAGGAGGATCAAATCCGTGAGACGGCGCGCCAGTTGCTCTCGCAAGCCTACCTGGCCGGGCTGCGCTTTCCCGCCGTCGTGAAAATCCTGAAGGGCGCGGACCGTGAACTGACCGGCGCCGCAGCGCCTCTCATAGAAAGCGCCGCGGCCCCCATAAAAAAGGTGAAGCTATGAATTCCATCCTGGAGTTTACCGATATAACGCGGTCGTACAAAAAAGGCACGCCGGTGCTCGATGGCGTAAGCTTTTCCATCGCCCCCGGTGAGGTGGCCGGCCTGCTGGGGCGCAACGGCGCCGGCAAGACCACGCTGATTCGAATCGCTATGGGCATGCTCTATCCCCATCGTGGCGCCGTCCGCGTTTTCGGCCTCTCTCCAACCGAAGATCCCGTCGCCGTAAAGAAGCGCATTGGCTATGTGGCGGAAGACCAGGTTCTTCCCCCGCGTCTCACCGTCGGCGACCTGATCGCTTTCCACCGCTATCTGTTTTCTCACTGGAACGACGCGCTGGAACGCCAGTTACTCGATCGGTTCGGTCTCTCCCCCGGCGCGAAGATCAGGCACCTGAGCAAGGGACAGGCGCGTCAACTGGCCCTGCTCTGCGCGGTCTGTCACAGGCCGGAGCTGCTGATTCTCGACGAGCCCGCGGGCGGCCTCGACCCCGCCGCGCGCCGCGAGTTTCTCGAGACTTCCATTCAACTGTTGAATCGGGAGGGGACTGCCATTCTGTTCTCCTCGCATCATATGACGGACGTGGAAAGGCTCGGAGGCCGGGTAATCCTGCTGGACAAAGGGAAGGTCCGGCTGGACCGCGATCTCGATAGTCTTCGCGAGGAGACCTGCCTGGCGCTCGTGCCCCGTGTTACAGATCCCGAAGCGGCGGGCATCGAGCGAACGCCGGGGTTCCTTGGCGTGCGCAGGGTGCTCGACGATTGGCATGCGGTCTTCAATGGCACGCCCGATTGCGTGGGACGCGATCTCCGAGAATCGCTGGGCGTGAACGGCATCCGCTGCGTGACGGTTCCGCTCGAAGACCTGTTTATCGAACTGGTGGGTGGCGACCGCTCATGATCTGGCAGCTCATGAAACGCGATTTGGCGTGGCGTTGGATGCCGCTCTCCGTACTGCTGGCCGCCGTGTTTTCCCTGCTGTGGCATTTCGCGGGGATTGAGACAAACGGTATCGAGAACATGGTTTTTCTCGCCCCGTATTTCATCCTGTTTCTGATGGGAGCAGCCACCATCGGAGCACAGCAAAGCGAGACGCGGTTTCAGGCGGCACTGCCGATCACCGTACGGCAGGTCTACCTTTCGCGGGTCCTCTCAGTGTTTGCGATGCTATGGCTTCCGGCGACAGCGGCGTTGGTCCTCGCCCTGGCTATGAGGGTTCCGGCGGACCCTCTTGTGGCCCTGCTGAACTGCATGTCCATTCTCACGCTCGCGATGGTGGTTTTGCAGTCCGCGGGCATTCGTGGCTACACCGTTCCCCCGGCGCTGATCTTTAGTGTCGGCTTTGGTTGCGCGACCCTCGTCGCTGAGTTGGATACGCCTCCCTTTGTGCAGGTGATTTGCTGGATGCTCGTCGCAGGGATGCTTCTGACCACATGGCGGACAGTGCCGAAATCGTTTCAGTCCGCGCCTTTGAAGGTTTCGCCCGTAACCAAACGCGACGCTGTACCTCGCGGCGCCGGGACTTTGCGCGTCCCCTGGATATCGCTCTGGCGCAGCATTTTTCCGTGGGGCGGCCTTTGGATCCTCGTCCCGCTGGTAGTGATGGCGATGGGCGCCCGCTATTTTATTTTCTTCTACGCGATAAGCGCATTCCAGTCGGCTCGCCCCAAAATTCGCTGGTTATTCGCGCTCCCGCTGCATCCTCGCGCCCTGCTGGCCGGGATATCGCTCCCGCTGCTCCTCTCGATATCCGCGGGATACCTGGTCGGCGTCCATCTGCCCTTTTGGCCGGCTCCTTACTCGAGATATCTTTCCGTGCGCGCTTCGCAGAACCTGCCCGAATGGTCCGGCTATCGCCAGGACCCCGGCTGCAAGACCCTGAACGTGCTTCCTCCGGTGGATTTCTGGGTGCTCGCCAAGGACGGGAAAGCGCCATTGATCCAGGCTCCGTGGGGCGAGACATTTCAACCGCCCGTGTTCCGCGCATACGGGTTCGACATATTCGATCCCTGGGCCGTGGGCTGCGGGAACAGCGAGCGCTTCCTCGATTGGCAATTCAGCCGGGCCAGCCTCGCCGTATACGGCCGCCCGATTCCCCGCAGGAGGGACGAGGGCTGGTATGTCGTCGCGTCTCATGTGGTGGTCACCAGTCTGCGCACCCAGTTCGTCACGCTTGCCGCCTTGACGGGATTCGCCATGCTTTGTATGACAGGAGCGCTGCTGAACGACTGGCATCGTTTTCGCCGCCTCGCCGGCCCGGTGCGCATCGCCATCATGTGCCTGTTGGGTGCGGCAGGTTACGCCCTGGTGTTCCTCGACGGTTACGACAAACTGGTTCTCACCCAGTGGATATCGTGGGCTCTTCCGCCAAGCCTGTCCGGCGCCATCTCGGTCGCAATCCCGTTGCTGGCGATACTCTGTTGGCTTCTCGATACGCTGTTCCGGCAAGTGGAGCTGGTGGACAAGCCGGCGCCACCGACGCCATAGGCCGAAAATATCTCTTACTACCGAAGCTTTCCCTGAACGATCAAATAGACTTTGCCCGCGTTCTAACGCCGTTAGCTCACCGAATCCGATCCTGCCAGATCGGCAACCACCGCCATCGGATTCGTTTGCGCTGTCCATCGGTGGCTAATCCCCGCTGCTATCCTGAAAATTTGGAGTCACCCACCCATTGAACCGTATCCTTTTAGCGTTTCGAGCCTTCTTCGCGCTCCTCTTCAACGGCAAATTGCCGAACGACATGTTAGGCCAGCTCGGCCTCATCGTGAAACCTGCGCCTGCACCTCCCGCGCCGCCCAAGCCTGAAATCAAGCCCGAAGACGGTGCCCTCCAACTCCTCGGCATCCTGCAGCGCGACGCCCGCCTGCTCGATTTCTTCATGGAAGACATCGCCCCCTATGCGGACGATCAGGTCGGCGCCGCCGCGCGCGATGTCCACACCCATACCCGCGAAATCCTCATCCGTCATTTCGCGCCCGCCCCCGTGATCGATGCCGTGGAGGGCAGCGTGGCCAATCCACCCGACGGCGGTTCGGCGTTCGTGAAATATATCGGCAACGTTCCAGCCTCGGGTAAGCCCCCCGCCGGCATGCTCCGTCATAAAGGATGGCGCGCCACCGCCGTCACTTTGCCGAAGCTCAATTCGCGACAGGATCTCGCGGTGCTCGCGCCCGCCGAGATCGAAGTGGAGTAGTGAGTGGCATCGCCGCGCTACTCGATCGGCATCGACCTCGGCACCACCAACAGCGCCCTCGCTTACACCGAAATATCGGATGAGCCGGCGGTTCAGTTGGCCGGCATCCCGCAACTCGTCAACGCCAATGAGGTGAGCGCCGAACCCCTGCTGCCCTCGTTCCTCTACATTCCCGGCGAGCGCGATTTCCCTGCCGGAGCCATCGCCCTGCCCTGGGATCCAGCGCCCCGATACGTGGTGGGAAAACTGGCGCAGCGCCGAGGAGCGGAGATCTCCACGCGCCTCGTCTCGTCCGCAAAGAGCTGGCTCTCGTATTCCGCCATCGATCGCACTGCGGCCATGTTGCCCTGGAAAACTACCGAAGGTATCGCGCGCATCTCGCCCCTCGACGCTTCCGCCGAATATCTGAAGCACCTGCGCGCGGCCTGGAATCATGAGCACCCCGACGCGCCTTTCGATCGACAGGAAGTGCTCGTCACTGTGCCCGCGTCCTTCGACGCTATAGCGCGTGAGCTGACGCAAAGAGCGGCGCAGACAGCGGGTTTTAAAAATCTCACCATGCTCGAAGAGCCGCAAGCCGCGTTCTACGCATGGATCGAGCGTCATTCCGACTGGCGTCAGCGAGTCGGGAAGGGCGACCTGGTTCTGGTGGTGGATATCGGAGGAGGCACCACGGACTTCACGCTCATCTCCGTGACCGAGCAGGACGGCGAACTGCAACTCGAGAGAGTAGCCGTAGGCGAACACATCCTGCTGGGAGGAGACAACATCGATCTGGCGCTGGCCCACACCGTAGCCGCCGGACTCCCGTCGAAGATCGACGCCTTCCAATTACAGGCGCTGTGGAGCAATTGCCGCCTGGCGAAGGAAAAACTCCTCGACCCGCAATGCAAAGCCGACGAAATCCCCGTAACCATCCTCGGCAAAGGCTCCAGCCTGATCGGAGGAACCATCAAGGCGAAACTGCGCCGCGACCAGATCGAACAGGTCCTCGAAGGCTTCCTGCCGCGCACCGCCAGCACCGAAATGCCCCAGGGCGCACGCCGCATCGGCCTGCAGGAAATGGGACTCCCCTACGCCTCGGACGCCGCCATCACGCGGCATCTCGCGAAGTTCCTGCGCCAGCAGGAAGGCCAGGGCAAGAGCGGTATGGCCTGCCCCACCCACGTCCTCTTCAACGGAGGCGTCCTGCACGCCCAATTCGTGCGCGACCGCCTGCTCGAAGTGCTGAACACGTGGTTGAAACAGGAAGGCGCGAGTCCGGTTCAGCCGCTCACGGGCGAAGATCTGATGCATTCCGTAGCGCGCGGAGCGGCCTACTACGGAGCCGTCCGCCACGGCCACGGCGTGCGCATCCGCGGTGGCATCGCCCGTTCATACTATGTAGGGATCGAATCCGCCATGCCCGCCGTTCCCGGCCTGCCCGCGCCCCTCAAAGCCATGGCGGTGGCGCAATTCGGCATGGAAGAAGGAACCTCCGCGCGCATTCCCGATCGCGAATTCGGCCTGATCGTCGGACAACCCGCCGAGTTCCGCTTCTTTTGCTCCGCAACCCGCAGGAACGACGAGCCAGGAGCCATGATCGAAGACTTCGGGGACGATCTCGAAGAACTCTCACCGGTGGAAGTGCGCCTGACAGCCCAGGGAGATTCCCAGGAGCTGATACCGGTTTCATTCGAAACCGCGATCACCGAAACCGGACTGCTGCAACTCTGGTGCGTGGCGCACGACGGCCATCGCTGGAAACTCGAATTCAACGTGCGGGAAACCATATGACTGTGGCGCATGCACTCAATGTGGGACAGGCCCTTTGGCCTGTCCATGTTTTTAAGAGATGGACAGGCCAAAGGGCCTGTCCCACATTGGCATCTGAAGTCATTGGAAACCAGGGATGGGTGCTCCCATGATGAAAGTAGGAATCGACTTAGGCACCACCAACTCCGCGCTGGCCTGGATCGATCCCGCGCAGGCCGAAGACACCAGCTTTCCGCCCATCCACATTTTCGATGTTCCACAGCTCGTAGCGCCCGGCCGCATCGAACCCCGTCGCACCCTGCCCTCGTTTCTGTTCCTCGACGAAGGCCAGCCCGTAGGAACCTGGGCGCGCGATCAGGGAGCGATTGTTCCTACCCGACTGGTGCACAGCGCCAAGTCCTGGCTCTCGAATCCGGACGTGGATCGAACTGCCAGGATCCTCCCATGGGACGCCGGAGAAGGCGGGCGCGTCTTATCGCCCGTCGAAGTGTCGGCGCGCCTGTTGAGTGCTCTGCGCGAAGCCTGGGACAATTCCGGGCGGTTCGCGCCATTGGCCGATCAGGACGTGGTCCTCACCGTCCCCGCATCGTTTGACGAAGAAGCGCGCCAGCTGACCGTGAAGGCCGCCGAAGATGCCGGACTGCCGCGTCTCACCCTGATCGAAGAGCCCGCCGCGGCCTTCTATTCATGGATCGCCAACAACTTCGCGCGCTCGCGCCGCTTGCTCTTCGACGGCCAAATCGTGCTCATCTGCGATGTCGGTGGAGGCACCAGCGACTTCTCGCTGATCCGGGTCGCCCGCGACGGAGACAAGATCGATTTCACGCGAACCGCCGTGGGCAAACACCTCCTGCTCGGAGGCGATAATCTCGATCTGACCCTGGCCTGGCTGGCCGAAAGCAAACTCGGAAAGCAACTTTCCATACGCCAGCGCAGCGGATTAAGACGGCAGTGTTCGGCGGCTAAAGAGATATTGCTGTGCGACGATCGCCGCCAAAGCGTCGAGATCAACGTGTTGGGCGGAGGCTCGTCGCTGATCGGTGGAACCCTGAAGACTGAGATCACGCGCGCCGAAGCTCTCGAACTCGCGCTCGAAGGCTTCCTCCCGATTACGCCGCGCGGCGAAAAGCCGAAGGAAGAGAAGCGCAGCCTGTTCCGCGAACTGGGTCTGCCCTATGTCTCCGACCCCGCCATCAGCCGCCATCTCTCGGCCTTTCTCGAATCGGCCGATCAAAATCGGGAAAGCCAGGCGCCCGACGCCATTCTCTTCA
>JBEKAQ010000067.1:0-26901 GCA_050015835.1 Bryobacteraceae bacterium | reverse complement strand
CTTCGATCCCGCTCATTTGCAGAATCCAGCCGGGCTCGCAGCCGAGACGCGCCGCCAGTTCCTCGTTCCCGACCACGCGATCCGGGACGTAGCGCCCAAAATTACAAAGCGAGGCCATCGGCTAAACATGACTCTCGATATAGTTTTCGATGCGGGCCAGTGAATCGAAACGCCGCGGCGTCAGATCGGCATCGGGGACGGTGATGCCGAATTCCCTTTCGATTTCGCTCACCATATCGGTGAGCGCGAACGAATCGAGATAGCCCGAATCGAACAGCGATTCTTCCGGTTCGGGTGCGACGTCGTTCCTCGAAACCCTCTTCACGATTTCAGTGATCTTCTCTTGCCTGCTCATTCTGTTGCAGCTCCAATAATGCGTTGACGATCGTCTCGCCAACCATGCGATAGCCTTCGCCGGTCATGTGGATGTAATCGCTCTGGCCGTACCCGGCCGTCACCCAGAGCTTGACGGAACCCGGTCCGCCCATATGCGCGCGCCAATCCCAGAACGCCACTTTCCGCTCCCGCGCAATATCGCGCTGCGCCGCGATTACGTCGCTCAGGTGCAGGAGCGGAACCCGGCCGCAGTCGGGCGGGCCGATCGTCAGGATGGCCGCGTTCGGCGCCGCGCGCCGAATCCTGTCGATAATCGCCGCCATGTCGAGCCGATACTGATCGAGCGTCCAGAGACGGCTGTTGGCCTCGTTCGTCCCGTACGCGAGAATCACCAGCGCGGGATTGCGCGCCGCGATCTCGGACGCCCAAAGCGTTTCGTTCCAATTGAGCATCACGTGGGCTTGCGCGCCGTTGATTCCGAGTGTTTCGAAAGTCAGCCCCTGATTGTTATCGACCGTCCAGCCGAATAACCGAACCCACGCGCGATCGAGAGTGCGCAGCGAAAAGTCGTGCGGACCGGGGGTAAGCGGCCAGGTCGAGATGCCGGGGCCCGGTTCGCCATCCGTCGCGAAAGTGCCCACCGGCAGACTGTCCACCGACAATTCGACCCGGCCTCCACCCGGCTGTTGCAGGTAGAAAATACTGAGGTGCTCGCCGGAGGCGTTGAGGCTTACGGTCTGGTCGGGAGTCTCCGTCGAGATGCTGATGCCGCTCAGCCCCTGATCAGGATCGCCGCGCAACGCCATGGTGCCCTGCGCTTGCCATCGGAGAGATTGGTTGCCGTGAGCGTCGAAACGCCTGTATCCCTTATAGGGCCGGCCCGCTTGCACGAAGCCCGGGCCGCCGTCGCCGAACTTCGCCTGCAGCGGCGTGCGCATCGAATTCACCCAATCGTCCGAGGCGGTGTGCGAATCGCCGAACTGAATAATATGTATCGGCTGCCCGGATCCGAGAGCTTGCTTGAAAGGCTCCAGCGCCTCGGAATTTTCAAATCCGATCCCCGCCGCGGCGGCTATCCGGCGCGCGATCTCCTGCTGGGCGGCCGCTCTTTGCGCCGCCGTCACCCGCTGCACGTGAGACTTCTTCTTGGATTTGGTTTTGGTCTGCGCGGACGCCGTGAACAAGCCCACAACCAGCAGCGCGGCCAGACCGAGACTTGCCCCCTTCATTGCGGACTTGCCTCATAGGCCGCAATCAGCGCTCCCTCAAACAGCGCGCCCACTTCCGCCGCGCCCTGCGGCAAAGGATGCATAAAATCCGCACTGACCAGACGCGGCTGCGCATGATACCAGCGGCCCATGGTCCCCGCGCCTCCCATGGCTTCGAACGTATTAAAGAACGCGCAGCCGGTTTCCGCCGCCACTTCGCGCTGCACCGCGATGAGCTTCTCGAGCGCCGGCGGAGTCGCGATATCGCCGCCCTCCATCACGCCGCGGTCCATGGGACTCATCACCAGCAGCGACGCATGCGGAACGGCCAGACGGATTCTTTTAATCACGGTGCGCAGCTCTTCCGGATATTGCTTCTCGATGTACGCCGGGAAGATACTTTCATTTGTTCCGTAATTCAACACTACCAGGTCCGGGTCCTCGTGTTCGAGCGCCGCCGTCCACTGCCCGGCTTCGAAGTACCGAACCACCATCTGGACCTGCGCGCCGTTGATCCCCAGACTACTGTACTCGACGCCGGGCTGGTCCTTATCGAAGCGGTAGCCGAAAAGACGCACCCTCCCACTGGTGACGCGCAGTTCGATGGTTTCGGTTCCGGCCGGAAGGGCAAATTCGGCGAAGGCGGGCTTCTTCGCGTCGGCCGCCGTATTGACATCGGCCAGTACCTGGTTGCCGCTCTGAACCTCGAACTCTCCGCCCGCCGGTTGTGCCAGATAGTACACGATGGCGCCGGTGTGCCGGTCGTCGGGCAGGGTGACGCGCGAACTCGCACCCATCTCTCCACGGAAACTGACGCCGCCCAGGCCGTGAAAACCGTCGGCGGCTCGCGCCTGGCTGGCGGGCTCGATTTTCCACCCACGCGCCTCGAGCGTAACGCCGCTGTGTCCGTACCAGGCCCACGGTTTGGCGATGAGCAGAAAGCCGTGGCCGGCATCGCCGAACCTTGCCTGGAACAGCCTGCGCACATCGGCGGTGATGGAATCGGCGGTGGTGGGCGAGTCTCCGTAATGAAGCACCCGAACCGTTTTCCCCTGCCGTAGTGCAGTGAAGAATGTGTCGAGGCTTCCCGGCGGGACTATCAGATTGGGCGTCGGCGAGGTCTTGGTGGGCGCTTTCGCAATCGGCTGCACGGTCGCCGGGACCGCGGCCGGATGACGACGAAGCAGTGGAATCCAGGTCAGCAGGGCGGCGAAGAGAGTGAACCATCCGATCGTGACGGCCGTCTTGCCCGGGATTCCCGATAATGCGCTCGACATCCGGATTTGCAACGACATCGGATTCAGAACTTCGAGTAAATGAAGGGCGCCGCGCCCGTGGTCGAAACGAAGCGGATCGCCACCACCAGCAGCGCCAATACCGCGGCCTGCACCACGGCGGGAGTGCGGGTGAATCGCAGAAGGCTCAGGTCGTACCAGGATTTCGGCAGAAAATGTCCGGCGGCGGCAATCAGCAGCACCAGCAGAAACAGCGGCGTGGTGTTATCGAAGGAAAATCTGAGCGACGCGATCTGTCCCAGTAGTTTCATCGCGGCCTCCAGGCTGGCGGCGCGGAAAAAGATCCAGGCCAGCAAAACGACATGGAACGTAAGCAAACCCGCGCCCAGCTTTCCCGCAACGCCGGCGGGTTTACGGCCTTTGCGCAGCGACTGCCAGAGGCGAAAGACCGCCAGCCCCGTGCCGTGCAGCAAACCCCAGATCAGAAAAGTCCAGCTGATGCCGTGCCAGAGTCCGCCCACCGCCATAGTGAGGATGAGGTTGATATACGGCATAACGCGGGTGCGCGGGCCGGGCAGCGAGAAGTAGAGGTAATCGCGCAGCCAGTTGGAAAACGTGATGTGCCAGCGGCGCCAGAAATCGGCGATATTCAGCGCGCGATACGGAAGATTGAAATTGGCGGGCAGCCGGATGCCCAGCAACAGCGCCGAGCCGATCGCGATATCGCTGTAGCCGGAAAAATCGTAGTAAAGCTGAAACGCATAGCCGTAGACGGCGATCAGAACGTCGCCTCCGGAATAGAGAGTGGGCAGGTCGAAGACGCGATTGACCAGGTTGGTCCCCAGGTAATCGGCGATCAGGAACTTCTTGAATAGTCCCAGCCCAATGAGGAACAGCGCCCGGCCGCCTTCCTCTCCAGTCAAAACGACGCCTTTCCAGTTCCACTGCGGCGCCAGTACCGCAACCCGCGTGATGGGACCGGCAACTATAGTAGGGAAAAAAGTAACCGAACTTATATAGCGCAGGTAGCTCGCGATAGGTTTGGTTTCTTTCCGGTAAATATCGAGAGTATAAGTCAGGGCCTGGAAAGCGTAGAAAGACAGACTCAGTGAGAGTACCAGCCCCGCATGCGGAGCATAGCGGCAGAAGAGGATCAGGCCGGTGTTGATCAGGAGACTGATCGAGACCAGACAACGCCTCTGAAACGGGTTGCTATTGCGGTCGATAGCTCGCGCGAGGAAGAAATCCGCCGTTGCCGCGGCGGGTACCAGTAGCAGATAAATCCGTCCCCAGCGGGCGTAGCAGAGTAGATTGACCGTCGCAATCAAGCCTATGGCAAACCGGGTAGGCCGGAGCACCCAAAAGGTAAAGAACGCCACGATCAGGACCAGGTAGTATTCGGGGTTGGTGAGTAACATGCGAACCCGGGTAAGGGAACCGATTTGAGTATAGAGTCGCTCGGGCCGGCTTAGACAAGAGTAGGCAAATTATTTTTCATTCATCGGCGGCCATGATCTCCACGGAGTTACCGGCCGGATCTTTTACGTAGCAGGAACGCGTACCGTCCCGATGGGTCTTTAGTTCTCCGAAACGAGCCGCCTCCTGGCTGGCGAAGGCGATGTGGGCGGGATGCTGGCTGGGAATTACCAGCGCCACATTCACGTTGTCGAAGCCGAGCAGCGCCCAGGTCTCGTCCCGATACTTCACTTCGCAATGAAAAGTCCGGGTATACCAATCGACAGAAGAGGCTACGTCCTCAACGGGGATGGCGACGTGATCGAGGCTATCGAGGCGTGTCATAAAAATCGGCGGTGGGGCATGGCTCTTATGATACCGATTCGAGGCGGTCCGCCAGGTAATTCCGCTCCACCGGATTGCCCGCCAGCGCACGGCGATAAGCGATGGCGGCTTGTTCCTTCCTCCCCAGGCGGCGCAAGACGTCGGCGCGGGCGGCATGGAAGAGATAGTATTCCTCGGATCCCCCGATGCGGTCCATCAGTGCCAGACCGGCTTCGCATCCTTCGGACATTGCCACCGCCAGGGCGCGGTTCAAGGCAATCACCGGAGAGTGAACGATGGCAAAGAGATCGACGTAGAGCGCGGCGACAGAGGGCCAATCGGTATCGGCGGACGTCGCGGCGGTGGCGTGCTTCGCCGCAATGCAGGCTTCCGTCCGGAACCGGCCGGTTGGCCCGCTGTCGTCGGCCAGTCCCAGCGCTTCGGCGATTTCCGCACGGTTCCATCGCGAGCGGTCCTGTTTCTCCAGCGTAATCAGTTCGCCGCCGGGGCCGACCCGCGCCCCTCGACGCGAATCCCGCAGCAGCATCGGCGCCAGAAGACCGCGATTCTCCCCCTCTTCGGGCATCGACTGGCACAACAAACGCCCCAGGCGGATAGTCTCGGCGCAGCATCTCCACGGATCAGGTCCTCGCCGGAAGTAGCCGCGCAGCCTTCGTTGAAGATCAGATAAATCACCGCCTGGACGGAAGCCAGACGTGCGGGCTGGCGCTCCCCGGACGGCACCTCTTAGGGAATGCGGGCGTCGCGGATTTTGCGTTTGGCGCGCACCAGCCGCTGCGCGAGAGTGGGCTTGGGTATAAGGAACGAGCCGGCAATTTCGGCGGCTGTCAATCGCCCCAGAGTCTGCAGCGTGAGCGCGACCTGCGCTTCGGGGCTCAGCGCCGGATGGCAGCAGGTGAAAATCAGGCGCAGACGATCGTCGGGCACGGCCATTTCTCCACCCTCCGCAGCGAGTCGTCGGGGGGCACGGGAATATCCAGCGCGTGAGTCAGTTCCGCGCTCTTTTCACGCCGGGTTCGCTCGCGCCGCACGGCATCGATCAGCATGCGCCGCGCCGTGGTGGCGATCCAGCCTGCGTTATTGGCGGGAATGCCCGACTCGGTCCAGACGCGCAGCGCCGCGGCGAATGCCTCCTGCAGCGCCTCCTCGGCAAGGTCGAAAGACCCTGAAAACCGGATCAGCGAGGCCACGATCCGGCCCGACTCTTCCCGAAAAACCTGTTCGACCCTGCTGACCGCGAGGCCCGGCATCGGCCGCTAATGGAACACGATGATGGGGCGAACCTCCACCGAGCCGTAAGCCGCGCCGGGAATCTTCGCCGCGTATTCGAGCGCCTCGTCAAGATCCCTGCACTCGAGAAGATAGTAGCCGCCCAATTGCTCTTTGGTTTCGGCGAACGGGCCATCCGTGATCAGGGTCTTGCCCTCGCGCACCCGCACCGTGGTGGCGGTTGAACTGGGTTGCAGCGGGTTGCCGCCCGCATACACCTTCTTCTCCTGTGCCTCGGCGGTAAAGGCCCCATAACCGGCTATCATTGAATTCATTTCGTCGGGCGCCAGGGTGCTGGTGGCGGCCTCGTTGGCGTAAATCAACATGAGGTATTTCATTTGAGTCCCCTGCCCTTTCCCACGGGCGAGCCCGCCAAAATCGACAGCGCCGCGCGAAAATTCAGAGTACCGCGACGAAGCCTTCCCAGGCCGCCGTCGTGTTCTCGAACTGCATGCGAGCGTCTTCCGTGATGCGCATCATCTGCTGGTCGTCGTGGCTGGGATCGTGGTGAAACAGGAACAACTGCCGCGCGCCCGCATCCCGCGCCACGTGCACCGCGTTGAGCCACGTGCTGTGTCCCCAGCCGCGATGCTTTTCGTATTCCTCTGGCGTATACTGCGCATCGCAGATCAGCAGATCCGCTCCCTGCGCGTAGTCCCGCAGCGTCGAGTCGAGCTTATGGCCATGCTCGTAATCCGTCGCATAAACGATCACCTTGCCGCCGATTTCCACCCGGTACCCGGAAGCGTTCTGCGGGTGGTTCAGAGGAAAGGGAATCACCTTGACGTGCCCCACCGAGACGTGTCCGCCCGGATCGATGGTGTTGAATTCCCGTTTGGCCGCCACCTGATCGAAATCCACCGGAAAGTAAGGCTTCGCCATCTGGCCTTCGAGAGTCTCCTGCAACGGCCGGCCGGTGACTCCGGTATAAAAAGAGACACTGTTTTTCGGTCCGTAAATCGGGGCGAAGAACGGCATGCCCTGAATGTGGTCCCAATGGAAATGAGTCAGAAAGAGCTGTGTGTTAATGGGCTTCCCGGCCGCTTCTTTCATGAGCAGGTTCGCAAGATTACGAATGCCGCTGCCGGCGTCCAGAATGATGGACTCATTGTCGGCGGTGCGAATCTCCACACAGGAAGTGTTCCCGCCGAATGTGAGATTTTCAACCTGGGGAGTTGGCGTGGACCCGCGCACTCCCCAAAATCTGAGGCGAACCGTGGCTTGCGGCATTTAGTAAGCCATTTTAGTCTGTAACCTCTTACGATCCGACTTTTCGGCTTCGAGACGGGCTGCGGACGCATAAGCCTCTCGAGCCTCCGCGGGATGATTCAGGGTGCGCTGCAGGTCGCCGATCTGTTCGTAAAGCGATGCGTTCTGCCCATCCAGTTTGACGGCGGACTGTAATTGATCGAGCGCCGCTTCAGGCTGTTTGGCCTTCACCAGTTGCCCGGCGAGGGCCACGCGGGCCGCGATGTATTCGGGTTTCGACGCGATCACCAGGCGGTACTGTTCGATGGCCCCGGCCGCATCGCCGCGAGTCGCCAGCAACTCGGCCAGCGCAATGCGCGAGGGCAGGAAATCGGGCTTGGCGGCCAGATTCCGCTTCCACAGATCGATGGCCTCCCCCTGCCGGTCTTTCATGGTCGAAAGCAGCAGCGCCAGGTTATGACGGGCCGGCAGCAGATCGGAGTTCTTTTCGAGCGCCGCCTTATAGAACTTCTCCGCCTCGGCGTTTTTCCCTTCGCTGGCCTTTAAAGACCCGAGCGCGTTCAGCGGCTCCGCCGAACCGGGCTCGAGCGCCATGGCTTTGCGGTAAGCCTGCTCGGCGTCGCCGCGCCGGTTCAGGCGCTGATAAACCAGTCCCAGATTGTAAGGCAGGTAGCCGTATTGCGGCGTGATCCTGATGGCCTGCTGGTAGCTGCGGATAGCCCCGTCGGTGTCGCCGGCTTCCACATACGCGAGCGCCAGATTGTGCAACGGATAAGACCAGTTGGGCGCGTGGCGGGCCGCATCGCGAAACGCCGGAATCGCCTTGTCGAACTGCGCCTGCTCGAGGTATGCGATGCCGAGCGCGTTATAGCCGTAAGCCTCGCCGGGATCGATGCGCACGGAACGCTCCAGCTGCTCCGCCGCCTGGCTGAATTGCTTTTCAAAGAGCAGCGCGCGGCCCGTAAAGAACGAATCCCGTCCCTGCAGATACAGCGACTCGGGGGTAAGCTTCATGGCCGCTTCCATATACTGGGAGCCAGCGTAAAACTCATCCTTCGTCTGCGGCGACTGGTCTCCCGCGAGGTAACGCAGCAACACCTGCTGGGCCTGGTTTTCGAGCGCCACGCGCAGGCTGTTCTCCTCAAGGAACATCATCTCGGGCGAGAGCTCCGCGCGCAGTTTGTCGATGTATCCGAACGCGCTGCCCGGCTCTGAAGGTAACAGTTTATTCGCTTTCACGGCGGCCTGAAACGCGTCGATATCATGCTGCGCGGCAAGTGGCAGCGGCGGTTCGTCGGCGGCGGAAGCGAGGAACACGGGACCGCCGTTGCGCGAATCGTAGAGCGTCTTGAAGCGCGTGATATTGATGCCGGCCCTTGAAACGTCGGCCAGTTTGGTCTCGCCCGCCATATTGCCGAAATCGCGCGGATGCTGCTTGTTGCCGGTCATGCTCGCCACATCCGTGCGCACGTAGTCGATCATTTCGCCGGCTGTCACGGATTTATCGGAATTCTGATCCGCCGCGCCTTCGAGCGCTTTGATCACCGAGTACGTGAAAGCGCCATGGCCGCCGCCGAACTGCGGGCCTTCGAGCGCCAGTTCCTTGGGACGCGAAGCCATCAGGCCCAGCATTTCGCCGGGCGCTTCACCCAGCTTCTCCACCACGCTGTTGATCGATGCCGACTTGATGTTGCCGATCGCCGAAGCGCGGCAAACGTCCGCCAGCAGCACGACGCGGCCGACTTTCGATAACTCCTCCTCCACCAACTGCTGAATCTCGGCCATGGGAAGCGCGGTCGAGGAGAGATCCTGCGGATCGCTGTCGTAAGTCAGGATGTAGGCGCCGCGCGTATCGACAGTGCCGTGCCCGGCCAGAAGAATGAACACCGTGTCTTTCTTTCCCGGACGATTCTTGAGGAAAGTCTGGAAACCGTTGCGCAGCGCGGCCGTCGTGGCCTGCTCGTCGGTCAGGACCAGCATCTGATCCTGGGGCACCGCGCCGCCGCGCGGGCTGGCGAGGTGCTGGCCGAAAGCGGTGGCGTCAGCCTCCGGATACTGCAGCCACAGTTCTTTGGGCAGCTTCTGGTATTTGGAAACGCCCACGATCATCGCGTAGGTTTTAGCGTCGGGAGAAATGGCGGCGGCCTTGATAGCCGCCTGCGTCGCCAGATCTTCCTGCAGCTCGAAAATTCGGCCCTTCACCCAAACCGCGTCCGTCCACTGCTCGGCCACTTTTTGATAAGCCGCCAGCGCGTTGGCTTCCAGATGATTGCGGTCGAAGATAGCGGCCTCTTCGACCATCGCCTGGGTATCGTTCGGATTGGCTCGGATGGAGTCCTCGAGCCCGACAATTTCCATGCGCACGTTGGCTGGCAGGTCCGGGATCGGGATCACGTCGCCCTTGGGTTGCGCCAGGCCGCGCGTCATGCTGACTCCGTAGTGTTGCTGGCTTGCGACCGCCACGCGCACCAACTGCGGCAGGAAGCAGGCGTTCACCGGCTTCGACCCGCTGGATTTGCCGGTCTTGAACTTGAGTCCTTTCGATTCGAGAATCACTTCACTGTTGGCATCGATCGTCTGCGACGTCTTGGTGGGGCAGAACAGGAAGCTGGGCGTCGAACCTTCCGCGCGCAGCGTGTCGCCCGAGAACAGGATGTCCCCGGCGCGCGCGGCGAGCGGCGTTTCCGTGCCGGCGCGCAGCACTTTGCCGCTGCCCGCCAGCAAAATCAGGCCCACAGGTTCTTCCCGGGCCGGTTCGGCGTTAAGACAGCACGCCGCCAGAACAACCGATATCAGAATCTTCTTCATGCCACATGCTCCGTTTGGGCGAACGACTGCTCCGCCCCGAGTTCCCTGACTCTCGATTCCTCGAGCAGCGCGGTTACGGTAAACAGCTTCATTTTTTCCGTTTTCCCCTTCACCGGCACTGCACCTAAATAGATAGTGTCGATTGCCCCCCCCAACATTTCAAGCGATTCCTCGCTCATCAGCAAGCGGGTTTTCTGGTCCTTATTCAAACTTTCCAGCCGCGACGCCAGATTCACGGTATTGCCGAGGACGGTGAATTCCAGTTTGTCCGACGAACCTACGTTGCCGATAACCACCTCGCCCGAATGCAACCCGGCGCCGGTGCGGAACTCGCCGATCACCTGTTCCACCATTTCGGTGGCGCACTTCACCGTACGCAGCGCATGGTCGCCCGGTTGCGCGCCCGGGTCGTCGTCCGAAAATACCGCCAGAATGCCGTCCCCGATGAATTTGTTCACGTGGCCGCCGTACTTGACGATAATCGATACCATGGTCCCCATATAGACGTTGAGGAGATCGACCACCACCGCCGGATCTTTCGATTCGCAGAAGGCGGTGAAGCCGCGGATATCGGTGAAAAGAATCGTCACCATTTCGCGCTTGCCGACAAGGCTGATCTCTTGCTTCTCTTCGAGCGAACTCGCCACCTGCCTGCCTACGAAGAGGGCCACCGCGCTCTTGAAGAAGCTGCTCTTCTTTTCCGCCGTGGCGAACCGGTAAATGACGCCCCCGAGCAGCGCCCACGCGAAGGCCAGCAGCATCTGCGAGGTGGAAAGCAGCATGCCCCGGCGGAACAGAAGGTGTGTGCCGAGCAGCAGGAGGAAGAGCACCAGGGTGGACCCAAGGGCTGTATGCGTCACCGCGAAAGAAGTAACTGCCACAACGCATAACGTGGCGGCGACTGTCAGCGCCACGGTGCGCGCCCAATCCGGCACGGGCCTCAGGAATTCGCCGGTAAGCAGCGTGCGCAGGGCGTTGGCGTGAATCTCAACCCCGGCCGTGCGCCACTTCTTGCTCAGCGTAAATGCCGTATAGAAAGGCGTCGCGTGACGGTCGTCATTGTCGTCGGGGCCGAGGAGCACAGCCTTTCCCTTCATCCATTTATCGAGTTGCGCCCGATTTCCGGCTCGATAAGCCGTCACGACGTCGTACAGGGAAACCCGCGGGAAGGTATCGGCGGGACCCGCGTAATTGATGGTCAGATTGCGGTCCCGATCCATCGGTATCTGGCGGCCCGCCAGATAAAGCTTGCCGTCCCGTATCTCGGCGTCCTGCCCGAGGAATTTCTCGGCCGCCCGCAGCGCCATGCCCCGCCGCAGGGCCTCGGTGGGCACGCCGGCTTTGGGCTCTTCGATCAATACCTGCTTGCGGACGAAGTCGTCGCCGTCCACAGTCAGGTTGGCGAAAGCCGATGTGCCGAACGCGGACGCCAGCATGTTCAGTGGGACGGCATATTGCGGATCTTGCTGCTGGGCCAGGCTGCCCGGCACGAAAGCGCAGACGACCGGCATGCGCGGCATCGTTTCGGAATACGCCTGGGCCAGCAAAGAATCGTCGTCCGGCGAGTATTTTGCGACATTCACGAGGAACGTGACGTCGAGGACGAATGTCTTAGCGCCCCCATCTGCCGCGGCCTTTATAGCGTCGGCATAGTACGGCTGCCAAAAGGAAAAAAGCTCCGGAAAATGATTGAGCGCTTTGTCGTCAATCCCGACGATCAGAATGTCTTTGGTCGGGAGGGGCCCGCGCAGCACAAAATGCGCATCCTGGGCCTTCAGATCCACTAACTGAAAGAACGGGATGTCTTCCATGGCCAGTGTAAGCAGCACGCTGCCAAGGACGATAGCGGCGCAAATTACCGCGCGCTTCCAGTTTTTTTTCATATGGCCGTTCTTAAATATTACTACTGTGGGGGGATGAACAGTACACTATGAAGATACTTTCTCTATGCGCCAGGTCCTTCGGTTAACGGTAGTTATATGTGTGGGATGGGCAGCTTCCTTCGCACAGACGACGCAGGGGCTGATCTCCGGGCGGATCCTCAATTCGGTCACGGGAAAATCGGTGGCGGGCGCCCAGGTTTCTTACTCCAGCGCCACGCTTGCGGCGAGCGGCGCGGTGAAAAGCGACGCCGCGGGTTACTTCTTCCTGCCTCTGCTCTCGGCCGGAACTTACACCATCCGCGCCCAGGCCGAGACTTACCAGGCGCAGGAACTGCAGCAGCTCGAACTGGCTGTCGCCGGCCGCATCCAGATCGATTTCCGGCTGCGCCCCCTGAGCGATGTCTGGGAATCCGGCCAGTACCGCAGCGTCTTTCTGCCCGGCTCGAAAACCATTGTCACTTTCTACGGGCCGGACGTCGATACCAGTCGTTCCGGATCGTTCGAAGCCCAGCAGGGAGAGCGCGGCACCCTCGATACTTCGGTCTCTTACGTGATCGACCCAGTCGAGATCGGCGATCTGCCGCTGCTTGGGCGCGATGTTTATGAAATGCTGGTGGCTTTGCCGGGCGTGGGAGCGGATAGCGCCACAGGCCGCGGCCTCGGCGTCAGCGTGGCGGGCCAGCGCCCTTCGTCGTCGAATTACCTGCTCGATGGCGTCGAGAACGACAACTACCTGATCACCGGGCCCCTCAGCCCCACGCCGCCCGAGGCCATTCAGGAATATCGCATTTCGACCAACGACTATTCGGCCGAATATGGCCGCACCGCCGGCTTCATCGCCAATGCCGTGACCCGCGCGGGCGGCGCCCAGTACCACGGCATCGCCTACGAATATCTCAAGAACACCGTGCTCGATGCGGCCGATTTCCAGGATAATCTTATCGGGGCCGGCCGGCTCCCCGATAAAGAGAACGAGTTCGGCTATCAGGCCGGCGGCCCCGTAATTCCCAAAGGCAGTCTGCGCACGCGCCTGTTTTTTTCGAGTTCTCTCGATCAGTTCATCAGCCACAGCCAGCAGAGCCCCTACACCTTCCTTGTTCCCGGCCCCGACTTTCTCACCGCGCTCAATCCGCCCACCGCCCCGCTCGCCAAACAATTGCTGCAGGAGTTTCCGGCCCCGTACGTCAACACGGCGGCGGTGGTCGGGGACTACACGGCGTCGCCGCCGGTGGTGGTCGACCGCTTGATCGCCCTCGAACGCGGCGACTACACGACAAAGAGCGGCCGCGATCATTTCATGGCGCGTCTCGCGCTCGCCCGCACCAGCGAGCCCGATTTCATCTGGTCGCCCTACTCCGCCTTCATCTCGGGACTGCACGAGGTTACGACCGGCATCGCCGCCAGTTGGCAGCACACCTGGACGCCGCGTCTCACCAGCGAGTTCAAGCTCAGCTATACGGACGACAACCTCTGGTGGGATCGAGCCCATCCGGAGATTCCCACCCTCGCCGCCCAGTACCTCGGCACCCCGCTTTCTCTCCCCGGCAGCTCGGCGTTCTATTCCTACCGCAACCACAACCGCACGCCCGAAGTCATCTACAGCACGGTTTGGACGCGCAACCGTCACGTCATCACCGCGGGCACTGGGTTTCTGTTTCGCTTCGACAGCGGCTATCTGACTGCCGGGCAGGCCGGCGCCTACGTTTTCTCGGGTCCCCTCGCTTTCGCGGAAGACGCGCCCAGCACCTTCTATGCCGGCGTCAATGGCCTCGCACCGACCGAGGTGCAGCCGGATTACGACCGGACCTGGCGCTATACCCAGAGTTACTTTTTTGTCCAGGACAGCTACCGCATCGCGCAGCGCTTAACCCTCAACTTCGGGCTCCGCTATGAACGTTTCGGCGCTCCCGAGAACACCGGGGCCACAAAGGATGCGCTGATCGAACTGGGCCCGGGTACCGACTTCACCTCGCGTCTGGCCGGCGCCACGCTCAGCTTGCCGACCTCGGGAAACGAGCAGCTTTATAGCGCCGATAACAAAGACTTCGCGCCCCGCTTCGGCTTCTCCTGGGATCCCTTTGGAAAATCGAAAACCGTGCTGCGCGGCGGCTTCGGCATCTTCTATGACCGGCCTTTCGACAACCTGTGGCAGTCCCTCAGCAGCAACGACGTACAACTCCAGGCGTTCTCCTTCTCTGGCGCCACGGCCATTAACTTTCTGCAGCCGGTCTCGACCGCGATCGGGCAGTATAAGGGCGGCTACCCTTTTCCCTACACCGGCCTGACCCTGATCGATCCTAAACTGCGCAACGGGTACACGGAATCGTCGTTTGTGGGCCTGCAGCAGTCGGTGGGCAATAACCTGACGATCGAGGTAAACGGCACCAGTGCGCTCGGCCGCCGCCTGATCACCACCGACATCGTGAACCGGCCCTTCACCACCCCTTATGGCGATGGCCGCCCCAACGACTCGCTGGGCAATGACGTCTACTGGCGGTCGGGCCAGGGCATCTCCGACTATTACGCGCTGGGCACCCTGGTGCGTTACCGGCTGCGCTCCCTGTTGTTCCAGGCCGCCTACACATGGAGCCATGCCATCGACAATCAAAGTGACCCTCTGACCGGCGAATTTCTGAGCCTGAACTCCACCTCTATCACCGGCGGCGGTGGCGGGAACACGCTGCTCTCCTCCTTCGAGCAGCAGTACAACAGCAACGGCGACCGAGGCAACTCCGACTTCGATCAGCGCCACAATCTGGTCCTGATTGGCACGTGGCAGCCCGAGTCCACCCGCATGCTGACGCGCGGATGGCGCTTCTCCTGGTTGGCCGCGTTCCGCACCGGAACCCCCTACACCGTGCTGTCGCCCAATGAGATCATTCCGGATTCCGGGGGAGAGTTCCAGAACCTCCGGGCCAACCTGGTGGGTACCGCGGCGCTGGCCAATCCCGTGGCCGTTCCCGGCGGAGTGCAGTTGCTGAACCCGTTGGCATTTTCGATTCCCGAAGGGTTGACGCCGGGCAACACCGGCCGCAACGAATTCCGCGGACCGGGACTCTACAGCATTGATGCGTCGGTCGCGCGCGCCTTCACCATCCCGAAGCTGCGCGAAGGGACGAAGTTTACCGTCCGGGCGGATTTCTTCAATCTCCTGAATCACGCCAATCTGGGCAATCCGGACAATTTCATCACCGACGCGAACTTCGGCGTCGCCACCTACGGCCGCCAGGGAGTAACCTCGGGCTTCCCGGCCTCCACGCCCCTGAACGAGACCGCGCGCCAGATGCAGATTCTGCTCCGCGCCGAGTTCTGAAGCCCGCTCGAAACAGACCGGTCTGTGACAGAGGTCTGACGATATACTGATCCTTCTCTCTTAAATTCAGAAAGGAATCATTCGATTTGCGAAACAAGATTACGGTCATCGGCGCCGGCAACGTCGGCGCCAACTGCGCCGTCTGGGCGGCTAAAAAGGAACTGGGCGACATCGTCCTCGTGGACGTCATGGAAGGCGTCCCCCAGGGCAAAGGGCTCGATCTTTTGCAGGCCGGTCCGGTCGAAGGCTACGACGTCTCGATCACCGGCGCCAACGATTACGGCCCCACGGCCAATTCCGACATCGTCATCGTCACCGCCGGCTTCCCGCGCAAGCCGGGCATGAGCCGCGACGATCTGCTGCTGGCTAACTACGAAGTCGTCAGCGCCGCCACCACCCAGGCCGCCGCCGTCTCGCCCAACGCCATCGTCATCGTGGTCACCAATCCGCTCGATGCCATGGCGCAGGTGGCGCTGATGGTTTCGAAATTCCCCAAAAACCGCGTCATCGGCATGGCCGGTGTCCTCGATTCGGCCCGCTTCCGCACCTTCATCGCCCAGGAACTCGATGTTTCGGTGGATAACGTAACGGCGGTGGTGCTCGGCGGGCACGGCGACACCATGGTTCCGCTGGTGCGTTTATCGAGCGTGGCCGGCATTCCACTGACCGAACTCATCCCCGAAGATCGCCTCGCCGCCATTGTCGACCGCACCCGCAACGGAGGCGCCGAAATCGTCAAGTATCTGAAAACCGGCAGCGCTTACTACGCCCCCGCGGCCTCGGCCGTCGAGATGGCCGAATCCATCCTCCGCGATAAGAAAAGGGTCCTCCCCTGCGCCGCCTACCTCGAAGGCGAATATGGCATCAACGGCCTTTATGTCGGAGTCCCCTGCAAACTCGGCGCCGCCGGCATTGAGAAAATCTACGAGATTAAACTGAGCGAATCCGAAACCGCCGCCCTGCACAGAAGCTCGGCCGCCGTCCAGGAACTGGTCGAAGTGATCAAAAAGAAAATGGCGGGCTGAAGAAAAATCTTAGCCGCCGATGAACGCCGATAAATCCTTTGCTTTGAATCGGTGTTCATCGGTGGCCATATTTCTTTTGAGTGAGCGAGGCATTGTTTCCCGCCTCCTCTCCTGCTAAAACAAAACCAAGGAGAATTGTCATCCTCAGATTCTGCGTACTGGCCAGTGGCAGTGCGGGAAATGCGTCTTTCCTCGCAACCTCGAAAACGCGCATCCTCATCGACGCGGGGCTGAGTGTGCGGGATCTCACACGCCGCCTTGCCGAAATCGGCGAGAAGCCCGAGGATATCGACGCGGTCCTCATCACCCATGAGCATTCCGATCATGTGGCCGGCCTCTCCCGCTTCATCCGTTGGCGCGCTAAAAAGAACAAGCCGGTGGCCGTATTCGTTTCGCGCCTGACCCTGCCCACTATTGAATGGCAGGATTTAGATGCCCCGCCGCCCGTCGAACAGTTTCAGGCCGGGTCCGGCTGGATGGTCGGCAACATCGCGGTCCAGAGCTTCACCATTCCGCACGACGCCGTCGATCCGGTTGGCTTCTGCTTCCATGCCGAAGGCGTCAAGGTGGGGGTCGCGACCGACCTCGGCTACGTGCCGGATTCGATCAAAATGCACCTGCGCCGCGTGCAGATTCTGCTGCTCGAATCGAATCACGATCTCGACATGCTCAAGGTCGGGCCGTATCCTTGGAGCGTCAAGCAGCGCGTGATGGGACGCAATGGGCATCTTTCGAACGCAGTGACCTGCGACTTCGTCGAGAACGATCTCGACGGCGGCGTCCAGACGCTCATCCTCGGGCATCTGAGCGAACACAATAACCATCCGGAGATCGTCCGTATAGGCGCCGAACAATCCCTGTTACGCCGGGGCCTTGCGCCGCGTCTGGTTATTGCGGAACAAAAGAAACCAACCGAGGTCTTTGCGTATTGATTCCCCGTTATACCCGCCCGGAAATGGGCGCGGTCTGGACCGATCGCAATAAATTTCAGCAGTGGCTTGAAGTCGAGCTGGCGGCGTCCGAAGCGCTGGCCGAGCTGGGCGTGGTCCCGCCCGGCGATGCGGCCGAGCTGCGCCGTCATGCGAGTTTCGATGTCGCCCGTGTTTTCGAAATCGAAAAAACCACCCGGCACGATGTAATCGCGTTCACTACCGCCGTTGCTGAATCGATGGCCGCCGCCGGATACGGCGAAGCTTCGCGCTGGTTCCACTACGGGATGACGTCGAACGATGTCGTCGATACCGCGCAGGCGCTACAGTTGATGCAGGCGTCCAAGATCCTGCTTGACGATCTGCGCAAGCTGCGCGAGGTCCTGAAGCGGCGCGCCTTCGAATTCAAAGACGCGGTGCAGATCGGCCGCACCCACGGCGTCCATGCCGAGCCCATTACCTTCGGGCTCAAACTGGCCCTCTGGTACGAAGAAGCGGGACGCGATCTCAGGCGCCTCGAAGCGGCGGCGGAGGATCTGCGCGTCGGCAAGATCTCGGGCGCGGTCGGCACCTTCGCCCACATCGGGCCCGCCGCCGAAGAGCGCATTCTCTCGAAGCTCGGGTTAGAGCCCGCCAGGGTCGCTTCCCAGGTGATCCAGCGCGACCGCCATGCGCACTTCATCGCGACCCTCGCCATCACTGCGGCGCTCTGTGAAAAAATCGCCCTCGAAGTGCGCCATTTGCAGCGCACCGAAGTGCGTGAAGCGGGCGAATACTTCGCGCGCGGCCAGAAGGGCTCGTCGGCCATGCCGCACAAGAAAAATCCGATTACCAGCGAGCAGATCTGCGGCCTCGCGCGCGTGGTGCGGTCCAATGCCCAGGCGGCCTTCGAGGATATCGCGCTCTGGCATGAGCGGGATATTTCGCATTCTTCGGTCGAGCGCGTTATTCTGCCCGATTCGACCATCCTCACCGATTACCTGCTCGCGCAGACGACTAATCTGGTGGACAAGATGTTCGTCTATCCGGAGCGCATGCGCCGCAATTTGGATCTCACGAAAGGCCTCGTATTTTCGGGGCAATTGCTGCTCGATCTGGCCGCGGCAGGCATGCTGCGCGAGCAGGCTTACGCGCTGGTGCAGCGGCACGCCATGGAAGCCTGGGATAACGAGGGCGACTTCCGCGCCGCCATCGAGGCCGATCCCGAAATCGCGAAGCTGGTAAGCAAAGAGAAACTGGCCGAGACGTTCTCAGTAGAGCGCCAGTTGAAACACGTCGACGCCATCTTCCACCGCGTCTTCGGCGATTAATCTTTCCGCATGTCGCCCGATAATGCCTCGAGCATCCGCCGCAGCGCGTTCCCGCGATGGCTGACGCCGAACTTCTTCTCCCCATCCACTTCGCCGAACGAGCAGCCGAACGGCGCATAGTAGAAGAGCGGATCGTATCCGAACCCAGCCGGGCCGCGGGTCTCATGGAGGATCTCCCCTTCGACCGTCCCGCGAAACGTCGCCCGCACCACTCCCGCTTCCGCCAAAGCAATCACGCAAACAAACCGCGCCGTGCGACGCGGATTGTCACCCAGCCGCTCCAGCAACAACCGGCTATTCGCTTCGTCGCCCGCCCCGCCCGCATAACGAGCCGAATGCACCCCCGGCTCGCCGCCCAAAGCATCCACGTCGAGACCCGAATCGTCGGCAAACAAAGGGCCCGGCGCGAACCGGCTGTAATAAGCGGCTTTGATCCGCGCATTCTCCTCGAACGTCGCGCCGTTTTCTTCCGGAGCTTCGATCGACTTGATACCCTCCAGAGGCTCGATATCGATCCCCAGCACCTCTCCCGCCAGCCTGAACTCGCGGAGCTTTCCCGGATTACTCGTGGCGCAATAGATTTTCACGCGGCTTCAATGACGCTCTTCTGCAGCGCAATCAGTTCCACATTGCCGGCACGCGCCAGTGCCCGCATCTGGTCCATCTGGCTATCGTCGAAACTCTTATGCTCGGCGGTAGCCTGAAACTCGACGAAGCGGCCCGAATCAGTCATCACGACATTAGCGTCCACTTCCGCCTGGGAATCTTCCTCATAGCAAAGATCGAGGATCGGCTCGCCGCGCAGAATGCCCACGCTGATGGCCGCCACCGCACCTGTCAGCGGCGATTTTTTGATCATCTTGTAGGACACCATCTGCTTAATGGCGAGCGCCATCGCCACGTAGGCGCCGGTGATCGAGGCCACACGCGTTCCCCCATCCGCCTGGATCACGTCGCAATCGAGGATGATCGAGCGCTCACCCAGCGCATCGAAATCGACCACCGCGCGCAGCGAACGCCCGATCAGCCGCTGAATTTCGTGCGTACGTCCGCTGGGACGCCCTTTCGAAACCTCGCGCGGCGATCGTGTGGAAGTGGCGCGCGGCAGCATGGAATACTCGGCCGTCACCCAGCCCTTGCCGCTGTTGCGCAGGAACGGCGGCACGCCGGCCTCCACGCTCGCCGCGCACAGCACGTGGGTGTTGCCCACCGTGATCAGTACCGACCCCTCGGCGGTCTTCAGATAGCCGGGCGTGATCTGCACCGGGCGCAACTGATTGGGACTTCTCCCGTCGGGACGCATTACGAGTTCCTCATTACCAGAATCATCACAATTACGATCCCAATCATGCCGCCGATCAGAATCACGAGACAAGGCAGGCCGGGCTTGATCTGTGGAGGCGCGTCGGATTTCTTTTTGACTGCTTTGTATTTACCCATGAACGAGGCTGCTACGCTGTGGAACGTGATTCGGAGACGAGCGACCATCAGTGTACTACTCGCGGCAGCGGCGGCAACGGCATGTGGTAGCGCCTCTGCGCCAAAAAAGCCGGATCTGCCGCAATCCGTCGCGCCGGACTGGACCCTCAAGACCTTCGACCGCGCCGCGCCGCCTTCCGGCCTGCCCGCGAACGTCCCCACTGTCACCCCTCCGGCCCAATGCTGGCGCGCCGATTACGTGAGCGAGGGGACCGCCGCGGTGTGGATCTGCGGGTACATCGAAGGATCGAGCGCCTTCGACGCCCTGCAGCGCGCCCGCGCCGAGGCGGATACGGTGAAGTTTCAGCAAGACCGGTATCTGACGATCGTCCAGTGGAAGGGCGTCACGCGCGAAGAGATCACGGCGCTGATTCGGGCGCTGCAGAAAGCGCTGAAGGGAAGTTAGGAAATGATTTGGCCGTCAGGTGTGGCTTAATGAAAATAACGCAGTCGAGATGTCTCGGAAAAGGTGAGGGCATCGAACTGGGTGCACTTCCCCGCTGCGAAACAATCCTTCCCTGCAGCCGATTATGCGCCCTCCACCCGTATAGCTGTTTTCGACATCGGCGGCAACAAGTAACGCCTGATCGCCGTCGTAAACTCTGAAAGGTGCGCCATGTCGATTCAGGAAGTCCTTCCGCACGAACAATACAATCGGGAGAATCTGTGATGCTAACCGCGACATATGAAGATCTGCTGGTCGAAATCGCCCCGGCCCGCATCTCCGATGAATCTCAGTACGATGCGGTGCGCGCGCTTCGGGGATCTCCTCGGCCAGGCAAAGCGCACCAGGCCCGAGGACAAGCTTATGGATCTGCTCGGCGTGCTGATTATGGACTACGACCGGCGCCACGGCATGCCGCCCGACGACAGTACGACCGCGGAAATACTTCGGTTCCTCATGGAGCACTCCCAAAAGACGCCATCCGATCTGATGCCCGTCTTTGGCCAGCGGAGCCACGTCAATTCAGCGCCGAGCAGGCCCGTAAGCTCGGCAAATTGTTCAGCGTCAGTGCGGACCTGTTTGTTTGAAGCCCCGTTCCCCGCCCTTTTGCTAAGCTGAAGGGGTCCGTCGCATCCCTCGGGGGGGCGCTTAGCTCAGTCGGTCAGAGCGTCTGGTTTACACCCAGAAGGTCCACAGTTCGAGCCTGTGAGCGCCCACCACTTTAACTCCCTTAAACGCAATAGCTTAAGGGGGAAATCGGAAGGCTTGTAAGGCCGCTGTTTTGGCCAGCATCACGTTAATATCACTACCTTGAGCTTCCCGGTACAAACAAACGATGCTGTGCCCGAGCGCAAAAGCCCACGACGTGGGGTCCCCGTGGCGGGGATCGGGTGCCAGGGCCAACGCCTTTCATTCAATAGGTACTCATACCCCGGCGATTTCCACATGCTCTGAAAGCCTTTTCGCCAATGTACAGCTGGCCAAGAGGGGACTTTGAACCATGGATGGTGCAGTCCGCGAAGGCAAGTGGCTAAGTTGATCGAACTATTGACCTAAAACATTTTTGCATTTGCATGTTCGTGTGGATTTCCGATGGATCGCTGAGGATAACCTGTGCATACGGACCCCCGAACCCCGCGCCGAACCCATGCGGGGGGCCACGTGACGATATTTAAAATCCACCGGACTATTCAACGGGACAAGGCGCTAACGCCATGATTGGGAACGCATAAGAGGCGAAGCTGAAGCTAAATTCTTATGCGGCCTCCCGCACGAAGCTGGAGTACGTTTCCTGAGGAAAGACGGGACGTATCGCTGGTTTCTCCTCCGCTGGAGCCGGCTTTGAAATGAATACTCCTCTTGCGTTGGTACGTTGCGGGGACCGATATCGAGGATCGCAGGCTGGCAGAGCAGAGACTTCAGAATGAGAACGTTGCGTTGCGCGAAGAAATCGATAGGGCTTCGACGTTCGAGCAGATCGTCGGAACTTCACTTCCCCTGCGAAACGTGCCGTCTCGGGTACCCGGACCGTTGGCGCGGCCCGGGCGTCCAGTCTGGCAACCTTCAGCAGGTAACCACTCAACAAACTGGTTCTAACCTGCCATGATCGGTCGCCGTTGTCCAGCCCCGCCTGGCGGCCCACATGCATCGCCTGCGCTGCCGTCGCATTTTCAGCCTGCGTTCTTGTTGCTCGGCTTCGAGAGAGCGCAGCGTCTCGCCGGATTACCACGGGGTATGTCGTCGTCATCGGCTGATGGTGTCGATCATTCCCCGGCAGACCGCTGAAAAACGCCGATTCGTGGTTCCAGGACAAAATACAGTCCTCATTCCGCCGGGGCCACCGCCCGCCGTTGTTCCAGATACCACCGATATGTCTCCGCCAGCCCCAGCTCCGGCGGAATCTTCGCCTTCCATCCCAGCGCGTGCAGCCGCGACACATCCAGCAGTTTCCTCATCGTCCCATCCGGCTTTGAAGCATCGAATACCGGCCGGTCGCTGAAACCAGTCATGCGGCCAATCGCTTCCGCCAGTTCCCGAATCGTCACATCTCGCCGGTTCCAACGTTGATGATCTCCGGCGAATCGCAATTACGCATCAGGAATACGGCGGCATCGGCCAGATCGTCCACATGCAGGAACTCTTTGCAGGTCGAAATTATCTCCGGGGCCGTAAAGGTTTGTCGGCATCAGGCTGATGGCGTTGAAGCCATGCTGCTTCCGACAGGCCTGGCACATCTTGATTCCGGAGATCCTGGCAATCGCATACCACTCATTGGTAGGCTCCAGCGCTCCCGTGAGCGGATACTCTTCTTCGTATCGGTTGCAGGGCCAGCTTCGGATAGATGCAAGAAGACCCGGGAAACAGCAGATTGCTCGCACCGTGACGCCATGCGGAGTCGATTACGTTGCCTTGAATGGCCAGGTTGTCGTACAGAAAATCCGCCGGATACGAGCTGTTGGCCGGAACTCCTCCCACTTTGGCGGCGGCAAGAAACACATACTCCGGGCGGTGAGTCGAGAAAAACTCATCGTCCGCGGACTGCGAGCGGGGATCGAGGGCTTCTTGTGCCGGCAACAGAAGATTTTGGGCATCCGACCGATTCGCAGCGCCCGCACGATGGCCGAGCCACCAGACCGCGGCTGCCCACAACCTGAATGACGCTGTGTTTATCCATTTTCCCTGTGTGTGCAGAGCTTTCCTACGTGTGCAGAGCGCCGCGCATAACGGATTTATGCCCAGCCGCCATCAGCAGACTCTCCTGGCGCGCCTGGTCGAGATCATGCTCCACCATGCGCCGCACCAGTTCCCGGAAGTCCATGCGGGGCTTCCACCCCAGCTGTTGCCGCGCCTTCGACGCATCGCCCAGCAAATAGTCGACCTCGGTCGGACGGAGATACCGGCTGTCCGTTTCGACGAACCGATGCCAGTCGAGATCCACGCACTCAGCCGCCGTATCCAGAAATTCGCGCACGGAATGGGCCTCTCCGGTGGCGATCACAAAGTCGTCCGGCGCCGGCTGCTGCAGCATCAACCACATAGCTTCGACATAATCTCCGGCGTAGCCCCAATCCCGCCGGGCTTCCAGATTACCCAGAAATAATTTCTTCTGCAGCCCCATCCTGATGCGGCCCAGCGCCCGTGTAATCTTCCGCGTGACGAAGGTCTCGCCCCGGCGTTCCGATTCGTGATTAAACAGAATGCCGTTGGAAATGAACATCGCGTACGCCTCCCGGTAGTTCACGGCGTACCAGTGGCCGGCAACTTTGCCGACTGCATAGGGGCTTCGCGGATAGAACGGCGTGCGCTCACTCTGCGGCGGTGCGGCCGCGCCATACATCTCCGACGACCCGGCCTGATAGATCCTCACCTGCTCGCCGCCCACCGACATGTAGTCCCGGACTGCTTCAAGCAGTCGAAGGGTCCCAGTGGCAACCACGTCGGCCGTATATTCGGGCTGGTCGAAGCTCACGCGCACGTGGGACTGCGCGGCGAGGTTGTAAATCTCAGCCGGGCGCACTTTCTCAATCGTGCGCCGCAGCCCGGTCCCGTCGGTCACGTCCCCATAATGCAAAAACAGCGACGCGCCGCTTTCGTGCGGATCGGCATAGATGGGATCGAGACGTTCGGTGTTGAACGTCGATGCCCTCCGGGTCAGTCCGTGGACTTCGTAGCCTTTGGCGAGCAGAAATTCCGCCAAAAACGAACCATCCTGCCCCGTAATCCCCGTGATCAGCGCTTTTTTCATCTCCCTCCACTCGCGGTGACGCGACTACTCTGAAATTGTACTTCGTGCCCGAGCCCCGCGTCCGCATTGGTAAGCCGTCGAGCGCAATATTCTTCCGAATACGGTGCCTCAATAACTCACAATCTCAGCCCTTCACCGCGTTGATAAGGGACACACGCGGGCTTGACCTATCCAGAGGAATCGGACAGGTACCGGTACGCGTTTTCTTCCTCTTATCTATCATTCACGTCAAGGGCAAAGTAGTTAATGGATAATCAATTCATGCATCGGCTGGATGGCGAAAAGTGGCCTCGTTAAGCAGCCATCCCCTTCCCTTGGGCGAGAGGGCAGGTTCGACGGACAGGGCCGATCCGTACCCGGAGTTCTGCGTCCACGAACTGTTCGAAGCTCAAGTAGCGAAAACGCCGGACTCAGTGGCGCTGGTGCATGACGGCCGGAAAATGAGTTACGCGGGACTGAATCGCCAGGCCAATCGTCTCGCGCATCATTTGAGAGGAATGGGAGTGCGGCCGGATACGCTGGTGGCGATCTGCGTCGAGCCCGGCTTCGAGATGATCGTCGGCCTGCTGGCGGTGTTAAAGGCAGGAGGAGCTTATGTGCCGCTCGATCCGACCTATCCCGCGGAGCGGCTCCGTCACATGCTGGCAGACAGCGGGGCGGTGGCTCTGCTGACCGAGGCCCATCTTGCGCAGCTGTTTCCCAGGACCATGCTGGACGACCTGCCGGTCGTCGATCTGGGCGTAGCTTCAGCCTGGGATTGGAAACCGGAAAGTAATATCGATGCTGCCGGTATCGGTCTTAATGCCGGGCATCTGGCCTATGTGATCTATACCTCGGGCTCAACTGGCACCCCCAAGGGGGTGATGGTCGAGCACGCGAGCGTCACGCGGCTCTTTCCCGCGAGCGATGCCTGGTTTCAGTTCGGCGAGAAGGACGCATGGACCCTTTTCCATTCGTTCGCCTTCGATTTCTCAGTGTGGGAGATCTGGGGCGCATTGTTATACGGCGGTCGTTTGATTATCGTTCCCAAAGAAGTCACTCGTTCACCCGTAGACTTTTACAAGCTGATATGTCGAGAGAACGTGACGATTTTGAATCAAACCCCCAGCGCCTTTCGGCAATTGCCTGGAGCGCAGCGCCAAAGCGAAGAAGTGCATCGGTTGCGGCATGTGATTTTGGGCGGTGAGGCCCTTGAATTATCCGCCCTCGCGCCATGGTACGAACAAAATCACCGCCGCACTCAACTTACCAACGGGTACGGGATTACCGAAACCACGGTTTTTTCAACCTTCCGGCCGCTCGAAGAATCTGACATCGCGCGGCGAGGAGTGAACCCGATTGGCTGGCGTCTTCCAGATCTGCGAATTTACATATTGGACGCTCACAGGGAGCCTGTGCCAGTGGGCGTCTCCGGGGAGTTGTATATTGGCGGAGCCGGTGTGGCACGAGGGTATCTGAATCAGCCGGAGTTGACCGCGCAGCGCTTTTTACCGGACCCGTTCGTGGCAGATGGCGAGGCGAGGATGTACAAAACCGGCGACTTAGGGAGATGGTTGACGGACGGGTCGATCGACTTTCTCGGACGGAACGATTTCCAGGTGAAGATCCGCGGGTTCCGCATCGAGTTGGGTGAGATCGAACGTCGACTGGCTGAGTACGATGGGGTGGACGAGGCGGTAGTGGTAGCGCGGGAGGATGCGGCTGACGACCCACGCTTAGTGGCGTACTACACGCACGCGGCTGCGAAAGGCAAGGCTGAAGACACACCCGAAGCGGAACTGTTGCGCGCTCATTTGGCGGGCACGCTTCCGGAGTATATGGTGCCGGCGGCTTATGTACGGCTGAATTCCCTGCCATTATCGGTGAACGGAAAGTTGGACCGTAGGGCGTTACCGGCGCCGGACGCTGGGGCGTACGCGGCAAAACGCTACGAGGCGCCGGTGGGAGACATCGAGGCCCAGTTATCGGTCATCTGGGCTGAGGAATTGAGGCTCGAACGGGTGGGTCGCCACGATAACTTCTTCGACCTCGGAGGTCATTCACTTTTGGCGGTAAGCCTGTTAACCCGCGTGGAGCGGGAGTTCCACATGAGACTTCCTCTGGTCACGATGCACCGCGCCCCTTCAATTGCACAGATGGCTCACCTTCTTTCCCAGGAAGGATCGCGCGCGTCGATCGGGGATCGAATGATTCGACTGAGCGAGGGGTGCGAACCGGCGCTGTTCTGTTTGCCGGGAAGCGGCTGCGATGTCCTTACCTTGCGGGATTTCGCTTCCATCATTCGTGAAAGGGCCGTATATGGGATTCAAATGAAGGGGATTTCCGGGGAAGCGCCGCCTCTCTCCACGATCGGGGAGATGGCTGCGGACTGCATCGGTCTTATAAAAACCGTGCAACCCGAGGGTCCGTATTATCTGGCGGGCTATAGTGCCGGTGCTTTGATTGGCTTCGAAGCGGCGCGCAGACTGCAGTTGCAGGGGGAACGCATCGGGTCGCTGATCCTGCTCGACCCCGCTGTTCCCGAAAGAAGAGCCGGCTGGGCTGGATACCTCGATGCCGCGGAGAATATTTTTAAAAGAACGCGCTATCACCTTGCCAGGCTTTCGAGACTCAGGATTCAGTCCTGGTTTTCCTACGTTCACGATAAGAGAGTTCGGGCGGCTGCGATCAGTGGGGCGACCGGAGAGGTTCTCGGAGCACGTGCGACCCTGTATGAAACGACCAATCGGGCCTCGTCTGCGTACAGACCGTCGCCTTACCCGGGGATCGGTCTGATAGTTTATGCGGAGACTCGACCGGAGAGCTTCGAAAACTTGTCTATCTGGCCGAAGCTTTTGCGAGGGGGGGCGAAGTCGATCACGGTTGACGGAGATCATTTCAGCCTGTTGAAAAACCGCGCTCTAAAGA
>JBEKAQ010000066.1:0-27513 GCA_050015835.1 Bryobacteraceae bacterium | reverse complement strand
GGCTTCAACGGCAGCACCGCCTGGCGCCGCAGAATGTGGAAATACTGGGCGGGCGTGGTGCAGTTGGCCACCCGGATATTGTCTTCGGCGCAGAGTGCCAGGAAGCGTTCGATGCGCGCGCTCGAGTGCTCGGGCCCCTGGCCTTCATAACCGTGCGGCAGCAGCATCACGAGGCCGCTCGCCTGATTCCACTTCTGCTCGGCGGTGGTGATGAACTGGTCGATGATAATCTGCGCGCCGTTCGAAAAATCGCCGAACTGAGCTTCCCAGAGAGTCAGGGTATTCGGATCGGCCACGCTGTAACCATATTCGAAACCAAGCACGCCGAATTCGCTGAGCGAGCTATCGAAGACGTTGAAGCGCGCCTGGTCCGGGGCCATGTGCTGCAGCGGAACGTAGCGATGGCCGTTTTCGTAATCGTAGAAGCTCAGGTGGCGCTGGCTGAAGGTGCCGCGGCCTGAATCCTGGCCGCTGAGACGCACCGGAACTCCCTCCAGCACCAGGCTGCCGAAGGCGATCGCTTCGGCAAAGGCCCAATCGACCGGGCCGTCTTTGGCCAGCGTCTCCCGGCGCTTTTTTACAAAGCCCTCCAGCTTCGGATGGAGATGAAACGCCGCGGGCAGGAACGTGATGCCATCCACCGTCTTCTCGATCATGTCGCGCGAAATCGCCGTGGTGGAGTTGGGGCGGCCGTGCGTAAGAACCGGCTGCAGCACCCAGCTGCCGGCCGCCTTATTTGCGTCGAATGCGGCATTCAGCCGGCCCGATACCTTAGTTCGCAGAGCCTGCGCCTCCGCCGCGGTCAGCAGCTTCTCCTCTACCAGCCGGTCGGCATACTGAGTGGCCACCGAGGGATGCGTCTGGATCTTGCGGTACATGATGGGCTGCGTATAGGCCGGGTCGTCGGTCTCGTTATGGCCGTGACGCCGGTAGCAGATCATGTCGAGGACCACGTCGCGCCGGAACTGCTGGCGATAGTCGAAAGCCAGCCGGATGACGCGGATGGCGGCTTCGGGATCGTCGCCGTTGACGTGGAAGATGGGCGCCTGCACCATGCGCGCGATGTCGGTGGCGTAGGGAGTGGAGCGCGAATCCTCGGGCAGCGTAGTGAATCCGATCTGGTTATTGATGACGAAGTGGATGGTGCCGCCGGTGCTGTAGCCTTCCAGCTGCGAAAGATTGAGCGTCTCCTGCACCACGCCCTGGCCGGCGAAGGCCGCGTCGCCATGGATGAGCAGGGGGATCACGCGGGCCCGCTCGCGGTCGCCCAGCTGTTCCTGAGTGGCGCGCACCATGCCCTCGACCACCGGATTGACGGCTTCGAGATGACTGGGGTTGGAGGCCAGCGAGACGACGATCTCGCGGCCCGAGGGCGAACGATGAACGCCGCTCGCGCCCAGGTGATACTTCACGTCGCCCGAGCCCTGGATGGAAGACGGGTCGATGTTGCCTTCGAACTCGGAGAAGATCTGCCCCAGCGGCTTGCCGATAATGTTGGCGAGCACGTTGAGGCGCCCGCGATGCGCCATACCGATGAGGATCTCGTGGACATTATGCTCGGCGGCGCGATTGGCGAGATCCGCCAGAATCGCAATGGCGGTTTCCGAGCCTTCGAGGGAGAAGCGCTTCTGCCCGATAAAACGCCGGTCGAGAAAATGTTCGAACTCCTCGCCGCGCAGCAGATCTTCGAGAATGCGCAGGCGCTCTTCCTTTTCCTTCGGCCAGATGCCGGTATAGAGTTCCATCTGCGATTGCAGCCAGAGTTTCTCTTCGGGCCGCTGGATATACATGTATTCGCAGCCGATCTTGCCGCAGTAGGTGGCGCGCAGCAGATCGATCATCTCGCGCAGCGGCACTTGCTTCCGATTGCCGCACGCATGCTGCAGGGAGCCGGAATAGAAATGCCGGTCGAGATCCCAGATGGAAAGTCCGTAGGTCAGCGGGTCGAGCTCGGCGTGGTATTCGGGCTCGGAGCCCAGCGGATCGAGGCTGGCGAGCAGGTGCCCGCGCACGCGATAGGCGTTGATCAGCTGGATTACGGCGGCTTCCTTGACTACCTCGGGCGAGGGTTCGGCCACGGCGGCGGCGGGAAGCTTGTCGCCGGCCCACGTCACGGGCGTATAGGGTACGCGCAGAGCCTCGAAGATCTCGTCGTAGAAGTTATCTTCCCCATCGAGCAGCGACTGCAGCTTGCCGAGGAACATACCGGATTCCGCGCCCTGGATGATGCGGTGATCGTAAGTGCAGGTGACCGACATCACTTTGCCGATGCCCAGCGAGACGATGGTGTCGGGCGAAGCGCCGCGATATTCCGCCGGGTAGTCCATGGCGCCGACCGCAATGATGGCCCCCTGGCCCACCATGAGCCGCGGGATGGAAGCGCCAGTGCCCACGGTGCCGGGGTTGGTGAGCGAAATACTTGTGCCCTGAAAATCCGCCGGGGTGAGTTTGTTCGACCGCGCGCGGGCTACCAAATCGTCAAACGCGGCCATGTATTCCCCGAAGTTCAGCGCGCCGGCGTTCCTGATATTGGGAACCACCAGGCTGCGGGCGCCGTTCTTGCCCGCCACGTCGACTGCCAGCCCGAAATTAATTTCCTTTTTGACCACGCGGAAAGGCTCGCCGGCGCCGTTCCAGGTGAAAGCGTGATTGAGCGCTGGATTCGCTTCGACCGAGCGGATGACGGCCCATCCGATAAGGTGCGTGTACGACACCTTGCTCTTGCCGAGCAGGCCGCGGTGGTGATTAATGAGACGCCGATTTTCGTCGACGACCTTGACCGGTATGACGCGCTGGGAGGTGGCGAGCGGAATGGTTACGCTGGCGGCCATGTTCTCCGCCAGGCGGGCCGGAGCGCCGCGCAGGGGCATCAGTTCTTCCGCGGCGGATAAGCCGGGCTCAGCGAGCGCGGGCGCCGGCAGGGCGGCCAGAACGCCGCCGCCGTTGGCTGCACGGGCCGGAGCGCCGTTCCCGTGGGACACGCCGCCATTATGTTCAAATACCGATTTCCAAAGCGGATCGACAGAGGCGCGATCGCGCTCATACTCCTGCATCAGCTCTTCTTCGAGCCATGCATTGACGCCCGACTGTGGGCCTGATTTCGATTGCATACGGGAGGGACTTCTTTACTATGGACGCGTTGTGGACCAATTCGCGGTTCAATTCAATGATATCCCGATGCGCGCGGCGAAGTCCCACCTACCCCTTCGGCGGTTGGAGGCATATTGGATCGCCGCCATTCTCCCCGTAGGATGAAGGTTCTACTCTTGGTTCGGCGAAGCGCGGTTTGCGGAGCCGGACTCCAAATGCAAAACCCCGCGGAGAGCGCGGGGTTCGCAGAATCTACCGGAGTAGAAAGGAGGTTGCCTATGGACCTTCTGGTACTGTTGCCGATCCTGGTCTTAATCAGGAAACGCCGGACCAAAACTTCACATCGATATCGATGTTTAGGTAAATCCGAAGGGGGCGGGCAGCAGCAACTGCTCGCCTCCCTCAGTACCGATACTAACACGTTTTCCCTCCCCCACTCATTTCCTCAGCCCGGCGTCCGCTCCGGGAATCGGACTATGCTACCACGGACTGTATTCGCTAAATTGGTCTGGTGGCTCACATTCTCGACGGGAACCGCGTCCGCGATCAGATCAAGGCCGAATGCCGCCCGCGCGTGGAGCGTATGTTCCGGCGCAGCGGACGCCCGCCCTCCCTGGCCGTAGTTCTGGTGGGCAACAATCCAGCTTCCGAGGTCTACGTGCGCAGCAAGACCCGAACTGCTGCCGAACTGGGCATCTATCACGAAACCATCACGCCCGCCGCGTCCATCGGCACCGAGGAACTGTGCACGCTCATCCGCGCTCTGAACAAGCGTCCTGAAATCGATGGCATTCTGGTGCAACTACCCCTCCCTGCGCAGATCGATTCCCAAAAGGTTCTCCTCACCGTGGCGCCTGAGAAAGACGTGGACGGCTTCCACCCTTTGAACGTCGGTTTGCTCGCCACCGGACGCCCCGGTCTGAAGCCCTGCACACCGGCCGGAATTATTCAGTTGCTCAAGCGCTATGAGATCCCCCTCGCCGGGAGGAATGCCGTAGTGGTGGGTCGCAGCGATATCGTGGGCAAACCGATGGCGCTTCTGCTGCTGCACGAGAACGCGACCGTCACCATCTGCCACTCGCGAACGCGGGATCTGCCCGCAGTCTGCCGCACCGCCGAGATTCTGGTGGCGGCCATGGGACGCGCCGCCATGATCACGGCCGATTACATCCAGCCTGGCGCGGTCGTAATCGACGTCGGCATGAACACCATCGTCGATCGCACGCAAGCGGAGAGAATCTTCGACTCTACCCGCATGGCGAACTTCGACAAGCGTGGCAGCCTGCTGGTGGGCGACGTGCATCCCGGCGATATGGCGCGCATGGCATCGGCCTATACTCCCGTTCCCGGCGGCGTGGGACCGCTGACCATCGCCATGCTGATGCAAAATACCATCGAAGCGGCGGAGCGGCGCACGGGGCTGGCAGGGTGCTGATTGCCGGGTTGACCGGCGGTCTGGCTTGCGGCAAGAGTTTTGTGGCCGCCGCGTTCCAGGATCTCGGTTGCGAGGTCGTCGAAGCCGACGCGCTGGGTCACGAAGTCATGCTGCCCGAAGGCGAGGCCTATCCCCGCATCGTCGCCGAGTTCGGGCCGGAAATTCTGAACCACCAGGAAACTATCGACCGGCCCCGCCTCGCCGCCCTGGTTTTCGCCGATCCCGCGGCGCTCGAGAGATTGAACGCCATCGTTCACCCGGCCGTTCAGCAGCGCGCCGCACGCCTGTTCCGCGAGATCGGCGAGCGCGACCCCCACGCCATCGTCATCTACGTTGCCGCCATTCTGATCGAGACCGGCGGCTACAGACAGTGCGACAAGCTGATTGTGGTCTGCTGCACGCGCGAGCAACAGATCGAGCGGGCGATGCACCGGCCGGATGCCACCATGACCGATGTTCTGGCGCGGCTCGCACGCCAACTACCTGTCGAGAAGAAGCGCGAGTTCGCCGATTACGTCATCGACACCACGGGCACGAAGGAAGATACTCTGCGCCAAACTAAAATAGTCTATGAGGATCTGAGGACACTCGAATCATGAGACCACGCGCACTCGTGCTCACGCTGTTTCTGGTGGGAGCTTTCTGGTATACCACCGCGCATTCGAACTGGGACCTGCGGCGCATCGTCCGGCCGTTGTCCGCCAGCGGCAAGCTGTGGTCGGATCCGGTGGTCGCCCACGGAGCCGGCGGCTTCGGCGCCGACGAACAGAACAATATCGATATCTACAAGGCCAACAGCCCCGCCACCGTCAACGTCACCAGCGTGGTTTACGAGCGCGATTTTTTCTTTCAGGTCTACCCGCGCAAAGGCATGGGCTCCGGCTTCATCATCAACGACGAGGGCGAGATCGTGACCAATAACCACGTGATCACGGGCTCGCGCAACATCACGGTGACGCTGTCCGACCAGAAGGATCAGAAACAATACACCGCCCGTGTGCTGGGCGTCGACCGCCGCAACGACCTCGCGCTCCTGCAGATCCGCGCCGACCGTAAGCTCCCCTTCGTCCACCTCGGCGATTCGGACAACCTTCTGGTGGGCCAGAAAGTGCTTGCCATCGGCAATCCCTTCGGGCTCGCGGGCACCCTCACCACCGGCATCGTGAGTTCGCTCGGCCGCAGCCTGCAAAACGAGGACGGCAACAATCTCGAAGGCCTGATCCAGACCGACGCGGCCATCAATCCCGGCAACAGCGGAGGTCCCCTGCTCGATTCGCGCGGCAGCGTCATCGGCATCAACACTGCCATCTTCGGATCGCAGACCGCCAGCGGCGAAGCGGGAAGTATCGGCATCGGTTTCGCCATGCCCATCAATCGCGTCAAGGCGATGCTCGAGGAATTCAATACTACCGGGCATATTTCGCGTCCCACGCTCGGCTTGCAGGTCTATCCGGTAGCCGGAGATCTGGCGCGCGCGCTGCGCCTGCCCGCGTCGGGCGGCCTGCTTGTGCAGTCGGTTGACGAGGGTTCGCCGGCGGAAGAGGCTGGCATCCACGGACCCACCGGTTCCGTGATCGCGGGAGGGGTGTTGCAAATCGGCACCGGTGGCGATCTCATCACCGAGATCGACGGAAAGCCCGTGGAAGCGCAGGACGCCTTGCGCCGCGCCCTGAATCAGAAGAAAGCCGGCGACAAGCTGGTTCTGACGATCTTACGCGGCGGCAAGACGTCGAAGGTTGTAGTCACGCTGGGCTCGGCGCCGGAAGCACTGTGAGAAGCGGCCTGCGGAGCCGCTTCAATCGCCAAAGACGCCAGTTCTGGAAAACCGGCACGGCGGCCGCGATCGGGTGCCCATCTCGGGGTCGTTAAATCGGGCCGCCCCCGTGCGTCACTCGGCCGCTTCGAGACACGCGGCGATCTCCTTGTCCCCGATCGCCCCTTCCTTGATCAAACGCCATTCCGGTTCCGTGATGTCCACGGTCGTCGCGCCCACGCCCTCGCACGGACCCCCGTCGAGCACCAGATCCACGCGCCCGTCCATCACCCCGAAGACCTCGATCCCGCTTCGGCAGGTGGGCCTGCCCGAAATATTCGCGCTGGTCGCGACCACCGGTTGGTTGAGCCGCGCAATCAGCTCATCGGTCAGGATGCACCGGGCCTGCCGCACCGCCAGACGCCCGGTGTTTCCCGTCGCCCGCAGAGGCACGCGCGGAGACGCCGGCAAGATCATCGTCAGCGGCCCCGGCCAGAATTTGCGCGTCAGCAGCGCAAAGCGCGTTGAAATATCGCGCGCCAGATCCTCCACCATCAAAGCGTCGCGCACCAGCAGGGGCAGTGCGCGGTGATTTTCGCGGCCCTTTGCCTGATAGATCTTGCGCACGGCGGGCAGACTGAAGGGATCGGCCAGCAGGGTGTAAAGAGCGTCGGTCGGAACCGCCACCACGCGTCCGCTGCGAATCGCGGCCACAGCCCGATCCAGCGCTTCCGGGGAGGGTTCCTGCGGATCGATCTCGATTAGGTCGGTTGCCACCCTCGGCCAGCGTATCACGCCGGTGACAAGTTTACGGGGGCAAAGATACGCGGCTTTCGCCGCACGTCCTAGCTGGCTACTTCAAGAGCGACTTCGTTCGGACGCGACGCGGCGCCGCGCGGCTCGAACGAGTAGCCGAATCCCCGCACCGAATGGATCAGGCGAGGCGCGGCCGGGTCTGTTTCGATCTTTTGGCGCAGCCGCAGGATATAGACGTCCACCGTCCGGTCCGTGATAGCGCGGTCCTGTCCCCATACGGCGTTCAACAATTGTTCGCGGCTGAACACCACGCCGGGACGCGTCATCAGGAACTCCAGCAGCCTGAATTCGGTGGCCGTCACGGCCAGCGGTTCGCCCTGCAATTTCACCTGGCAACTGCTGCGGTCCAGCTCCACGTCGCCGGCCTTCAGGACACGCGAAGGCGCCGTCTGCGTTCGGAACTGCAGCTTGATGCGCGCGATGAGTTCCCGGATAAAGAACGGCTTGACGATGTAGTCGTTAGCGCCCAGTTCCAGCCCGACGATACGATCCGTCTCCGAAGCCCGCGCCGTCAGGAAAATGATCGGCGTCTGCGCCAGCTCCGGATCGTTGCGGATTCCCTTGCAGATATCCAGCCCATCGGAATCGGGCAGCATGATGTCCAGCAGAACAAGGTCCGGACGGGTACGGCGGCACATGTCGAGCGCGCCGCGGCCGGTTTGCGACCCGGTGAGACTGAAGCCCTCTTTCTCGAGGTTGTATTTCAGTAACGCGTAAAGATCGGTATCGTCTTCGATGAGGACAATTCGTTTTGTCACGGCACTTTCAGCGTAGCCGTCAATTCGTTACAGGCTGGTTACCGCGCCGTAAACTCTGAATGAAGTTGCGGTTGGGTTCAGAGGGTCACTGGACTTCGAAACGGTATCCAAAACCACGAACCGTTACCAGAAACTCCGGCTCGTCGGGCTTTTCCTCGATCTGCTCGCGCAGACGGCGGATGTGAACGTCCACCGTTCGGGGTGTAACGAAATGCTGTTCGCCCCAGACTTCCCGCAACAACTGTTCGCGCGACCAGGCGTGTCCCGCGTGGCTGATAAAGAACTCGAGCAGCTTGAATTCCGTGGACGTCAGTTCGATCTCGCGATCGTTCTGATAAACGCGGCGCGCGCCCGGATCGATGCGGAAAGGCCCCATCGTCAATTGCGTCGCCTTCGGCTCCAGGTCCGTTTCGCTGCGGCGCAGATGCGCTTTGATCCGCGCCACCAATTCGCGCGGGCTGAAAGGTTTGGTGATGTAGTCGTCGCCGCCGATTTCAAGCCCCAGTACGCGATCTACCTCATCCGACCGTGCTGTGAGAAAGATCACCGGCGTGCGCGCCAGCTTGCCGCCCTGGCGGATGCGCCGGCACAGATCGAATCCGTCCTGCCCCGGAAGCATCACGTCGAGAACGATCAGATCCGGCTGCAACGCTTCGAGTCCGCGGAACGTCCCATCCGATCCGTCGAAGATGTGCGTCTGGAAACCGCCTCGGGTGAGGTTGTATTCGATCAGCGCCGCCAGTTCGGCCTCGTCTTCCACCACCGCTATTTTTTTCGCCATTTATGCGCCGTTCCCGGACCCCCTGCATTCCGCGCACGGGCAGATATGCCGGAAATGATCGTATGAATAGATTCCCGTATTGTGCCCGTCGTTCCATTCGATCCGCATGGCGTACGTGCCCACCGGTTCGATCGAGAGCATCTTCAGTTTCGGCTTGTACATCGGGAAAGGATTCGTCCCCGCGTGGGGCGCGCTCGAAGTTTTTGGACGCGGCTCGGTCCCGTGCGCACCCGTGCAACTCGCGCAGGGGCACCAGTCGCGCAGGTAATCGGTCGAATACGAACTGTGATGGCCGTCCTTCCAGTCGATCTCGATGCCTTTCGATTTCGAGATGGCGATGTGTTCGGGGTCCGTGCTCAACTGTGTCATGAGTTTAAGAAGACCACTCCCCGACGGTCGCGGCTCGGTAACGATGGTGTGGCCGGGACGAAGTACTTCTTACCGAGCCGCGACCGTGAGGGAGTGGTCTTCATTGGTGATTCGTTCGCTCGACGTCGCGCACGCCGGAAACGCGCCGCATCGCGCTGCAGAGTTTTTCCAGCTGTTTCTTGTCGCGCACATCCACGGTCATTTCGACGGATGCCGCGTCGCCGCCCCTGGTGAAATCCGTCTTGGCTTCGAGACTGCGCACGTTGGTGTTCTCATTGGCAAGGATGGTCGTCAGCTGGTGCAGCATGCCCGGCCGGTCGTCCGTCTGCACGATGATGCGCACGGGAAAGGTATCTTTCGTGTTGCGTTCCCACTCCACCTCGATCTTGCGCTCCGCATGGTACAGCAGGTTCTGCACATTCGGACAGGCCCGCGAGTGCACGGCAATTCCCTTTCCGCGCGTCACGTAGCCCACAATGGCCTCGCCCTTAATGGGATTACAGCATTTGGCCCGGTAGACCATTACGTCGCCCATGCCGTGAACCTTGATGACCGAATCGTCGTCCCTGCGCGGCGCCGGAGTCGTGGTTTCGATCGCCGGGGTGGGCGCTGCTTCCTCCACCACCTGCTCGGGCGCGGATTTCTGCAGTACCTGACGCGCCGAAAACTTCCCGTATCCGAGGCTGGCGTACAGATCTTCGATCTTGCTCAGCCCATACTCCGCGGCTACGCGTTCCAGTTCCGCCCGCTGGATGCGCGCCAGTTGCACGCCCAGGCGCCGCGCTTCCTTCTCCAGATATTTCTGCCCGATCTCGATCGCCCGCTCCCGCTCGTTGGCGTTGATGACGTGCTTGATCTTGTTGCGCGCGCGCGCCGTCTTGGCGATCGAAAGCCAGTCCTTGCTCGGCAGATGGCCGCTCTGCGTCATCACGTCGACCACGTCGCCGTTACGAATCTCGTAGCGCAAAGGAACGATGCGCCCGTTGACTTTCGCGCCCACGCAGGTGTTGCCTACCTCGGAATGCACCGCGTATGCGAAGTCGATAGGGCTCGCTCCCGTGGGCAGCACGATAACGCGGCCCCGGGGCGTGAAACAGTAAACTTCCTCCGGATACAGATCGAGCCTGAGCGTGTTGGTGAAGTCGCCCGGATCCCGCATCTCCTGCTGCCACTCGACCAGTTGCCGCAGCCACGCCACCCGCTGATCGTCCTGCGCCCCGCGCTTGCCCTCTTTGTATTTCCAGTGCGCGGCGATGCCCTCCTCCGCGATGCGGTGCATCTCTTCGGTGCGGATCTGAATCTCGCAGTGCTTGCCGTCCGGACCCACCACCGAAGTATGCAGCGATTGGTAAAGGTTCGGGCGCGGCATGGCGATGAAGTCCTTGATGCGCCCCGGCACCGGCCGCCATTCGTTGTGGATCACGCCCAGCGCCCCGTAACAATTCTTCACCGAGTCGGTGATGATGCGCAGAGCGAAAAGATCGTACACCTGCTCGAGCGGGATCTTCTGCCGCTTCAGCTTCTGATACACCGAAAAGGCGCGCTTCACGCGCCCTTCCACGCGCGCCGGAATACCCTCGCGCCGCAGTTCCGACTCCACCGTGCGGCGCATGCGCTCCAAATACTCTTCGTTGGCCGTGCGCTGGCTCTCGATGACGTGCGAGATCTCCGCGTAGGCTTCCGGATCCAGATACTGGAACGACAGATCCTCCAGTTCGCCGCGCACCTTGCCCATGCCGAGGCGGTGCGCGATGGGGGCGTAGATCTCGAGCGTTTCTCTTGCGATGCGCTCCCTGCGCTCCGGGCTGAGGCAGGCCAGGGTCCGCATGTTATGCAGGCGGTCCGCCAGCTTGACAATGATGACCCGGATGTCGTTCACCATCGCCAGCAGCATCTTGCGATAGTTCTCGGCCTGGCGGTCCTCGGCGGAAAAGAAATTGATCTTGCTCAGCTTGGTGACGCCGTCCACGCAGCGGGCTACTTCCTCGCCGAAGTTTTTCTGCACGTCGGCCGACGTGACCGCCGTGTCTTCCACCACATCGTGCAGCAGGCCCGTAACGATGCTGACCACGTCCATGCGCATTCCAGCCAGAATCTGCGCTACCGCAAGGGGGTGCAGAAGGTACGGCTCGCCCGAGACGCGCAACTGCCCCGCGTGAAACTGGGCCGCATACTGAAACGCCTTTTCGATGGGCCCGAGGTCGTCCTTCGGCCGGGCTTCGCGAATGGTTTCGAGGAGCTTTTCGAGTTGACTCTCGACCACCGGGGATACGCGCGGCGGCTGCGGCGGGGGTACTACAGGTGGCGTCTCGACCCCGGGAACAGAAGGCACGTAACCATTCTAACGTTCACTCCACCGCGGAGCAGGTTGTTTAACCAGCGGCGGATTGGTAATCCGCCTGCAAGCCAATAAAAAAGGGGCGCATGCCGATTCCGGCACTCGCCCCTTTGCCCGAGGAATCCTGAGAGTTACTGCTTGGCGTTCGGATTTGCCGCTTTCCGGGCCGCCTTGATCTTCATGGTCTGAAGGTTCTTGTCGACCCAGTCGTTGGCCTCTTTGATGTCCGCCTCGTACTGCTCCTTGGTATCGTCCAGATCGGCCCGATAGCGAATCAGCAGGTTCATGTAGGCCATCGCGTTCTCATACTCGGGGTCGATCGCCAGAGCCTTCTTCTCGTCTTCGAGTCCCTGCGTGAGGGTGCCCCAGTACTTTTCCTTGAGTTCGGCCTTTTCCTTGGCGTCTTTGAGCGGACCGGGATCTTCCGGCCGCATCTTTTCGTTAAAGCGCGCCGCGCGGTCCGCCTGGAAGAAGTTAGTCCAGGGAATCACGCCCAGCGTGTAATAGGCTTCCTTGTTTTTGGGATCGAGCTGGGTAACCTTCTTGTTCCATTCCTCGGCCTTGGGAAAATCGTTCATCTGGTAGTAGATGTTGGCCACATATTCGGTGGCAAGCAGGTTATTCGGGTCGTCCTTCAGAGTTTCCTGCAGTTGTTCCATCGCCTCCTGGGCGTACTTCTTGTTCTCCGGCGTGTTCGTGCCGGGGATGTACTGCTGCAGATAGGCCGTCGCCAGGTAGATGCGTACGTTAGGAAGCTTCGGATCCAACTCCTGGGCCAGCTTGAAGTGGTCCGCCGCTTCGGCGAAATTCCCCGCTTTGAAGGCGGCGGTCCCGGAGTTGATGTTGTCGCGGGCCTTGAGTTTGTCGCAACCCGTGCTCAAAAGCGCCACTGCCGCCAACAATCCGGCAGTAGCCAGCGTTCGAAAATTCGGTTGAAATTGGCGCATCCGGATCCCAGGCATCAATGGCCTTCCTCCACCTTGGGAGTCATCAGCCCAACCTTATCGATACCGGCCGAGTGCGCGATATCGATCGCCGTCGCGACCGTCTGAAATTCGAGGTCTGGATCGCCCTTCACGAACACCGTTTTGTCGGCGCGGGTCTTGAAGATGTCGATCAACCGGTCTTCCAGTTTGTCCAGCTGGATGTCGTCCTGATTAATCTTGAACTTTCCGTCTTTGTCGATCACGATCACGACGGTTCGGTCGTCGGCCGGATTCTCTTTCTGATTAGGCGGGGGAGGCTGCGGCGCAAGCGCGTCCAGTCCATGGGGCGCGACCGGCGAAATCGCCATAAAAATAATCAGCAGCACCAGAAGAATATCAATCATGGGCGTCATGTTGATACTGGACTGCGGACCACTGCTGGACCCGCCAACTGCCATTGCCATAAAATATAGCTCCTTGGATTCCGATCCCTTGCGGGGAAACTTTCTCGCGGCGCCCGACTCCCTAGAGCCCGCCGCCTGCCTTCTTCATCAACTGCAACCTGCGATTGTCCAGCACCTGCTCGGTCAGCAAACCTACTTCATCCACGCTGCCGGCGCGCAGGTTGTCGACCACGTCTTCCACAATCGAATACTTGGCCCGTGCATCGGCGTTAATGTATACCATCTTGCTCGCCCGTCCCTGCAGCAGATCCTTCACCTGGGGCGCCAGATCGGCTACTTCCGTTTTCTTCAGCCCCGGGCTGAGGAACACCTGGCCGTCGCGCGTAACCGCCACAATAACCGCATCTTCTTTATCCGCGTCCGGCATGGTAATCGGATTCCGCGTGAGCGCCTTGTTCACGGGGACGCTCTTTGAAAGCATCGGGGTAATGACCATGAAGATAATCAGAACCACGAGCATGACGTCCACCATGGGGGTGACGTTAATATCCGATACCGGCGGCGGAGCTTTCTTTAGTTCCATCTTTTCTCTCCTGTTGAGCGACCGATAAAACTCTCCGCGGCGGAGGCTGGCCGCCGCGGGAGTCCCAAATCAACTCGCTTCGCTTTTTACGCTTCCCCTTGCCGCTAGCGAACCTTGGCCCGAGCCTGCGTACGCTTCAGGAAGTAATCGACCAGTTCGGAGCTGGAGTTACCCATCTCGACGTCGAACGAATCGACACGGCCCGTGAAGTAGTTGTACATCCAGACGGCGGGCACCGCGACGAACAGACCGATAGCGGTGGTTACCAGCGCTTCCGAAATACCGCCCGCGATGGCGCCGATACCGGGAGTCTTTTCCGCCGCCATCGTCTTGAACGCGTTGATGATACCGACGACGGTACCGAACAGACCCACGAACGGAGCCGTGGAACCGATGGTCGCGAGAGCGCTGACGCCGCGCTTCAGCTCCGCGTGCACGATGGCCTCGGCGCGTTCGAGGGCGCGCTTCGAAGCGTCCATCTCTTCGCCCGAAATCTCCGTGCTGCCCTGATGGGCCTGGAATTCCTGCAGACCCGCCACCACAACCTTGGCGAGGTGGCTCTTCTTATAGCGGTCGGCGATCTTGATCGCTTCGTCGAGCTTGCCTTCGCGTAATGCGCCCGCTACCGCCGGAGCGAATGCCCGGCTCTGTTTGCGCGCCGCGTTGAATGCCATCAGCCGGTCGATCATAACGCCGATCGACCACGCCGACATCAGAAACATGACGATAACCACGCACTTGGCGAGAGTTCCCATGTTTCCCCAAAGGTGCCGGAAATCCCACTGCGGCGATCCGCTTTCCTGCAAAAGCATCATCGCCCAAACCTGAACGTGTAAAAGCATTTTCGTTTTCTTCTCCTGCGAGTTGATTTGATTAATTCACCATCGGCGAAAACTCACTCTGGCCGCTATTGGCTCAACGTGAAGTTGACGTCGATGGTCGTGATCACTTCCACTGGTTGGTCATTCAGAAGTGTCGGCCTGTACTGCCACTGCTGAACCGCCTGCAACGCCGCTTGAACCAGAAGCGGCGGTCCGCTGACAAGATGCAGATTCTGGATGGTTCCGTCCTTGGCGATCACCGCCTCGAACTTCACCGTACCCTGCACGCGCGCCGCTTTGGCGAGTGGAGGATACACCGGCGTCACCTTGCGGATCAGATTCGCCGCCGATACGTTACCACCCACGCGGACGGGCGCGGTGGGCGCCGCAGGCTTCGGCTTGGGCGGAGGAGGAGGCGGAGGAGGGGGCGCGCCGAGCATGCCGCTCAACACACCGCCGGCCACGCCGCCGGGAACGCCCCCCGGCACGCCGCCGACCACGCCGACCGAAGCGTCAGGGGCGTCATCGACGATCATCTTCACTTCTTTCGGAACGGTCTTCGGCGCCACCAGGTGACTCATATCGATCTGTGTCCGCTGCACCTTAACCACTTTCACCGCCTGCGGCGGAGGCGGCGGCGGGGGTGGCGGAGGCGGCGGCGGGGCCGTCAGAAGCGTCGAAAGCTGCGCCTGCGGCAGCCCTTCGAAATAAATCAACGGGATGATGACGAGGATAAATACCGCGACCAGCTGAACCGCAGCCGAAATCAGGATCGTGTACGGTCTCTTGGTCCGTCCTACGCCGTCAACGAAGGTTTGTTCAAACATTTTCCTCTCTCTATAACTACTTGGCCATTTTCACCAGACTCAAGCCTGCCGCCGCTTCGGAACGCCCGGCCGCGGAGTCGCCACCACGGGCGCCACCGGCGCGGCCTTCTTCCGCTTGTCGTCCCAATCGTGGTAAGCCAGCACAATCGGACTGGCCACGAAAACCGACGAATACGTCCCGATCAGAATACCGATCACCAATGCCAGCGAGAAACCGTGCAACACCGGCCCGCCGAACAAAAACAACGACAACACCGCCAAAAACGTCAATCCCGAAGTCATCACCGTCCGGCTCAGCGTCTGGTTCACGCTTCGGTTGATCACGTCCGCCAGACTTTCCCTGCGATTCAGGTGCAGATTCTCCCGTATGCGATCGAAGATGACAATCGTATCATTCATCGAGTAACCGACCAGGGTTAAGAGCGCCGCCACCACCGTCAGCGTGATTTCTTTGTTCAACAGGGAAAAAATTCCGATCGTAATGATGGTGTCGTGAAACACCGCAACCACCGCGCCCACACCGTAAACCCATTCGAACCGGAACCAGATATATACCAACATTCCGGCCAATGCAAGCAGCGTGGCTGTAATGGCCTGATGGGTCAGATCGGAGCCCACTTTAGGGCCCACAATCTCAAAGCCGCGTATCGCCGTGTAGGGCGCCAGGTAGCATTCCCGATTCAATACGTTCAGCACCTGCGCGGTCAAGCCCGGAACCGCGCGCAAATCGTCAATCTTTGTAATCAGCCCGCTGTGCTGGTCGCGGTACTTCGCGATCGCCGCCGCCAGATCCTGTACCTGCTGCTGCGAAAGCTGCACCCCGGCGCGCTGCAGGGGATCCATCAGCCGGTCGGAGATCTGCGACGCCGTGGCGTTGTTAAGATCCAGCTTGCCGTTCGCCGGCTGGCCGAAAGTCTTCGCCAGCGTGTCGAGGATGATCTGATGATTCTTCGCCAGTTCCTCGTCCGCATCCTTCGCGTTCGCGCTCGAGGCCGCGCCGATCTCAATCTCGTTCGACCCGCTCTCGAAGGTCTGCACGCTCGGCGGCGTCGCCAGAACCTTCGACAGAATGGTGCGAACCTCCTCGATCGGCGGCGCACTCTGAAACTTCGCCGTCATCAGCATGCCGCCCTGGAACTCAATGCCGTACCTTGGTCCCCCGTGTACAATCAGGCTCGCAATACCGGATACGCTCAGAACCAGCGAAGCGATAATGAAGTGCCACTTATACCGAAGAAAATCGAAATTCGTCTGTTTGAATAATTCCATTGATCACTGCCCGCCCGAACGCCCCAGGCTGAACGGTGCCACTAAGCTATGACACCGGCTGTTTACAAAATGTTCCCGTTCACCGCGTACTAAAACTACCACAACCTATATACTCAGCGCCGTAACCTGCCGGCCGCGCGAAAGCTCCCAATCGAAGATCGTCTTCGACACAAACACCGCCGTAAATACGTTGGCCACCAGACCGATTACCAGCGTCAGGGCAAAACCTTTCACCGGACCCGTCCCGAAGAGAAACAGAAAGAGACACGACACGATGGTCGTCACGTGGGTATCGACGATCGTCCACCAGGCTTTGCCGAAACCCGCGTCCACCGCCGCCGGAATCGATTTGCCGGTGCGCAGTTCCTCCCGTATCCGCTCAAAAATCAGCACGTTCGAATCGACCGCCATACCGACGGTCAGGATCACGCCCGCGATTCCCGGCAGCGTCAGCGTGGCGCCGAAATAACACAGCGCGGCAATCAGCAGAATCGTGTTTAACAACAGCGCCAGCACTGCGTTCACGCCGGCCTTCCGGTAATAGACCAGCATCACGAAAATCACCGCGATCAGGCCCGCGATACCCGAATAAATGCCGTCGTGAATCGAATCCGCGCCCAGCGACGGGCCCACCACATGCTCCTGTCCGTACTTGATACCCGCCGGCAGCGCGCCCGTACGCAGCACCAGCGCCAGATCGGAAGCCTCTTCCGTAGTGGCCAGCCCATTGATGCGGCCCGAATCGCTGATGGCGCTTTCAATCGTAGCCACGCTGCGGATCTGCGTGTCGAGCACCACCGCCAGCCGATTGCCGATATTTGCCTGGGTAAACTTCTCGAAGCGCCGCGCCCCGTCGGCGGAAAGATTGAAGCTGGTTTCCCACCGGCCCGGATGATCCGGATCGGTTCCCGCGCGCGCCGTGCGCATATCCTGCCCGGTGATCACGGGAGTGCGCGAGATCAGATACCAACCGCCGCCGCCCACCCCGGAAACGTACTCGCGAAGCTCCGTATTGAGGGGCAGAATCCCGCCCTTGGCGGCCAACGCTTCTTCCTGCGTTTTCCAGGGGCCTTCCTTCACTTCGACCACCTTCAGCTGAGCCGTGGTTCCAATCAACTCCTTGACGTGCGCCGGATCCGCTACGCCCGGCAGTTCCACCAGAATCGACGATTGCGTCGCCGGGTCGCCGTACGGCTGAATGGTCGGCTCCACCACGCCCAGCTCGTTCACGCGATGGTCGATGGTCTCGATCGACTGCTGCACCGTATTGCGCCGCAGATCGATCACCGCCGTCGGCTTCATATTCATCCGGTAGTCTGTTGCGTTCACCGGCGTAAGAATCCAATCCGGATAGTTCTCGGCGATCAGGTTGCGGAAGACCTGCGTTTTCGTCTGGTCGACGCCGTGGATGTCGACCTGAATATCGCCGGTCTCCTGCGGCGTCGCAGGGTCGTTGCGGTCGTAGCCGGCAATCGGGATATTGCGCGTGCGCGCTTCATCCCGCAGCGATTCGATGACGTGGTCGGCAGTGGTCTTGGCGGCATCCTGCACCTGTACGTCCAGCACCAGGTGGCTGCCGCCCTGCAGATCCAGCCCGAGGTGGATGCGGTGCTGCACATTCGATTTCAACTGCGCCACTGAAGTGGGAAATCCGATAATTCCAAAAATGCAGATGAGCACGGTCGCCACAATCACAACCGCTCTGACCGTCAGGTTTCGTTGCATGGTTTAGCCTTGAGTAGTATACAAAAAATACGATTGCGAGAATTACTTCGAGCCTTCGGGGGGTACCAGGGTGCTTACCGCCGAGCGGGAGAACTGGAGCTTGAGGTTATCCGGTTTGACTCTTAATACTATTGTGTCACCGTCCGCGCTGGTAATGGTACCGACGATCCCGCCGCTGGTGATCACCGTGTCGCCGCTCTTCAGATCGGCGAGCATCTGCTGCTGCTTCTTCTTCTGCCGCTGCATCGGCATAAACAAAAGAAAATAAAAGACCAGCGCGATAAGAATATAGGGCGCGAACAAGGCGATCGAGTTCGCCGGCTGTTGCTGAAGAAAGAGAGAAAAAAGCACGTCGGAATCTCAGGCTGTACCGATATCTCAGGCCGTACCAGGGATCGGATCCGCGCCTTCGCCGTTCGAGCGCACGCTCTTGAGGTAAAGGGGGAATTGGCCCAATAGGATAGACTGCCTCATCTCACCCATGATGTCAAGGTAGCGCTGCAGATTGTGCCGCGTCGCGAGCGATGCGAAAAGGATTTCCCCAGCTTGAAATAAGTGACGCAGATACGCCCGCGAATAGTTTCGGCAGGTATAGCAACGGCAGTTTGGATCGATCGGTCCGGGGTCGTCGCGATACCTCGCGTGCTTGATCACCACCCTTTCCCCGGAAGTGAAAAGCCAGCCGTTGCGGGCGTTGCGCGACGGTAGTACGCAATCCATCATGTCGATCCCGCGCGCCACATATTCCGGCAGTTCGTGCGGCATGCCGACCCCCATGGCATAGCGCGGCCGGTCTTTGGGCAGGGCGGGTTCGCTCGCCTCCACCATCTCCAGGCTGAGCGGCCGCGGCTCGCCCACCGATAGCCCTCCCACCGCATAGCCGTCCGCATCCAGTTCGAGCAACCGCTCCGCGCATTGCCGCCGCAGATCGGGAAACATGGACCCCTGGACGATCGGGAAGAGGGCATGGCGCGTCGCGGCTTCCCTCAACGAGCCACGGGCGGCGATTCTTTCCCGGTAATGCACGAAAGCGCGTTCGGCCCAGCGGATGGTCCGGTCCATCGAAGCGCGCGCATATTCATGGCTGACGGGATACGGCGGGCACTCGTCGAGCACCATCATCACGTCGCTGCCCAGCGCCAGTTGTACATCCACGGTGGAGGCGGGCGTGAACCGGTGCGTATCGCCATCGAGATGCGACTGGAAGGTTACGCCCTCTTCGGTGATCTTGCGCAGGCCGGAGAGGCTGAATACCTGGTAGCCGCCGGAATCGGTCAGCAGCGCCCCCGGCCAGGACATGAAGCGGTGCAACCCGCCCAGACCGCGAATCAGTTCATGCCCGGGCCGCAGGAACAGATGATAAGTGTTCGCGAGGACGATGGGCGCATGCAACTCTTCCCAGAGATCGCGCTGGGTGAGCCCTTTGACCGTCGCCTGCGTCCCCACGGGCATGAAGACCGGCGTCGGGATGTCCCCGTGCTCGGTATGCAGAATGCCCGCCCGCGCCCGCGTTTCGGGGCATTCGGCGAGCAATTCGAAGGTGATCTGGCGAGGCAACCCCGATTGTAGCGGGGAGCTGAAGAGCTAAGAAGAGCTAAACTTTGCATCATGGCAGTCGGCACACTCGTCCCGCTCGAGGAATATCTCTCGACCAGCTACGATCCGGACTGCGACTGGATCGAGTGAGAACTACGGGAACGAAACCCCGCGGAGTTCGAACACTCCTCTGCCCAGTGCGCGGTCTGCGTTTTGCTGTACAGCCAGCGCCGCGAGGCCGGAATTCATGTTTTTCCCGAGCTGCGCATGCGGGTGGCGCCGCGTCGTTACCGGGTTCCCGATATAGCAATCACGCGGCGCAAGGGCAACTGCTCCTCCGCGAGCCGGCCTTTCTCTGCATCGAAATTCTCTCGCCCGGAGATCGCGCGAATCGAATCGAGAATCGCCGATTACCTCGCCTTCGGAGTGCCGTACGTCTGGATGATCGAGCTGCCTTGTCGAGGCAACGTATCTGGTTGAGAAAGGCCGGGTGCCCCCGGCGGCGCTGGACCGGCCGACCTCGGCACTGCGCAATCCTCAGGCTGGATTCCGGGCCGCGCCGCTGGATCCGGATGTTGCGATTTATGTGCGAACGATCCCGCGCGATTTTGTGCCCGATATGCCCGACCGCATCATCGCGGCGACGGCTCTGGCGATGGATTTGCCGCCTGTCAGCCGCGACGGCCGAATCCGCAGCGCTAACATCCGTACGATTTGGCAGGAGGGGCAGGCGGGTTACCAACCGGGTTACCAATCCGCCGCAGGTTGACAGCCTGACGCTAACCAGCGGCCGCTGCGGTTACTTCGTGGCGGATCCTTCGCGGGGCCGTTTCCCTGAGGAAGAAGCACACGACCACTCCCGCCATTACGCCGGCCAGCGCCAGGTAGAGGATGTTCTGGATTCCGTAGTTCTGAGCGATGAAGCCGGCGAGTGACGGGGCGACGCCTCCACCGAATATTTCACCGGCTCCTACCACGATGCCGATAGCTGAAGAGACCAGGCCGATGGGCGCGGATTCCGTCGCGATCGGGCCAGTCAGCAAGGCCACGAGGCCGAGGCAGCAGAGCGAGATCACAAACAGCACGGCAAACAACAGCGCCGGGTTGGGGCCGATGGCGATGAATACGCGAATCAATCCGGCGGTGGCGAGGAAGCCTCCGATGGCTACGACCCGGCGTCCCAGATGGTCGGATAAACCGGGCAGGGCGAACTGTCCGATAAAGCCTCCGAAACCCAGCGCGGAGGTTACGAAGCCCATCTGGCTGGTATCGAGGTGCAGGTAGTCGATCAGGTAATTGGGCATCATCGCGCTCAATACGAAAACGCCGCACATGGCGCAGAAGAGGGCGAACATGGAGACCAGAATGTTGCGGCTGTGGAAGATCTTCGACCACTTGTGACCGCCGGGGCGCTCGGTCTTATTGGCGATGTGGGGGAGTTCGCGCAGCACCATGGCCATGAGAACGGCGAGGATCAGGCCGGGGATCGCCACCACCATGAACACGTAGCGCCAGGAGGGGACGACACGCAGCAACTGGGTGGCAATGATGGGCGCGAAGCCGAGGCCGAAGAGCGCGAAGGTGCTTTGCTGGAGGCCCTGGTTGAGCCCGCGGCGCTTCGGTTCCGAGGCTTCGGCGGTGGCCGCGAAACTGGTGGGACAGAAGGATCCCTCGGTGAGTCCCATTAAGGCGCGGATGAGGATGAGGCTCATGAATCCGGTGGCGAGGCCGGAGACTCCGCTGAGCAGTGAGAACAGGACAATGGCGGGGATGAGAACTTTGCGGTGCCCGATGCGGTCCGAGAGGCCACCCATTACGATAGCGAAGAAGCCCCAGGAAAGGCCGAGGATGCCTATGAGGTTGCCGAGTTGTTGGTAGCCGAGGCCGAGATCCTTCATCATGGAGGGAAAGAGCGGCGCGATGATCCAGCGGTCCAGACCGACCAGGCCGAAGCCGAGCCCCAGCAGGGTTACGGCTTTCCATTCATAAGAGGTGTCCCACTTTTGCGATTCAGCCATAGGCGTTTTATCCTGTCCCGCTACCCGGAAGAACCGAGGGCAGATCGGAAATCTGCCCCACCGGGCACTATCATGCGACGTTATTCGACACGGCGGCTTCATGGCTTGCAGGATTCGGCGTTGGTGAGCAGAATCCTGACGTGGCGGTTCAGGTCGTTTTTCTGCGATAAAGTATTTGGTTGGAGTCGAACATGAACATTCGAGGATGCGCGCTGTCGTTGATGGTCGGGATGGCGATGACGGGGCTGGTTGTGCCGGCGCTGGCCCAGATCGATCCTACGGGCGAGTGGGCGCCGCAGTTCCATGAGGATCAGCCAGAGCGCATTCCGGGTCCGGAAATCGGCGATTATGCGGGACTGCCGATCAATAATGCGGCGCGCCTGCGGGGAGACGCATGGGACGCCTCGCTGCTGACGGTTCCCGAGCACCAGTGCAAGCCGCACCCATCCGATTATTCGCCGCGCGGCCCGGCCAATTTGCGCATCACGAAGGAGATCGACCGGGATACGCAGCAGGTGGTGGCTTACCACACGCATATCTCGTGGGAAGCGCCGGAGCGCACCATCTGGATGGATGGCCGGCCGCATCCGCCGGACTATGCGGCGCACACATGGCAGGGATTTTCGACCGGGAAGTGGGAGGGCAATATGCTCACCATTTACACGACGCATCTGAAGATCGGGTGGATCCGGCGCAACGGGATTCCGCGCAGCGATAAGGCGACTGTGGTCGAGCACTGGATCCGGCATGAAAATTATCTGACGTGGGTGGTGATCATAACCGACCCCGTGTACCTGACGGAGCCGTTCATCCGCACCACGGATTTTATTGCGGCGCCGGACCAGCAGATTGCGCCGTACCCGTGCGAGGCGGTGGTGGAGATCCAGCGGCCGCGCGGGGCCATTCCGCATCATTTACCCGGCACGAATCCGTTTCTGACGGAATTCGCGACAAGGCATGGATTGCCCCAGATCGGCGCGCGTGGCGGGGCGGAGACCACGTATCCGGAGTTCCGGGCGAAGCTGGCGGCGGCCAAGCCGCCGGAGCCGAGCACCGTGGCGGCGGGCAAGTAATATGGGAAGCCGATTCATGAGAATGACGGGAATGCGGATTGCGGCCTGGTTGGCTTTCGGTGCGGCCCTGGCTTTCGCGCAACAGCCGGCGAATGCGCCGCTGAACGAGTTGCATGTTTTGAAGGTGCAGGGCAACGTCTACATGCTGGTGGGCGCGGGCGGCAATATCACGATTCAGGCGGGGCGGAACGGTGTGCTGATCGTGGACTCGGGGCTGGCTCCGTATGCAGACAGGATTTTCGCCGAGATCAAGAAGATTTCGCCCGATCAGCCGTTGCGCTACATCATCAATACGCATGTTCATGTGGATCATGTGGGCGGGAACGAATCGCTGGCGAAACGGGGCAGCACCATCGCGGGCGGCAACGTGGTGGGCGACATCGGGGGAAGCGCCGCGGAAGGGGCCACGATTATCGCGCACGAAGAGGTGCTCAACCGGATGAGCGCCGCGCCGGCGGGGAATGAAGCGCCTGTTCCGTTTGGCGCATTGCCGACCGACACCTATGTGGGCGCCGAGAAGGATCTGTTTTTCAACGGCGAAGGTATTGAGATTCTGCATCAGCCGGCGGCACATACGGATGGAGACAGCATTGTTTTCTTCCGCCGCTCCGATGTGGTGAGCACGGGGGATATTTTCACTCCCGAGCGCTATCCGGCCATCGATCTTACGCGCGGCGGCAATGTGCAGGGAATGATCGACGGACTGAATCTGATTATCGATCTGACCATTCCGGCGGAAAAGCAGGAAGGCGGAACGATGGTGATTCCCGGACATGGCCGTCTGTGCGATGAAGCCGATGTGGTGGAATATCGCGACATGCTGACGATTGTCCGCGACAGGTTTCAGGACATGATCAATAAGGGGATGACGCTCGAGCAGGTCAAGGCGGCTAAGCCTACGGAGGATTACGATCCGCTTTATGGCGGCCCCAACGACCATTTCATCGAGGCGGTTTATAAGAGTTTGAAGCCTTCGAAGTAAGAGCGACGGGCAGATCGGAAATCTGCCCTGCCACGCAATTGCAAAATTTCATGTATTGGAAGATTTTTATTTTTTGGGTGGCCTCGATTGTTCCGGCGTTCTGCCAGATCGATCCCACGGGCGAATGGTCTCCGCAGTATCACGAGGATTGGCCGGAGCGGCGCCCGGGTCCGGAGATCGGCGATTACCTGGGGCTCCCCATCAACAACGCGGCGCGCCTGCGAGGCGATGCCTGGGATGCATCGCTGCTGACCGTTCCCGAGCATCAGTGCAAGCCGCATCCGTCCGACTATTCTCCGCGCGGGCCGGCCAATCTGCGGATCACGAAGGAGATCGACCGGGATACGCAGCAGGTGATCGCATATCGCACGCATATTTCGATGATGGGTGTGGAGCGCACCATCTGGATGGATGGCCGCGCGCATCCGTCGGCCAACGCTCCCCATACCTGGCAGGGATTTTCCACCGGCAAGTGGGAGGGCAGCGTGCTCACCATTTACACCACGCATCTGAAGATCGGGTGGATCCGGCGCAACGGGATTCCGCGCAGCGATCGGGCGACGGTGGTGGAGCATTGGATCCGGCATGGGAATCTTCTGACGTGGGTGGTGATCGTTACCGATCCCGTGTATTTAACCGAGCCGTTCATCCGGACGACGGATTTCGTGCTCGATCCGGATCAGGTAATTGCGCCGTATCCATGCGAGATCGAGGTGGAGATTCAGCGGCCGCGCGGGGCGATCCCGCATCATTTGCCGGGCACCAATCCGTTTCTGAACGAATTTCCCGATAAGTATGGATTGCCGCGGGATGCGGCGCGGGGCGGGGCGGAGACAATGTATCCGGAGTACCGGCTGAAGATGGCATCCGCGCGCACGTTCAGTCACTGGACTCCTCCGCCGGCTTCTCCACCGGCTCCACCCGCTGCGATAGAGGTTTTGCCGGTAGCGGGAAATGTTTCGATGCTGGCGGGCGCGGGCGGCAATATCACCATCCAGGCGGGGCGAAATGGCGTCCTGCTGGTGGATACCGGACTCGCGCAAAACGCGGACAAGGTTTTCGCCGAGATCAAAAAAATATCGCCCGATCAGCCGCTGCGGTACATCATCGATACGCATGTTCATCCGGATCATGTGGGCGGCAATGAAGCGCTGGCGAAGCGGGGCAGCACCATCGCGGGTGGCACGGTAGTGGCCGATATCGGGCCGGGCGCGCAGGAAGGCGCGGCGGTGATCGCGCGCGAAGAGGTGCTGAACCGCATGAGCGCGGCAGGAAGTCCATTTGGCGCGCTGCCCACCGATACCTATGCGGTCGGGCAGAAGGACATGTATTTCAATGGTGAGGCGGTGCAGATCTTCCATCAGCCGGCGGCGCATACGGATGGCGACAGCATTGTGTTCTTCCGGCGCTCCGATGTGGTGAGCGCGGGGGATATTTTTACTCCGGTGCGCTATCCGATTATCGATCTGGAGCGCGGCGGCAATGTGCAGGGCGTGATCGATGGGTTGAATACGATTCTGGACATCACGGTTCCGGCGGATAAGCAGGAAGGCGGCACTATGGTGATTCCGGGGCATGGGCGGCTGTGCGACGAAGCCGATGTAGTGGAGTATCGCGATATGGTGACGATCGTTCGCGACCGGATTCAGGACATGATCAACAAGGGGATGACGATCGATCAGGTGAAGGCGGCGCGGCCTACCGAGGACTACGATCCGATGTATGGATCGACCACGGGGTGGACTACGGACCTGTTTGTCGAGGCGGTTTATAAAAGCCTGAGGGCAGATCGGAAATCCGCCCCACAAGGCAATTGAGCTACTTCCACTCCCAGACTTTGGTCTGCGTGTTACCGTTTTCGTCGACCTCGAATTCGAAGACGCCGGCCACGGTGTTGAGCTGGGCGAACTTCGCAACGGCGGTGTGAAAGTAAATGGCGCCGCGGTAGCTTACGGCGCCGCGCTCTTTGAAGACGCCCACGCCCGCGCCCTTCCAGGTGATCCCGCCCTCGGCCGTCATCAGGACGCCATGGCCTTCGCCGTAAATGGTTCCGTCGGACCGGATCTCGGAAGTGTAGGTACCAATCTCCATGTAATCCACGCCGAGCACCTTGCCGGCCGCTTCAAAAGTGACTTCGACCTCTATTGGCTCGGTGGACAGGACGCGGCGGACATTTCTCTTGCCGCCACCCTGAGCTATCAGTTCTCCCAGCATCTTTTTTCTCCTTTTAGTTAGTTGACTGCGTAAGTTAATGCTATGGTCGCCATGGCGGTTCCGGCTTCGGAAATCCACTGGTCGTGGTCGTAAGGGAAGCCGCTTTGGAAATAGGGCTGGAAGCCGAAGGAACGGGTGGCTACGTGCCAGGTTCCGTCGTCCTGCTGGGTGCGGAGCAGGTAATCGACACCGCGTTTGTAGACGGGATGAGACGGCGCCATGCCGGATTCGTGGAGCGCCCAGAGAACTTCTCCGGTTGCCCAGGCGTCGGCGCCGAGTTGATCGGTTTGCGCCCAGCCTCCATCGGGACGCTGTCTTGAGACCAGCTCCTGGAGTCGATTGGCGGGTAGGGTGCGACCGGCCCAGACGAGGCCAAGGATCTGATGGGCGCGGTCTTCGGTGGTACGGGGCTGATTGTTCTCGAGCCAGGCGGCGGCGCGGGCGATGCGCTCGTCGAACTCGGCTTGGCGGCCGGGGATGGGGTAGGCGCGGAGGGCCCGAATGGCGCGCGCGGTCTGGCTGAAGGCGCTGCCTTCGATAGGCGGCCGGCCCTCAAAGAAAGGCCAGTCGCCTTCCTTGCGCTGCATGGCGGCGAGGTGATGAATCATGGAATCGATCTGCAGGCTGGGCGGGGCTTTCTCGGCGGCCATCTGGAGAAAGGAAAAGCCCACTCCCTCGACGCCATCGGGAGGATCCTGCGTCTGGAAAAAGCTCTCCTGCATGGCGCCGCGCAGGCTGACGGTGGCGTGGGTGTCGGCCTCTTCAAGCGCGGTGTCGGGTTTCAGGGATGCGGCTTTGGCCGAAACCACGGCCAGCCCGTTGAGGTATTGCGCGTGGCAGGAGACGCAGCCGCCGGTGGCGATGAACTTACCGGCAACGGGCTGCGAAACAGCCAGTGCCTTCATGACGGCCTCGCCCGGGCTACGTCGGGGGGCGGGGCCGGAGACGGCGGAAAGGGGCGCAGGTTTGAGGCCGAAAAGCGGCAGGATGGCGGGGTTCTGGTTGCGGCGCACCCAATCGAGCGCGAGTTGCGGATCGGCGCCTTTCGCGAGCAGCAACTGGACGACTTTCGGATCCGTTCGGTCGGTGGCGACGGCCCAGACCAGCGCCGTGGCGCCGCGGATGTCTTTCGCGTTCACGTCCGCACCGGCATTAACCAGCGCTTGAACAGTCTCGAAGGGAGCGATCTGGGCGGCCAGCTGGAGGGGCGTCATATGCCCCAGCGCGAGTGGGCCGTTCTTGACCGTTTCGACGGTATCGCCACTGGTGACGTTGACGGCGGCGCCATGTTCGAGCAGCAGTTTGACCAGGGGCGCGTTGGTGTCGCCGTTGCCGGCGGCGGCGAGCAGGGGCGTGAAGCCCGCTTTATCCACGGCGTTTACTTTGGCGCCTTTGGCGATGAGGAGGCGCGCACTTCAAGATTGTTCGAATTGGCCGCTTGTTCAAGAACGCTGCCGCCGCCCTCATCGACGGCGTTAACGTCGGCGCCTTTTTCGATCAGCAGGCGGGCGGCTTCGGTCGATCCATCGTAGGTTGCGGCGACCAGCAGCGGGGTGCGGCCCAGCTTCGAGCGAACGTTAACCTGCGCGCCTTTGGCGAGCAGCATGCGGACCTTGACGGCATCGCCCGCGCACCACATGAGCGGCGTGGCGCCGAATTGGTTGGCGAGGTTGGGGTCGGCGCCGGCGTCGAGGAGGAGGCGCATGCTTTCGGGACTGCCGAGCGCGGCGGCATACATGAGGGGCGAGTTGCCGCGGGAGTCGGTGGCTTTGGGACCGGGGTTGCGAATGAGATC
>JBEKAQ010000065.1:0-28816 GCA_050015835.1 Bryobacteraceae bacterium | reverse complement strand
GCCGGCTTCGGTAATGATGGACCCGCCGTAGCTGTGGCCGACCAGAACCACTGGGCCGCCCATAGCGTCGATTGCGGCCTTCGTGTACTTTTGGTCGTCGGCGTACGACGTCTCGGGAGGCTGCGCTACCGACACCTTGTAGCCATCCTTCTTCAGGATGTCAGCGACGGCTTTCCAGCCGGAGCCGTCGGCGAATGCGCCGTGCACCAGAACCACGTTCTTGATATTCGTCATCGTTATTCTCCTCTCGGTTTGAGCTTCCGCGAATCGTATGAAGTATCGAACACGAAATGGATCGTAACCGGAAACGGGCACGGCACTATTGAAAACACGGACCACTTTTGTGAATTCCTGCTTCCAATGCGGAGCGAAGAATTTATTCGCGTGAGGGAGAGGACGGGCGTTCGCGTATCTCGACGAACATCCTGCGATGTGAGTGTTCACGTCTCCACTTTCCCGGAGTCGCGCCAACGACGTTTGCAAAAGTCCGGGTAAGGGCGGCCTGATCGGAAAATCCGGTGTGCGCCGCAATTTCCACCAGCGAACTGTTCGTTTCGGACAGAAGCGCTTTCGCGATCTCAACGCGCCGCAGAGTCAGGTACCGATGAGGGGAGGTCCCAAACGATATCCTGAACGATCGCGCAAAATGGCTGACCGAAAGCCTGCATTCCGCGGCAAGTATTTCAAGCTTTAACTCGCCGTCCAGGTGCTCGTGGAGCAACTCCACAGCGCGCCGCATTTGCCACGGGGCCAGTCCGCCTTTCAGTTGCAGTGCAGGTTCGCGAAGCTGACCATATCGCCCCACTAGGTGCGAACAAACCGTCATCGTGAAGGAATCTATGAACAACTGAGAGAACATCTCCGGCCTGTTCAGGCAGGGCAGAACCGATTGCGTCAGGTGGTGGAGAACGGGGTCGGGAGTTCCATAAACACAGTGGAGGCGTTTAATCTGACGCATTCCGGCATCGTCCGTAAGGGCATCGAGGGTTGCCCGCGGAACATGAAAATGGACCCAGTCGATGGGGCCCGGGTTTCGAATACTGGAATTCGACTCGAGGTCGCACATGGCGACTCCGCCCACTGGCCATGCCCCGGTCTTTGTGTATTTGGCATCGGTCCACAGTTCCCATTCCCCGGAATTCGCATGATTCAGATGAACCGAAACAACGTAGGCCCTTTCAGGGGGGATGGACGCGGTTCGCTCCGGGATACCGCTGCGCGCAATCAGTCGGGTAATCGCCAGTTGCGGCCGGACCACGGAAACCGCGGAATCGATTGCAACATGGGGTGGTTGGTTCATGGTGAAATACTTCGCCATCTGGGCGCCATGGGCGCTCGCTGCGGCTTCAGGTGAGTGAGCGGCATCGTTCACAGGAACAACCTCCAGACATAAGACGACCGGTCGCCTTATTAGCGAGAAATATACCACCTCGGGGACGGCTTTTGTAGAGCCAAAGAAAGAAGTTTGAGACTATCGTCACGAATCGACAAATTCAGTCCTTTTTGACAAGCCACGGACGGGCGATAGCCTGCCAATATTCATAAGAATGCCTCCGGTTCAGGGGGAGACCTCACATCGAGAGCACGATCCGCGCGAAATGCTTCTGCGCGCCGCCGGCAAACTGTTTCAGGACGTCGGCTATGTTCAGGCGAGCATTTACCGGATCGCCTCTGCAATAAACGCGCCTAAGGGCACTTTCTATAACTACTTCAGGAGCAAAGAAGACCTGGCGGCAATACTTGTCGATCGCCAGTTCGAGGCGATTCATGAGTCACTCGCCCGAACCGGTCGCAGCGCGAGCCATCGCCTGAAAGAGCACTCCAGTTTCCTGGCCTTGAAACCACCAGCGGTTGAAGTGGCCCCGCTTCAACTTCTGGCCACCCTCGCTGCGGAAGCGACAGCAATTCCCGTTGCCGTAGCGCAACGTATCGCTAGCGGCACAGACATCTGGATCACTCACGTCAGCGACGTGATCTCACTCGCTCAAATAGAAGGCGGAACATCAACTACACAAGATACCCCGAAGCTGGCGTCATTGCTGGTCACTTGCTGGTATGGCGCGATCGTTCGCAGCAAAGCGGACCCTTCTGTAAAGCTCCTAGATGAGTTTCTCCCGTTCTTCATTCGCAGCGGTGTCCTTTGAGAAGAACTGCAAACAGGATGTCGGCATCGCTCGATGCAATTCGCCGCCCCGAAACTGGAAACCGCAACTCACGTTTTCGTTCGTATGCTGAGGCGCTGCCTACACCTCTGAGCGGATCCTCTGCCACTCGGAACTAGTCCATATGAACGTGTAGTCGGCATCGCGGTGAAGTGCCGAGCCTCCCGAGATACGGCGTTCGAGGAAGTTTGCCGGATTCATCTGCTAAACTCCTCTTGGGCTATGCAACCGGATCTCCGATCTGTGCTGGAAACGCTGCGAACTCACGAAGCGGACCTTCGTGCGATGGGGGTGTCTCACGCGGCAGTCTTTGGCTCGGTGGCGCGTGGCGATGCCATCGCAGGCAGCGACATCGATGTGCTTGTGGAACTCGACGACAGCCGCCCGATGGGCATTTTCGAGTACGCAAGAATGAAGCTGTACATAAACGACATCCTTACGGGTCCGAGCGACGTAGTGAATCGGCGAACTCTGAAACCGCTTATCAGGGCGAACATCCTGCGCGACGCCGTTCATGCCTTCTAAGAATCCCGGCCAGCGACTGGCCGATATTGTGGACAACATCGATGCGATCAGTTCCTTTTGCGCCGAACTCGATCTTGACGCTTTTCGTGCGGACCGAAAGACCGTTTACGCAGTAGTTCGGGCACTTGAGATCATCTCTGAGGCGTCCCGGCGGCTCCCGGAACAATTACTGGAGCGGCACCCGGAGATCGATTGGCCGGCGGTTGCCGCGGCGGGGAATATTTATCGGCATGAATATGACGCGGTCGATGAAGCTCTGATCTTATACACCGTCCGGCATAGCCTGGTGGCCCTGAGGAGAGTTGCCGAGGAAGAGATCATGCACGTGCAGTCAGAGAGGCCTGAAGACGTCGCTGGCCAATAGATCCTCATAAGTCGGCATCTCGCCGAAAAATCCGGAATTCTCAGTCTAAAGCCTCTTGCATCCCGCCCCGGAGTCGAATCTTCAAAATGGAAGCAGTCGAATCCGATGGCGGGCAGAATCCACGGTAACCAGAGCTCCGGCTTCCAGTTGATGTTCAGTTGCCCGGATTGCTCTCACAACGGTATCGCCGATAGAGGCTGGAAGGACGTCCTGGCAGCGCACCTGGACGACGCTGGGCGCGTCCGTCCGTAACGCCGCAAGCAGCATGCCGAAGTCCAGGTCGTGTGTCAGGACGATGCAGTTGTCGGCCGCAGCCCAATCCAGGATTTCGGAATCGGGCGCCCGCGGATCGCCGACGGTCGACCAGTGGATTGCCCCGAAACCGTGGGCGCCCAGGAAGGGAACCCACAGGGGACTCAGGTTCATATCGATCAGGAACTTCATGCAGCCGGCAAAGGCACTTCAATCTCTTCGACTCGCCACGCGGCATAAGCCAGCGCCTGCCTGATATCCTCGTCCTCCAGATACGGGTAGGCGGCGAGGATTTCGCCGAATGTGCGACCCGAAGCCACCAGCCCCACAATCATCCCCACAGTTACCCGCATGCCGCGGACGCACGGCTTGCCACCCATGACTGTCACGTTCCGCGTGATTCGTTCCAGGCCGTGCATATTACCTCCTCATTGTAGACGGAGCGTTGCTCGACACGGGAAGAACGTGGTTGAAATCTGTCGCGATCCGGATTCCTCCCGATAAGTCGGCATCAAGACTGAAATGCGGACGATGGGACAAGATCAGGGGGGCGACGCAATTTCGCCACGGACATTAATTCACAATCAGACTTCGCACCCGAACACCCAAAACTGCGCGAATCAGGATGTTCGCATCGATCACCAGCACTTCAGTGTTTGCCTGTCCGTGCTCCGCGACGGGCATTCTTAAAATCGTCGATCAGTTCGTCTTCGCCGACTCCGGCCGCGGCGATCAATGCGTCTAACTGCTCGCCCGCCTTGCGCAAAGCATCCAGATCCGCCTGCTGCCGTTTGCGGCGCGCGGGAACGTAGAATCCCACGGTTTCACCGTGACGCGTAATCGCCACAGGAGTCGACGACTCGATATAAGAAGCCAGGTTCTCGCGAAATTCCCGAATGCCCACTCTTACGCTTTGCATGCTTGTGTACACAAAGATAACACACACTTCCCTGCGCCTGACTCTTGTCCCGTCGGGATTACTCCCCATAAGTCGGCTTGCCGACATTTTATCGCAGCGTCGCGAGGGTCGCCTCGCGTGTAACGCCCTTATGATTCGACACGGCGCGCAGAATTCAATGGAACGAACCAATTCGCAAAGTGTCCACCCGAAACATCCCGGGGAAGCTTCATGCGACGGACAACACTTCATCCCGGACCAGGTGAAGACGAATCCGTTGCGGGCGGGGCTGGTCGAAGAAAAACGCCGCCGTGGCATCAATAACGTTGCGGCGCAGTTCGTCCCAGGTGTCGCCCCGAGTAAAAATGTTCTCCGTCAGGCACTCCGCGCAATAGCCGCCGTCGGCTTCCTGCACCGCCTCGAACACCAATTCGGCCATATATCCTCCAGCCATACCACTTCAATGATACGGGACTCTACCAGCAAGCGCCCAGGATCAGTCCCGAAAAGTCGGCATCTCGCCGAAAAATCCGGAACAGGAAGTCGCAGAACTGTTTTGGGGTTGCGCTTACGTTTCGATTTGGGCATGCCGGCATTGTGTGCCAAACACGCTTGCGCCTTCTGGTAGTGAAGTTTTAGCCCCGCAAGACCACACTACCCGCGTTCTCGAGACCGGAAGCACGTTTCGCTGTTACCATACAAAGGGAGGCGGCAGCGTGGCCGAACTCGACATCCTCAGTCCCGAATTCACGCGCGAGGCCGAAGCAGCCTGGGACCGCGCCCGCAATCAGGCGTTGGCCCGAGGTGTTCCGGTATTCTATCGGAACGACCGGACGGGGCTCGAGATCACGGAGCAGCCGGACGGTCGCCGCTTCGAGATCCGCTTCATTCCCGGCGCTCCGCGCGGGCGCAATTTCGAGATCATCCGCGAATTAGCGCGGACCGCCGCCTGATAGTTGCCGGTCCTGATCGTGATCGCCGGACCGAATGGATCCGGCAAAAGCACAATTACCAGCGGGTTAGATTTTGCGGGACGCGAAAACCTGCTTGACCCTGACGCAATTGCGCGCCGGCTGAGACCGTCGGATCCGCGCCATGCCGCCATCTCCAGCGGCCGCGAGGTTGTTCGCCGGATTCAGAACTACCTCGGCGCCCGGGTGAGTTTCGCGGTCGAGACGACGCTGGCGAGCCGACGGACTCTCGAAACAATGCGGTACGCGAAAATCAACGGATTCCGGATAGATCTTGTCTACATCTGTCTGGACACGCCGGAACGCAGCGTTCTTCGCGTGAACGAAAGAGTTCTGCAGGGTGGCCACGATGTGTCCGACGAGGACGTCCGTCGCCGCTATTTGCGTAGCCTCGCAAACCTGCCCCAGGCCGTGCGCATTTCCGACGCATTGGCCTCTCGTTCTCGCTGACAAACCTAACCGGAGATCGGTCGCCGTCGACAGGTAACCATAAGTCGGCTTGTCGCTGGCGATCCGGCACGTATTCGAAACACGCCCTTACGCTGAATCGACCTTACCGGCCGTGAGCCCACCAGGCGATCGCAATCCGTGTGGGAGCCGATCCACACCCACGTGATCGTGTCGTCGGAGCGCGCCGTAGTGGTCGCCTAGCCGAACCGTGAAACCGATCCGCGCTCCCCTTCAGCCTTCTGAAGCGAAGGGACGGATGATGCCCAGAAGCGTTGGCTCGCGACCGATTTCGATCCGCGCGAATTCGCCTTCGGCTTCCGTGAACAGGAAGTCCAGCGAGGCCGATGGCTTACGGAATGCGGGTATTGTGGACCCGAGCGGAGGTCGCATCCAGTGGGCTGAAGGAGAACCTGAACCGACGAATGAGTCATTCGGTTTCGGCGTGCGATCGCGGGAGGCTTATGGACTCGCATAATGCGGGACGATCTCGTTGTAATAGAGTGAATGGTTGCGCTGCCGAAACGGAAATCAGGGCAACGCGGCAACAGCAATTACGGGAGGAGATGCATGCATCGACGTTCGTTTTTCTCGATGGCTGCGGGAGTGGGAACCATTCCGCTGTTTTCGCGGGAGGTCGAGGCGCAGGCCCGGCAACTCCAGGCGCAGGCCAAATCGGTCAATCTGAAAATTACCGCCGTTGAACTTTGGCAGGTCACAGGCGACGCAAAGCGGTACGACGCATATCTGGAGGAAGAATACCCGAAAGGGGGAATGGTTAAGCCGCCTCCCGGATCGGGGCGGGGTGCGGCGGGGGGTACTCCCAGCCGTATCTACATGAAGATCGTCACCGACGGAGGCCTGGAGGGTTTCTACGGGCCGCACGACCAGAATGTGGTCGATGAGGTCGTGAAGATCCGCAGCGTCGTCGGCATGGATCCGTTTGCCATCGACACCGTCTGGGAAAGCCTGGTGACAGGGGATAACAGGTACACCGGAACCTACATGTTCGGGGTCAGCGCCATCACCAACACGCTGTGGGACATGAAGGGGAAGCTCTGCGGTCTGCCGGTGTACAGACTACTCGGCGGTTCGCGGAAACTGGTGGATTGCTATGCGACGACTATCGGAATGCCGGTCAACACCATTGACGCGATCGCGGCGGGCGCCGACCGGGTCAAGAAGGCGGGATTCAAGGCCCAGAAATGGTTCCCCACGCTGGGACCGAGGAACGGGCCCGAGGGCTTCGAGTTCAACGTGACCATGATGAAGACCCTGCGCGAAGTCTGCGGGGAAAATTACGACATCATGATCGACGGCCTGACGGGGTGGGAGCTTCCGTACGGCATCAAATGGTGTAAGGCGGTGGAACAATACCATCCGCGCTGGCTCGAAGAACCGTTCCAGACGTACAGCCAGATTGAAACGCTCCCCCGTCTGCGGCAGACGACGACGATCCCCATCGCTACGGGAGAGCATAACTATAACCGCTGGGACTTTTATGAGCTTGTGAAAGCGGGCGCCGTCGATATCCTGGAGCCGGACCCGGAGTGGGCCGGGGGCATCAGCGAGGTCATGAGGATTTGCGCCATCGCCTCCGCGGCCGGTCTCAAGGTCAGTCCCCATCACATGAAATTAAACGCGCTCGCGCACGTGGTGGCAAGCCAGCCTCCAGCGGTGTGCCCGCTGGTTGAGAACCGTCACTCCATGCACATGGGCACCAAATACTTCGAAAAGAATCCAATTGGACATAACGGGCACAGCCAGATTGAGTTGTCGGATCGGCCTGGATTCGGCATCGAGCTGGACGAGTCGAAAATTGTAAGTATGAAGAAGATTTTCCCGGCAGCCTAGCTGTCGCGGGTGCAGCGGATCCCGACCGGCACGGCGGCAGCGGAGGACCGCGACCGGGGCGCCTCGCCCGGAGGAACGTTGCGCCCGCAGCGCCATGACACTGACGCGCGGAAAGACGCGGGGCCATCGCCGCCGGAAGACGACTCCGCCGATACGCTCCATCTCGGTGTCCACGGGCGCTACCCGGTTTTCGGAAATGTCGGCGATCACGGCGACCTTGCCGGTCGTCAGTGCGGCGGCGACATCCCTGGCGAACTCGTCGATCACGCCCGATTTTTCCATCTCACAACCTGTGCAGGTTGTTGAAAAGATGGAGCGGGAGACGGGGATCGAACCCGCGACGTTCAGCTTGGGAAGCTGACATTCTACCGCTGAATTACTCCCGCGCCGATTCGAAGACGAGTGTAACACCCGAAACCGCTCACGGCGCGCTGTTCCCAACCGCTTCCGCCGTCAACTCCCGCCGCACCGCATCGAGCACCCCGTTGACAAAGTGAACCGATTCCTCCCCCGAAAACTGCCGCGCCAGCTCCAGCGCTTCATCGATCGCCACCGCCGGCGGAGTCTCGGTACGCAGCATCTCATACACGGCAATGCGCAGAATATTGCGATCCACCGCCGGCATGCGCTGGATCTTCCAATGCTCCGCGTGCTTCGTGATGCGCTCGTCGATCGAAGCGATATCTTCCGTGACGCCGCGAAACAAGCCCTCCGCGAAAGCGTCCCTCCGTGGACGCACCGGATTCTCGTCATCCATCAGCAACGATTCGTAGTAGCCGCGCAGGATCTCGTCGAGCGGCAAGCGGCGCAGATCCCACTCAAAGAGCAGTTGAAGCGCCTGCCGCCGCGCGCGATGCCGGGCCATTTCAGTCCTGCGCCCGCAACCTGCGCAACAGATTCGCCATCTCGATCGCCGACATGGCCGCGTCGAAACCCTTATTCCCGCTCTTCGCGCCCGCGCGATCGACGGCCTGCTCCACCGTGTTGGTGGTGAGCACGCCGAACGCCACCGGGATCCCCGTTTCGACCGATGCGGTGGCAATCCCCTTCGCAGCCTCGCCCGCCACGTAATCGAAATGCGGCGTGTCGCCCCGGATCACCGCGCCCAGACAGAGAATGGCGTCGTAGCGATTGCGCTCGCCCTGTCTGCGCGCCGCCAGCGCCCGCACCGTAACGGGAAACTCCCACGCCCCCGGAATCCGCACCACATCGATCGCCGCCGCATCGCCGCCCGTGCGTTCGATAGCATCCAGCGCGCCGGCCAGCAGCCGGTCGGTAATAAAGCTGTTAAAACGGCTCACCACGATCGCAAAACGCAGCCCATCCGCCTTCAGTTCGCCCTCAAACGAAGTGTACTTACGATCGCTCATCGGCCTCTAAATCCTGTCCCTGGAGTCATATGGGATAATTGAATTTTCAGGCCCCATCTTACCGCATGGTTTCCGAATTCATACGGAATTTCTCTATCATTGCGCATATCGACCACGGCAAAAGCACCCTGGCGGACCGTCTTCTCGAGTCCACCGGAGCGCTTTCCCAGCGCGAAATGATGGAGCAGGTGCTCGATACCATGGACCTTGAGCGCGAGCGCGGCATCACCATTAAAGCCCATGCCGTTCGCCTCGATTACGAGGCTGATAACGGCAATCTGTACCAGCTCAATCTCATCGATACCCCCGGTCACGTGGACTTCTCTTATGAGGTTTCGCGCAGCCTGCAGGCCTGCGAAGGCGCCCTCCTGGTGGTCGACGCGTCGCAGGGCGTCGAGGCCCAGACCCTCGCTAACACCTACCTCGCGCTGCACCACAATCTCGAGATCATTCCGGTCATCAACAAGATCGACCTGCCTGCCGCCGAGCCCGAGCGCATCCGCGAACAGATCGAAGAAGTGATCGGCATCGACGCCAGCGGAGCGATTCTGGTCAGTGCCAAGCAGGGCATAGGAATTCACGAAACGCTGGAAGCGATCGTCGAGCGCATACCCCCGCCGCGTGGCGATGTCGATGCTCCCCTGCGCGCACTGATCTTCGATTCGTGGTTCGATCCCTATCGCGGCGTAATCATTCTGGCGCGCGTCATCGACGGCAGGTTGCGCATGGGCCAGAAGATCCAGCTTTGGTCGAATGGAGAGCAGTTCGAAGTCGAAGGCCTGGGCTATCAATCGCCCAAAGCCATTCCGCTGCCGGAGCTTTCCGCCGGCGAAGTGGGTTACGTTTACGCCAATATCAAGACTGTCGCGGACGCCAAGATCGGCGACACAATCATGGATGCCGCTAACCTGGCGCCCGAGCCGCTGCCGGGCTTCGAAGAGATTAAGCCCATGGTCTTCGCGGGCCTCTATCCGGTGGAATCGCATGAGCACGGCGCCTTGCGCGAAGCTCTCGAAAAATTGCGGCTCAACGACAGCGCCATGAGCTTCGAACCGGAAAGTTCCGTGGCGCTCGGCTTCGGCTTTCGCTGCGGATTCCTCGGCCTGCTGCATCTCGAAATCGTGCAGGAACGCCTCGAGCGCGAGTTCGATATCGACCTGATTACCACCGCGCCCGGCGTGCGCTATCGCATCACCACCACGCGCGACACCGTGATTGAGGTGGATAACCCCACCCGCTTCCCCAATCCCACCGAGATCAAACAGATCGAAGAGCCCATCATCGACGCTTCGGTCATCACGCGCGAGGAGTATATCGGCGGCATTCTGGCGCTCCTCGAGGAAAAGCGCGGCGTGCAGAAGAAGTTCGAATACATCGGCTCCGGGCGCGTGATGCTGCTGTATGAACTGCCGCTCAACGAAATCGTTCTCGATTTCTACGACCGCCTGAAGAGCGTGTCGCGCGGCTATGCGTCGCTCGATTACCATCTGGCCGGCTATCGCGTTTCACCCATGGTGCGGCTCGACGTCCTGATCGCGGGCGAAGAGGTGGATGCGCTGTCAATGATCGTGCATCGCGACTTCGCCTACGACCGCGGCAAACTGTTGATCGAACGCATGCGCAAGCTGATTCCGCGGCAGATGTTCGAGATCGCGCTGCAGGCGGCTATCGGCACCAAAATCATCGCCCGCGAAACCATCTCGGCGCTGCGCAAGAACGTGATCGCCAAGTGCTATGGCGGCGATATCTCGCGCAAACGCAAGCTGCTCGAAAAGCAGAAGGAAGGCAAGAAGCGCATGAAGCGGGTAGGCCGGGTGGATATTCCGCAGGAAGCTTTCCTCGCCGTCCTCAGGGTCGGCGATACGGGCGAAGAAGATTAGCCAGATGAGAAGTGCCCTTTCCGCAACGCTCACTGGCTACGGGAACGGTGCCGGACCTCTCTCAGAATTCACCTCATTCCGAGTTGCGGCATTTCGCATTCGAGTGTCGTGACGTTGCCAAAAGTACGGAGTCGCATCTTTCGGAACACGGAGTGTTCACCTTTGAGAAAACCCGCTCCGAGGTTATTTCAATAGTCGGGCGCGAGGCCGAGCCGATAACCGCCGGGAGCTTGTCCCGTGGGCGACGGAAGCTGAAGCCGTTGACGGACGCCCAGGGCAACGAGATCGCGGACTTCAAGGTGTACTGGACCTATGCGGACAGGAAAACCGGCGAAAAGCCGCCCTTCGCTTGGTGGCGCATCCGCATGGCTCACTATTCGCCAGAGGGAGAAATAAAGCTGGCATCGTCGGGCAGAGAGGGATGCGCCATTGATTTCCACTTGGTCTTTGGCGCGTGGGGAGCGAATGTGCTGGCAATTCTCCCGATGGACTCGAAATGGGGATGTGCAGGCAACGGCCGTCTGGAGCGCGAATATCCGGACGGAATTACTGCCGCCCTGGTGCAACGAAAGGCATCGCACCCCAGCCATTGACCACCAATCGGGAAAAGCGCCCGAACCTGCCACGGGTACCGGACGAAATGAGGCACGCATGCGAACTCCTCGCGCAGGAGCTCATGCGCTGCCCGATGTCAGCCAGCGCATGATGTTCGGCATGCGCGCTTTCTATCGCAATACCGTGATATTCGCCATGCTGCCGGACAAACACGCGATCGAGCGCCCCCGCGCGATCGCGTACAAACTGGATGGCAAGTGGGAGCTTTTCGACCTGGAGAGTGAGCACGACGTCACCGGCGCGTTGGCCTGTCTGAACGGCGCTTTCGAAAAAGCCGGCGGGTTGCTAAAGTCGTCTCCATGACCGAGCGTTTGCGCGCGCGCCCGGAATGGAAATTCTTCGGCGTCCTCCCCAAGGCCAGCGCCCCTTTGGCAACGGCGTGGTGGTGTGTCCTGCTGCTGCGTGGAGTGCTCCCGGCTCTGTTCTCCATCGCCATGGGCGTGCTGGTCGGCGCGGTGCAACGCGGCCACTCGCTGGCTTTACCCCTCGCCATCGCTGGCGCCGTATTCGTACTGCTCCAGGTGCTGTCGCCCCTGCATCACGCCATCGGCGCTAACCTCGGCAGCCGCACCGCCTGCTGGCTCTACGACCAGCTGACCACCGCATGCGTCCGCCCACCGGGCATGGGACACCTCGAAGACCCTCGGCTCACCACCGACCTCACAGTGGCGCGCGATTTCGACTTAGCCATCACCGGGCCGCCGCTCTCCATATCCATGGACTTCATCGCGTCCGGCCTGGTCGAGATGGTGGGCGGGATCGCGTCCGCTCTGGTGCTCGCGGCCTACGCCTGGTGGGCACCGCCGCTTCTGGCTGGAGCCTGGCTCGCGACCCATTGGCTGTTGCGCGAGAGTGGAGTCTGGCGCGATCGCAATACCGATGAAGTTCGCGAAGCGCAGCGCCACGCCGATTACGCCTACCGTTTGGCCGTCGACCCGCCTTCCGCCAAAGAACTGCGCCTCTTTGGCCTCGGCTCCTGGGTGGTCGAGCGCTTCACATCCCGCCGGCGTCGATTATACGAATTGCAATGGGAAGCCACGCGGTTGCGCGAGCGGCCCGTGCTGTGGAGCCTGCTGTTGGTGCTCTCGGCGAACGTTGCGGTGTTCCTTGCGATGGCCCACGACGCCGCGGCCGGCCGTCTGGATCTGGCGCGTATCGTGACCTTCGCCAGTGCCGCCGTCAGCACCAGCATGATCGCGTTCGGCGGATTATCCTGGGCGCTCGATACAGCCGCCGCCCCGGTGGGCGCCGTTCTGCGCCTGCGCGAGGCGATGGAGCCGGCCGGAGCCCTCGCGAAAGGTGCGAACCAGGCTCCCGAGATCAAGCGCGAGATCCGCTTCCATAACGTTCGATTCGCCTATCCCAACAGCGATCACCCTGTGCTCGACGGCTTCAATCTCACCATTCCCGCTGGCACGTCCATGGCAATCGTCGGGCAAAACGGCGCGGGCAAGACTACTCTCGCCAAGCTGCTTTGCCGTCTCTATGATCCGCAGAATGGCGCCATTGAGATCGATGGCGTGGATCTGCGCGAATTCGATCCCAACGCCTGGCGCGCCCAGCTCACGGCCGTGTTCCAGGACTTCATTCGCTTCGAGCTACCATTGCGCGAGAACATCGCCCCATCCGGCGCGCCTGACGACGTTATTCAGACCGCGCTGTCGCAGGCGGGCGCGGCGGACCTCGCCAGCCTCGACACCATACTCGCCCGTGGCTACGAAGGCGGCACGGAGCTCTCCGGAGGTCAGTGGCAGCGCATCGCACTGGCACGGGCCTTATGCGCTGTCAAGCTGGGCGCGGGCGTGGTGCTGCTCGATGAACCCACGGCCCAGCTCGACGTGCGCGGCGAGGCTGAAATCTTCGAACGCCTGCTCGCCGCCACGCGCCACACCACTACCATCCTGATCTCGCACCGGTTCTCCACCGTCCGCCAGGCCGACCGCATCTGCGTGCTGGAACACGGCAAGGTGGTCGAAACAGGCACTCACGACGAGTTGATGGCTCTGGGCGGGCGCTATTGCACCATGTTCCAGTTGCAGGCCTCGCGCTTCGGTGAAGGCGAGACCGAGGAAGGAGTCAAGCTCGATGACGCCGGTTGACAAGATGCCGGCCGCTCTCCCCGCCATGTGGCGCGCATTGAAGCGCGGCTATGAGGCCGAGCCGCGCATGCTGGTGGTCGCCTTCACGCTGGTCCTGATCGCGGCGTTGCCCGATGCGCTGTTCGCCCTCTGGTTGAAGTTGCTCGCCGATGGCCTGATCGCGGGACGCCATGGACTGGTGAACGTGGCCGCCGTCGGGCTCGGCGTTTCGGCCGCCGGCACCTGGTTCCTGCGCGTCGTCAGCGACCGCACACAGCGCCGCTTCCGCGACCGGCTGACCATCGCCCTCGAGTCCCACGTGGCCCGCCTCCAGGCGTCCGTCGCCACCATCGCGCATCACGAACGGCCGGAATACATCGACCGGCTTGCCATGCTGCGCAATCAGGTGTTCGTGCTCGACCACATGTACATGTCGCTGTTCACGACGTGCGGGTGGATACTGCGCCTGCTCGTCACTTTGGCGCTGCTGGCGTCCATTCACCCGGTACTGGCATTGCTGGTCGCCTTCGCCGCTCCGGCTGCCATGGTCTCCGCGTGGCGCCCCGCCGTGGAGCGCGCTGCCGAAGAGCGCGGCGTCTCCGCCACACGTCTGGCGCGGCATCTGTTCGACACCGCAACGACTGCGCCGCCGGGCAAAGAGGTGCGCGTAACAAGGATCGGCGAGCGACTCGTACAGAAGCGCCGCGAGGCGTGGGAGCGCTGGTACGGCCCAGTCGCGAGCGCACGCTGGACCACCGCTCTATGGCACATGCTGGCGTGGACCTGCTTCGGTCTGGCCTACGTCGGCGCGGTAGTGTTCGTCGCTTCAAGGCCCCATGCCACGCCGGGTCAGGTGTTGCTCGTCCTTGCGGCGGGCGCGCGCCTCTCGGCTTACGTCGGCGCAACCGTCGGCGAGATCGGCTTCCTCCGCGGCTTCTGGCTCGATGGTTCGCGGCGCCTCGCATGGCTCGAAGACTATGCCGCTTCTCTCACCGAGAACGCCGACACCGCTCCGCCAGGCCAGATTGAGCAGGGCATTCGTTTCGAGCACGTATCATTTTCTTATCCGGGCGCCTATCCGGGCACCGAGCGCCGCGTGCTCGACGACGTGAATCTGGATCTGCCGCGCGGCTCGGTAGTCGCCATCGTCGGTGAGAACGGGGCGGGCAAAAGCACCCTGGTCAAGTTGCTCGCGAAGCTCTATCAGCCGGACCAGGGGCGCATTCTGATCGACGGGACCGACCTCGCCAGGATTCGATCGGACGAGTGGCGATCCCGTCTGGCCGGGGCGTTTCAGGACTTCTTCCGCTTTGAATTCCAGGCCCGCTATACGGTGGGCATCGGCGACCTGCCGCGCGTCGAAGATCGGGCCCACGTGACAGCCGCGGTGGATCGGGCCGGGGCGGGCGATGTCGTCGAGCGCTTCGCCGCCGGTCTCGACACCCAGCTGGGCGCGACCTGGCCCGGAGGCGTCGAAGTGAGCTTCGGCCAGTGGCAGAAACTCGCCCTGGCACGCGGCTTCATGCGCGATCACCCGCTGCTGCTGGTGCTCGACGAACCCACCGCGGCTCTCGACGCCGAGACCGAGCATGCGCTGTTCGAACGCTACTCGGCGGCCGCGCGCGCCAGTGCCGCCGACGGCCGGATCACCATCCTCGTTTCGCATCGCTTCAGCACGGTTCGGATGGCCGACCGGATCGTGGTGCTCGATGGCGCGCGCGTCGTGGAAGCCGGCACCCACGAGGAACTGATGGCCAAAGGCGGGCAGTACGCCGAGCTATACGGGATCCAGGCCGCGGCGTATCGTTGACAGGAAGCTCCTGACAGCCGGCCCCAGAATGGCTTCGAACACACAGAGCAGGTAGCGCGCCCCCCATGCCTGCCACTCGAGCGACGCCTCCGTGGTGGTGGCGAGAACGCCGAGCACTTTATCCGAGTTCCCCACGATATCGATGATGCGATCGAAGGCCGCCTGCACTTCCGGATGCTTGAAGTCGCCGGGGTGTCCGAGAGAGTTCGACAGATCGGTGGGGCCGATGAAGACCACGTCGATCCCTGGAATCGTCACGATCTCCGGCAATGCTTCGATGCTCTCAGGCGTTTCCACCTGCACGATCACCATGGTTTCGGCATTCGAAGTCTCAATGTGTGACGCGTAGCTGAAAGGCAGAACCTGTCCGTATTGAGCGGCGCGCGCCCCGGCAAGTCCGCGATTGCCCAGCGGCTGATACCTGGCGGCGCGCACGGCAGCGAGCGCTTCCGCGGCGCTGTTGACCATGGGAATCTGCACGCCCTCGATGCCGGTATCGAGATAGCGCCCGATCATCCATGGCAGATTCGCCGGAACCCGCGCGATGGACGTGACGCCGGTCAATTCGCAGACGCGCGCCAGGTTCTCGCAATCGCGCTCGCCAATGGGCGCGTGCTCGCTGTCGAAGAACAGGAAATCGAAACCGAGATAGCAGAGGATTTCGGCCACGCCCGGCTCGGCATGCCGAACATAAGGGCCGATGACGGTTTGGCCCGCTTTGAGTTTGGCTTTCAGCTGATTAGGTTGCACAGTGTTCACTTAGCAGTGGCGGGAGTCAGCATCGAGGGCAAGACCGGTTCCCTGTAAGGCGACACCAGACTTTGATTGCCATCCTTATCGATTGCCTTCACGCCGATCACTACGTCGTCGATCGATACGTCGGGCATGGTGTACGCGGTCACGTTGCCGACCCACGTTTCGCGTTCCCAAACCGGGGAAGTGGTCGACCGCATCACCACCGCGTAACCAGCCAGATTCTCTTCCGTGTTGGGTATCCAGTGCAGCACCGCGTCATACCCCGACTTGCCGCGCGTCAGCAGCGGAACGTGGCCGCCTTTATTGGGCCCGGATTCCCACGTCCAGTTCAGCACGGGCGGGGCGGGCGCCAGCGCCAGGCTGGCCAGGGCGGCGGCGTTCATGCGGGCCACGCGCGTGGTGTAGGGCACCGAGGTATTCGCAAAGGTATCGGTGACGGTGTGCTGATTATCGAAGTACTCGCTGGGGGTGGTGAGGCGCACTGCCGCGTAGCCCTGATTCACGAACGGCGTGTGGTCCCCGCCGCGTAGAAAACGATCGCCGCGAAACACCATCTCCACCCGCATGGAAGGAACATAGCGCTCCGCGATTTGCTGGAAGTAACGCCCGAGCTCGCGCGCGGGCGAATCCTCGGGAGGCGCGGCGAAGACGCGCAGCACGCTCGATGCCGACCGGCCATTGCCGGACACATCGCTGCCGATGATGTCGTTGTTGAGCACGGCCTCGATTTGCATGCCTTTCTGCTTCGCCATGGCGGCGTAAGTCTGGCTTCCGCTCAATCCGATCTCTTCGGCGGCGAAGGCGATGAAGACGATGGTGTTGTCGAAACGATACTGGCTCATGACGCGCGCCAGTTCCATCACGGCCGCCGTGCCGCTGCCATCGTCGGTGACGCCGGGCGCAAGCTGCTGCGCCGCCGTTTTTTCGAAATCGAGCGGCCCCAGCTGGCGCTCGGGTGGCAGCAGCTTGAGGTAGTTCCTTGCTTCGTTCGCGTCCACGCCCCGCCTGACCTGCTCCTCGACCAGTTGCTCCTCGCCCGTGTACGGCTTTTGAATGAGCGCGACCGAATCGTAATGGGCGGTCACCAGCACATAGCGATCCTTATGAACGGCGCCCGGCAGCACCGCGACGATGTTCGACAGCTCCACGTCCCGGATCACCTGACCCTGGCGCGCGCCTTTCTTGACCGTGAAGTCCTGGTAGCCGACTTCGAGGCGCGGGCTGTAACTCTGCAACTCATCGTGAATCCAGCGTTTGGCGGCGCCGATTCCGTGGACCGGATCGTCCTGTGCGGAGAGCACATAGCGCGTCCCGAAACCTTCGAGCTTCTTCAGTGTCGCGGTGATGCGCTGTTCCGAAATCCCATCCACGACCTGCCGCACGGTTGGATTGAGCCGTGCTTCCGGGGCCTGCGCGAGCGCCGATAATGCACAGGCCAGCAGGATGGGAAGAGTTCGTCTCATTGTTTTCCATTCAGGAGCGGTTCCAGAAAATTCGTTATAGTCTCGAAAATATACATGGGCGAGCGGTCCCCCGGAATGTGGCAGTAATTCGCATTGTAATAGTGACTCAACACCGGTGCGGTCTGCGCTTCGTAATTCTTCAGGCGCTCGCGGATGACGTCCTCCCGATCGTCCTTGCGCACCATCAGGTGCCCACCGCACTCGTCGCAGCGCCCCGGCGTCTTCGGCCGTTTCGACAAGATGTTGAACATCGCGCCGCAGCGGGCACACAGCCGGCGGCAGACGATCCTTCCGACCAGCACGTCGGCCGGAACGTCCAGATGGATCACTGCGGGCGCGGGCAGATGGCGCTCGGCGAGCAGATGGTCCAGATACTCGGCCTGCTCGATGGTTCGAGGGTAGCCGTCCAGCATGAAACCATTCCGGCAGTCCGGCTGGTCGACGCGCCGGGCCAGCATGGTATTGATGGTGTCGTCGCTGACCAGGCCGCCGGCGGCGATGATGGCCTTGGTTTCGAGACCCAGCGGGGTCTTCGCGGCAATCTCGGCGCGCAGCATCTCACCGGTCGAGATGGACGGTATTTTGACCTTGAGCCAATCGAGGATCATGTGGCCCTGGGTGCCTTTTCCGCAGCCTGGAGGGCCAAAAAGAAGAATGACCAAAAGGCCAATATTTCATTTCCCCGCCCGGATGGCAACCGGGCAGGGGGCCGGGATTCCACCGGGACGCTTTGGACCATTGTGGTTCGCGGCTCTCAGTGACTAAGTTGCTCACGCGCGCGGCTCGGTAAGAACTTCCGAGCCGCGACTGTGAAGGAGCGGAAATCGCGGCCTTCGAAACGCGGGTCGGATCTTCGATGGCTGGGAGCCGACGGCTGCTGGGGGTGGATGGTGAGGGCCAGGGCGAAGAGCAGGTTCGGGCCGGGCTGGGATTCGCATTCCGGAGCGCTCGGGCGGATAGAGCGGACGGGTAGCCCGGTGGATCAGGCGATTGGCCGTGGCGCCAAGAATTGGCTCCGTGGTTTTGCGTGACAATGGCGATTTTCGCTTATTATTCAATGACATAGGGGCACTAGAATTGGCTTCGTTTCAACCGGCGCGCCTTTTTTCCTGGGACAGATCCGGGGCGAGCACGGCGGTGATTCGGATGGCTGGTGGCGTCCGGGTGAGCATATTCGCGATCCTCTCGGGCACTGGGGCGTCTTGTGCGTAAGTGCTTTGTTTGGAGTGAAAGATTCCCGAAAATAGTTGGCACTGAAAAAGGTTTGGTCAGTTCCGCGGCGCGAGGAGGCTGAAAATAGACCATTGAGGCGTAAATAGTAGCCCATTCCAGAGACATTTACAAAAAATAACCGTTCTTAACTGCCAGGATGACTCGAATCGCCCGGCCGTTCCGCCGATATGGCGTCCGATGGAGGAGATTCAGGATGGATGTCTATCTCGGGCGCCAGCCGATCCTCGACCGCGGGCGAAAGGTCGTGGGATACGAGCTTCTCTTTCGCGCGAGCGAGGCCAATTTCTGCGATTCGACCGATGCGGCCGCGGCAACTTCCCAGGTAATCGTGAATGCGGTGCTGGGAGTGGGGCTGGATCGGTTGCTCGGAGGCAAACCGGCGTTCGTTAATTTCGATCGGACACTCCTCCTGGGAGACTGGACGACCTTGTTGCCGCCCGAGAAGTCCGTCATCGAGATTCTCGAATCCGTCCCGCCCGACGAGGAAGTTCTTTCCGCTTGCCGTCAACTCCATCGGCAAGGCTACGCCCTCGCGCTGGACGGCTGCAGGGACGATGCACGGACAGCGGCGTTTGCAAGGCTGGCAGACATTCTGAAGGTAGATTTCCAGCAAACCTCGTCGGCCGAGCAGGAGAATATCTCACGCCGCTACCGGAAGATGAAGATCCGGTTGGTGGCCACGAAAGTTGAAACGGAGCCGGTGTTTCTCAGGGCGCGTCAGTTGGGTTACGACTATTTCCAGGGATACTTTTTCGACCGTCCCACGATTCTGCGCACTGTGTGCGTGCCTGCGTCCCTGGTGTGCGCCCTGCGTCTGGTGAGGCAGATGCAGCGGAAGGAGCTGGATTTTCGGGTCCTCGAAGACCTGATTGAGCAGGACGCCGCGTTTTCGCAATCGCTGTTGGCGTACGTCAATTCGGCGGCTTTCAACTGGTCCGACCGCGTCGAATCCATTCGCCAAAGCCTCCTGCTGCTGGGCGCGGACAAGATTCGCCAGTGGGTCTGGATGGCAAGCATGTCCAGTCTGGGGCAGAGCCGGTCGCCGATACTGATGGCGCAGGTATTCATGCGAGGCCGCTTTTGCGAAGAAATCGCGTGCTCCGCGAAGCTGTCGTTGGGGGGATCCGACCCCTTCCTCCTTGGCATGCTCTCGCTGCTGGAGGCGATGCTCGAAAGACCGCTGCCGGGCATACTCGGCGATCTTAATATAAGCCCGAATATCCGCAGTGCGCTCTTCGGGACGGCGGGCGAAGCCGACCCGCTTTCCCTTGTTCTGCGAATTGTGAAATCTTACGAAGCCGGCGATTGGCGGGACGTGGAAGAGGCGGCGCGCGGGATCGGCCTGTCGGTTGAAGCCCTGAACGCCTGCTACGTGGAGTCTTTGTCGTGGGTCGACACGATCTCGGCGAATTTTGAACAAAAGTGGCGGCCGGATAGCTTGCCACGACCCGTTGATTTCCACCGCAATCCGGAAATACGCACTGGTATCGGCGCATCGACAGCGCCTTGAATAACCGATTGAATTGCGCCATGGACGCGGCCGAAAGGTAGATTCCGTCGCCACCTCGAGCCGGAATCTTCACGCCAGACCGGGCGAGTCCAGCGCGGGGTATCCGACGGTCCGGATGGGCCGGACTTGTGGACGACGCCGGCCAGCTCTACGGCCTGGGCGTTAGCCGACCAAGTGATCGCGATGCGGGAGGGATCGGTATGCGCCAACGATTTATCGGGACTAATTTCCCAGAGCTGCCGTATGGGCAGGTTCCGGCTTGCAATTGGTGGGAAGCCGAGAGATCTGCCCTGACGAATCGTCACGCGATGCAAAATCACGTCGAGATGTACCTTCCGTCAGCCGTAACGAAGCAGGCAGAGATCGAGGCGGCCATCGCCCGCGTCCCGCGGTCCATTGGACCGGGCGTGGTGAGGATTCGCTACGGGATCGGTGAGGATTGGAGCGGTCAGCGGGCTATCTTTTTCCGCATCCTACTCACAGATGATGCCGCCCGGCACCGCGTGCGGGACGTTGCGACGAAAGTGGTTTGGGAATTGGCGCGCCAATTGGATTTTCCCGACATGGGCGTGTTTCCGTACCACAATTTCCGAAGTGTCTCCGAGCAGTCGATGTTACAGGAGCCTGCGTGGGCCTGGTTCTCTTAATAATTCACTGATGCTCGTAACGGCGTTGAACCCGCATATCGGCTATGAAAAGGCGGCGAAGATTTCACTGACCGCGTATCACGAGGACCTCGGCCTGCGTGACGCCGCTATCAAGCTCGGTTTCCTGACAGGGGAGCAGTTCGATTCATGGGTGCGCCCGGAGGAAATGACTCATCCACAGGGCGGGAACCAGTAAACAGAAGAAGCATTACATGACTATTCAAGCGGTTGAGAAGACAGTGACGGAACAACCCGCGGATTTCGAGCAGAAGGTGAAGAAGTTGCGGGAGATTTACGCTGACGCGAGCGATATCTCGAAAGCCGCGCCCGAGACCGTGATTCGCCAGCTACGGTCGCAACTAGGAGCAAGTCCGCCTGACCTATTGATTTTTCGTCGGCATCTGGTTCGGGACCAAGAAGGCCGGAGGTTAGATTTATCTCGCCTCGACCAATCCCTTCAATAACTTACAGTATCTTGCCGTTCCACAGCAGGTGAAACGAGTGGCAAAACGGTCAACAGGTTGTTGGACCCTCCTCGAGTCGATTGGAGCATGATCGCCTCCGCCAAACTCTCTTGAGTTTGTCGACATCGGACGCTCTGTTGCAGAGAATACCGAATACCGCGAGAGTCTCAAAGCACAAGTGGGCCAGCAGGTGGCGACTCGTGCGTTTCTTCCGATGTCCAGACGTGTTATGTTTGAGGTTGCCACGCGATGGACAGCAAAATGGACGGTAAGGTGCCTTTCCGGAGTGGGTTTTGACGCGCTGCTTTTACTGTCCGTTTTACTGTCCATTTCGTGGTCAAAACGCATGGTTTTGGATGGACGCAATAGACGGTATGGACCGATGGCATGGCAGGCTAAGTCTTTTAAAAGCAGTTAAATAGAAGGAAACAAACGAGCGCGGGAGTAATTCAGCGGTAGAATGTCAGCTTCCCAAGCTGAACGTCGCGGGTTCGATCCCCGTCTCCCGCTCCATCTTTTCAATTCCTGGTTACTTGTCTTTCTTCACAAGCTTTTCGAGTTTGGTGAACGCTTTCTCCAGCTGCTGCGGCTTCGATAAAACTCCTTCAAACAGATCTCCCGTGCGCTCGAAGCGGGCCGGCGCGTTCTTGATATTGAATTGCGAGGGGCGCAACTTACTCGTGACTTCGTCCCAGCGGAGTGGCGTCGAAACCGGCGCTCCCACGTAGGCTCTGGCCACATACGGGGCGGAGATCGTTTTACTCTCGGCAATTTGCATCCAATCGAAGTAGACCCGATTTTTTTTTCGTTTCTCGACAGCCCGGGGCGTGGTGAATAAGTCCGGACGCTCGGCCGCCAGTGTCCCGGCGATCACGGCGGCAAAATTGCGTGCCTGATCGTATCCATACCGCGGTTCTATGGGGACGAAGATGTGCATGCCGTCGCCGCCTGTCGTCTTCGGGTAGCCGGTTAATCCGATCGCATCCAGTGTGTTTTTTACGCGCAGGGCGGCCTCAACCACTTTGTCGAATTCGCACTGGTGCGGATCCAGATCGATGAGAATGTAATCCGGATACTCCAGCGAACCGGCCCGGCTCATCCATGGATTTTGATCGATGCAGCCGAGGTTGGTCAGATACATGAGACTCGCTTTATCGTCGGCCAGCACGTAACGAATGCCGTCTATGGTCTCGGTGCGCAGCCACGAAGGATAATTCTCGGGTGTATTCTTCTGGAAGAAATACGGCTCGTGGATCCCGTTGGGGTAGCGCTTGAGGGACAGCGGCCGATCCTTGAGATGCGGCAGCAGAAGCGGGGCTACGGCATCGTAATATTTCAAAAGATCGCCCTTGGTGTAGCCGTTTTCGGGGTAGTAGATCTTATCGAGATTGGTAAGTTTCACTTCATGCGGTTTAGTCGATTCGCGCGTCACCTCAAGGGCCGCCTTATCCGTCCGCAGGCCCAGAAAGACCGGGGCACGCAGGCGGCCTTCGTCGGTCCAGTTGGCGAACTTGATTTGCGCCACCAGTTCCGGGCGCACCCAGACCGTTCCGCGCGGTATCTTATCCCCGCGCTCCAGTGGCTTCGTTGCAGTTACCAGCGGTCGCAGACGGGACCAGAGATCCCGCAGGGCGCGTTCGTTGAAACCCGTACCCACGTTGCCGGCATAGGCAAGCTTGCCGTCTTCATCGATGTACCCGAGCGCCAGCGATCCGAAGGTATCGCGTTCTCCGGGCGTGTATCCCGCAATCACGAACTCCTGCTCGGAAGTGAGCTTCACTTTCAGCCAGTCGCGGCTGCGGCGCGATTGATACGTGCTGGTGGCGCGCTTGGCGATCAGACCTTCGAGGCCGGTCTGGCGCGCCGCGGCGAGCAACTCTTCCCCCGAGTTGGTGAAGTAATCCGATAATCGCAGCAATGGATACGGCTTCAGGATGCCCGAGAGCGCCTGTTTGCGGTCGATCAGCGGCACGCTTCGAAGATCGCAGCCGTCGAGATAGAGCAGATCGAAGGCGTAGAAGTGGACCGGACGCTTCTGCGCCATTTTGGCGATGGCATTGGCATCCTGGTTGTGAATGCGCGGTTGAATCAGCTCGAACTTCGAAATACCGCGTTCATCGAGCACGACAATCTCGCCGTCGAGAATGGCCTGATCCGCCCCAATGTAATGGGGCAGAACCTGCAGCTCGGGATACTGGCGCTCGCAGCGGTTATTGTTCCGCGTGTAGATGGCGAGCGATTCTTTGTCGATATGAAGCAGCGCGCGAATGCCATCCCATTTGACTTCGAAGATCCACTCGGGGCCGGCGGGGAGCTTTTCGGCAATGGTTGCGCCCATGGGAGCGAAGAAGCCCGGCATGGGAGCTTTGACCGCTCCCTCTATCTTTTTTTTTTGAGAGCCTTGTCACCTTGAGCGAGCTTATGGGCGGGCAGATCCGCTGCGATCTCTTCCTGCGTGCGGCCGGTCTTGACGCTGTAGGCGTAGTCTTCGATATCCCAGGCCGGGTGGGCGGCTTCGTCCTGCTTCTTGATAATCAGCCACTCGTTTCCTTTGCCGCGGTTCTTCATGCGAACCAGGGCCCAGGCACCGTTCAGCTTTTCGCCGTGGAGGCGAAACTTCAGATCGCCGCGCTCGATCTGGGCCATCGCCGTCTCTTCGCCGATCGCTTCGAAGGTCCCGCGATCCCACAGCATGACACTGCCGCCGCCGTACTGGCCTTTCGGGATGTTGCCTTCGAAATCGCCGTAGTCGAGCGGATGGTCTTCCACCATGGCGGCGAGGTGCTTCACGGCGGGATCGAGCGAGGGACCTTTGGGTATGGCCCAGGATTTCAGGGTGCCGTCGATCTCCAGCCGGAAGTCGTAATGGAGCCGCGTGGCGTTGTGCCGCTGGATGAAAAAACGGCCCGAATGGGTGCCTGCGGGTACGATTTTACCCGGCGCCGGTTCGGGCGTCTGCCGGAAATCGCGTTTACGGACATATTCCTGCAAGGACATAAAGTATTGGAAATGTTCCTGCTTCCATGTTATAGCTCTAATGTAGGCACTTATGGCAACCAGTATCTGGAAAGGGCATCTTACGTTCGGTTTGGTATCGTTTCCCGTGCGGCTTTTCACGGCGGCGCGGAGCGAGACGATCAGCTTCAACCAGCTTCACAAAACGGACAACTCGCGGGTGAAGCAGGTCATCTACTGTCAGGCCGAGGACAAGCCGATCCCACGCACCGAGATCGTCAAAGGCTACGAATACGAGAAGGGTAAGTACGTGGTGGTCGAGGACGAAGAGATCAAGAAGGTCGCGCCGAAGACCGCCAGGGTGATGGAGATCCAGGAGTTCGTCAAATCCGAACAGGTGGACCCGGTTTTTCTCGAGAGCTCCTATTACATGGCGCCCGACGAAGGCGGTGAAAAGCCTTATTCCCTGCTCTTTGCGGCTCTGAAAGAGACTAAATACATGGGGATCGCGAAGATCGCCATGCACAACCGGGAGCATGTGGTGATCCTGCGGCCGGGCGAGCGCGGCATGTTGCTCCATACCATGTACTACGCGGACGAGGTGAAGCGCAGCGAGGAGTTCCGCACAGATTCGGCCAACCTGAAAGAGAAGGAACTGGCGCTGGCGAAAATGCTGGTCGAATCGCTGGCGGGCGAGTTCGAGCCGGAAAAATACCGCGATAATTACCGTGACAATCTGCGCAAAATGATCGAGGCGAAGATCGAGGGCCACAAGATCGTGGAAACCCCCGAAGCGCACATCGCGCCGGTCATCGACATCATGGAAGCGCTGAAGAAAAGCCTCGAAATGCGCAAACCGCCGATGGTGGCCCACACGGCTGCGGGATCGGACGAAGAAGCGGAAACAGAGGCGATTGCCGAGGCGGGAGCCGAACAGCCCAAAAGAAAACGTACCCCACGCAAGGTAAAAACAGCATAAACTAGGGCGCATGCACTTGCACGTCCTGACGAATGAGGCTCCCGAAGCTTCGTTCCCGCCGCTTGGTTCGAATCTGAAGGTCCTGCTCGTGTGGCCTCGCTTTCCCCCATCGTTTTGGGGATTTGAAGGCGCGCTGAAGATGCTCCCGGAGGACGCGATCACTCCGCCGCTGGGTCTGATTACGGTCGCCGCACTGTGTCCCCCCCCGTGGACGCTGCGTCTGCTCGACCGCGCTTTCGAAGAGATCGGCGACGAGGATTACGCCTGGGCGGATCTGGTAATGGTCAGCGCCATGCACGCCCAACGCACCGACGCCCTGGCGATTCTGAAGCGCGCCCGCGAGCTCGGCACCCGCACATTTGTCGGCGGTCCGTGGGCCAGCAGCCAACCGGAGCTCCTGCGCAATTATGCCGATCACGTGATGGTGGGCGAGGCGGAGGAGGTCTTCGCCGATATCGCGGTCGCTCTCGAAAACGGCACCGCCCGGGCGCTCTATAAGGTGGACGAGAAGCCCGATATGTCGCGCAGCCCCATCCCGCGCTTCGATCTTTTGCAATGGCGGAAGTATGCGCAGATGCCCGTTCAATTCTCGCGCGGCTGCCCATTCCAGTGCGATTTCTGCGACATTATCACGATTTACGGGCGCAAACCCAGGATGAAGTCCTCGGCGCAATTGATTGCCGAACTCGATACGCTGCGCGCCCTCGGCTGGCGCAATGAAGTCTTCATCGTGGACGACAACTTCATCGGCAATTCGAAGCATGCGCTGCAACTGGCGCAGGATCTCACGGTGTGGGGCGACACGCACAAACGGCCGTTTACCTTCAACACGGAAGCGTCGATCGATCTGGCGGACCGGCCGGAACTGCTGGCGGCCATGGTGGCGGCGAACTTTTGCTACGTCTTTATCGGCATCGAAACGCCGTCATCCGAGGCGCTCAAGGGGGCGAAGAAGTTCCAGAATCTGCGCAAGAATAATCTCGATCAGGTGCGCGTTATCCAGGAAAGCGGCTTGTGGGTCATGGCCGGATTTATCGTCGGCTTCGATTCCGACGACGAAACGATCTTCGAGCGGCAGTTCGAATTCATCGAGAAGACCGCCATCCCCTGGGCGATGACCGGGATGCTGCAGGCGCCGCCCACCACGCCTCTTTTCGACCGCATGCGCAAAGAAGGCCGTCTCAACGAAGAGAGCGAGGGGACGTCGAACTTCAGCGCGCCCAACTTCCAGACCACGCTTCCGCTGCCGGTGCTGATGCGCGGATTGAGCCAGTTGCTGGCCCGGTTGTACGATCCCGAAACCTATTTCCAGCGGGCCTTGCGGTCGCTTGAGGTCTGGGGCACCAGGCCCACGCAGAATCCGCCGGCCATGGGATTCAAGTACAACGTGCTGGGAATCCTGAATTCCATGTGGACGCAGGGCGTGCGGTCGGGGTATCGGGCGGCGTACTGGCGGTTTCTCTGGAAGCTGGTGCGCAACTTCGCCAATAACCCCACCAAGCTGTGGATGGGAACGATGACGCTGGCCACGGCGCAGCATTTCGTGATCTACGCACGGCACGTGGCGGATGAACTGGAACGCGAATGCGAGGCGATAGAAGCCAAGTCCGCGGTCGAGATGGCCGTGCCTGAAGCGATGGTGATGCAGGCGGTGGTTTAGTGTGTGACAGGCGCTTCCGCCCGTCAATGCTTTTAAGAGATGGACAGGCGGAAGCGCCTGTCCCACATTGGATTACCGTTGCGCCCAGTAGCGATCTCTTGCCTGCACCGTCAGCGCCTTCTGCTTCGTTGAAATCTGCAGCTTGCGGAATTCAGAGATGCGAACCGGCACGTCGGAAACATAACCGAGGTTGAACTGGCCGCGCAGTTCGTCCTCAATCACGTCGTAGATCTGGTCGATAGGCCGCTTCTTTGTAACCTCGAAAAATCCGCCGCCGGTTTCGCGCGACATGCGCACCAGAATGTCGCGGCCCTCATTGCCCCCGAACAGAATCGAGTAGATCATGGTGTCGGCCTTATGGGCGGCATCGATGGAATCCTGCAGGCTGGTGTCGCTGCCATTCTCGCCGCCATCCGAAAGAATAATCAGCGCTTTGCGGCCCTGCTGGGCTTTCATGATATTGTTCGAAGCGCTCACCACCGCATCGAAGAGCAGCGTTCCGCCGCCGTATTGCTGGCTCAGTTCGGCGCGGGTGGGCGTATCGACGAACCTGAGCGCCTGTTCGAGCTTCTCGCGCGACGAGGTGAGGGGCTGCGGCGTCTGCACCGCCATATCGAACTGCATTACAAAAACCTTGTCTTTGTCTTCACGCAGGACCTTGTCGACAAAGCGGAAACTGGCGGCGCGCTCGGCGTCGAGGACATGGACCTGGCTCATGCTGGTATCGACCATCAGGCCGATGGTGAGGGGAAGGTCGGAATCGCGGGAGAAGTACTTAATGGTCTGCGCGCGGCCGTTCTCGAGGATCTGGAAATCGTCTTTGGTGAGATCGTGAACAATCTGGCCCTGCTTGTTGAACACGGTAGCGAGGACGCTGACCACTTTCACGTCGGTAGTGAAGGTCGGCTCCTGATCCTGGGCGCGCGCAAGCAGCAGAGACGCCGTCGAGAGCAGAAACCCGCGGCGGGTGTGATTCGGCGAATGCATGAATCCCTTATTTATTTGTAACGCACGGGGAGGGCGCAGGTTGCGCATTGAAAGATTTTGTGAATTGTGCACTTTACAAAGCATAAGGACTTAGCTACACTTGAGTCATGGGAATCTTCGCTCCGCAATTCCAATCCGAAGCCGCCGCCAGAGAGCATCTGGAGTCGATTTTATGGCCGGATGGGCCGGTCTGTATGGCTTGCGGACTGGTCAATGAAGCCACGAAGTTACAGCGCGAAGAAGGCACTGATAGCCACGGGCGCAAGGGGCTGTATCAGTGCCGTGGATGCCGCAAACAGTTCACCGTAACGGTCGGCACGATCTTCGAAGACAGCCATGTCCCGCTGCATAAATGGCTGCTGGCGGTTCATCTGATGTGCGCTTCGAAAAAGGGTATCAGCGCCCTTCAGCTTCAGCGGGAACTATGGGGCGAGAATCCCGAGAAGAAAGACAAGAAGGGCCGTCCGACCATCAACGGCTCATATCGAACCGCGTGGTTTCTGGCGCACCGTATCCGCTGGGCCATGACGCAATCGCCAATGATCGAAGCGCTGGCGGGGAAGATGTCGGGCGTCGTGGAAGCGGACGAAGCGTATATGGGCGGCAAAGAACGGGGCCGCTCAGGGCGTCCGGGCTTCTGGTCCAAGAAGACCCCGGTACTCGCGCTGGTCGAACGCGGCGGCAACGTCCGCTCGTTCCCGATGGAGCGCGCCACGATCAAAAACATCAAGCCGATTATTCAGAAGCACGTCGATCCGTCCTCGCACCTGGTCACGGATGAGTTTTCCGTTTATAAAAGCATTGGTCAGGACTTCGGCGCGTGTCAACGTGTTTGAGACACCTCGAAGCATAATTTACTGAGTTTTATTCTCTGGAGTTGGTTGTGGTTTGTTGATCCAGACCTCCTTCGGCGCGGGCAGGGGTTGTGGCGGCTTG
>JBEKAQ010000064.1:0-29640 GCA_050015835.1 Bryobacteraceae bacterium | reverse complement strand
GAGGCCGCGGCCCGCTATCGCGGCGAGCCCTATGTGGTGACGGCCGACGTTTATGCCGCGCCCGGCAGAGTGGGACAAAGCGGATGGACCTGGTACACAGGCTCGGCCGGATGGATGTATCGAATCTGGGTGGAGGAAGTGCTCGGCTTCAAACTGCGCGGCGATCGGCTCACGATCGATCCCGCCGTGCCGGACGATTGGCCCGGTTTCGAAATCACATACCGGTATCGTTCTACGGTCTATGAAATCGGCGTGCGCCGGCGTGAAGGCGAAAAGGCGGCGACGTCCACCATTCAATTGGTGGACGATGGCGGCAAGCATGAGATCGCGGTCTGGCTGCCTGTAACGCCGCCTGAGATTCTGGAAGCGCCGGCCTCCGACGCGGCTCTCGTCGCCTGAGCCGATTGGTTCTGCTTTGAATCCGCAAAATTATGCGGCTGGATGGAGCCCCAAAAAGGTTCCGCGGCGGGCCGCGATCTCCATTTCGCGGCTGCGCAGGATAATCGGCATAGCGGGCCAGCCGCCAGCTTGCATACTGCATGCTGACCGCGGCGGCGAGCCACGCGCAACTGATCGCGCCGTTTTTCCTTCCGGCGTCCACAGGGGACCACGTCCGACTCGAATCTTCGCTGGCATAAGACCGCCAGCACCACAGATTCGGTCACTTCCGCTATACGCTCGCATCCGCCAAATTCAGTACGCATGCACCCCTGTCTGGCCGCCTTGATCGGTTCGAAACACGCGCCGCGGCGGCCAGCAGGATTAAACTCGTTGTCGGCGAGAATCGCTCAACCCGAAACCGGGTTAGCGTTTGCCCGCGGATACGTGGCCACGCCCATCCCGCGCTTCGTTTCCCTGGAAGTGTGCACTGTCGACTTTCTTTGACGGTTCGGCCTTCTCGCCACGCTGTGGCGCTGGCCCTTTGTAGCCGTTGTCCGGATGGAGACGGTTATTCACGTTGCCCTGGAAATCGCTGGCGCCGTGGAACCACGGGCCGGCGCCAATAAAGCCGTCCCCGTTAAACCATTCCGGGCCATAGTAGCCCGTGGGAGCACAGCCATAAGGTGCGGTGTCATAGTAACCATAGGGACAATCAGGGGCGACGCCGATTTCGACGCTGACCTGAGCCCCCGCTTTGGGGGCGGTAGCTGTAAAGCCGATTCCAGCAACAACAGCTAACGCCAGAAATTTAAATACGCGCATTTTCAAAATTTACCTCGCAACGGTAAGAGCACTTTCATGGCCGCCTGTGAGAAAGCGGACTTTCATTGGCAAGGTATCGATCCGGGGAACAGTGGATTTCGATCTGCTCGGGCGCGCGACTCAACAACAGAAGCCCCGCCCGCTGCTCCGGAGTTAACTATGAGCCGGACCGTTCACCCACCCATCGGGCACTGAAAGAGTTAATTTTAATCGTAATTTTTGCCGCCGCTGCCCACGGTGCGCACGCGTGGTTCTTCGATTACGGGCGGCGGAGGCTGAACCACATTCTTTTCAACCGTGGTCTCTTCAACAATGACGATCGATGATGTGGCGCGCGCCATCGGCTTGTCGGACACGGCGAAATCGGCGGAGGCTTCTCTGGTCGAAGATATGTCTTCCGCGCCGGTTCTCTTCAGCACTTCCTCGGCACGTTTCACCCAGTGATTATCGTCGCAGTGCACCGACAGCAGGATTCCGCCGTGTTTTACCCGGCCCTCGAAGCGCTTCGCTTCATACTCCGGAATACCGAATCCAACCAGCGCACCGACGATTCCGCCGGCCATGCCGACCGCGCCGGCTCCGGCGAGCGCAGCCACGATGGGTCCGGCCGCAAGGAACGGCCCGATACCCGGAACAGCCAGCAAGCCGATGCCCGCAAGCCACCCGAGCACGCCCCCCAGTACCGCACCGGAAGTTGCGCCGGTCGTGGCACCTTCAGGGGCCTTGGTGTTCTTTTCGCAGGCGAAGTCCTTTGTTCCCGCGTTATCCGGGAATAAAGCCGAGATATCTGTGTTACGGAAACCGGCGTGGCGCAACGCATCGACGCATTCCTCGGCTGCGGCGCGCGTTGGATAAATGCCGAAAACAGCCGTATTCTTTCCTGACATGTTACTTTTCCTTCTTTCCCTGGCTTCAGGCAGCAAGGCAGTGGCCAAATCAAAGCATCACCCCATTCCCGCCGGGAGGCATGATTCCTTCGAGACAGTTCCGGCCGGAATTGGTGCTGCCATTGCGGTCCAATGCGCCGCGATGGGGGGGCGTGCCATTCAAAAGACAGGATGATGTTGTTTTCGCCGGTTGGAGAGGCCCGTGGGAACTTCGACGTTGAGCTGATGCCGACCCACGCTCAACGCCGGTGGCAGTTTTGTTGAACGCACTTCCGATCGGCGTTGACGGCAGGATATTAGTTTCCATTGGTCGGGGCGGGGCGATTTGAAAAGCCCGCCCCCCGCCCAGGGAAGCGAAATCGGTTCCAAACGCTCCATCCGCTTTTGCGAATTCCTAACGTTTACAACAATCCGGGGAATCTGCCTTCGCTCAAGGAGCAACCCCGGCGGCTGGAACGGATCGGATTCGGACACAGTTTTGGCACAGGGGATGCCCGGGACGTCAGAGCGGGAGGCCTTGCGTATGGTTTACCCATTCCTCCGCTTCGATGAGGTGCCAGATCGGCAGGAGATCCTCGATGGCATCGCGAATCGGCAGTTTGTCCGGGACGAGGATCAACCCAGCACAACGGCGCTCCTCAACGTACTGCTGAAACCATCCGGGCATTGTGCTCAGATCGTGCGTAACAAGGACGCGGCCGAGCGATTCCGCGAGATCCAGGACTTGCGGGTCTGGCGTCCTCTCCGGAATCATCGTCTCAGGTCGTTCGAAATCGATCGCCGGCTCCCCGATCAGCAGACCTCGGACGATCTTCTGATTTAAATTTGCGTCAGCGAGGAAGCGGACTTCCAACGCCGCCTGTAGTGGCATGCTCTTTGGCCTCGCGCGACCGATTAGCCAGCGGTGAGTCGGACTTCGCCTGAATCCGCGCAATCTCCTCTCAACGCCGATCTTGCTCCCGCAGGTGCGCCTCGACCTTTTCCTTGTTTTCGAGATAGAACGTAATGGCCCCGTAAATCCTGACGAGAGGACCGGCCATGGGAACCGGAGAGTTTCTTCGGGCGACTCGCCAGCCTGGAATGCGTGAACGATGCTGTCGGGCGAAATGCGCGTCCCGGCGATGTAATAGCCACCGTCGCGCTCCTCGACGTAGGTTTGCATGTTGTCAAGCTCCAACTTCCAGTCCGCCGGGCCCGGGCTGCGGTAGCAAAGCTTTTCACCGAGCGCGCTTGCGAGATGGAATAATAGTGCTGGTCAGTGGCGTAACTGGCCAAACCACCTGACGTCGACTGTAATAATAAGGATCGACAGAATATTGCTGGAACAGGCGCTCCCAACGCACATCCTCAAGGCATTCGGGGCATTTTCCGGATCGGCAGCAGGGGTTTGGCGACGTGGAGGGTTCACTGCGTGGATTCTTCGTTTGCATTACTCCATTTCTTCTCGATGCAATGCCCGGATTGATCTCCGCTGACAATGGAACTATTTCCGGGTAGCTCCTTTCTTTGGGTTGATCATGACAGTACTAAGCAATTCACATCGAGAGCGAAGGTACTATATTGAGTACTGAAATCGCGTGCGCCGCGAGGGAGATGGAGACCGGGGCTACCGCGACGGACGCCGTGAGGACAGCGGTCGCGTGGTACGGGCGGCGATAACTGTCGCACAGCTATAGCTCTGAGAATAATGCTGGGGGAGTTACAACAGCTATAATTGGGGAATCGGTATGCGGAAATTGAGGCGGGTATGCCGAGCCGAAAAAGAGCAGTGAGTCCCCGAGAAGCGTGCTGACCAATGCCCAGAAACACAATCGACTTCGACACCGTGCGGGATATAGCACTCACGATGCCCGAAGTGGAGGAGAGCACGGCGTACGGAGTCCCGGCACTGAAGATCCATGGAAAACTTTTGGCATGCATCCCCGCCAATCGTTCGGCCGAGGCCGATTCGCTCGTCGTTCGCGTGGGTTTCCAGGACCGCGCCGAGCTGCTTGATGCGGACCCGGCTGTTTACTACGTGACAGACCACTACGTCGGCTACAGCGCTGTGCTGGTTCGCTTGTCTCGCGTCAATCCCGACGCGCTGCGAGATTTGCTGGGCATGGCCTACAAGTTTGTGACCCGCAAAGGCCCGCCCCGTTCACCAGCGCGGAAGCACCGCTGACGGAGTCGCACTCTTTCTTCACCGGCCGAGCAGGCGAACGGTGTTGACTACTCCAATTGGAGTTGGGGCGGTATGATTGGGCTGACGCGGACTGGCTTGCCGCATTCTCTCTGTGCACGTTCCGCTACACTTGCGGACGCGATGGGCGGAGTACGCGGACCCGTTCACATGGGCATATTTAACGGGGCAAAGGATTTCTCCACGGCAGGTCGCTATGTTAGGCACAGTTCTGGGCACTAACGAAAAAAGCGGCGGAAAGCCAAAAGGCTCCGGCCGCCACAACACAATGAAAACACAAAGGATAATTGGTCGGGGCGAGTGGATTCGAACCACCGGCCTCCTGGTCCCGAACCAGGCGCTCTACCAGGCTGAGCCACGCCCCGAATCTTTCAGTGTAGCATCAAGAACGTGACTCCACGGGATTTACCGTCCGTCCATCAGATCCTCGAAAAGCTCGCTTGCGACGCCCCGCGCACCTACGTCGCAGACCGGATCCGGCGCGCGCTCGATGACGCCCGCAGCAAGCTATTACGCGGCGAACCGCTCTCCGAACCGGTCGAGATCACCATCGAAAAAGCGCTCGCGCAGTGGCCGCACCCCTCACTCCTGCCGGTGATCAATGCAACGGGCGTCGTTCTCCATACCAACCTCGGCCGCGCCCCGCTCGCGCCTTTCGCACCCATCGCCGGATACAGCAACATCGAGTACGACCTCGAAACCGGGAAGCGCGGTAAACGCGACGTCCACACGGGGCGATTGCTTGAGGCCATTCTTGGCAAACCAGCCATTGTGGTCAACAATAATGCGGCGGCTATCTTTCTTGTCCTGAATGAATTGGCGGCAGGATATGAAGCGATTGTTTCACGTGGGGAGCTGATTGAAATCGGCGATGGATTCCGCATTCCGGAGATCATGCAAAGCTCCGGTGCGATCCTGCGCGAAGCCGGCACAACCAATCGGACCCAAATCGACGATTACCGCAACGCCATCAATGAACGCACCCGCGTGCTGCTGCGAGTCCATCCCAGCAACTTCCGGATGGTCGGCTTCACGGCACGGCCCGAACTCTCCGAACTGGTGCAACTCGGGCGCGAGCGCGGTATTCCGGTGTATGAAGATCTGGGCAGCGGTTGTTTGATAGACCTCCGCGAGTTCGGCATCAACGAGCCGCTGGCGCAGGACAGTTTGGCCGCTGGCGTGAACTTGATCTCGTTCAGCGGCGACAAATTACTGGGCGGTCCGCAGGCCGGAATCATTGCGGGCGACGCCGCACTGGTGGCGCGCGTCAGGCGCAATCCGCTGTATCGCGCCCTGCGGCAGGACAAGCTCTTCTACCAGGTCATGGAAACCACGTTGCGCCACATCCTGCTGGGCCAGCTGGATGCGATCCCGGCGTTGAGGATGATCCGGATGAGCGCCGATACTATCAAGGTTCGTGCCGATCGGCTGGCCGCACGGATTCAGGGCGCTGTCGTCAAGCATGGAGAATCCGTGATCGGCGGCGGCTCCACGCCCGACCTGACCCTCCCCACCTGGGTAATTTCCGTAAGCGCCGACGAACGCCGGCTGCGCGCCAACGATCCCGCGATCATTGTCCGGATGGAACGCGACCGCGTGCTGATCGATCTGAGAACCGTGCTTCCGGAACAGGAAGACGCGATCGTTCAGGCTCTCTCCTGATAGGTGCCTTCGGACGTGTTGACGCGGATCTTCTCGCCTTCGGTGATAAAGGGTGGCACCTGGACCACAAGACCCGTTTCCATTTTGGCGGGCTTGGTGACGTTCGAAACGGTCGCGCCCTTGAGGCCGGGTTCCGTTTCCACGACCGTCAGATCCACCGTGGCCGGCAGCTCCACGCTCATGGGTTTGCCTTCATAAAATTCCACCGCAACCCTGAGCTGGGGAATCAGGTAATTCACCGCGTCGCCGAGCAGTTCTTTAGTCAGGTGCATCTGCTCGTAATTCTCGGTGTTCATGAAATAGAAATACTCGCCGTCGTCGTACAAGTATTCCATCTCCTGCTCATCCATGACTGCTTTCTCGACCTTGTCTTCCGAAGAGAAGCGATGTTCCGCCATCGAGCCGCTCTTGAGGCTGCGCATTCTGACCTGCACGAAACCACGAAGATTGCCGGGCGTCCGGTGGCTCATGCTGAAGATCGAGTACAAGTCGTTATTGAACTTGATCACCATTCCAGGACGCAATTGTGTTGCGGATAGCATGCTTTGGTAAGACTCCAGCTTGTAAGAGATTGCGCTACAGGAGCGAAACCAACAGTATATCAACTCCTTGACGGCCCCCAGCTATTCCAGCAGAAACTTCACGAGCGCCTTATTAAATACGTCCGGCGCCTGAATGTGCGGCACGTGCCCCACGTTGGGGATGAGCACCAGTTGCGCCCCGGGGATGCTGTCGGCAATATGTTTCGCCAGGGCAGGGAAGTTCTGCCCGTCTCTTTCCCCGCCGATCACCAGCGTCTTCGCTTTTATGTGCGCCCAGTCGTAGACTACCGGATCCAGTACCGGCATCTGCTGATAGATGGAACGTACCATAGCGAGGCGCGGCCAGTCGGCGCTCAGGGTCGGAGCATAGAGGATCCGGACATATTGTTCATACTCCGGCTTCCAGGCGTCCGGAAAGTAGCGCTGGATAGCGGCCAGCGATGCCTGCCAGGCTTGATCGTTCGTCCGTGCCATGGCGGCCTTATAGGCCTCCTCGGCGCTGTGCCATGGCTGCTGCCAGCGCACGTCGGTCAACCCGATCGGGTCGTAAATCACGGTACGCTCCGCGACGTCCGGATACGAGGCCGAAAACCGCGCCGCCAGCATGCCACCCATCGAATGCCCCACCACCGACACGCGCGTTATGCCCAACGATGCGAGTAGCGTTCGAGTGTTCAGCGCCATGTCGTGAAAATTGTAGGGGATGATGGGCTTCGACGACCGGCCAAAGCCGATCTGATCCGGTACCACCACGCGGAATCCCGCCCGCCGCAATGCGTCGATGAGCCCGCCGAAATAAAAGCCGCCGAAATTCATCCCATGCAGCAACAGCACGGTGCGGCCGTTCGGCTGGCCCATGGGCGGAACATCCATATAGGCCATGCGCGCGTCCTGCCCGTAGAGCGTGAGCGGCAGGAATGAGACGGGATAAGGATACGGCACTTCTTCATCGGTAATGCTGCCCGGCTGGACATCGGCCGGAGCTTTTTGCTGGGCGGCGGCGGGCCAGGCGGCCAGCCCGGCGAGCAGGGCGGCCAGACAGAGCAGCCGCGGGTTCATTTCTTTTATCACAGCCGCTATGATACGCCAGCCGGGCTCGAACGAAGACGGGAAACGATAAGCTATTGCCATCATAAAGTATTTTTGTCATCTACCGGACACACGTCTGTAGGAAAATGGCTGATACCCAATGCAACATTATGATCTGATCGTGATCGGCTCTGGCCCGGCAGGCCAACGCGCCGCTATCCAGGCCGCCAAAATGGGCAAGCACGTCGCCCTCGTCGAAAAGCGCGAAGTGCTGGGAGGCGTCTGTATCAATACCGGAACCATCCCTAGCAAGACCATGCGGGAAGCCGTCATCCATTTCTCCGGTCATAATTACCAGGGAATTTATGGCATGAACTACCGGGTGAAGGAAAAAATCACCATGGCGGACCTGTCCTTCCGGGTCCAGCACGTGATCCGGACCGAGATCGACGTCACCCAGGCGCAACTGTCCCGCAACAATGTGGAAATGCTCACAGGGACGGCCACCTTTCAGGATCCGACCCACCTCGTCGTGGAAAATTCCCGTGGTAAGACTGAGCTCGAGGCTCCGTTCGTGGTTATCGGCGTGGGAACCAAACCAGCCGTTTCCGCGCGCGTGCCGCTGAACGGAAGGACCATCATCAACAGCGATCAGGTTCTCCTGATGAACGAGATTCCCCGCACGCTGATCGTAGTCGGGGGCGGCGTCATCGGCGTGGAATACACGTGCATGTTCGCTACCCTGGGCGTGCGCGTAATCCTCGTGGAGAAGCGTCCGCGCCTGCTCGAATTCGCCGATTCGGAGATGGTGGAAGCCCTTTCCTATCATCTGCGCGACAGCCGCGTTACCATGCGGCTGAACGAAGAAGTAGAGAGCGTCGAAGAGGCGGGAGCCGGCGTGGTAGCCAATCTGCAGAGCAAGAAGAAGATCTCGGGCGACGCGCTTCTGTACGCCATCGGACGCGCCGGCAACGTGGACGAGCTGAATCTGGCCGCGGCGGGTATTGAAGCCGATTCGCGCGGCCGCATCCCGGTCGATGCCGAATTCCGCACCAAGCAGCCGAACATCTTCGCGGTGGGCGATGTGATCGGATTCCCCAGCCTCGCTTCAGTGTCGATGGAGCAGGGCCGTCTCGCCGCCGGGCGGGCCTTTGGAGCGCCGCTGCACTCGAATCCCGCCAATTACCCCTACGGAATCTACACCATCCCCGAGATTTCCTTCATCGGCAAGACCGAAGAGCAACTCACCGATGAAGACGTGCCTTATGAGGTTGGTGTCGCCTATTACCGCGAAATCGCGCGCGGCCAGATTCGCGGCGATACCACCGGGCGCCTGAAGCTCATCTTTCACCGGGAAACCAGGCTGTTGCTGGGGGTGCATATTATCGGCGAAGGGGCCAGTGAATTGCTCCATATCGGGCAGGCGGTGATGATTCTCGGCGGCACCATCGAGTATTTTGTCGACACCGTATTCAACTATCCAACGCTGGCGGAATGTTACAAGGCCGCTGCGTTTAACGGGCTGAATAAACTCAGCCGGTTCTGACGAGGCTTGTTTCGAAATGTCGGACGCGACGATCGGCGTAATTGCCGCGGGTCGAATCGCTGTGGGGTTGGTGGCGAGGCACGAACTGGCTGCGCCGCTGCGCTTTTATCCACCACCCGCCGAGGAAGCGGAATCGGGCGGCATCCACAGCATGCCCATGGAGGCGATGGCCGAGACCATCGCCCGCATGGTTCGGGAACTGAGCGACGACCATGGAGTCCGGCCCTCAAGCGCCGGCGTCGGCTTTCCCGGCATCATCCGCCACGGTGTAGTCGAAGAATCGCCCAATCTCAAACAAGCCAAAGGCGCGCGCCTGGCAGAGATGTTGCATGGCGCGCTGGCGGCGCACCGGCTCGATATTCCGGTAGAACTCTGCAATGACGCCGATGCCATGGCGGCCGGTATCGCCGCGACGAAGGGCCAACTCGAAAAACTGGTTCGCGTCTGGACGCTCGGCAACGGCATTGGCTTCGGGCGTTATCCCATCACGGAAGGCGTCTGGGAGGGCGGCCACATGGTAGTCACGCTCGATCCCAAAGAAGGCTGCTGCGGCTGCGGCGGGCGCGGACATCTCGAGGGCATCATGGGCCACCGAGCCATGCGGCTGCGCTTCCTCGATCTGGAACCGGAAGAGGTCTTCTCAAAGGCGCGCCAGAAGGACGCGCGCTGCGCCGGATTCGTGACGCTCTGGCATCGCGCCCTCGCCGCCGCTACCGCGACCAGTATTCATATGGGCGGGCCGGGAAAGTTTTTCATCTCGGGACCGAATGCCCGTTTCGTCCAGGTCAATCTTCTCAACCAGTTTCTGCATGAAATGGTGACCATGACTCCGTTGCAGGGCAGCCTCTTCGAGGTCGTCTCCACAAGTGAGGAAATCGCCACCGTCGGAGCTGCCGTCAACGCCGCTCGCGTCGCAGGCGGCGAAGACAAGTCGCGTTAGTCTGTTTATGAAGCGCAAGTAACCCGGTTAACGTACTGGAGCGTAACTTTGGATAACATACCTTAGAGCATCCTCCCATCAGTTAGAATCGGTATATACTCATTTCAGCAGCGATGCTCAGTCAGTCATCACTTCCGGTAGCCGCTCAGATCTTACTGGGGATCTTGGGGGCAATTGCGGTGCTGGCGGTTATCTTTGCTGGGTTTGGGTGGAACACTTACTCCTCAGTTGGGTCCGGACTCGGCCGCGCGGCGGTCGGGTTCGGACTTGGTTTCGCACTTTATTTTCCTTCATATCCGCTGCGCGCACGTGGTGCTATGGTCGCCATCGGGGGCTTCGCGTTGATTCCGACGGCGCAATACAGGAAAGCTACTTAAATGCTGGCAATTCAGGTATTCCTCTACTTGCAGCTTCTGGACTTTCTTACTACGCTGATTGGATTCAAATTGGGCGCCAAAGAGGCCAGTCCGTTTATCTTGATATTGATTCACGCCACGTCGCCCGCCATAGGGGTCGCTGCTTCGAAATTAGTTGGTGTGGGCATCGGAGCTCTTTGCCTCCTTACCAATCGCGCGCGCCTGGTAACCTGGATCAACTACTGGTACGGCGCATTGATCGTGTGGAATCTGGTCCTGATCCTCATCGCGGGCAGCCGTCTCCACAGGTAGGCAATCGGTCGTGTGGTGACACGAAGCGTCACAGCAACTTCGGTTACGCCCGGATTTCTTTCCAGACATCGAGCAGCGCGAAATTCGTCCTGACCGATGAGATGGATTCGCCGGTCTGACGGAAGTTCGATTCGTTCAGATTCTCCGGCCCCCGCGCAATCTCGAGATATTCGATCTTCCGTGGATCGATTCCCATGATCCGGCAGCAGGTGGCATCCACCGCCGCCACGTCCCTCCCCGCCACCAGCACTCCCGCGTTCTTCGGCGTCCCCTGAATCGGCCCGTTCCCTTCCATCCCGACGATCCCATCGACGATGGTGAACTGCCGCGGAAACAAGTGGTGCAGATCGACAATCGATTGGGGGATGCCGGCCCAGTGCAGAACGTTCTTGGGCCAACCGTAGACGGCGCCGGGCACCAGACCGAACAGATTCTTCATCGCCAGCGTCGCTCCCGCCCAGTGGTGCGTCTTCATCTTGGGCAGGGAAACCAGCAGGTCGCACCCCAGCACCGTCTGCGGGAGATACAGCGCCTTCAGTTGGGAAACGGGATTGGGGATGTTTCGCTTCGCAATGGCGTCGGTATTCAGATCCGTGAAAACATTTTCGAACCCCGGGATCGTCGAAAAATAGCCCGCCGCATCGGCGAGGTCGAGCGTACCGCGCCGGTGTCCCGGCCCTTCGGCGATTCTGACTTCGGCCGCGCCGAGTTTCCGGAATGCTTCATACGCGGCATGCACCACCAGCGGGTGCGTATTGATGGTGGTGGCGGACTCGAACTCAACCAGGTTGGGTTTAAGCACCACACGCTTGCCGCGGATGTTCAGTTTGTGATCGGCCACCATCCGGAATACCGTGTCGTACACGTCCATCGTGTACGCCGGGGCTTTCACAATAGTGACACTCGCCACCGGAAACCCGGTTTTGGGAGCGCGGGACGCGGCGGGGTTGCAGCCCGCCAAGCCGATGCCGGCGAGCCCGGCGGCCAAAGCCTGTCTTCGATTGATCCTGGTGGGATTGATCCTGGTGGGCAAGTCCCTGTTCATGTGGCCTTGATTCTCATAGGTAATTTGGGCTTCCGGGGTAAGACGATCTGCGCTCGCGCGGGCCAATCCAACGGGTTGGAATCCATATGATTCTTCCACTAAAGCAGCGGGTTCCTTTCCGCCGACGCGATGGCCAGCAGGGCCGCATCGACAATGGTTCGTCCCGCGGGGTCCGCGCCGGGGCGCACTCTTTCCCCGTGTGCCGCCAACGCCATCCGCAGCCATGCTGCGCCCTCCGCGTTCCGGCAGTTGCGAAGGTGCCTTCGCGCGGCCGCTTTGGCCCGTTCGATTTGCGCCGATTCGACGCCGTGCAGCGCCAGCAGCGCGATTCCAGTGGTCTCCGGGTACGAATCGCCATCCCGGCCGAGTGCCCGGTTCGACCCGTGATTCCAGCCGCCGTCCACGCACATATGCGACAAGAGGAACTCCTTTCCCGCCTGGATACGCTCCTCGAGCCGCCGATCGCTTCCCTGCCGCAGGGCGCGCTGAAACGTCAGGATGCCCAGGGACGTGGGGATTACCCACGCCGCCGCCCCCGGAAACCAGGGCCAGCCGTCGGGGAAGTTCTCTTTATTGCCCGCTAATCGCTGGCGGAGCTTGTAGCTCCAGCTCGATTCCTGGCCGGTCTGGCCCTTCAGCCACTCGATCCCTCCCCGGTACTTTTCGGCGCCGATCGACTCCTCCGGCAACAATGTGACGAGCGCTGTCACCCATGTGCTTTCCGTCACGCCGGGTTGCGGCCGCCATCCTCCGTCCGCCCCTGCCGTGGAGCGCAAAAACCCCGATCCCGCGTCGAAACTCTGCCGCTCCGCCAGCCGATCCGCCCCGACAGCGGATTGAGCCATCAGCACCAGAGCCGTAGGTTCGGTCCACGAACAGCCCCGGCTGTAAGCCCAGCCGCCGTCGTGGTTTTGTCTTGTCTTCCAGTCCATCATCCGATCCTTCGCCGCCTCCCCTCCCGGCGAGCCATCGCTCCCGTGACCCGCCGGAAAAATGTGTGCGGACTTCCCGGCGCCTCCTTTTGGGAGGCCCGCATGATTTGTTAGCTGCGCGCTTTGCGCTTGCCGCGGCGGATGATGAGCAGCGTAAGGAAAAACCCCGCTACGATCCAAAGGACCGCCTGCATCACTGTTCCGTTCATGGTGTTAAGTCTCCTTTCGTCTTTTGGGTGTGTGGCTTCCTCGCGCAGTCCGGCATTGCGGCCGGCCTCCGTCCCCGGCGAACTGCTGCGCGCGTCCGCCGGCGGACCTCCGAAATGTTTTTAAACCTTCGGGCCGGGCCGGACTGAATGCCCGGCCCGCGCTCCGGATCAATAATCCGTCTTACGCTTGCGGCGGCGCTGCATGTAGAGCAGCAACGCTCCGAGAGTGAGGATCCACATAATTGCCTGCGCTATTGTTTGGCTCATATCGTTTTCGGTTATTCCTTTCTTTACTTCTGAAGCCCCGCGGCTTCAGTTACTAACACTCTCCGGCTTCACTTGCCAAAGTTCTCCATCATGGGGAACATGTCGCGGAAGACCTTTAACAAAGCCGGTCCGGCCGCCACGACCATCATGGATGGCAGAATGAACAGGAAGATCGGGAACACCAGCTTGACGCCGATCTTGGCCGCCCGCTCTTCCGCGTCCTGCTTGCGCTTGAGCCTCATGAAATCCGAGTGAGTCCGTAAACTCTCCCCCATGCTCGTTCCGAACCGATCCGTCTGGATCAGAATTGCCACCAGCTTTCTCAGCTCCGGCTCCCCCGTCCGGTCCGCCAGATTTTTCAAAGCCTCGGCGCGGCGTTTGCCCGCCCGCATCTCGAGGCCGACCAGACCCAACTCGTCGCTCAGCTCGTTGTGGGACACTTCTATCTCCCGGGCTACATATTGCAGCGCCTGATCGAGCCCCAGCCCCGCTTCCACCGCGACCACCATCATGTCCAGCGCGTCCGGCAGAGCCTGACGGAGCAATTGGTGTCTCTTCTTTACCAGGCTCTCCAGATAGAATCCCGGCGCGTAGAATCCCACACCTGTTGCCGCTACCACAAAAACGACGCGCAGCACCGGGTTGTCGGTGACGTGCGTGCGCATCGTCAGCGCGAATACGAACATCGTGAGGCAAAAAAGCACCTTAATCCCGTAGAAGATCCGGATCGATCCCTCCGACCGGAACCCGGCCATCACCAGATCGCGTTTGGTGACGGTCTGGTCGCCTGGGCTCAGCGGGATCTGTTCGCCGATCTGTTCGATCACACGCACTATAACGTCGCGTGGCCTTACAGCCACCGCCCCCGCGGCTACACCGGTTTCCGCGATTCCGCCGACGCGATCGTAAATCCGGCTCGGCCGCACGTAGGCGCGGTAGCCATAGACCGAGATGATGGTCATGAGAAGAATGAAAAGAAATGTGGCCAGCAGGATGGGCAGCATCGTTCAGACCTTGATCCTTATAATCTTGCGAATGAAGAAATTTCCCACCACCTGCGCCACCACGCCCAGCGCGATGATGCGGCGCCCGGTGGGATCGTTCAGCAGCGGATCGAGATATCCCGGCGACGTCATCACCAGCCCGCCCAGCGTCGCAATCGGCAGCAGCGTCAGAATGGTGGCCGTGAGCCGCCCATGAGCGCTCACCGCTTTGATTTTCCCTTTCAGCTGGAATCGTTCGCGGATGATGTGCGACAGGCGGTTCAGAATTTCGCTCAGATTGCCGCCGGTCTGCCGCTGCAGCAGCACCGCGGACGAAAAGAACCGGACGTCGGGCAGGGGAACGCGCCGGCCGAAGCTGGCGAGCGAGCGTTCGAGCGACGCTCCCAGGTTCTGCTCGTTGAACAACCCGCGAAACTCCTGGCCCAGCGGATCGTGAATCTCCTCGCCCACCATTTCGAGGCTGATGGAAAATGCATGGCCGGCGCGCATCGACCGCGCCAGAAAGTCCAGCGCATCGGGCAACTGTTCTTCGAGTTGCGCGATGCGCTTTCCGCGCTTGTTATTTACGTACATGATCGGCAGGAAGGCGGCGCCCAGACCGGCGGCCAGTGCGCGCGTCAGGGGCGGCACCGAGGCCATGGGAATCGCGATCCCGGCCACCAGGCCGACCGCAAAGGCCACGCCGGTAGTTACCGCCAGACGCGTTAAACTCCAGTCGAGACCCGATTCGTTCAGCAGGGTCGCGATCCTGCCCGTGAGATTGACCGAGCCCAGCAGATTCTCCACGGAATCCTTGCGGGCATCCATATCGATCAGCAGGTTGACGTGCCGCTCCTCGCCGTTCTCCGTCACCGTGCGCAGCATCGATACCAGCTTGTTGCGGCGCTGCGCCTCGTAAAAGCGCAGCCCGAAGCTGATCGAGAAGAGCAGCAGCGCGAAGATCACGAAGAAGCAGAAAACAATAGTCCCCGTCATCCCTGTCCGATCTCCACCACGGTTTGAAATAAAGATGCGGGCAACTGGATGCCCGAAGTCTTGAGCTTTTCGTAAAAGCGGGGACGCACGCCCGTTGCCCGGAACCGCCCCAGAACCTTGCCGTTCTCGGCCAGGCCGGATTTCTCGAAAAGGAAGATATCCTGCATGGTGACCTGGTCGCCTTCGAGACCCACCAGTTCCGTGATATGCGTCATCTTGCGGCTGCCGTCGCTGAAGCGCGAGACCTGAATCATCAGATCGATGGCGCTCGCCACCTGCTGGCGAATCGCCCGCGCCGCCATATTCGCGTTGGCCATGCCGACCATCACCTCGAGACGGGCAATCCCATCGCGCGGCGTGTTCGAGTGAATAGTGGTAAGCGAGCCGTCGTGGCCCGTGTTCATGGCCTGCAGCATGTCGAGCGCTTCTTCGCTGCGGACCTCGCCGACGATGATGCGGTCGGGACGCATACGAAGGGCGTTGATCACCAGATCGCGGATCTTGATCGCGCCCTGGCCTTCTATATTGGCCGGGCGGGTTTCCATGCGCGCCACGTGAGTTTGCCGCAGCCGCAGTTCGGCGGCGTCCTCGATGGTGATGATGCGTTCGTTCTCCGGAATATAGCTCGACAAAACGTTCAGCAGCGTGGTTTTGCCGGAGCCTGTGCCGCCCGAAATCACGATGTTCAGCCGCGCGCGTACGCAAGCCTTGAGCAGTTCGAGCATGCCCTCGGTGAACGCCAGTTTCTTGACCAGGTCTTCACCCTGCAGCAAGTCGCGGCCGAATCGTCGAATGGAGAGCAATGGGCCGTCCACGGCCACGGGCGGAATCGCGGCGTTGACGCGGGAACCGTCGGGAAGGCGCGCATCCACCAGCGGAGAAGATTCGTCGACCCGGCGGCCTACACGCGCCACCACCTTCTCGATGATGCGGAGCAGGTGGGTGTTGTCCTTGAATTCAACCGACGTGCGGTATAGTTTGCCGCCGCGCTCCACATATACAAGGCGCGGCGTCGTAACCAGAATGTCCGAAATCGTAGGGTCGCGCAGCAGCGGCTCGAGCGGGCCGAGGCCAAAGACCTCGTCGAGCACTTCCTCGACCACGCGCTCCTTTTCGGCCAGGCTGAGCGGTGTGCGCTCTTCGTCGACCAGTTTGGCGACGGCCACGCGGACCTCGGTCCGCGCGCGCTCCCCGGCCAGCGACGACAGCGCTTCGAGGTTAATGCGATCGAGCAGCTTGCGATGGATGGCAAACTTGAGTTCCTGGTATTCGGCGCCGCTCGAATCGCGGTTGGATAAACGAGTGACCCACCCCGCTTCGGGCTGGCCGTTGGTGCCGATTCCTGTCTGCATGGTTGCCATGTTGGTTTAACCCTGTGTCCCCTTTACCGCTATACTTCGGCCCCAGCCCGCGAAGTCTTCTGGAAAAATGAAAACAGGCGCTTCACGCCGCCCGGCCCGACCGTTCCCGTGTCGGCCGCCTCCGTCTTTTGCAGCTCCGCACGCTCGCCCCGCGCCTTCCTGACAATGGAGCCGGCAAATGCCTGAATCTCACGTCCCAGCTTCGAATTCGCCTCGATCAGACGGCCTTCCGACCACGCGTCGTGGAGAGATGCCGGATCGTCCGTAAAAACTCCCGCGGGGGCAACTCCGAGAAAAGTCTCGATTCCTCTCAGGTCGGGAGCTTTGCGCTCCGGCATTCGGTTCAGCAACACCTGGACGCGCGATGGACCGAATCCGCGCTGTGCCGCGATCCCCAACAGTTCTTTGGCCTGATCGAGCGCCTCAAGCTCGACGGAGGTGAGCACGTACAGTTGCTCGAGTTCCGGCAGCGCGTCCAGGGCGGAACTGCTGATATGGCGGCCGAAGTCCACAATAGTGATCGGATACATCGAACGAATGAAGCGCATCAGGTGCGCTATATCGTGCGGACCGCCCGGCCTCTTGGCCGCCAGGTCGTCGGGTGACGCGATGAGATCCAGAAGCTCGCCCGTGGTGGACACCAGAGCTTTCCAATAGCTCGCGTCCATGCGGTGCATGTTATCGAGCGCGTCGCGAACCGAGTACTTGCTTTTCGATTTCAGAATGAACCGCAGCAGGCCTGCCTCGAAATCCAGATCCGCCAGCAGGACGGGCTGCCTGTACTGACGCACGACTTCAACCGCTGCATGGCTCGCGAAGGTAGTGGCGCCGCTTCCTCCCTTCGCCGAAAGGAATCCGAAAATCCGCCCCAGACCACTCGATCGCGCGTTCGATGTCCTTCCACGCACCACGGCGAGACTCTCGAACGCGTCGCGCAGTTTTTCGGTCAAAGGGGGATACAGAAACTCACGGGCGCCGGCGCGGAGAGCGTCGAGAATGTGCTGTGGCGACGCTTCGGGATGCAGTACGAACACGGCAGGCTGCGAGGTCGAATCGTGCAGCCGCTCGATGAACTCTTCGAGCGGCAGAGCCAGCCGGTGGGCCTCGATCAGCACTACATCGGCACGATGACGCTCAATGCGATCGAGCAGAGAGTCGACATCGTCGGGATCGTTTTGCTCGAGGGCGATGCGCACGGGCAGGTTCTGGATACAGGCGTGCGCCTGCTCCCACAATTGGCGGTGCGATATCACCAGGGCGGCCGTAAGCGGCATCATGCGCTTATTTCCCTCCTGTGACGGGCGGCTCACCGATGCCGTTGGCGCCCGCGTTCGTACCGGCGCCGGCCGCGTTCTGGCCGGCTGCCGCAGCCGGTGCCACCGTCACGGTGCCCCCGGTCATCCCTCCTCCTCCGCCCGCTCCCCCGCCGGCGCCCCCAAAGTTGGATGAGCCCGGCATGACTGCGCCGCCGGAGCCGCCTCCCAGATTCAGCTGATCGCGTTCGAACTTTTCCATTTCCTGCACCGGGATTTCGTCCCGCTTCGGCTTGACCGGTACCGGTTCCGTCTTATCGGGGCCCGCAGTCCGGGGTGCGTCGTCCATAACGCCCTTTCCCTCGAGGAATTTGAGCGGCATTTCGAGGTTCGGTACGTTTCTCGGGTCGGAGATCGGAGCCACCAGTTCCGGCGTCACGATCACGATCAATTCCGTGTGCGAGGTGGAAGTGGATCTCGTAGTGAACAATTTGCCCAGCACCGGAATGTCGGCGAGGCCCGGCATCCGGGACAGCGATTCCGTGGTTTGGCGGTCCAGCAGCCCGGCGATTGCGAACGTCTGGCCGTCCTTGAGTTCGATGTCGGTCGTGACGCGGCGCGTATCCAGTGCGGGGATGGTAAAGCCCGACACCGTGAGCGCATCGGCGTAGTCGAGCGAACTGACCTCCGGTGTGAGGTGCAATCGTATCGTGCCGCGCGGCGTTATGGTCGGCGTAAACCGCAGCCGTATGCCGAACTCCTGGAACTGAATGGTGACCTGCCCGATTCCGGAGCCTCCGCCCTGCAGCGTCGGATAGGGAAATTCACCGCCCGCCACGAAACTTGCCTCATGTCCGTTCAGCGCCAGCAGGTTCGGCTCGGCGAGGATTTGCAGGACCGCCCTGGATTCGAGATCCTTCAGCGTCGCGCCGACGTTAATATGAGGATCCCAGAAGAGCAGGTTGAGCGAGTCGCTGAGCGACACGGTCGGCGCCGCGTTCCCCGCGGTCACCGTTCCCCCGCCATAAGCGCCGGTTCCGGCCGCGATCGGAAAACCCGCCGGCACGCCTACGAAGTTGACTCCCAGATCTGTCGATTTCGATCGGTCGACGTCGGCAAATCGCACCTTGAGCAGGATCTGGATCTCCTGGGGCGGCACTTCGACCTTAAGCAGGTTGACCACTCTGCCGAGCGTCTCGGCGATCGCTACCGCGCGCTGCGACTCGAAGAGATTCTTCACGCTCCCCGTCAGGTAGACGGTGCCGTTGTCCACGGCGAAGTGCACGCTGCCGCCGAACTCCAGGTCGGCCTGTTGTTTCGCCGCTTCGAGGCGCGTCTCGCCGACCTTCACGCTGATTTCGTATTCGCTGCGCGTGCCGTCGTCGAGCCATAGCACCAGGCTCGTTTCGCCGGGGGCCCTCCCGTTGATCATTAACGTTCGCGCGCTCACAGGCACCGCTTCGGCGACGGCCGGCGACGCCACCGAAACGCGCTCGATATTCACGGCGGTATCGATCAGGTGCGTCCTGCCGGCGCCTACTACAATGCGCTGGACCGCGTCGGGCGTCTCCGCCCGCAGCACGCTGGCGCACAGCGCGAGCCCGGTCAACAGAAGAACATCCACGCCGCGGATTCTCATGGACGCACCACCGCGGCGGGATCGTCAAAGGAGGCCTCGCTCTTCCTGTCACCCGCGAAAACTTCAACGGTCACCCGGCGGGGCCGTGGTGGCGGCGCCTCAGCTGGTTTGGGCGCCGCGGCCCGAGCGGCGAGAGGGGGATGGGCGATGGGACGGAGCACCCCTCCGTCAAATACGTTGGCTTGCGAGGCGCCCGGCGTGTGCACGACTTCCTGATCGGTCGGGTTGCGCAGCACCAGCTGGATGCGCTGTTCGGTGGCGAGGTTCAGGACCTCCGCCTGCTCCGGCGTTACCAGAAGATTGACTACCTGCACCAGCACGGGCTTGCCTTCGGCATCCTTTTGAAAGTTCTGGCCCGCCGAGAGAACCTGGACGTTTTGCAGCATCGTGCGCGTGATAGACCCGGTAGCTTCCGTGACTCCTCCCGGAGGCGTCCCGGAAACCAGCACATCGACGCGCATCCCGGCGACGGCGAAGCCGGCCACGCCGACCACTTCATTGACATGCACCGCGAACGCGCGCATCCCTTTGGGAATCGTCGCCGCGAAACCCGCGCCGGCACCCTTCGGCGCCAGCGAGGCCTCGAAAAACGGAGTGTCTTCGTGGATCGGGTTGGCCACGCCCCGGCCCAGAATATCTTCCTTTTTGGTAATCGCGGAGGGCGGCGGCGTCAAGAACTCCTGCATCCGCACATCCTTTTCCTGGATGAGCGCCCCGAGTTCGAGGTCCCGCGCGGCTACCAGAACTTTGACGGTAACGGGTGCGGTGGAAGCGCCCACCTTCACTTTGGATGCGATGAGCTGATAAAGCACGAAAGCCGCGCCGGCCGAAACGGCCAGGGCAAACGCGAAAACACTGAGCAGGCGCTTTTTCATCGTGATTTACCAAATTCCTTTTTTTATGTAACCGTTCCTATCAATGCGGGGGCGCGTGCCCCCGGCCCCGACGCGTGCGCCGATCGCGATCAGCTGGCTGCCGCGTTGGAAGCGGTCACCAGTTGATTGCTGCCCTGCGCCCAGATGCCGGAGACGCTGTTGCCCGCACCGAGAAACAGCGAAGCCGACGCCAGCGCGATAAAAGCCAGAAGCAGCGTGTACTCAATCAGATCCTGGCCTTCCTCCTCACGCAAAAACCTTTTCAGAACGCTCATCTTTCTCTCCTCTCCCCCAAACAAAATCGAGTTCGCCTGGTTGCACGGGCGACGCGACCGTGTTGCGCCGGGACGACCGGAGCCGCCCCAGCGCCAGTCCGCGGGCCGTTCCTAACTGGCTGCGTTGGCAGCGTTGACCAGCTGGCTGCTCGCCTTCGACCAGATGCTGGTGATGCTGGTTCCGGCGTTCACGAAAATGGCCGCCGAAGCCAGAGCGATAAAAGCCATCAGCAAGGTGTATTCGATAAGGTCCTGGCCTTGTTCGTCTTTCACAAAGTTCTTAAAAATGTTCTTCATTTTGGTGCTCTCCTCTTAAGTGGTAGGTTGCGTGATCGGTGGATCACGAGTTATTGTTTTCGTGATCGAACGATCACGGTCTTTCCCCTCGTCACTGGTTACGAGAGAACTCGGGCCACCGGGATTGCGGCGAAAGACGACGGCCACCCCGTCGTCGTGAACAACACGCCAGTCCGGTGAGATCTTGAGAGCCTGGGTCAGCGCAAATCTGGGTGCGAGGACGATCGTGTCGATCCGGTATTTATCGAGCGTCTTCTCCCAGCCATGCTGCACGTTCATCAAATCCAGATAACGAAGGTTGAATTCATCGCCGTAGAAATCGCTGCGGCCGTCGATAAATACCTTCTTTGAGGAGTGGAGCCGGTAAATCAGATAATCGCCCCATTGGTCGATGGCGAAGATGCGCCGCGCCTCCGGCGACGACAATACGGGCAGCGCCCGCTCCGGGAAGAATCTCGGGTCGTACGTCGACGCAAACTTGTTGTCGAGTACTCCCGCGGCCGCCGGCGTGGCCAGCAGAATCGCGCCTACCAGAGCCAGCGGCGCCAGCCCGGCCAGATGGACGCGGCCGATGCGGTCCGTTGCCTCGTAGCTTGCCGTCGCTTGTTCGAACCAGCGCGCGGCGCTTCCGATCCATGGGGCCAGGGAGGGTGGTGCCAACGCGGGCGAACTCGCGCAGGAAGCCGCGCTCCGGATCAGAGCGACTATCGCGCGCGCCACGAACGGCGATGCGGCAATCGTGAACAGAGGAAGATTCCGTTCCGCTACCAGCGCCATATGCAGCCAGCCCAGGCTGAGAAATACCTCGGCGAACCGGCGATGCCGTGCGTCCCAGAGGGCGGTCAGGATCGCCAGTATCATGAGCGGCTCGAAATACACCACCGCCGGGGAGTGGAAGTCCAGCGCCTCGAATTCCGCAATGTGCTGCAGTTGGTAAGGGTCGGAAATGTAGTCGGCGATGTGCTTGTGCAGCTGCCATCCGTAGGGGTTGATGAAGGTGGCCGCCAGGCATGCGGCAAAAGCGGCGGCCCACGGCTTGAGCCGGCCAAGAAAGGCGCGCCGGCGCGCGGGGTCGCCGTCGATCCCGGCGTTCAGGAGGTCGGAGCCGATATAACAGGCGAGCACGAGGAATATGACGAAAAATCCTCCATGAACATTGGCCCAGAGGAGAGTAAGTGGAATGAGCCACGCCAGCGTGCGGGGACGGCCCGGCTCCATCTCGCTTCCAGCCGCCCGATCGGTGATGTGCAGCGCCACGATCAGGAAAAGGAACGTAAAAAGATGGGGCCGCGCCAGCCAATGAATTGCGCAGCCCCCCGTTGCCAATAGGGTCACGGCTATGGCAACCAAACCGTTTTCGCATTTGCGCCGGATCAGGCGAAAGAGAAGCGCGCCGCTCAGGCAGATGACCGCGAGACTTGCCAGAACGACGGCGGCCATCCCCCAACGCTGGTGCAGCATGGCGAAGAGTACGTCCCAAAGCCATTCCCACGCGAACCACGGCGCACCGGGGCGGCTGAACGAAAATAAATCGGTGTGCGGAACCCGATGGTTCGCCAGAATCCATTCGCCCGTCCGCACGTGCCAGCCCGTGTCGCCGTCGGCGAGCAGCGTGCGCGCTCCTCCGAGTTTGACGAAAACAAGTATCACGGGCATCAGAAAGGCCAGATCGGTCAGAGAGGGAAGAAATCTCGCGACCAGCGGGACCTTCGCGGCCGCACCGGGCTTCGACTCTCGCCCGCACGTGCCGCTCGCGGCGGCGCGGAAGCCAGGAGTTTCGGTGGTGGGCGCGTCAAGCAGCATGGCAGTCAGACGATCCGGTCGTTAGCCGCCGGCATGGATTGCAGCGGATATGCCCCGGCCGGCGCCTTCGGTTCCACAAACCGCACACTGTCGATGCGCAGGCCGACGGATGGCTGGCCGCTTTCCTGCCGGACAATACGCACCACGGTGGCGGCGCAGCGCATCAGCCGTGGCTCGCTTCCCGGATTTGCCGGCAGCGGAACGTCCACGGTCAGGCTGCAGCCGACACCCGGCAGCGGGAACGGTTCGATCCACCGCATCAACATCCCGCCGCGCGACATGTTCTCGGTAAATGCCTCGAGAGGTGCCGATAAAAGCCTGTCGTCCCCGATGCGGCAACGGAGTTGAAGGTCGAGACGTGCTTTGGTTCGCCGGTCCATTTATTTGTATAAGTTTGAATTTATGCTTTTCATCGGATGGGGAACAATACCGAAAATGGGTTGTATCCAAACGCTATCGATGGTTATTGCAAGGGTGATAACCAATAGACGAAGAGCTGATATATCCTATGTAATCAATCGCTTGGATCGGCGATTTTGGGCGGATTTTTTTATAAGATACCTCAATCCGCGCCAACTTCATATACCGAAACAAGTTGCAGGCAAAAATGTCAACTTAGGAGATATTGTCAGGACGTTTTTAGTAAATTAAAACGCAAAAAGTATTAGAAAAGTTGTGCCACTGATGGTAAGCTCCATCACATGGCAAGTCTTTTACTCTGCACCGATGAGCCAATTCTGGCGGAAGGTCTGACAAGAACACTCTCTGCGGCCGAGAATCTCGAGCTGATCGCGTGGTGTCCCGGACTCGACGGGCTGCGCGAACTGATGGAGCTGCACCACCCCGACGTTCTGCTGGTGGATCTCACTTCGGATGTCACGTTTGCCGTGCTGAGTGGGTTGCACGAGATCGCCTGCGAGGCGAGAATCGTGCTCTGGGTGCATGCGATCTCCACCGAACTGGCGCTGCAGGCCATGAGTCTCGGAGTGCGCGGCATTTTGCGTAAGACTCTGCCGGTCGAAACCCTGTTGCGCTGCCTGAGCCGGGTCAACGAGGGCGAGCTATGGTTTGAAAAAGCGCTGACCGACAGCCTGATGACGGCCCGGCGCTACTCTCTGACGCGCCGCGAGGGCCAGCTTGTGACACTGCTGTCGCAGGGCATGAAGAACAAAGAGATTGCCACCCACCTCCACATTTCCGAGGGTACGGTCAAGGTGTACCTGTCGCGCCTCTTTCAGAAACTCGGCGTCAAGGACCGGTTTGAGCTGGCCCTGTACGGCCTCAAGAATCTGGCCCCCGGGTCTTCTCCCGTCGACGGCCGTCCCAACGATCTGTCGAAGAAACCCGTGGCGCCGATCTGGCAGCCGCCGAGATCGTTTTTCGTGGAGCGCGTTGGATCGCCCTCCTCGGCCGTGCAGGCCGCGGTGGACGACAGGCGTATCGGCCCGTTCAAATACTGATCGGCCGTTTCGCAGGGTCGGTCATCTCCGCGACCCTTCCACCAGCTGCGCTTCGGACTCGGCGTTTTCGATCGCCTCGAGAACGCGTTGAAGCAGGACGTCGGTCTGCGAAATCATGGCGCGCAGCGAATTCACCGCCCGGCTCTGCGCCTGAAACTTCCGGTCCAGATCGCCACCGATCCGCGCGGTCGCACGGTCAATCGCCTCGGCCATTTCTTCGCGCGTGACAAAGCCGGTTACATGCGGGGGGGACCAATGGCTCACGGCGCGCTCGACCTCGTCCAGCCTCGTCGCCAGGCCCTCGATCTGCACGCGGTTCAACCCGCCGGAGGGCTGCGCCGGCGCCCCGCCCACGCGGAGTCCCCGGAACAGGCCGTAGCCGAGGCCCGCCGCAATCAGCGCCGACTTTCCCAATGATTTCAGAACCTTGTCCAGCAATCGACGATTATAGGGTTTGCCGATTCCCCGCGCATCCCCGGATTTAGGTTCAGTAGTACTGGATCTGCCCGTACTGCATTGCACGAAACTGTCGGTTTTTTCCGATATAACAGGGTTGAGATGCCCGAAGACCAACCCGTCGGGAATGAAGGGCCGCTGCCGGATGCCGAAGCCTGGGTCGATATGCTCGCCCGGATGGGCGGGACCGTCTGCCGGCTGCAGGAAGCCCTGGCAACGCCGCCCGGTCGCACTGGCCGCGGACAATCGTTGCTGGCGGAACTGGAACGCGAGAGATCGCGCATCGCGCGCGAACTGCATGCCGGCGCCGGCCAGCCGCTGGCGGGGATCAAATTAAATCTGGAACTCCTCGGCGACGCGTCCGCTTCCATGCCCGGTCCGGCGCGGGAAGCGTTATCGCGGCTTCGCGTTCTCACCGACGCCGCGCTCGATCAGGTTCGCGCCGTCTCGCACCGGTTGCACCCGCCCGAATGGCAGGATCTGAGCACCGAACGGGCACTCCGCAACCTCGTGGAGGGCAGCGGCCTCGCCGAGCGTTTTGAGACCGTGGTCGATATCGAACGTCTGCCGAAAGAACCTGGGCATGCGGCCAAGGTGGCGCTGTATCGGTGCGCGCAGGAATGTATCGCCAACATCTTTCGTCACTCTCAGGCCAGCCGCGTGGAATTCCGGCTCCGCACGGAGGGCGATACAGTCGGCCTGCGTGTGTCCGATAACGGAAAAGGCATTGCGGCGGATGCCGGAGACCGGGGCATAGGACTGCGGGCCATGCGGGAACATGTGGCTTTACTGGGAGGCGCCGTAGTCGTCGACAGCGAGTCCGTTAAGGGCACCTTATCCCACAATGCGCTGCAGGGTACTACAATAACTGTCAGCCTGCCCCTGGCCAACGATTAGATGGACACCCTGCCTCCTTTGACTATCGTGCTCGCCGACGATCATGGCATCGTGCGCGAAGGTATTGCCGCGTATTGCAAGTCGCGGCCGGAGATCACCATTATGGCCCAATGCTCCGACGGCGAGGAAGCGCTGGCAGCCATCCTCGCCGCCAAACCCGACTTTGCCGTGCTCGATCTGAATATGCCGAAGCTGGGAGGACTGGAGGTAGTCAGAAAGCTCCGCCAGGCGCGCTGCCCGACCAAAGTGATTGTTCTTTCGATCAGCCGCGACGAAAGCATTATTCGCGAGCTGTTTCGCAGCGGCGCCGATGGATATGTCCTGAAGGACGGTCCCGCCCGCCATCTCTTTGACGCCATCCATTACATCCTCGACGGCGGTCAGTATCTGACGCCCTTGCTGCGGCGCGAATCGATTGACAGCCACAAGGAGAAAGAGGACCCGCTGACGCTTCTCAGCAAGCGTGAGTATGAGGTTTTCTCGTTTCTCGTCGATGGCATGAGACCCAAGGATATTGCCAGGGTTCTCAATATCAGTCCCAAGACGGTGGATACCTATCGAGCCAACATCATGCGCAAACTGGAGGTGGATGGCATTGCGGGTCTGGTCCGGTTTGCCATCCAGCGCAATCTGAATTCCAATTCATTGCCCTGTTGAACACTGAGGTCCAGGGGATGCCTGAGTACCGGTACCGGGGATACCCTCACACATCGATTTTTTTCGTAATCTTGAAGCACGGCACACGGCCGGGGGCTCCACAAGAAGAACAAAGGCATGGCCAAACTCATCAACATTCTCGCGGCGTCCATCGGCGGAGGGGTCGTTCTGGGCGCCGGGATACGTATGGTTGAGCGCATGGCGGCGGACCGGGCGGAACTGCCGGGCGGCGCCGGAGAGCTCGTCGGCAGACTGGATTCGCTGGAACAAAGGTTGGTACGAGTGGAGGGACGAAGCCCGTTCGGCAGCCCCTCCGCCCATGGTGCCGGCGAAAACGGCGGGGAAAACCCCGCAGCCGTGGATAGCGCCGCGGCCGCGGAAGTCGCCGCGGCGATGGACCATGCATTTGCGAGCGTGCAGAACCGCTTCAACGCGCAACAGGCGGAGGTCGAGGCCATGCGGACGCAACTGGCGTCGGCCAACCTCGGAATCGCGCACCTGAATCGGAAAGACGAACAGCTGCGCGAGGAACTGCGCGGCTGGGTCGACGAAAACGTCCGCGAGCGGCTTGCCGCCGCCGAGACGAAGCTCCAGCGGAGTATTGAGAGCGCACAGAAGAGCACTCTCGACGCGCTCGTCGAAGGCGTACAAACCCGCGTGATTCTGCGCATCTCGAAGCTCGAGGAAGAGGTGGCGGGGCAATCCGCCGCGATGGCCGAGCTGCGGGAATGTTCTCTCAGCACCGAGCGCAGCATGCAGAAGCTCCTTGAAGGGATCGACCGGCTGGTGGCCACACAGGTGCGGCCGGAGGCTAACATCGAGGAGCACCGCGCCCCCGCTTCGCCGCCCCCGGCCACCCCCGCGGAAGATCCGGGAATCCGTGAGGACGCGGTTTCCGGGGGGGATGCGGTCGAAGAAAAGCCCAATTTCCGCCGGTGGGGATTATTTCGCTGATTCAGCCTTGATTTACCAGGTTGAAACCAAGCTAAACTATTAGTTGCAATGACGTCTCCCGGCCGAGTGACGATTCTTTTAGCCGATGAGGACGCCATGCGCCGCGACGGCCTGGCCGCGGTCTTGTCGGGCACGGACAACTTCGAGATTGTGGGCGGAGTGCCGGACGGCGAGATTGCGCTCGAAGAAATCCGCGAATTGCGGCCCGATGTTGCGGTCGTCGATCTGAATCTTCCCAAACTGCACGGGATCGAACTGGTGCGCAGGCTGCGCGCCGAGACGCTCGGCACGAAGGTGCTGATTCTGGCCGGTACCGCCGACGATGAAATCGTTCGCGAGGTGGTTCGCGCGGGGGGCGATGGGTATCTGCTCAAGAACGGGCCGGCGCGCCATTTGATCGACGCCATTTCTTACGTGAGAGACGGCGGCCAGTATTTTTCGCCGCAGCTTCGGCGGGATGGGCGGTTCCGGCATTTACTCGAAGAGCCGCCGCGCATTCCCGAGGAATCGTCACGCCGGGCGCGTGGCGCCGATGAATACGAAGAGCCGCGGGAAGAGTCTCGCCAGAGGCCCCGGCGCAGGGCCAGCGATCCCTCCCAGTTTCGGCAACGCATTCGGGAACAAGGCCCTTCCGGAGAACGCCTCGAAGACCGCGATTTCGAGATTATGACGATGATGGCCGATGGAATCCGGCCCATCCTCGACCGTCTCGATGAAATCGACAGCCGGGTCGCCCAGATGGAAGTTGGCGATGCCCCGGTACCCTCCGACCCGCGCGGATGGCTGAGTAAGGAGTTGACGGACATATTGCGCGACCCGCGCAGCGGCGCCGAGGTGGCCGTGCTGGAACGCTCCGTCAGCGATCTCGAAGCACGCCTCCCGGAACTGATCGAAGAGACGGTGACCCGGCGTTTCCAGCAGATGGCGGGCAAGCTGCAGCAGGAAATCGAGGAAACGCATGTGCGTACGCTCGAAACCTTCGTGAAGAACATTCAGGTGAAACTGGTGAAGCGTGTGGTCGCCCTCGAAACCGATATGGGCAGGCAGGCCGAGGCCATGAACGAGTTGCGCGAATATTCGCAACGCACGGAGGATAATCTCAGCCGTCTGATCACCGGCGTCGACAAACTCGCGCAGGAGTTGCCCAGGCGCCTCTCCACCCCGATTTCCGAGGCTCAGACCCAGGATGTCCCGCCTCTGCCGCAGGCTGTGAAAGTGGTGAAGCGTAAGTCTGCCAGTCGCAACAAAGGGGTGAAGATCTTCTGGGCCGCGGTAGCCGTTGTAGTGCTGATCGCGCTTCCGACATGGTTTTTCTCCGGGCGCTCCAACAGCGCCAACCCGGTCGCGACGGCGTTGCCGGGCGCTTCTTCGAACGCTGGATCTTCCGGCAGACCCGTCCCCCCCCCGCCTCAGGGTGCCGACACCAGGACGAAAATGCAGGCCGCGCAGGAGTACGCCGACCGCAAGGATTACGCGATGGCCGAGGATGTGTACAAGCAGGTCATCAAGGTCGAGCCCAACAACGTGGAGGCACTGAAAGCGCTTGCCAGTGTGCTTTACCGCCAGGACAAGATCGACGAAAGCGCCGCCATTATCGATCGCATTCCGAAAGAATGACCGCCGGGGCATTTGACTTCAACCGTTGCCGCGGAGACAATAGAAATTTCCCTTCATCATTGCGGATGTGGCGGAATTGGCAGACGCGCTAGATTCAGGTTCTAGTTGGGGCAACTCAGTGGAGGTTCAAGTCCTCTCATCCGCACCAAATACAAGAAAACAGACGATTTACAAGTAAATATAGATAGGTATTTGAGGTTGCTTTGGAGCCTTTTTTGAGGGTCAAAAAGGCAAAGGTTGAACCTTTTTATGTACCTCTCTGGCGTCTCCAGCCGAATCCCGATAGATGACATTGACCTGCTTATTTTCTGATAGTCCCTAAGAGGCGGGGTCGCGAAAAGTATTGGTGCCCGAATGTGGCCAGCCGGGTGAAAACTCCGTGAAGGCCGGCGGCCTACTGCGCCCGGATCACTCTGGTATCGGCAAGGCGGTCGTGCAGGGCGCGCTTCTCGGGGTCCCAGCCCGCCATCATGAATCCGATGCAGAGGATGAGCCCGCTGAGGATCTGCGCGAAATACCGCCCCACCGCCTGCCCCGGTGAGATGACCCCACCCCGCGGTGTAACCACCTTGAGCCCCAGCGCCATCTTTCCCGGCGTGGCGCCGTATTGCGTCCAGAAGAATACGAAGTAACAGGCACTGACGGCCAGGCTGGCCAGCGGCACCGTTGCCAGCGTCGAATATGAGAAGTCCATAGTCGTCGGCCGCATCATGAATCCGATGCCCAGGGGGAGCAGAATGGCCCACCTGATCATGCCAATGATCACGCCGTCGATGACGTACGCCAGCGCTCTGATCCAGAAACCGGCATATTCAAAAGGGCGCGGAGTCGCCGCCATGCCCTGCCGCAGCCTTGCTTCGTAACTCGGCTTACACCACGCGCATACCGCCGAATCGCCGAAAGAGGTCAGCTCCCCGGCAGGGAACGGTTTTCCGCAGGAGCTGCAGAAGCGTTCGGCGCTGCCTGGAGAAGCGGTGGGAGAAGGGCTGGCCGATTGCGGTAACG
>JBEKAQ010000063.1:0-29771 GCA_050015835.1 Bryobacteraceae bacterium | reverse complement strand
CCCGCGTCGAAACCGCCCACCCCGCCCAACCCTCGAACGCCATCCTAAACGTTCCAACCCCGCCACGCGTCAATACTTACGTGATGCCGCTGGGGCGAAGTGTGCCTCCCTCAACCCAACCCCGGCCCAAAACTAAATGACGCCCACCCGCAAAGCGCCGCTCCCCAACGTCGGTTTCAATAACCCCGCCGCGGCCACCGAACTCGCCCAGGCCCAGGCCGTCGCCGCGCGCTATCGCTGCGAATTCGTCGACCTCCGCGAAGGCGCCATCGATCACGACCTGTTCCGCTCCATCCCCGTCGATCTCATGTTCCGCTACAACTTCGTGCCCCTCGGCTCGCAGAACGGAACCCTCGACATCGCTCTCGCCGACCCGCGCAACCTCTCCACCATCGACGAGCTCTCGCTCCTCCTCCACAAGAAGCTTCGCGTCAAAGTCGCCACCGCCACCCAGATCGGCGACCTGCTCAAGAAGACCGAGCAATCGCAGCGCGTCCTCGAAGAGGTCACCGAGGGCTTCGCGCTCGACGTCATCGGCGACGAGGAAAACGCCGACGAAACGCTTTCCATCGACCGCCTCGCCGCTGGCGACAGCGACATCGCGCCCGTCATCAAGCTCGTCGATACCACCATCTTTAACGCCCTCGAACGCCGCGCCAGCGACATCCACATCGAATCGCGCGACCAGGAAGTAGTCATCAAATACCGCATCGACGGCGTCCTGCACTACGCCATGCCCCCTATCGCGAAGGATTGGCATTCCACCATCATTTCGCGCATCAAAGTCATGAGCGAGCTCGATATCGCCGAGCGCCGCGTCCCCCAGGACGGCCGTTTCCGCGTCCGCTACAAATCGCGCCTCATCGATTTCCGCGTCTCCATCATGCCCACGATCCACGGTGAGGACGCCGTGCTCCGCGTGCTCGACAAAGAATCGATGAGCGAGAAATTCGCCAAGCTCTCTCTCGACGTGGTCGGCTTCGGCGCCGCCGATCTGGTCAAATTCCGCCGCTACATCGCCGAGCCCTACGGCATGGTCCTCGTCACCGGCCCCACCGGCTCCGGCAAAACCACTACCCTCTACGCCGCCCTCAGCGAGATCAAGAACGACGAAGACAAGATCATCACCATTGAAGATCCCGTCGAGTATCAGCTCAAGGGCATCACGCAGATTCCGGTCAATGAGAAGAAGGGGCTCACCTTCGCGCGCGGCCTCCGCTCCATCCTCCGCCACGATCCCGATAAGATCATGGTCGGCGAAATCCGCGATCAGGAAACCGCCCAGATCGCCATCAACTCCGCTCTCACCGGTCACCTCGTTTTCACCACCGTCCACGCCAATAACGTGGTAGACGTGCTCGGCCGCTTCCTGAACATGGGCGTCGAGGCCTACAACTTCGTCTCCGCCCTCAACTGCATCCTCGCCCAGCGCCTGGTTCGCATCAACTGCGAACACTGCAAAAAGCCGGTGAAATATCCGGATTCGGTTCTGATCGAGAGCGGCTTCAATCTCGATGAATGGCGCGATGTCGAATTTATGGAAGGCGCCGGCTGTTTCGAATGCGGCGGCACCGGCTTCCGCGGACGCACAGCCATCCACGAACTGCTCGACCTCAACGATAAAATCCGCGAGCTGATCCTCGACCGCCGGCCCGCCTCCGAAATCAAGCGCCTCGCGCGCGAGCAGGGCATGACGTTCCTGCGCGAATCGGCCGTCGAGAAGGCCCGCTCGGGCGTTACTACGCTCCGCGAAATCAATAAGGTGACTTTCATCGAATGAGCGCACTCACCTCAATTAAGGCGCTCTTCCAGGATCCGCCGCCGGAGTTTGCCTTCGAAATCGCGGCCGACGGCATTGCAATCGCGCGAACGCGCCCGCCGGCCACGGTGCAGCACGTGCCGCTCGCGGAGGGTGTGATCGTGCCCTCTCCGGTTAAGGACAATGTGCTCGATCCCGCCGCATTCGCCCATGCCGTGGCCAAGCTGGTCCCCGACGGCGCCCGCCGCGCCCACCGCACAGCCGCGCTGATTCTGCCCGACAACGCCCTGCGCCTCGCGGTGCTGGATTTCGAATCGCTGCCCACTAAGGAAGACGAGCGCCTCGCCCTCATCCGATTTCGCATGCGCAAGACGCTGCCCTTCGATGTCGACGAAGCCGCCCTCGCGTATCACGTCCAGGCCGGCAACAAGGTGATCGCCGCCGTCACACCCGTCGAGATCGTAGCCCGCTACGAAGCGCCTTTCCGGGCGGCGGAACTCCATCCTGGCCTCATAACTTCCTCGTCCCTCGCGCTGCTTGAGCTGCTGCCGGCCACCGGATCGATTCTGGTGGCCCACCGCAGCCCGGGCGCACTGACTGTTCTTGCCCTCGTCGAGGGCGTTCTCACGCTGGCCCGCTCGCTCGAACTCACGGGCCACTCCGACCCGTTGATGGAGGTTTCGGCCGATCTGTATCCGACTCTGGTCTACATCGAAGACCAAACCGGCGCGCGCCCCGAAAAATTGATCCTTGCGGGATTCGGCCACGAATCGGACGTATCCGCCAAACGGCTGTCCCTCGATCTCGATATTCCCACGGAAGCCCTGCACCACAAGCATCCGGGATTGCAAGGCTACCTCCATTCCCTCGCGCCCGCCCGAAAGGCCGCCGCATGAGAGTGCCGTTAAATCTGGCCCGCGAACCCTTTCGCCGCGATCGCACGGTCCTGATCGCCACTGCCGCGGGCTGCGTCACTCTCACCGTCACGCTGATTTTGCTCTCTTCCGTCGCTCTCTCGGAACGCGCTCAATCGCAGAATACGCGCGTGGCTTTGAACGCCGTCAATCGGCAGTTGACCCGCATGCGGACGGAGCAGGCCAGCCTCGAAAACGCCATGCGCCAGCCCGCCAACGCCGTGGTGCTCGATCGCAGCCTCCTTTTCAACGACATCATCCGGCGCAAGTCCATCAGCTGGACCAGGATTTTTGCCGACCTCGAAACCGTATTGCCCCACGACGTCCGCATCTCGGCCATCCATCCCCAGGTGAATTCCAAAGACGAGCTCTCGCTCGATATGACGGTCGAAGCCGGCGCGCCGGAGCCGGTCATAGGTTTCGTCGCCAGGCTCGAAGGCTCGGACGTCTTCGGTTCTACGCAGGTCAGCACCATCACGCTGCCCACCCAGAACGACCCGTTTTACCGCTATCGCCTCTCCGTGACCTACGCCCAGAATCTGATGAAGCCAGTCGTCGCGATGGGGCAAATTTCCGATCTGCCCCTCCATCCTCCGGCGGCGCAGGCGCCTACCTCCGCTCCTGCCCTTCCCGCGCCCGCCGCCGTTCAGCCCCACCCGCCCGTGGCTCAGGTTTCCGCCCAGCCCGTTCCGCCGCCGCCAACCCAGATCCAGAGGCCCATGAGTCAGCAGCCAAACCCGGCCTTGCCCCTGTCCGGTTCAAACCCGCCCGGTTCAAACCCGCCTGTTCCCGCTCAACCCGGTCCCGCTCAGCCCGGCTCAGGTCAGTCCAGCCCCGGCTCCCCGCGACGCACTTCGATGGGTCGGTTCACCCGCCCGCCCGTTCCCCCTACCGGAGCTCCCAATGCCCCTTAAACTCCCGCGCAAGGTCTCATTGCCCACACCAGCCTCCCTCACGGATCCGAAGTTCCTGGTGCGTTCGGCGTTAGGCCTTCTTCTTGCGGCCAACCTCGTAGCCGCCGCCATGGCATATCACATCTTCGATGCCTCACCCGAAGCCCTGAACCGGCAGCTCTCGACCGCCATAGCCGAGCGCCAGGCCTTACAGGCTCAACTGACGCGCACCCGGACACTCAACCACAGCGTCGATCGCGGCAAGCAGGAAGGCGATAAATTCCTCTCCACTTACATGACGAGCCGCCGCCATACCTACTCGACCATCATCGGCGAGCTCACCCAAACCGCCCAATCGGCGGGCATGAAAGCCGGCGCCACCATCTCTCTCGAACCCATCCAAGGCAGCGACGACCTCGATATGATGACCGTCACCCTCACCCTTGAAGGTAACTACGCCCAGCTCATGAAGTTCGTCAACCTGCTCGACCGCTCGCCCCGCTTCCTCATTATCGAGACCCTCACCGTAACCCCGCGCGCCAAAAGCGACATCTTATCCGTCGGCGTGAAGCTCGACACGTTCGTCAAAGACGATACGGACGGTATCTCGTGAAACTGGGCGCCGAACCGAAAAAGATCGCCATGCTGGGCGGCCTGCTGGCCGTCGCGCTCCTGCTTTTCTACTTCAATTCCGGCTCTTCGGACGATTCGTCCCCGGCGCCGCGCACCACAGCCGTGGCCGTTCCCCCACCGGCGATTCGCGCCAAAGCGCCCACCGTCGAGCGTCACCGGTCGGCCAATAACGATAGTCTCGTGAAGGATTGGAAGCCGCGTCTGGGTTTCCAGAATCCCGAAGACCGGCCCGACCCCGCTACCGTCGATCCCACCCTGCGGCTCGAGTTATTGGCGAAGGTGCAGAGCGTCGAGGCGGGCTCTCCCGGGCGCAACTTGTTCGATTTCGGGCAGGCGCCTCCGCCGCCGCCCGCCCAGATCGCGATTCCCAAAGGCGTGCCGCAGATTGCCGTGAATCGCCCGGCCGGTCCCGTGCAGCCACCGCCGCCGCCGGGTCCGCCGCGGCCTCCCGAAGCCCCGGCCATGACATTCAAGTATTATGGCTACAAGGTGTCTGCTTCGGACGGCCACAAGGCTGCCTTCCTGCTCGATGGCGACGATATCCTGATCGCCGGCGAGAACGATACCGTAAAACGCCGCTACCGGGTAGTCAAAATCGGCGTCAGCTCCATCACCATCGAAGACACCCAATTCAAGAGCACGCAAACCCTTCCGCTGCAGGAAATGGCGGGATGAGCCGGCTTTCAAGGAAAAGCGGTTCCGAAGCCGGCTATGCGCTGCTGCTGGTCTACGCCATGGCGGCCACCGTCGCCATCATGCTCTACATGCAACTGCCCCGCGTCGCGTTTGAAGCCCAGCGCGATAAGGAACAATTGCTGGTCGATCGCGGCGAGCAATACAGCCGCGCCATCAAGCTCTACGTGCGCAAGTTCAATAAATTCCCCGCCGATATGGACGCGCTCGATAATACCCAGAACATCCGGTTTCTGCGCCGCCACTACGTCGATCCCATGACGGGCAAGAGCGAGTGGCGGCTGATCCATGTAGGTCCCGGCGGCGTTTTCATCGACTCCCTGTTGCACAAGAAGCCCGCCGCCGATCAGTTCGCGCCCCAGAACTTTATTACTGAAATGCAGCAGGTCGGCGGCAACCAGAACGGCAACGCCGAAGGTGTGAATCTCGCCAATCGCCGCAGGGCCAGCGACCAGCCTGGAGCACCCGGAGATCCCAACAGCGCCAACAACGGCCCGCAGCAGAATGGATCGAGCGGCGATCCGAACTCGCCTTCCGCATCCGCGCCGGCACCGGGACCGGTGATGGTGCTTCCCAACGGGCAGATCGTCCCCGCCAGTACTACGGGATATCCGCCCGCCACTCCCGCTCCCGGACAGCCGGGTGTGCAACCCGGTACGCCAGGATATCCGGGGCAATCCGGTCAACCGTTCCCAACCGGTCAGCCCGGAACGCCCAGTGGCTTTCAGACTCAGCCCAACCAACCCGGCGCTCCACCCGCCGGGGCCGCTAATCTCATTAATCAGCTTCTGACAACTCCCCGCGCGGGCGGGCTGAATGGGATCCCCGGCACCCAGCCGGCAACCCAACAGGTTGGAGTGGATCAATTCGGCAACCCCGTGCAAGGGCAGGTTAGCGGAACAACGACGGCTACTGTTGGAACTCCCGCCGGACAAGGTATGGGCGGCACCACAATTGGTGGAGGGTTAGCCGGTGTCGCGAGCAAGCTCGAACAGGAAGGCATCAAGTCGTACAACGATCACACCGCCTACAACGAGTGGGAGTTCGTCTACGACATCACCAAAGACCCGGCACGGAGCGCGGGCGCAATACCGCCAGGCGCGCCACCGCCCGGTACCCCGATAGGGGCTCAGCCAAATTCACCCGGGGCATTCCCCAACGGCTTCCCCGCAGGCTCTCAATCCGTCTCCCCGGCCGGCGCGACGCCTGGCTCTCCGGCCACTTTTCCACCAGTTGCATCCCCCGGTACTAATTAGGTAAAGTGCTTGTAGTCAAATGTCCGACCAAATGTTACACTCAATCGGCTGGGTGTTCCGTAAACAGAACATGATAAGGCATCCATAATGGGATTCAGCGAGATTAAGGCTGACCGCTTGGGTCATGAAATTGACGAATCTGTTCCGAATACGAAACAATACCATAGGGAGAACCATGGATATCACGAAGATTCTTGAAGACTTACGTCAGGAGCGGGACCAGTTGGAGGAAGCGATTCTGAGTCTCGAACGCTTGGCTGCGGGAGGGAGGCGCCGAGGCCGCCCGCCCGCATGGATCGCCGCTGTGAGGCAGCAGCAGCAAACAGCGGGCAAGCCGACATTAGCCAAAAGCAAGAAGCCGCGCCGCAAAGGTCTGGCAGGCGAAAGCGCGGAAAACGACTAATCGCCGACGCTGAAAAAGCTGAGCGCGTTGTCGCCCTGCCTTAAAGTGCGCGTCAATCGCAGCGGGCCGTACTCCGCCGCCGGCGAAAAGCGCACGGAGTGCTGGACGACCGCCCATGCCGGCGGTTTTCCCTCCAGCGCCTCCAACGCTGCCCGATACTCCCTCTCTTTGGGATAAGGCGGATCTAAGAACACGATATCGGCATCGATGCCGCCGAGGTAGACGGACGCCGGCCCCTGGATCACGCGGGATCGCGGCTCGAGACCGAGCGAAGCGAGGTTCTGCCGGATCACTTCCACGGCGTGCCGGTCCTTCTCGATGAAGACGGCATGGCGCGCCCCTCGGCTTAGCGCCTCGATGCCCACCGCTCCGGTGCCCGCGTAGGCATCCACAAAGACGGCGCCTTCTGCATCGGCTCGCAGGATGTTGAACAATGTCTCGCGCAGGCGGTCGGACGTAGGGCGCGTCTCGCTGCCCGGTAAAGATATGAGCTTTCTGGAACGGAACTCGCCGGCGATGACCCGCATGCTCAGCCTACCTGCACCAGGCCGTAGCGGCGCTGCCAGTGGCCTTTGATGTAGGCAATCGCCCTCGCAAAATCTTCCGCCGACGGAGGCTGTTCCACAAACGCCCGCGCCTCGTGCCGCGCATGCGTCAGGATATCGGGGTCGCGCAGGATGTTGGCGATGCGCAGCGAAGGCAGCCCGGATTGTTTGGTGCCGAAGAATTCGCCGGGCCCGCGCAGCTTCAGGTCCATCTCGGAGATCGCGAAGCCGTCCTGCGACTCGACCAGGGTGCGGATGCGCTCCTTGCCCGCGTCGTTGAGCTTTTCCGTGATCAGCATGCAGTAGCTCTGCTCCGAGCCGCGCCCCACGCGCCCACGCAGTTGGTGCAACTGCGAAAGCCCGAAGCGCTCGGCCTGCTCGATCACCATGACGGTGGCGTTGGGAACGTCCACGCCGACTTCGATGACCGTGGTCGAGACGAGGATCTTCGTGCGCCCGGCCTTGAAGGCGTCCATCGCCGCTTCCTTCTCGCCCGATCCGAGCCGGCCATGCAGCAGGCCCACCGGCACGTCGGGGAACACCTCGGTCGAAAGATGCTCGAACATTTGCTGGGCGGCCTTCATGGCCTGCGTTTCGGACTCCTCGATCACAGGATAGACGACATAGGCCTGACGGCCCAGATCGATCTGGCGGCGCAGCGCGCTCCAGGCGATCTCCACCTGATCGGCAGTGTAGTGCTTCGTGATAATCTTCTGGCGGCCGGGAGGAAGTTCGTCGATGACGGACACGTCGAGATCGCCGTAGAGCGTCATGGCTAAGGTGCGCGGAATGGGCGTAGCAGTCATCACCAGAACGTCCGGCGTGATCCCTTTCTGAACCAGTTCGAAGCGCTGCATGACGCCGAAGCGATGCTGTTCGTCGATGATGACGAGGCCGAGCCTGGCGAACTCCACGTCCTTCTCGATCAGGGCGTGAGTGCCAATGGCGACCGGAATCAGGCCGCTGCGCAGCATCTCCTTAAGCTTCTGTTTCTCACGCGCCGTGGAGGATCCGGTCAAGAGGGCCGAGACGTAGCCGACCTTCTGCAGCAAAGGCCGCAGCGAGAGGTAATGCTGGGCGGCGAGGATCTCGGTCGGCGCCAGGATCACCACCTGATAGCCGTTCTCGAGCGCGATGGTAGCGGCCTCGGCGGCCACGATGGTCTTGCCCGAGCCGACATCGCCCTGCAGCAAGCGGTTCATCGGACTGGGGCTCGCCATGTCGTCGGCGATCTCTTTGAGGACCCGCTTCTGCGCGTTGGTCGGTTTGAAGGGCAGCAGCTTTTTGATCTGTTCGCGTACAAGATCAGTGAGCTTGAACTCGATGCCCGGCATGGCGCGGCCCTTCCGGCGCTTGATCTCGAGGCCGCACTCGAGCCAGAAGAACTCCTCGAAGATGAGCCGGAATTGGGCGGGAGAGCGGAAGTCGTTGAGCATCCGCACGGGGGTTCCGGCGGGCGGAAAGTGCGTGGCGCGGATGGCCTCGGTGCGCGATGGAAACTTCAGGCGCGCGGTAATCGAAGTGGGCAGGTGGTCCTCAAGTTTGGGGATCTCCTGCAACACCCGGTGCATCAAAACCCGAATCTGCCGCGTGTTGACCTTACCCGCGGCTTCGTAGACCGGCACGATACGGCCGGTATGCAGGACTGCATCGGCATCGTCTTCGTCGCCCGAGAGCAGCTCGGTCTCGGGGTGCATCATCAGCAATTCGCCGCGGTAGTTATCGAATTCGATCTTGCCGAAGAGCGCGACCCGTGTACCCGGTTTCAGGCGATCCGCCAGATACGCCCCGTGGAACCACTTGGCCAGGATGGTGGCCCGCGATGCGTCGGTGAACTCGGCCTCGAAGAGCCCGAGGTTGCGGCGGCGGAATCCCGCGAGCTTCGCCGAGCGCACTTCGGCGACCACGGTAGCCAGTTCGCCCGGCGCGAGCCGGTCGATCGTCTTCAGATTGCTGCGGTCTTCGTAGCGAAACGGGAAGTAGTTGATCAGGTCCTCAACCGTCTCGAGGCCCTTCGACTGGAGCATGGCGGCACGCGCCGGCCCGACTCCTTTGATAAAAGACAGTGGCGTGGCTAAGTTGATCGGTTCGGGCAAATTCGAGTTTAGACGGATGGCGGCTGCGTCACACGATGGGAGCCGAGCGCGCGGGCTGCGTCCTGGCCAATCCCCGATATTCGGTCCACGCCGTCGCCAGACGGTCCACGCCGAGAGCCAGCGACTCCTCGTCGAGCACAAACGGAATGCGCAGATAATCCTCGTACGACTCATCCGCGGCAAAAATACTTCCTGAAATCACCGCAACCCCATGCCGCGCAGCGCATTGGGCAAAGGTGCGGGCGTCGCCGCTGGGTAGCCGCACCCACAGGCACAGGCCGCCCTTCGGCAAAGAAAATTCCCATTCGGGCAATTTCTCGCGCAGCAATGAGGCGAGCAAGTCGCGCCTTCTCAGGAGCTGTTCCCGGCGCATCTCTTTGGCCCGGTCGAGCACGCTGAGAAGCTGCACCGCAATCGCCTGGGTCAGCAGGGCCGAGCCCAGATCGGATCCGGTCTTGACGCGCGCCAACTGCGCGATGGCCGCCACCGGGGCCCGCACCCAGCCCACCCGCAGCGCCGCCCAGAAGAGTTTGCTCATGGAGCCTACCGTCAGCACCGTGCCCGCCTTGCTGTACCTTGCGATCGGGCCCGGCGGCGTTCCGTCCACCGTCAATTCCGACAGCGTGTGATCTTCGATGACCGGGATGCCGAACTCATCCGCCAGCGCCGCTACGGATTGCCGGGTCGATTCCGGCATAATGGCTCCCGTGGGATTTTGATAAGTCGGCGTAAGATACATCAGACGGTGTCCCACCGACAGAAGGCGGTCACGCAGCACGGAAGCCCGCACATGTTCCGCGGCGACCGGCACCGGACTCAGGCGCGCGCCTGCGAGGCGGAACACGTCGAGCGCTCCGAAGTAGGTTGGGTTTTCCACCAGCACGGCATCGCCTCGCTGAATGTAGAGCGAGGTAATCAAAGAAAGCGCCTGCTGGGCGCCTGACGTGATCAGAATCTGCTCACTTTCGGTAGGCAGGCCGTGCGTGGTGTAGTAGCGCGCGATGGCCGCCCTCAGCCGCGGCAAGCCCAGCGGCATATAGCTGCGTTCGGCCAGCAGCGCGTTCTGCGTGGCGGCGTCCACGGCGAATAATTCGCGCGGAAGTTCCGCCAGCGGCGCGGTGACGCCCACGGCGAAATCCACCACCGCCGCACCATCGATCTGCAGCAGGTTCACGGTCGACGCTCCGCTGACCACGGCGGCGTGCGTGCGATGCCGGGCGGCGGAGGCGCGGCGATCGCCCACCCATGTGCCGCTCCCCGTCCGGCTCTCCAGCCAGCCGTCCTGTTTCAGATTGTTGTAGGCGGTCAACACAGTGGTGCGGCTCAGCGCCAGAGCCTTCGCCAGCGACCGCTCCGGCGGCACGCGCGTGCCCGGCAGGATCGATCCCTGTTCGATCGCTTGTTGAAACGCAGCCGACAGCCGCCGATGCAGCGGACCCCGGCCCGCCGTCCAGTTGCCCAGCTGTTGCGCCAGTTGATTGACTTCCATACCAGTCCAATACTGACATGATTCAGGCCAATAATCAATATATTGGATATTTAATCAGGTACCGATCCAGGCAATTATTAGCCATGCAGTATCACTTACAACGTTTACTTCCAGTCCAATTGGCTATCGTTTCGTCTCTCTGCGCTGCTTCCTGGCACGATCCGTACGCGCGCGGCCGGGGGGAGTTCGATCGCGGCCTCTACGCCCAGGCCATCACAGATTACACATGCGCCCTTGGCCTGGCGGAAGCGTCGCGGGACCGGGCCGTTATCCTTTATTCGCTCGCCCTGGCGCATGCGACTAGCGGCGAACTTTTACAGGCCGAGCAGGACTACAGGAAAGCGCTCGATATCTTTCGCCGGGAAGGTAATTCCGTGGAACTGGCGCTGGCGCTGGCCGGACTCGGAGACATCTATCGCGAACAACACGATCTCGATGACGCCCTCGCGGCCGAGCGCCAGGCGTTGGCGATTTTAGAGCTGCTCGGCAAGGGGGATACACATCAGGCGGCCGATGTCCTCATCATCACCGGCGAGGTCCTCAGCGATCAGCGTCGTTTCAAAGCGGCGCAACGGTGTACCGAAGAGGGGCTGGCTATTTATGAAAGGACCCTCGGGCCGGAGCATCCCGATTTCGCGGCGGGCCTGAACAATCTGGGAGTCATCGAGCTCGAGCGGAGGCATGCGGCCGCGGCCGAAACGCTGTTCGAGCGCGCGCTCGGCATCCGCCTGGCCAGTCTGGGACCGGAGCACCCGTTGACCGCCGCAACCTTGCGTAGTCTCGCCTCCGCGCATGCGGCGAAAAAAGGGCATCCTCTTCTTCCGGCGAGCCACCGGTAACTGCGTGGTTTCACGCAGCGCGCAAGCGGGCGCGCGCAGAAACTCAGCGAGATTGCCGGTTTTTCGGGGCGGCCGCGCGTCACGGATTGGTTTACGAAATGCTCTTAATCGTCACCGACCCGGTTTGGAGGTGATTATGAAGCTGCGATTCGTTTGTGGACTGTCCGTGGTATTTTCGCTGGCGGCGCTGGCGGCCACCGACATTCCCCGTTTACAGAAACAAGGCACGGCCACGCAGTTGATCGTCGACGGCAAGCCGTTTCTGGTGCTGGCCGGAGAGCTGCGCAATTCCAGCGGCTCGAGCCTCGAATATCTCAAGCCGATCTGGCCGCAGCTGAAGGCCATGCACCTCAACACGGTCGAGACCGCAATCTATTGGGAGCTGCTCGAGCCCAAAGAGGGCCAGTTCGATTTCACGCTGGTCGACGGCGCCATCCAGGCGGCTCGCGAGAACCACCTGCGGGTGATCTTCCTCTGGTTTGGAAGCTGGAAGAACGGCGTATCGAGCTATCCTCCGGGCTGGGTCAAAACCGATACAAGCCGGTTTCCGCGTGTAAAAACGAAAGACGGCGCGAGCATCGAGACGCTCTCCACGTTGGGCGCGGCCAGCCGCGATGCCGACAGCCGGGCCTTTGCCGCGCTCATGCGGCACATCAAACAGGTGGACGCCGAGCGCACCGTCATCATGATGCAGGTGGAGAACGAAGTGGGCGTGCTGGGCGATTCGCGCGACCGCGGCGAGGCGGCCAATAAAGCCTTCGAAGCGGCGGTGCCCAAAGCGTTGCTCGATTACCTGGTCAGCCATAAGGACATCCTGCATCCCGACCTGCGCAAGGCCTGGGAAGCGGCGGGGTCCCGGACATCCGGCACCTGGGAACAGGTCTTCGGCAAGGGGACTTACACGGATGAGATCTTCATGGCCTGGAATTATTCGAACTACGTCAACCACGTGGCGGCGGCGGGCAAGGCCGAATATGCGCTGCCTATGTATGTCAACACGTGGTGCTCGATGACGTCGCCCGACCATCCTCCGGGCACGTATCCGAGCGGCGGACCCGAGCCCCAGGTCGGCAACATCTGGAAAGTGGGCGCGCCCGCCATCGATATCCGCGGGCCGGATCTCTACTCGCCGAATCTTCCCGATTGGGTCAAGTGGTATCGGGCCAACGATACCGACAACCCGCTGTTCATCCCCGAGACCGACAGCACCCGCGGCGCCTACCACCTGTTCTATGCGCTCGGCCAGCACGACGCCATGGGCTTCGATCCCTTCGCGGTGGACGAACTGCTGTATTCGCCGGCCGCCGGGAAGTGGAAGGAGCCGGTGGATCTTCCGCTGGCGCGCAGTTATGCCATTGCCGAGGAGCTGGCGCCGGTGATCCTCGCCAATCAGGGTAAGGGCAAAATGGCGGGCGTAGTGGTGGGCCCGGACGATCCGCCGCAGAAAGTCACCTTAGGCGATTACGTGCTCGAGGTAAGTTATGCGCGCAGCCGGCGTCCGCCCACCACGCCCGTCGCCGCGACGCCTGCCCCGCCGCCTCCGTCTCCGGTGGGCGCGATGTTCATTTCCACCGGACCCGACGAGTACATCGTGGCGGGCAATGGGCCGGTTACCGTCAACTTCGCGCCCAACACGCCAGGGCCTCCCACCGCCGGAATCGTTTCCATCGAGGAGGTGTCCTTCGCCGATGGCCGCTGGGTTACCGGACGCAGATTGAACGGCGACGAGACCGGCCAGGGCAAATTCCTGCGCATCGGCGGCTTTGGGATTCCCAATGGCAGCATCCAGCGCGTGAAGCTTTATCGCTACCGTTGAGCCGGCCCCGGCGGCACAATAGTAGCCATGAGAATCCTGTGTGTTGTTCTGACCGCGCTCCTGGCTGCCTCGCTCGGCGCGCAGCAGAAAGAGCGTCTCCTGCCCCGCCTCGTGCAGAAGGACGGCCGCTTCGCTCTGATGGTGGACGACGCTCCGTACCTGATCCTCGGCGCGCAGGTCAACAACTCCAGCGGCTGGCCCGGCGTGCTGCCGAAGGTGTGGCCGGCCATGGAGGACCTGCACGCCAACACGGTCGAGATCCCCGTCTACTGGGAGCAGTTCGAGCCGCGTCCGGGACAGTTCGATACCAGCGTTGTCGATACCCTGCTGACCCAGGCGCGGGCCCACCACATGCGCCTGGTCCTGCTCTGGTTCGGCACCTGGAAGAACGGCAATGGGCACTTCATGCCGGAGTGGGCGAAGCTGGCACCCGATGTTTATACGCATCTCATCGATCGGAATGGCCAGCGCGTCGACCGGCCTTCGCCGTTCTCGACCGCGGCGCTCGAAGCGGATACCAAAGCCTTCACGGCGTTCATGCGCCATCTGAAGGCGGCCGATCCGCAGCGCACCGTGCTCATGGTGCAGGTGGAGAATGAACCGGGCACCGGCAGCGATGTCCGCGATTATGCGCCCGCCGCGCAGAAGCTCTTCGACGCTCCGGTACCGGCCGGCGTTCTCCAGGCCATGAATGTGCAATCCGCCCGGCCCGCGCCCAACTGGCGGGACGTTTTCGGTCCCGATGCCGAGGTCTGCTTTCATAACTGGTCGGTGGCGAAATACATCGGGCAGGTGGCGGCCGCGGGTAAACAGGCCTACGCGCTGCCGCTGTACGTGAATGCCGCGCCGGGGACGCACCGTTGTTCGGCGGCGCGCGAGGGCAATGGGCCGGCACCCAGCGACAACGTCATTCCCATCTGGAAAACCGCCGCGCCCGCGCTCGACATGATTGCGCCCGATAACTACGCTGAGAAAGGCCCGGATTACGTCCGGGTGCTGGATATTTACCGCCGCCCCGATAACCCCCTCTATATCCCCGAGACCGGAGGCAGTCCACGCTTCTTCTTTTTCGCGCTGGGCCACGGCTCCATCGGCTTCGCGCCTTTCGGGCTGGACTATACGAAGATCCGCACCGTGCCCGATGCGGCGCGGCCGAAGGACGAACTGCTGCCGCCCTGGGCGCGTACCGGCACCAAAGAATTCGTCGCGCCTTTTGCAGCCGAATACGCCATGGCGCTTCCGATGGCCCGCGAAATCGCCCGCCTGAATTTCGAAGGCAAGCTGCAGGCCACCGCGGAACAGGCCGGCGAGACCACGCAATCACTTCACTTCGGACCGTGGGATGCCACCGTGTCTTATGGAGTCTGGGCGCGCTACGGACGCCCGGCCGGCAATCCCCAACCCATGGGAGGCGCTCTTGTGGCGCAGCTCGGGGACCATCAATTCCTTGTGGCCGGATTCGATTGCCGGGTGGATTTCGTTCCCACCGCGGCGGGTCAACACCGCCAGTTTCTGCGCGTGGAAGAGGGTAGCTGGGAGAACGGCGGCTTCAAGGCGATGCGGGTCCTGAATGGCGACCAGACGGATGGCGGACTGGATTTCAACGCGGACCCGCTGGTGTTGCGCGTGTCGGTCGCCACCTGGTAGAGGCGGTATAAACTAACCTCCATGAAAATCGCGCTCGCATTTCTGCTCCTGACCCTGCCCGCGTTTGGCGCCGGCGGCGGCGACAAGGCCGAGAAGGAGGTCCTCGCCGCGATTGACGCCTGGAAGCAGGCGGCGCTCCAGGGCGATGCAGCCGCGCTCGGCAGGATCTATCACGACGGCCTCGCCTATACGCACTCAAACGGCATGACGCAGACCAAGGCCGTGGCGATCGCCAGTGAGACCGCGCCCAATGGCGTTTACAAAGGGATCGCCATGCGCGATGTGGACGTGCATGTTTACCGGGATACGGCGATCGTCGAATACAAACTCGACCTGACGCATTTCGCCGGAGACACGGCTCATCTGCACGAGATCATGGTGTGGCTGAAGTCGCCGCAGGGCTGGCAGTTGCTGGCGCGGCACGCCACGAAGCTGCCTTAGGTTTCCACTCCCTTACGGTCGCGGTTCAGTATGGGGCGTGAGATCGGTGACCGGCAGATCCCAGTGCGCGAGCAGGATCTCGAAGCGCCGTTGTTCTTCCTTTTGATAAGTCGCCTGGTCGGGCCATAGCTGCTTGATGAGGCGGGCTTCGTCGGGATCGTCCGTGGTCGCCATAACCGAATTCTTAAAGCGGATGGTGACGCGATAATCCCACCGCGCATCCTCGGTCATATGGTTGGCCGGCTGTTCGATTTTCAGCGAGACCACGCGGCCCGCCTCGACGTATTTCTGCAGCAGCGGAAAGTGGTTCTTCAGAAACAATTGCAGGAATTCCTGCTGATGTCCCCATTGAGTTTTGTAATAGTATTCAACCGCGTAAGGCTGATCCGCCGACGGTCTTGCCGGGGAGCCCTGGGCCAACAGCGCCTGCGCACTCACCACCAGCAACAGAGTGAAAAGTATGTTCTTCAAGTCAGCCGATTCTATCAAACCAGCGCCCCTGGGAACTTTAACGCGGCCAAATGTCAACCATATGTGAGAGTCTTGACACATATGAAAGCCACGCTCCTGATCCTCCCCGTTTTGTTGACTACCGCCCTGTTCGCGCAGGGTCCGCCGGACGGCATGGGGGGTGGGCGCGGTCCCGAAGGCCGCGGAGGCGGGATGCGCAGGCAGCACGGGCGCGGCATGGGGATGCGCGGCCGCGGCATGGGACATCGCGAACCGGAATTGGGACAACTGCTGAGCGATCCCAACGTCCGCCAGCAGCTCGGCGTCACGGCCGATCAGGCGGCGAAGATCCGCCAGCAGGAATCCGATTTCCGCAAGGCCGAGATCCGCAATAACGCCGACCTGCAGGTCAAGCGCATGGATCTGAATGACCTGCTTGCCGCCGAGAAACCGGATCGCGCCGCCATCGACAGCAAGCTGCAGGAGATTGGCGCGGCTCAGCTCGCGGTGGAAAAATCGGTGATCGATAACCGGCTGAATATGCGCGACGCGCTCACTCCGGCGCAGCGTCAGAAGCTGCAACAGATGATGGCCCAGCCTCGCCAGCCCCCGCCTGCCCCGAATGCGGCTCCGCGTGGTCCACAGGGAGCGGGACGCGGTGGGCGCGGTGCTGTCCCTCCTCCGCCGCCGAACCCTCAGGCTCCCAGACCGCCCAATCAATAAGTAGAATAGAGAGCATGACTTCACGCCGCCGCTTTCTGACTGCCGGCGCCGCGCTCGGCGTTTTCAGCATCGCGAAAGGCAGGGCGGCCCGGACCAGTTCCACCGGCTTTCCGTACGCCGAATTCGAAGCCCGCATTGCGCGCCGCGATTTCCGCGACATGACCAAAGACGTGCTGCCCACGCCCTGCATGGTGGTCGATCTCGATCTCTTTCAGGCCAACGTCCGGCACATGGCGGAGACGGCGAAAAGCAATGGCATTAACGTCAGGCCCCACGTCAAAGTCCACAAGAGCGTGGATGTCGCGCGGCATCAGATAGCGCACGGCGCCATCGGCCTCACCTGCGCCACTATCGCCGAGGCCGAGCTCTTCTCGCGCGCCGGCATCAAAGGCGTGCTGTGGACCAAACAGCCGGTCAGCGTCAACAACATTCAACGCGCCGTGGCGCTGGCGAAAGAAGACCCCACCTTCATGTTCGTGGCGGATGACAGCCAGGTGTTGGACTGGGTCGAAGAAGCCGCCTCCGCGCGCAGCACCAGGGTGAAGATTGCAATCTCGGTCTTCGCGGGCATGACGCGGCAGGGCATCGAGGGCGGGCAGCCGGCGCTCGCACTGGCGCAGAAGGCGTCGTCATCGAAGTGGATCGGGTTTGAAGGCTTCATGGCGTATTCGGGCGGCGCCGCGCATACCCAGGGATTCGAAGCGCGCCGGAAGAGATCTATGGAGGTGCTGGCGGGAGTGCGCGAAAGCCGCGACCTCGCGAAGAAGGCCGGGCTACCCGTCAACATCATCAGCGGTGGTTCGACCGGCACTTACAACATCGATCACGGGACCGGCCTGACCGAGCTCGAATGCGGCACCTACGTCTTCATGGATACCGAGTACTTCATCATCGGCGGCCGCGACGGCGATATGAAGCGCTATAACGATTGGAACCCCGCGCTCACGGTGCTGACCACGGTCGATAGCCAGCATCACCCCAACATCATTACGACGGATTACGGCGCCAAGGCGCTGGCGAAGAAGACAGACGAAGTGAAGGGGATGCCGTGGCTCGAAGTAGGCACGGGCGGCGCCGAGTACGGATCGTTGAAGTGGAAAGATGGGGATCGCGCCCCGAAACTGGGCGACCGCATCGAAATCTACTGCACCAACCTCGACCAGAGCACCAATGCTTTCGACCGCTATTACGTCACGCAGGGCGACCAGGTGGTGGACGTTTGGCCCATCATGGGACGCAGCGGCGCGGCGCAAAGGTGAACCTATGCCACTTCCCGACGACGCACAGCTGATCGCTCTCAGCGAGGAATTGATTCGGCAGTTCGACACCATCTTCGGCCTGCATCCGGGCTTTCGGCCGGCCCATGCCAAAGGCGCCCTGCTCACCGGAACCTTTACGCCCGCGTCCGGCGCCGATTACTACACGCGCGCGCCTCATATTGAGCGGCCAGCGACGCCTGTGACCGTGCGTTTCTCGAACTCGACCGGCCTGCCGCTGATTCCCGATAACGATCCCAACGCCAATCCGCGTGGAATGGCGATTCGCTTCCATCTCGGCGAGCACGTTCACACCGATATCGTGGCGCACTCGACGGATGGATTCCCCACCCACACCGGCGATGAGTTTCTGGAATTCCTGCGCGCATTGGTGGGAGGCACGATCGAGAACTACCTGGGCGCGCATCCCAAAGCGCTGGCGTTCGTGCAGACGCCGAAGCCCACTCCATCGAGCTTCGCGCGCGAGGCGTACTTTGGCGTTACGGCCATGCAATTCACCAATCGGGACGGACTCACGCATCTGGGGCGTTACCGGATCGTTCCCGAAGCGGGCGTCGATCATCTCTCCGATGCGGACGCCGCCGCGCGTGGCACGAACTTTCTCTTCGACGAAATCAAGGAACGCGTTGCGATAGGTCCGGTGGCGTTTCGCATTATGCTCCAATTGGCGGGCAGCGACGATGTGGTGGATGATGCGACGGTCCACTGGCCCGAGGATCGGCCTGTGGTGGAACTCGGCCGGCTTGTACTGACGGCGGTGGTGGAAGACAGCGCGGCTGAGCAGAAGAAGATTATCTTCGATCCCATCCCGCGAGTGGATGGAATCGAGCCTTCGGAAGATCCGCTGCTGGAACTGCGGGCCGCGGTGTATCTGATTAGCGGACGCCGCCGCCGCTCCGCGTGAAGCACGATAACCTGAAGGAAAGGAGACTCCATCATGACCCTTCACGTCTCGCAGGAAACCGAAGCCCGGCTGGCGGAAGAAGCCCAACGGCAAGGAGTATCCGTTGATGCTTTAATCGAGCGGCTGGTGAGTGAACGGACGGCCAGCGCTCCAGCGCCAAAACGCGAAGCGGAGACTCCGACCGTTTTTGAGCAAGGCCTCGGCCTCTTCGGCAGCAGTGAAGATTCTGCGTTGATTGACGAGGTCGTTTCGCTCGCCTACACCGAAAGGCGGCGGCTCACCAAAGAACAGCCGGCCCTGTGACGCCGTAATTGGCCGCGCGGCGCAGTACGCATGAGCACCGGGTGTTCAGCTTCACCAGTGTTACCGTGTATGAAATCGTCTATGGCCTTCGGGTGAAGGGCGCGACCGCTCAACTTCAAAAAGTCTCGGCGTGGCTTCGACAGAATGACGAGATCGCGCCGCTATCGGAAGACTATATCGCCGCGGCTTCCATCCGCGCGAAGGCCACCCGGCAAGGCGCACCGCTTGAGCTCACGGATCCCTCATTGCCGCCGTCGCCGTCCGGCTTGCCCGCCCGCTCGTAACCGGCAACACGGATGATTTTCAAGCCATCCGGAAAACCGGAGTCAAGCTCATCATCGACAACTGGCGGAAGCCGTTAGGCTAAAGGGAAAAAAACGTTTTGTCGCCGACCCGTTCAGCCCAGCGGGACAACTGAGCGGCATTCTCTCTGCACTGTGCTGCCGCTCGCTCGGCCCATTGCTTCAACATGCCAATGTCTGCGTCATTCATAATCCAATGCGCTCCTTCCCGTCTATCCATCAGCTCTAGCCGCGAAAGGAGAATTTGCCGCTTGAATACGTCTGGCGGCGGATCATGTGAAAGCTCGAACGTGAAAACAGTCAGTTTTGACTCCCGCTCTTTGTAATCTTCGGCTTGTGAGATTAGCGAGTCCGCGAGAGCCCGCTGCCTACCGAACAAGCGATTTCTCAGCCATTCCGCTATGACCGGCGCTGACGCATTGCCGATAGCGCCTATCAAGGCACCGAGCACCGCGGCGATGATCGGAACCCAGATAGAGACGAAACTGGGGGAAGGGGGAGGCGGCGTAGAAAGCATGCTATGTGCTTCTTACGACCGGTGCTGCCGGTTAGAGCCGCACCGGGCAGATCGGAAATCTGCCCCACCGGGCTTAGTCCGACATAGCAAGCTTCGTGCTGCCCGGCCCGATATGAATATGTGCGCCCGTCGCCATACCCGGCACGGCCATGCGAAAAGCGAAATACGGAATTCGATTGGCCTGCAGGAAATGCATCAGCCAGACCCCCTCCGGCTGATCGGGACTCACCGCCACATCCACGCGCCCACGATGATCGAATCCGAGCGAGCGGTGCAGCGCCGTCTGGCCATCCGCGCTGATGGGCAGCTCTTTGGCGAATCGCGATACGAACGCGGTGGAAACCTTCTGCAGATCGGCGCGCGTAAAGACCCCGTTGCCGTCGTAACGCGTATAAACCTTGCCCGACCAATCGGGATGCGATTCGGCCTGCAGCTCGAGGGCGGCGATACCTTTCTCGATGCGCAGCCTCTCCGCCACTTCCTGAATCAACCGGGCGCGCGTCTGCGCCAGATGCAGCTCGGCCTGCGCATTATCGAAATCGGCCCCGCTCGCTTCCGCCTCGGCTCTTGAAATGATGCCCGAACTCACCAGTTGCTGTATGTCGATCAGGGCGCGTTGCCGCCGCAGCACGATGCGCTGCGCGATCAGCACCATCTGGTCGGCTTGCTCCGGGAGCAGATCCTGGCTGAAGACGCTCTTGCGCAGGATGGACATATCGAGCGCATTCTGCAGATCGTCCTTCGCCTTCTTCAGACGAATCATGGGCAGCGCGCCTTCGTTGATCAGCAGTTGAATGCGCCGCAAATCCTCCTGCGCGCGCATTACGCCAGGGTCGGTCGGATCGGGCTGGAGCTCGATCGTCGAAGCTGGCAAAGCTTCAGCGGAAGCCGTCGCGGGAGTGGGCGCCGGCGCGTCGTCCTGCGCAAACACAGCCACAATGGAGAGTGCCGCTATCGCGGCGATTCGGTAAAACACGCTTATTCCTATAGTACGATAGACTTCGAGGGCGAGTTTCTGCCGCAAACGGATTCGACGACTTTAAGCCGTGCCAGTGCAAACGAAGACGCATCGAACGAGCCGGTCTGGTTGACGGCGGTGCGCGCCGCCGAATCCAAAAAAGCCACCGATATCAAAGTTCTGGATCTTACCGCCATCACCAGCTTCGCGGATTATTTCATCATCTGCACGGGCGCGAGCAATCGCCAGATTCAGGCCATTACCGACGAGATTACGGCCCGCATGAAACAGCGCGGCGAGCGCCCCTCGAGCATTGAAGGCTACGAACAGGGCGATTGGGTGCTGAGCGATTATGGCGACATCGTCGTTCACGTATTCTCCGAAAAAGCGCGCGCGTTCTACGATCTCGATCGCCTCTGGCGTCAGGCCAGGGCAGTGGAAATTCCGCCGGAGTGAAAGTGGACGGGCGAAAGCGCCTGCCCCACATCGGATGAAGGTTTTTCTCTATTATGTCGGCAAGGCCCGGGATCCCCATGCCAATTCTCTGGCCGCCGAATATGTGCGCCGCGCCGGCCATTACGCGGCTTGCCGTATGCAGGAGATTCGTCCGGATCGTGCCGATTTCTGGACCAAACATCCAGGCGCCAAAAAGATCCTGCTCGATCCGGCCGGCAAGCCCTTCAGTTCGAACGATTTCGCCGAATTGGCCGGCAAGGCCGAGATGCTGGGACACGATCTGGTCTTCGTGGTGGGCGGGCACGATGGTCTGCCCGGCGAGTGGCGCAAGCGTGCCGACGTGCTGGTTTCACTCTCCTCCGCCACGCTGCCGCACGAGCTGGCGCGCGCCGTCCTCGCCGAACAGATCTACCGTGCGTTTACAATATTGCGAGGGCACCCCTATCCGCGATAACCGCCGGCGTTCTCTCTGAAATCTTAAATGTCCTGGTTCAAACGAGATTCCGATTCCGCCCAACAGCCGGCGCCCGACGCCTCCGAGCGAACCGTGCGCACCGAGGGCCTGTGGCTCAAATGCGAGGGCTGCCGCGAAATCATCTGGAAGAAAGATCTGGAGCTGACGCTGAATGTCTGCGGGAAATGCGGTTACCACTTTCGTGTGGATGCGCGGCGGCGGCTCGCCATTCTGTTCGACGGCGGCGTGTATAGGGAGCACGACCGCGAGATGGCGTCTTCCGATCCGCTGCACTTCGTCGACCAGAAATCGTATCGGGACCGGTTGGCCGCCATGGAGACCGCGACGTGCCTGAAGGACGCGCTGATCTCGGGCAGCGGGACGCTCGAGGGCCGACCGATCAACATCTGCGCCATGGAGCCGAAGTTCATCGGCGGCAGCATGGGCGCGGTAATGGGCGAGAAGATCACGCGGGCCATCGAGCGCAGCATCGCCGACCGCGTGCCGCTGATTATCGTTTCGGCGTCGGGCGGCGCGCGCATGCAGGAGGGCGCGGTCAGCCTGATGCAGATGGCCAAGATTTCCGCGGCACTGATGCGCCTCGATGAAGCGCGCGTTCCTTACATCAGCGTTCTCACGGATCCCACCACGGGCGGCGTCTCGGCCAGTTTCGCCATGCTCGGCGATTTGAACATCGCGGAACCGGGCGCGCAGATCGGTTTCGCCGGCCCCCGCGTCATCGAACAAACCATCCGCCAGAAGCTGCCCGAGGGCTTTCAGCGCAGCGAATTTCTGCTGAAGCACGGCATGCTCGATGCGGTGGTTCCACGCGGCGAAATGAGGGCGTGGATCTCGACCTCGCTCGATTTCTTCTGCGGCCCGGCTCAGCGCGCCGCATGACTTACGCGGACACTGTCCGGTTTCTCTTCTCTCTCGGTCCCGAACTGAAGGCGGTCAAGTGGGATCTGGCGCGGGTTTCGGCGCTGCTGGCCGAACTGGGCGACCCGCAGTCCCAGGGGCTGCGCTACCTGCATGTGGCCGGCACCAACGGCAAGGGATCCACCTGCGCCATGCTCGAATCGGCGCTGCGCACGGCCGGTTTCCGCACTGGTTTGTACACTTCGCCCCATCTTCTCGACGCGCGCGAACGCATTCGCATCGATGGAACCCAAATTTCGGAAGAAGCCTGGGTAACAGCTTTCGAAGAAGTGCACGCCGCCGCGGAGAGGCTTCTCGGCCGCGACGGAATCGATGCCCATCCCAGCTTTTTTGAAACCGTCACCGCCATGGCTTTTCTTGTGTTCGCGCGCGCCGGGGTGGAAATTGTGGCGCTCGAAACCGGCCTCGGCGGCAGGCTCGACGCCACCAATGTAATCGACCCCGAGATCGCCGTCATCACGCCCATCGACTTCGATCATGAAGCCTTTCTCGGCTCGAGCGTCGAATCCATTGCGGCGGAAAAGGCCGGCATCCTGAAGCGCGGCAGGCCTGCGGTATTTTCCGCGCAGCGGCCTGCGGCGCTCAAGGTTCTGGAACGCCGCGCGCTCGAGCTGGATATCGCGGTGCGGCACTCTTCGTCATGGCGCATCGAGGATCTGACGCTCGGGAAATTCGGCAGCCGGTTCACGCTGGCGGCGGACGAAGAAATTCCCATCGTATGTCCGCTGGGCGGGGAACACCAGGTGGAAAATGCGCGTACAGCGGTGACGGCGCTCAATCTTTTCGGTGTGTCGGCGGCGGCGATTCGCGAAGGCATCGCACGGGCGCAATGGCCGGGACGGCTGGAGCGCGTGGCAACGAATCCCGACATCATCCTCGATGGCGCGCATAATCCGGCGGGAGCACGTGCACTGGCAACGTATATTCGCCGGTTTTTCGCGGAGGAGCCGGTGCGGATCGTTTATGGCGCGATGCGCGACAAGGCGATCGAAGAGATCGCGAATACGCTCTTTCCGCTGTGCGCCGAAGTGATCGCGACCGCGCCCGCTCAGCCCCGCGCGCTCAGTCCGCAATCGGTGGCCGGGATGATCGACCACCCGAACATCCGCACGGCGGAGGGCGTGGCGGACGCGTTGCGCATGGCGCGCGAATCCCCCATGACCACATTTGTGACGGGGTCGCTGTTTCTGGTGGGCGAAGCGCGCGCCCTGCTCGTTCCCGAGTCGGCCGACCCCGCTGCGGAGCCCGCCGATCCGCACGCCAATTTCAAAGCCGAAGTGGCCTGCTATACCGCCGCCGACCCCATGCCAGCGCTCGAAAATCTGAGCCGGCTGACTGGAATTCCCGTGGATCGCCTGATTTGCTACGTGCTGGTGAAATACGCCGCATCGGGGCCGGACGCGTTGCTGTCGATGGATCCGATCGTCTTTCGCCAGATGCGCGATCAGGTGAATCGGGCGGAACACGAAGGCACGGATGCGGCCCGCTTACGGGCCTATGAAGCGCTGAAGCAGATTATTTCCTGGCTGGGCCGCAGCGAATAGCGGCGAACGAATCAGCGGCTGTGCCGGTGGCCGCTCTTCGCGTGCTGCGCCGAATTTCCAGCGTTGGTCCGCGAACGAGCGGGCTTGGGAAAGTACAAGCGTCCGGAGGCTGAATAGTTGGGATTAGTGCGATTTACGGTCCGGCGGGGCTCGATGGCCGAGTTCCCCGAGGGTTTCGCATGCGGCCACAGGTGAGTTAACAGCGCCGCGGAAGTGAACTCCACGGTCATCGTCAACAGGAACGCAGCGAAAACAAATCGCCTCATAATTTACCGCCACGCGCGGATTGCTGATTCATATATGACGCAATTCGATACCGGATGCAAGGGGTACATCAAGAAGAACAGTACCCCTGGAACTGTGCCTGTGTTTCACTGGAGTGACATTCGAATCCCGCGGCGCTCGCTTAAGTGCAGTGGTTTCATCGGCCCGATTCTGGCGGTCCGGATGCATGGAAGCTCTCGCCGAGACTACGGCAGGAGACACGTTTGAGAGTTTTTGGAATCACCAAAGCCGGATTGATCGCCATCGCGCTGGCGGTTGCCAGTCTATGGGGCTGCATCGGGATGGAAGTGGTCACCCGGCGGCGCGCCGATCGGGAGGCGCGTGTCAGCCTGCGGACGCTCTGGAGATTGCGACAAGACTCCGTTCCGGTTTCTGCGCCGATACGGCCGTCCCGGCACACGCGGCGGATTTCGTCCTGAGAACGCGGCTGTCGCCGCGTGTCCGGATCGCTGTCAGGCGGCGGGGCGGGATCGTTTCGCCGCCGCTTCCTTCGCCGCGATCGGCCGCAAGCGCCAGACATCCCAGAGTTGCTCCAGCCGCCGCGTGAATGCCCCGGGTTTCGGAGCATACAATTTCTCGCCCTGCGACATGGCCTTTTGGCGCAATTTCTCCTGATATTTGCCGATCAGCCGCTGCACTCCGGCAGCCTCTTTGGACACGATCTCCCGGAGCAGGACCAGGTTGTGGTCTTCACCCAGCCATTCCTGCATGTCTTTCAGGCCTTCTTCGCGAGTCGAAATCTCCGGCCCAAGATTCTCGAGCAGCCGGACTTGATACCAATGTTCCTTCACGCGTTTGCGCAGCTCGTGATAATTGAGCGCCGTCTCTTCCCTGGCTGCGCGCGCCAGCGCTTTTCGGCCACGGCGATAACTGGCCCGGAGTCCCGGCGCGAGCATCGAAATATTGTCTTCGCCTTTGAGCCACCTGTTCACGCGGCGCTTGAAATCGCGCAAATCGTGCAGCACCTGGCTGGCGGCGGCGGTCACATCTTCCGGTTTCCCCGCTTCGTTCAAACGCTGGACCAGCGCCTCGCGCAGGGTGGCCAAATCCTTCGCGTCCGGATCGCCGGCATAGGTTTTCTGGAGATTGTCGACCGTCTCAATGAGAGCCGCGGCGTCGCGGAATCCCGAAAGCCGCCGCCCCGCATCGCGCAACGCCATATTCTCCCGCTTACCCGCGTCCCCCATTGCGGGCATCATCAGGCGGACGATACCGCGAAGCTTCTTGACGCTCTTGCGCGCTTCATGAATGCCCTCGTCGCGGTTATCTCGATTCCTTGCGCCGAGCTGCAAAGATGCCGCATGGACCTCTTCGGCAACAATGCGCCGAAGCCCATCCACAATCGATTCGTCCCGCTTCAACTGATATGACATTTCCGTTACAGATTATCTCAGTTTCAACTCTCCGCCGGAATAATCGCGGCCGACTGCGGCCGGGCGCCCGTCGGAAAAAACGCAAACAGCGGTTTCGTCCTCATCTCCCTCACGAGGATCGTCCGCAGGCGAACCACCGCTACGTCGCCCGAATCGCGATCCATGGCGAGCGCATACTCGCCACCCGGTGTGAGCAGAACCTCGCCCGGATTTCCCCCCACATGGACCGAAGCGGCGAGGCGTCGCGTATCGATGTCGAAGATGGTGAGATCGCCGCTGCCGGTGTTCGTCACAAACAGCAACTCCTGCCCCTCGACTGTCGCAACCGCCATGCCAAACGGCCGGCTTCCGGCGACGATCGTCTCATCCACCTGGTTCTGATACGGATAGATAATCGCCAGCGCGTCGCCATCCATGCCGGTGACGAAGATCTGTCCACCGTTGCCCGTGGAGCAGAAGCGAGCCGGCGCAAGGGAGAGCGGCAGCCGCGCCAGCAGATCCCCGGTCGCGGCGTCGATGGTTACGATTTCTTTGGCATCCGGCGCAGCCACCAGAATGGTCTCTCCGTCCTTGCGAAAGCAGACGGCGCCGCAGCGCGACCCGATAGCCGTGGTTCCGTCAATCTTGTTTCCCGCGAGCGAAATTCGCACCACTGCGTTGGGAGTCGCGACGGCAGCCATGGTATCGCCGACGTCGATCCCCAAAGGTCCCGCGGGGAGGGCGAATTTTTTCGCGACGCGGCGCGTGACGGGATTCACGAGGTGGAGCGCGGCCGGTTGATCGGTCAGGACCGCAAGCTCATCGCCTTCGGGAATTACCACGGCGGCGACAATCCGGGCCCCCAGGTCGATCTTGCCCGCCACGCGCAAATGCACCGGATCGATCTCGCAGAGAACATGAGCGTCCGGACAGGTAACGAAAACCCGGTTGCCGGCGCGCAATACCTGGCCCGGCACGGCGGCCAGCGGGATGGTGGCGACGCGCCGGAACGAAGAGAGATCGGCCACCGCGATGCCCCGCTCGCTGGCGCTGGCCACGAACAGCCAACCGAAATAGCGACGCGCCAATTCACGCTTGCATCCGGCGAGGAGGACGGAGGCGAGCAGAGTACGTCGGGTCAAGCACCAGGTTAACACCAACCGCCTCAAATGGCGCTATGCTGAAGGGGTCAGCCGAAAGGGCTCATGACGGACGCCAACATTATCTCGATCGCCATCACGCTGTTCGCCATCGCGGCCGGGTCGCTCTTTAACAATGTTCGGATCTCGGATTCGGCGACTTCCACAAACAAACGCTTCGACGACGTCAACAAGCGCTTCGACGATATGCGCGATCTGATTCGGTCGGAAAATGCCCGCCTCGAACAGAAGCTCGACCGCATAGCCGACACGCTGACCGCGGTAATCAACGATCGCGAGCAACGCATTCGCGCCATCGAGCAGCGGCCGCGATAGAATTTCCCCAGCATGAAGAAGCTCGTTTTCGCCGCCCTGCTGAGCGCCCTCGCGGCCATGGCCCAGCAGCCCAATTTCGGTCCGGATTCCCAGGTGCAGCCAAACGTCCCTAAAGGCACGCTGACCAAAGCCGTCCTCGCGCCCGGCAAGATCTACCCCGGCGTTCCGCACGATTATCAGGTTTACGTCTCGGCCAAAGTGGATCCAGCCAAACCCGCGCCCTACATGGTCTTTCTCGACGGCGGCGGCTTTGCCGGCAACGGCATACGCATCCCCATCGTGCTCGATAACCTGATCGCGAGGGGCGAACTTCCGCCCATGGCGGCGATTTTCGTGAATCCCGGAGTCCTGCCCCCAACGTCCCCGGGAACCCAGACCGCCCGCTTCAGCCGCGACTGGGAATACGACGATGTGCGGCCCAACTTCTCCCGCTTTCTCATCGAAGAGCTGATTCCCGAAGTGGCCAAAACGGTTAACCTCTCGACCAACCCGGACGACCACGCCATCGGCGGCAGCAGCACGGGCGCGGTTGGCGCCTTCATGGCGGCGTGGTACCGTCCCGACGTCTTTCACCGCGTGGTCTACTTCATCGGCACGTTCGTCGATATGCGCGGGGCTAACCAGGTACCTTTCTGGGTCCGCAAAACCGAGCCTGAACCGCTGCGCATCTTCCTGCAGGACGGCAGCGCCGATCTCGACAACTACGCCGGCAACTGGCCTTTGCAAAGCCAGAATATGGACGCGTCCATGAAGTTCGAGGGCTACGACCACCGCTTCGACTATTACCCCGGCGAGGCGCACAGCACGCGCAAGGTTTCCGAAGAAATGCCCGATATTCTGCGCTGGCTGTGGCGCGGCTATCCGGAACCCATTACGCAAGCGGCGCCCGAGCTGGTTCCTCCTCCGCCAAGCCGTGCCGGTCGCGGGCCGGGACGCGGACCTCAGTTCCGTCAGCCTGCCTATAATGTTGTGAGTCCGGATAAGCCGTGGGAGACTGTGGCGGGTGACTACCAGAGCGCCGGCAGCATCGCTGTCAACAAGACCGGCGACGTGTTTTTCGTCGACCCTAAAGCCAACCGCGTGTACCGCATCGGCGCGGATGGGAAGCCGGTTATCTTTAAGGAATATGCCGCGGGCGCCAAACAATATGCCGGGGGCGCGAAGAATCTTCGCGGCGGCCCGGATGGGCGCATCTACGCCATCCAGACCTCCGGCCGCCGCATCGTGTCGTGGGGAGCGGACGGCTCTGAGAAGGTGGCCGCCGCGAACGTCGACGCTTTCGATCTCGCCCTCACCAACGCTGGCAATATCTATTACACCGATCCGGTTCATAAGACCGTGGTGCTGATCGATTCGAAAGGCCAGCGCCGCACTGTCTATTCGGGTGGCGGCATCGAGGCGCCGACGGCCCTCGCGCTCACGCCCGACCAGGCGTTCCTCAATGTGGAGGACGCCCGTACGCGCGAGCCCTGGTCGTTTCAGGTCGCCGCCGATGGCAGCCTGATTAACGGCGCGCCGTTTTTTCGCATGGAGACCTCGCCGCAGAACGTTCTCGATACGGCGCTGCAGGTCGCTATAGATAATTCCGGCGATATGTATCGCGGCACCATCCTCGGCATCGAGCTCGAGAGCGCCAGCGGTCGTATGGACATGATCCTCAATCCACCGAAGTACGGCGCGATTCCAAGTCATGTGGCGTTTGGGGGAGCGGATCGCGATTGGCTCTACTGCTCGGAAGACGGCAAACTGTACCGGCGCCAGACTAAGCGCAAGGGTTCGGTCGCCTGGGACCCTGTGAAGCCGCCTCAACCGTCGCTGTAAAGACTGGGAAAATGGCGAGAGGAGCCAATCATGACGATCGACATTCGGCCGAAGTGGCTGGATGGGAACAAGGCAGCGATCGGCGAAAAGATCAATGGATTCCTGCAACGGAGCCTTGCGGCGCGAATCTCGCCGCGATTGCCCGGATGCTGACGCTAACCGCATGCGGCAGCGACAGCCAGTACGTCACGGCGGTTGGACGTTTCTTGCTTGATCTCAACGCCTTGGCTGCGAGCGGGTGTGTCCAAAAGCGGCGAGCAAGGCACCAGGGGCAGCAAAAGCGGGCTTATAGGCCCCCAACAGGCCCATCAAGCGCACACCCACCAATACGTGGGGTACGATTTAGCTTCCGCCAGACTCTAAAACGGCTACCGGCTGAGAGCCGGTAGAATCCGAAACGACTGAAAGTCGCGGGGTGCGGCTGAAGCCGTCTGAAGGCTGCTCCGGCTAAGAGCCGGCTCAAGACTCGGTGGGCGCGGTGATCTTGAAGCCCTGATCGTCTTCATCCCACTTCTGGCTCTCGATATAGGCCTTGATCGTTGCCTCATCCACCGCTCCCACCGTCGCGCAGAAATAGCCGCGCGCCC
>JBEKAQ010000062.1:0-29794 GCA_050015835.1 Bryobacteraceae bacterium | reverse complement strand
TGACGGATGAGCATCGGTCATACGCTGGAAATGGTTGGTTGCATGGACTTTAAAGGCCATGCAACCCTGCCACGCGGCGAGCGGGAGGAGGGCTTGGGAGGGGGAACGCCCTCCCAAAAGGGGCCGAACGTACCCCCGCGAAGTCGCCGAAACACTCAGGCTCGCGGTGGTCGCCCACTAAAATCCCGGAATGCCCAGTAAAAAAGGCCGCGGTTCGGTAAGAGGCGTTACCGAACCGCGACCGGGGGAAGTGGAGGTTAGAAGTAGAACTTCGCCGCCAACTCAACCACACGCATGGCGTTCCACGCGTTCTGTTCCCCGAAGAAGTTGCCCTGCAGGCTGGTGCTGCCGGCGGGCCGCAGGTTGTTGGTAGGCACCAGCCCGGTGTAGTTATTAAAGATGGCGCTGCCGGTCTGACCCGCCGCATTGGTAATGTTGGTGGTCAGGTTATAGCCCGAGGCCTGTGGATGGTTCCAGGCGTTGAAGGTTTCGAGGCGCAGTTGCAGGTATCTCTTGTTATCCCCGGAGAAGTAGAAGTTCTTGTAGAGGGAGAGATCCTGGTTATCGAGCCACGGATTGCGCAGATACTGCCGCGTGTAAGGTCCGATGTTATTGATACCCGGTACGCTGAAGGCAGCCAGGTTGATAGTGCTGCCGTTCTGCGCGCTGCCAGTGACGAAGAAGCGCGGCGACTGCCCGCTGAAATCGCCGGCGCTCGATGTGCCTTCCAGCCTCAATCCCGCATCCTGACCACTGATCGTCAGGCCCAGTTCGGTGGGAGAGCCGGAACTGATGGACGTGACACCCGCCAATTCCCAGCCATCGACAACGGCCTTGGCAAACTTGTTGTTGCCGAGGAAGCGGCTGGCGCCGGGGATATTCCAGACAAAGTCCCAGACGATTACGTTGGTATGGTCGAAGGGAGCCAGCTGGTAATCGAATTTCCGGGGACTCAGGATGTTGGTAAACGTGCTGTCGTCGCCGATGGTGTTGGTAGTTTTCGAAAGTGTGTAGGCCAGATCGGTCGTCAAATTCCTTGCGAAGCGCCGGTGCGCGCTGATCTGCAGCGAGTTGAATGTCGCGTTGGAATCGAGAGTGTAATAGATCACGTCCTGATAGCCCTGATAAGGCGACAGGAACGGGGCAGCCAGCGCATCGGCGCCGCTGAAGCTCAGGCCGGCGGCCGAGTAAGCCGAAGGCAGGCTGGGCTCTACGGAGGGGATGACCCCGTTGGCGAACTTAGTCGGGTCCTGCGCCGCGGCCGTGAAGCCGATCCCATAGGCGGGGGCGTTGAGATCGTTGCGGCGCGGGTTGTGGCGCGATTGGGATCCCACATAAGAGACATCCACGATCGTTCCGAAACCCACGTCCCGCTGCACGCCGGCGCTATAGCTATAGACCTTTGGGAAGGTCGACTGTTCGGCAATGCCATCCACTGTGAGGGGAGACAGAGCGCCCGATCCGCCGGCCTGAATTTGGCTCAGATATCCATTGACCAGAGTCGGCTGGTAGACGTAGGGCGGATTGTTGGCGGCGAAAGACTCGAAGCTCTCCGGCCGGTCGTAAGTGACGCCGCCGCCGATGCGGACGACGGTCTTCTGATTTCCCATCACATCCCAAGCGATACCGACGCGAGGTTGCGGGAAGATAGCTGGCACGTGCACGCCGCCCGGGGGATAGCCGTTGGTGGTCAGCTCCATTCCATCCGTGAGACTGCCGGAGTTGGGGACGATCTTACCCACATAGAACGAAGGCAGCGTGTCGCCTACGGTGGGCGCCCCGGTGGTGTCCGGATCGATCGCGCGGTAGGCGGCCTGGCCGGACGAGCAGGTGCTGGCGCCTACGCACACGGGGCGGTAGAGCCGGGGCGCCTGCGAGGCCTGCCAGTCGGATGGGTTGAAATAAGATTCGGGGCCGGCCGTGTTCTTGACGGGTTGCAGCCACGAGAAGCGGACGCCCAGATCGAGTGTTACGCGGGGATGGATTTTCCAGGTGTCCTGCAGGTAAAACGACAGTTCCTTGTAATCGTAAGCCGCGTAAACCTTGGCGCTGGCCTGGTCGTAGCTGTTGTAAACACCGAGCAACGCGTTGGCAAACGGGTCACCCGTGGTCAGCGGGTTAGTCGCCACGTTGGAGAAGTCGATATCGCTTTCCACGTGGTTCTGCGAATTGCTGTTGTTGGAAGCGCTTTGGAAATAAACGCCTACTTTAAACAGGTGCTTGCCCCAGGCTTTGCTCAGGTTATCGGTAGCCTGGTAGATGGTGAAATTCTGCGCGAAGGTTCCATACACTGAGGTGTTGACGGTGCTGCCCACGCTCGCGATACCGTTGAAGGTGAGGCTGGGGATCAGACCGCTGGTGTTGGCATCGGGATATAGCAGGGGCGTATCGATGCCGGTGGTGGCGCGGGTCGCCGCGGAGCCCTGCGGCGCAATAGTTACGCCGCCGAGGCCCACGCCGTAGATAAACTCATTGACCCAGGTGGGTCCGAAGTTATGCGTGAGCGAAATGGTTTGTACATTACCCGGGCCGTTCATACGGTCCGTATTAGTAAGCGGCCAGTTCCACGAAGCGGTTGACGTGCCATAGGCGAACTGCTGGTTATCGTAGTTATGCACCCAGCGGACGCTCAGGCGCGTGTTGTCGTTGATCTGATAATCGCCTCTCAGGATGGTCTCGCGCCGCGGATAGGCGCTGGGTATCTGGGACGTGTAGTTGTAGGTGTTGCCGCCGACCGTGGTGTTGGGGTTGGGCAGCAAATTGAGAACTTCCTGCCCAGGCTGATAGATGCGGCTGGCGGGAATCATGTTCCCCGGGAACTGCACGCCCGTCGAGGGGTCGATGATGGTGATCGCTTTCCCCGTGCCATCGACCGAGTGAGAGAAGTCGCCGGTCTTTTCGGCGGCGGTGGGAACGAGAATATTGTTGGGCGACGCCTGCGGCACCAACTGGTGATAGTATTCCTGGCTGGCGAAGAAGAACAGCTTGTTCTTGCCGTTATAGATTTTCGGGATCCAGACGGGTCCTCCGAAGTGCCATCCATAATAGTCATAACGATAGAGCGAGCGCGGATACCCGGCGGCCGATCCGCCGCGCAGATCGTTGGCAAAGGAATTGGCGTTGAGGCTGTCATTCCGGCGGAAGTAGCTGCCGCCGCCGTGGAACTCGTTGGTGCCTCCCTTGGTGGTGAGGCCGATATAACCGCCGCCCGAGCGCCCGTATTCCGCCTGATAGTTGGACGTGAGAATCCTTACTTCTTCCACGGCGTCGGGATTGATCGACACCAGAGCGCCGGTGTTATTTCCGAGGTTCAGGTTGGTCACGCCGTCCATCGTGTATTCGTGCTGCAGTGCGCGCGTGCCGTTGATGTTGAAGTTACCCACGATGTTGGTAACCGTGGAAGCGGCATTCGCCACCACGCCGGAGGAAATGACGCCGGGTACGGTATGGAAAAGGTCCACTACATTGAGCCCGTTCAGCGCCAGATCGCGAATCTCGCGGTTGGTGACCAGGTCGGAACGCTCAGCGGAACTCGATTGAATCTCCAACTGGGCCTGACTGGCTTCCACGGTAACCGTTTCCGCCACGCTGCCCACTTCGAGAACGATGTCTCCCAGGTTGACCCGTGAGGCCGTCGGAACCACGATGTCGCTCTTCGCTTCCTTCTTGAATCCCTGGCTCTCGACGGTCACGGAGTAAGTTCCCGGCGGGATCTCCGAGAACGCAAAGATGCCCACACCGTTGGTTTGAGTGGTTTGGTGAACGCCGAGCGAAGTTTCGCTGGCGGTTACGGCGGCGCCTGGAATCACTCCGCCCTTGCTGTCTTTAACGGTTCCTTCGATCGAGCCGTTGTTTTGCGCAAACGCCGCGCTGGCAAGACTCAGAAGTAAAACGGCAAGACTTAATCCCTGTCGCGACATCATGGTCATATGTTCTCTCCTCTATTCCCCTGTTTCCCCAAAGCTTTTTTCGGATCGCCTTACTCAAGCGGGCGAATCCATATATTGCGAAACTGCATAAATGTCTCTTTGACGTCCGGATGGAAATGATCCTGCAGCATGAGCGGACCATCCTCGCATGGATCGGTGTCGTCGGAACTGGTAGTCCGGCCCTGAATAGTTACGTGATCCTGCACCAATACGCCGTTCTGCAGGACCGTCACGGTCCCGGGCGTAGAGATCTTATGGTCCGAGCATTTTGGCGCGTGAAAAACAATGTCGTAGCTCTGCCACTCCCGCGGCGGCCGCGTTACATTCACCAGCGGCGCATATTGGCCGTAGAGCGATCCCGCCGAGCCGTTCGAGTAAGTCGGATTGTTGAACGAATCGAGAATCTGAATCTCGTAGCGTCCCTGCAGGTAGACGCCGCTGTTGCCGCGCGCCTGGCCGTGCGCGTTCGGCATTTCAGGCGTGGCGAATTCGACGTGAATCTGCGCGCTCGCGAATTTCCGCTTCGTATAGATGTTTCCGGTCCCGCTCTTACAAGTCAGGATGCCGTTTACGATGGGCCATGCGGCGGGGCGCCCGTCCTTATAGACCCATTGGGCGACATCTTTCCCGTCGAACAGAACCATGGCGTCGGAGGGCGGCTGGCCGGGAAGCGCGCCCGGAGTCACGACCTTCGGCTGCGCGTCGATCTTCTCCGGCGCCGGCGGCGGCGCGGCGATCAGCGCACCCGCCAGTGCGCCGCCGATCAGCCATTGATGGAATGCGCTTCTCACGGTTTCTTTGGCGGCAAAGGTTTCATCTGCACGTTGCGGAACCAGACCTCGGCGCCTTCGGCCTGCAGCATGATGCGGCCGCTCGACACCGGAAGATACTGTGCCGGGTCTGTCGGCGACGGCTGTTTGATATCCCAGGCGCGCATCACGGCGCGACCATTCACGATCTGCGTAATGGTGTCGCCGTCGAGGATCAGTTCCAGCTGGTTCCAGCCGTTGCGGTCTTCGAAGTCGCCGAATTTGATGATGCGGCCGCGGTTCTGCGTCCTCAGGGGGCCGGAGAGGACATACATGGGAAAGCCTTCGGTTTCGATCTTGGTGGTGATGCGGCTGCCATCCAGAATCCAGAGATCGCCCACATCGGTTTCCTGAATTTGAAATTCGAGAGCGCGCGGCCAGATCTTATCGGGGCCGTTGAAAAAGTAGAGCAGGCCGCTGTCGCGCTTGTTAATGTCGTTGGGTACGAAGCGCTTGACGCCCCATTTGAATTCGACGCGAATCCGGCAATTGGAAAATTCCTTTTCGGTCGAGAGATAGCCAAACTCCTGCTTCTCGTCGGATTCGGGAATATCGAGGATGTGGACCATCCCGTTTTCCATCTTGAAGACTTTCTTCGGATCGTTGTTCTTGCCGGTGGACGGGAGGAAGGTGTACCAGCCGTCGAAATTCTTCCCGTTCATCAGGGAAATCCATCCGCTGTCGGCGGCGCCGGAAGCCGAACTCTGCCCATTCAGCAACGCGGCGCCCGCACAAACGACCGCGGCGCCGATGAGAACACATTTGACCGTAAATGTCACAAGGGTAAATGCTATGCGTTCGGAGTGGCGCTGTCATTGAACGGTGGCGTATCTTTCGATATGCGGATAACATATGCGAATAGCATAGTGGCGGGCCGGAGAGTTGATTGCCGCCCCCGCAAAATGTAGGATTGAACGGGATGTGTAAGGTTTTCGCGCTCATGAGCTTAGCCGCGGCGCTTGCCGGGAGGGGGTGGTCCGCCCCGGTCTCCGGCTCCCCGTGGAATCCGCAAACTCCCAGTTACGGCGTGGATTTCTGGCGTGAAGCCGAGGGCCTGGCGCAATCCAGAATCCGCGCCATCGCACAGACCCGCGACGGATATATCTGGCTTGCCACGGACGGAGGGCTGGTCCGCTTTAACGGCGAAACCTTTACGGCTTTCACGACCGAGACGGGATCGCTGAAAGACAACGAGGTCTGGGCGCTCGAGGAGGACGACGAGGGCGGCTTGTGGATCGGCACCTACGGAGGCGGCCTGACGCTTCTGAAGAACGGCCGCTTCCGGACTTTCACGACCGCCGACGGGCTTCCCGACGATGTGGTGATGTACCTGTACAAAGACGGCGAAGGGAATCTCTGGATGATAACTCCACAGGGCCTGGTCCGTTACTCTCACGGAAAGTTCGCCCGCATCACTCCCGAAGACGGGCTCCCGGACGGCCATACCACCATGTGCGCGAGCGGTCCTGCCGGGGTGGTGGCGGCGACGCGCGCCGGTCTGTATCGTTTCCTGAGCGGCCGCTTCACACCGCTGCCCCACCTGCCTGGCGCCGACCGCGGTATTCCCGAGCACTTGCTTTGTGGCGAGGACGGGTCGGTCTGGATCAGCTTCAGCGACGGCGTGATCGAGCAGCGCGGCAAGGGCTTTTTGAAGACCTTTCGGGACCCGCGCAGCGCCAGCGATCGGATTCAAAACCTCTACGAGGATCCCCACGGGGGGATCTGGGCGATTCGCAACAAGCGGGTTACCCGGCTTCGGAACGGCAACTTCGAGCCGATTCCGCTGAAGGAAGCGGCGGCCGAGCTGGGCAGCATCTATACCGTGTTTATGGATCGCGAGGGCAGCGTCTGGCTGGGCCTGCAGTCGAACGGACTGGCGCGCTTGCGCACACGTCAGCTTTCCACCGTGTCGGTCGAAGACGGCTTGCCCGACGACCGTACACGCGCGGTTTTCGAAGACAGCCGCGGCGCAACCTGGATCGGCACCTTCGATGGACTGGCGCGCTACAGCGCGGGCCGCGTCTCGAAATGGACGGAGGCGGAGGGCGCGCGTCTGGGCGACGTCCGCTCCATCGCCGAAGACGCGAACGGCAATCTCTGGATCGCGGCCGATAAAGCGCTGCTGATTATGAAGGGCGATCACCTAACGCGCGTGCCGGGCTGGGTCGATACTTTCGAGATCGAGGTGCTGTTCAAAGACGCGGCGGGGCGCATGTGGATCGGCACCGACGGCGCAGGCTTATTTGAGTACTCCGGAGGAACCTTTCGCAATTACCGGACCCAGCAGGGCCTGGGCAGCAACCACGTGCGCGGCATCCTGCGGGACCGCCACGGCGCGCTGTGGATCAGCACTTTCGGCAAGGGCCTGACCAAATACGAGAACGGCGTCTTCACGGCCGTTACGACCCGCAATGGGCTTTCGGGCGATCGCGTGGTCGCCATGCACGAAGACGAGGAGGGCGCGCTCTGGTTCGCCACCCGGCGCGGGCTGTCCCGGCTCAAAGACGGCAGATTCTTCACCTGGACATCGGAGTCGGGCATGTTCACGGGCTTTGTCTACTCCATCGTCGACGACGGACGCGGCAATTTCTGGTTCAGTTCGGCGCAGGGGATATTCCGCGTGAGCAAACGCGACCTGCGAGGCTTTGCGGACGGCAGGGTGAAGAAGATCGTCTCGGTTGCCTATGGCGAGAGAGACGGGATGAGAACCCGCGCGGGGAATCTCGGCAATCAGCCGTCCGCCCTGAAGACGGCCGCGGGCCGATTGCTGTTCAGCTCCCTGAACGGGCTGGTGATCGTCGATCCCGATCGCATCAATGCGAACACTTATATACCGCCCGTCTATATCGAGAAAGTTCTGCTGAACCGCAAAGAGCAGCCGCTCGATCAGTACGCCCAATTGCCGCTTGGCGCGGGCGAAGTGGAGATCCATTATGCGGCGCTGAGTTACTCCGATCCGGAGAAGGTTCACTATAAATACAAGCTCGAGGGTTTCGATAAAGATTGGATCGACGCTGGAGACAGGCGCTTCACTTACTATGCCAACCTCAATCCCGGCAATTATCGATTCCGCGTGGTCGCCGGGAAGACGGATGGCCCGTGGAACGAGGAGGGCGCCGGGTTTTCCTTTTACCTGCAGCCCCCCTTCTACAGAAAGCCGGACTTCGCTGCATTCGTCGCCACAATGGTCGTTTTTCTTGGGTGGCTGATGTACTGGCTGCGTATGCGCAATCTGAGAGTCCGCTACTCCGCCGTCCTCGCCGAGCGCAATCGCATCTCACGGGATCTGCACGACACACTGGCGCAGAATCTGGCGGGCATCGCTTTACAACTCGACTCCGTCTACATGCACGTGCCGGAAGCGAATGGCGGTCTGCGCGAACGTCTGGACCAGGCATCTAATCTGACGAGATACAGCCTGGCCGAGGCCCGGCGCGCCATTGCCGACCTGCGGTCCGATGAACTGGATTGCCCGGAGTTGGCGGTGGCGCTGCCCGAAATCGCTCACCGTCTGGCGGCGGCGCTGCAGACGCGAATCGAGGTAACGGGGGCGCCGCGCAAGCTCCATCCGAATACCGAGAGGAATCTGCTGCGGATTTTCCAGGAAGCGTTGGCCAATGTCGTGAAACACGCTCAGGCCCGCACCCTGGACGTCGAATTGAGATACGCCGGGGACCGCCTGGCGCTCCGCGTATGCGACGATGGCCGCGGATTCGATCCGGAAAAAATCGACCTGGCGGGAAGCGGCCATTACGGCCTAATCGGCATGCGCGAGCGCGCCGAGAGAATCGGCGGCCACCTGACGCTGCATAGCAAACCGGGCCAGGGAACCGATTTGGTAGTCGAGGTACCTCTTTGAAGGAAAGCTCCGCTGTAAAACCTCCCGCACACGACGGCCGCATTCGCACCATGATCGTCGAGGATCACTTCGTGGTTCGCGTCGGGTTGGGCGCCATTATCAACAGCCAGCCCGATATGGTGAATGTCGCCGAAACCGGCAATGGGCGCCAGGCGGTGGAACTCTTTGGGCAGCATCAGCCCGATGTCACTCTGATGGACCTGCGCCTGCCCGGTTTAGGCGGGATCGAAGCGATCGCGGAAATCCTCGCAAAATTCCCGCGGGCGCGGATTATCGTTTTGTCTTCGTTCGGAGGGGCCGAAAACGTCTTTCGCGCCTTCCAGGCCGGTGCCCGCTCGTACTTTCTCAAAGACGTGAAAGGCCGGGAACTGGCGGACGCCATCCGTGCGGTGCATGCGGGTCAGCGCCCGCTGCCGCAGGAGATCGCATCCTGTCTCGCCGAAAGAATTCCCTGCCAGGAACTAAGCCCTCGGGAAATGGAAATCCTGCGCTTGATTGCCGGCGGGCAGTCGAACAAGGAGATTGCCGTGCGCCTGGCGATCAGCGAGGGAACGGTACGGGTGCATGCGAGCAATGTGTTCGCGAAACTGGGCTGCGGCGATCGCGCCCAGGCGGTCGCGATGGCGTTTCATCGCGGAATTATCTCGGTCGAGTAACCCGCATCGAGTAACCCCGCTACCGCGCTGGCAGCCTATATAACTTCGGGCAGTGTGTCTCTGTGCGCTGATGGGCACCTGCCGCCCTTCAGGGCGTAAAACTAAGGAAAAGATAATGACAAGGACGCGGATTTTTCTGGCAGCGGCCGTGGTTTTGGCGGCGGTGTCGGCTTGGGCGCAGCACGGCGCGGGAACCAATGGCGATTGGCGCTTTTACGGCGGCGACGCGGGAGTGACCAAATACTCGCCGCTCGATCAAATCAATGCCGAGAACGTTAAGGACCTGCAGATCGTCTGGGAGTGGAAGTCGCAAAACTTCGGCAAGCGGCCCGACTTCAACTGGGAAGTCACGCCGCTCGAAGTCGGTGGAGTTCTTTATACGACTGCGGGAACCCGGCGCGATGTGGTGGCGATCGACGCCACGTCCGGCGAAACTCTTTGGGTCTACCGTCTCGACGAAGGAGCCCGCGGCGCTATCGTGGCACGCGTGATGAACCGGGGATTGGCCTGGTGGAGCGATGGCAAAGGCGACAACCGCATCATCTTGGTCACGCCGGGCTTCCAGTTAGTGGCGCTGAACGCGAAAACCGGCCTGCCGATCCAGAATTTTGGCGCCACCGGGCTGGTGGATTTGACGGAGGGCCTGGACCGGGCCGTGGTAAAGCCGGGACAGATCGGATCGAGTTCGCCGGCGATCGTGGTCCGCGACACCATCGTGGTGGGTGCCGCGTTGACCTCGGGTGGATCTCCTCCGTCGAAAGAGAACGTGCCGGGATACATTCGCGGCTACGACGTGCGGACGGGGAAGAAACTCTGGACCTTCCACACGGTCCCGCAGAAGGGTGAGTTCGGCGTCGAAACCTGGGAAAACGACTCCTGGAAATATACCGGCAACACGGGCGCGTGGGCGCCTCTGGCGGGCGACGAGGAACTCGGCTACGTTTACATTCCGGTCGAAATGCCCACCGGCGATTACTATGGCGGAACACATCCCGGCGACAATCTTTTCTCCGACAGCCTGGTTTGCCTCGACGCACGCACCGGCAAGCGCATCTGGTACTTTCAGGAAGTTCACCACGATATCTGGGACATGGATATCGCCGCCCCGCCCATCGTTGCCGATATCGTGGTGGACGGCAAACCGGTCAAGGCGGTAGCCTCCCCGAGCAAGCAGGGATTCCTCTATGTATTCGATCGCGTAACCGGCAAACCGGTTTGGCCTATCGTGGAACGCCCCGTTCCCCAGTCCGACGTGCCGGGTGAAAAGACGGCGGCTACGCAGCCTTTCCCGACCAAGCCCCCGGCCTTCGAATACCAGGGTACATCGGTCGACAACCTGATCGATTTCACGCCAGCCATCCATGATGCCGCGGTTAAAATCGCCACCGAGCAATACAAACTCGGCCCGTTGTTCACGCCGGAAATCCTCGCCGATGCGAACGGGAAGAGGGGAACTCTGCTGTCGCCCTCGCACGTGGGCGGATCGAACTGGGAGGGCGGAGCCTTCGACCCGGAGACCGGTATGCTCTACATCTCTTCGGTGAATAACCCCGATGCGCTGGCGGTGGCCAAGGCCGATCCCTCACGCTCCGACATGGGCTACGTGGGCGGACGCGGCGGCGCGGGTGGCGGACGTGGCGGCGGCGCGGGTGGCGGACGTGGCGGCGGACGTGGGGGCGCAGGCGGCGGACGTGGACGCGGCGCCGGTGGTGGAGCGGGAGCGGGTGGTGCGGGATTCGATCCCGAGAGGATGCCGGTCGCCCGCACGAACATCGGTCCCGAAGGCCTGCCTCTGGTGAAGCCGCCCTATGGCAGCATCACGGCTTACGACCTGAATAAGGGCGATATCGCATGGAAGATTGCCAACAGCGACACCCCGGATTACATCAAGAATCACCCACTGCTGAAGGGCGTCGATATCCCGAAGACGGGGCGTCCTTCCCGCTCGCCCTTGATGGTCACCAAGACGCTGCTCTTCTCCGCCGACGGCAACAATCTCTTCAATGGGATGCCGGGAGGCGGCGGCAATACGTTCCGCGCCATCGACAAAAAGACAGGGGCCATTGTGCATGAAATGCAGCTTCCGGCTATGGCAACCGGCATTCCCATGACATACATGGCGGATGGCAGGCAATTCATCGTGGTCGCCGTTGGAGCGGCTGGCTTCCCGGCCGAATTGGTCGCACTGGCGCTCCCGTAGACTCCCGATCGAATTGTGGGGGGGCCTGACCCGAGCGGCCAGGCCCGCCCCGCGCTTGGCGCGCCATTCTGCTACCCTGACTTTTCGTCATGAAGTCCAGCAAAAGCCGTGGCGCTCCGCCGCGGAAGCAGGCGGCGGGTACGCCAGCCGCACCCACTAATTCCTTCAAAAAGTACCAGCCCCATCTGCTGGCTTCTCTCGCGCTTTCTCTCCTCACGCTGCTGGCATTTTCAAATTCATTCGATGGGGGATTCGTTCTCGATAACCGCGCGCTGCTCTTGAACGATCCGCGGATTCGTGAAGCCACCGCCGCCAACCTGGGGCTGATCCTGCGCCACACCTACTGGTGGCCGACCGGCGAGGGGGGCGTCTATCGCCCGTTCACAACTCTCTCCTACCTGTTCAACTACGCCATCCTCGGAAACGGCGAGCACCCGGGCGGTTATCACTGGGTCAATTGGCTCCTGCATGTCCTTAACGTGCTTCTCGTGTACGCTTTGGCAAACCGATTCGTCCGCAGGTTCTGGCCGGCATTCTTTGTCGCCGCCATCTGGGCCGTTCATCCGGTCCTGACGGAAGCCGTCACCAACATCGTGGGGCGGGCGGATGTACTGGCCGCCACCGGCCTGCTCGGCGGATTATTGACTTATCTGAAGAGCGTCGAGTCGAATGGCTGGTGGCGCTGGGCGTGGCTGGCCGGCCTGATGGCGTTCACCGCCATCGGAGTCTTCTCGAAAGAAAACGCCGTCGTGCTTCCGGCCGGGATCATTCTCTACGAACTTGTATTTTGGAAACAGCATCGAGCTTGGAAACAGCATCGGGACCGGATTCTGGCAGGCTTGGCGGCTGTCCTCGCGCCCATGGCCTTGATGTTCTATCAGCGATCCGCCGTTCTGGCCGCCTCGTTGCACAAGGAAGTTCCCGTCACCGATAATCCCATCCTCGGGGCGGGCTTCTGGGCGGGACGTCTGACCGCGGTGGACGTCCTCGTCCGCTACTTATCTCTCGTGATATGGCCCGCACGGCTTTCGGCCGACTACTCCTGGTCCCAGATACCCATCGCTCACGGGAGCGCCGGTGATTGGCTGGCGTTGATTCTGATCCTGTCGCTGATCCCGGCGCTTGTCTGGCTGTTGCGCCGGAACCACGATACTTTCTTCTTCACTTGTTTTGCGCTGCTTTGGTTGGCGCCGGTCTGCAACGTGGTGTTTCCCATCGGCAGCATCATGGCGGAGCGCTTCCTCTACGTGCCGACGCTGGGAGTCGTCGTCTGCGTGGTGCTGGGAATTTATGCGGTGGCGCAACATGCCCGCGTGGCGGCGTACCAGCCCATTGTTCTGTGCTGCCTGATCACGGCGACCCTTGCCGCCCGCACCTGGGTGCGTAATTCCGATTGGAAGGACGACCTCTCGATGGCTACGGCTCTGGTCCGCGCTGCCCCGAACAGCTTCAAGAGCCACGACTTCATGGCCAATGTTCTCTTTGCGTCCGATCCCAACCATGCCAATATCGACCGGGTCGTCGCGGAGTCGGAGAAAAGCCTGGCGATACTGGATCCACTGCCGGACTCCCAAAGCCAGCCGGATCCTTATGAGCTTGCGGGCCGGTGTTACCTCTTTCGGGGAGATTACCGCAAGGCCATAGCGGCCCTGCGGCGTTTCCTCACTATTGAGAAAGCCGAATTCGGCGAATTCGAGCGCACATTAATTCCCGGAGGGCCGTCTCCCCAATCCGCCGAGCGGATCACCGCGGTCCGGCAGAGCGATGTTTACACGTTACTGTCCATGGCGTATCTCAAATCCGGAGACACCGACAACGCGGCGGACGCGGCCGCGCATGCCCGGGCGCTCGATGCGCCGAGCCCGGAGCTTTACCGGCAACTGGCCCGCATTGCACTCGCCCAGGGCCGCGTGGACGAGGCGGCGGTCACCTTTATTGAAGGCGCGTTCGTTACCTCCGACGGAAGCCTCAGGAAGGATTTGCTGGATCTTTACCAGCACATGGATCGAGCGAGTTGCGCCCTGAAACCGGGGCCGCGCGGACCTGCCATCGATCCCGCCTGCCCCCTCGTTCACGCGCACCTCTGTGCCGCGGCCGCCGGCACCATCGGGACTCTCGAAGCCGCTGACCAGGCGGAACTCGCGAAGACCAGGAAGAAGATGTTTGTCGAGGAGTTCGGATGCCGGCTGCCCTGAAACGCAGGGCGCCGTTTCCGGGTATATACTCAATTTCCGAGGCTCAGAATTTCGATGATGATAAAGACAGCAGCCATCGCCACGCTGGCGATCATGGGGACGGCGTTCGTTCTCGCCCAGGCTCCGCAGGCGCAGCCGGCTCCGGCGCAAGCGGGTCCAGGACGACAGGGGGGCCGCGGGCCGCGCGTTCCGGAACCGATGCCGCCAGGTCCCGATCCCAATTCCCAGTTCCGTCTGGGGCCCGATTCGATGCCGCAGGAAGGCGTTCCAAAGGGCGAGATCCGCGGGCCCTATCACATCCAAAGCAACGCCTATCCCGGCACGCAGCACACTTACTGGGTCTACGTTCCCGCGCAATATGATCCGGCCGTTCCGACCGCCATCATGGTCTTTCAGGACGGCCAGGCCTTCAAGGATCCCAACGGCGATCTGCGCACGCAAAATGTGCTGGATAATCTGATCTACCGGCGCGAGCTTCCGGTTATGATCGCGGTGTTCATCAACCCCGGCCGCACGCCGGAACAGGTCGAGCCTTCACCCGCAACGGGCTGGGGCGACGGGACCACCAACCGCGGCGTGGAATACAACACGCCCGACGACAAGTACGCGCGCGTTATTACGGAAGAATTGATGCCCGTGATCAACAAGGAATACACCATTTCGAAGGACCCGGAGATGCACGGCATCGGTGGATCGAGTTCCGGCGCCATTGCCGCATTCGCGGTGGCGTGGGAACGTCCCAACGATTTCCGCAAGGTGCTGAGCAATGTGGGCAGCTTCGTCGACATCCACGGCGGTTACGTGTATGCCGACCGCGTGCTGGCAAGCGAAAAGAAGCCCCTGCGCGTGTTTCTGTGCGACGGCCGCAACGATCAGCGCGGGCTGCGCGGCGGCGTTTACGACGAGCGTCGCGATTGGTTTTTCCAGAACGTGCGGCTCATGAAAGCGCTCACGGCCAAGGGTTACGACGTGAACTATACGTGGAGCGTGAATCTCCATGGGCAGAAATACGGCGGCATGATTCTGCCCGATATGATGCGCTGGCTGTGGCGCGACGCAGTTCCGGTCTCGCTCGATCCGAAGGATCTGCCTAGCCGCGGATTCAACATACCGGCGGAAAAGAAGAATTAGCAGGGTCGAGATATGACGCGAGCCGAAATATGACGCGAACCTGGAAAGCGGCGGCTGCGTGTATAGCCGCCGCGGTTTTTATTGGGAACGTGGGGGCGCAGCAGCCTGCGCCGCCGCCGCGTGTCAATCCGAAGCCGGAGGAACTGGCGAAGGTTCGCGAGAAGACGGAACAGATCGAAAAGCTGGTCGCCGAATTGAAGGCGATGCATGCCGATCCCGTGCTCTTGAACGACGTCGAGGTTTTCGCCAAAGCCGGCCGCATGCTGCTCGAATATCCGGAGTTGTTCGGTACCCAGGCCGCCATCGACCAATCGTTCGTGACACTCGATCAGGGCATCGAGCGCGCGCATCAGCTGATGGACGGCAAGCCCGGTTGGGAACAGGGGCTAAAGCGCATCGAAGCTTACCGGTCGGAGATCGACGGAGCGCTGCAGCCGTATGGCGTTACGCTGCCGGCGAATTACGATCCTTCGAAGCCGGTGCGCCTCTATGTGTGGCTGCATGGCCGGTCCAACGACCAGACCGAATCGGCATTTATCGCGGGATTCCTGCGCGTTCGTCCGCCGGGGAATGCGCCGGTGGCGGATCAGGGGCAGATCCAGCTCGATTGCTTCGGGCGCATCAATGGCGCGGGCTGGCATTGGGCCGGTGAAGCCGACGTGTTCGAAGGCATCGCGGCGGTGAAGCGGCGCTACAAGATCGACGACAAGCGCATTATCCTGCGCGGCTTTTCGCAGGGTGGCGAGGGCGCGTGGCATATTTCGCTGCACCATCCGGATGCCTTCGTGGCCGCCGAAGTGGGTGCGGGCACAGTTTCGCGCCGCGCACAGCAGCCGGGTATGCTGCCCTTTCAGCTGGCCACTTTGACCATTTGGGAAAACATTTCGGAGTGGGCGCTCAACATCTACAATCTGCCGCTGGCTGGGCACGATGGCGAAAACGATCCGGGGCAACTGGAATCCTCATTACGCGCGAAGGCGCAGCTCGAAAAAGAAGGCTTCCCGCTCGAAGGCGAACGGGATTACATGCATTCCGTGGGCGCGCCGGGTTTGTGGTTGCAGTCTCTGAATACCGGGCATGGGACCAGTCCGCTGGTTCGTCAGAGGCTCGATGCGTTTCTCAAAGAGTGGGGCGATAAGGGCCAGGTCTCGCCCGATCATCTTCGCTTCGTCACTTACACGACAAGGTACAACCGCGACTACTGGGCATCCGTGGAGGGCATGGACAAGCACTACGAGCGCGCCGATCTCGACGCGGTTCGCACCGACAGCCGGGCGTCCTACGACATCAAGACGCATAACGTCAGCCGTCTGGTGTTGCGCGAGATGGATCATGCGAAGGAGGTTAAGATCGATGGGCAGGATCTTAAGGTGTCGGCTAAGCCCGAGATCGCGCTGGAGAAAACCGGCGCGGCGTGGAAGGTCGATCGCAGCCTCACTCAGAAAGGGCTGCACAAGACACATGCGCTGCAGGGTCCCATCGACGATGCGTTTCTCGATCCGTTCTTAATGGTGCGCCCGACCGGCGTGGCGTGGAACGACGACGTGAACCAGCAGGCGCTGCGCACCATGGCGCACTTCGACCATATGTGGGGAAAATTCTTCCGCGGACATCCGTTCGCGAAGGACGATAAGGACGTAACCGAAGCCGACTTCGCCAAATATCATGTGGTGCTGTTCGGCGATCCCGGCAGTAATAAGTGGATCGCCAAACTGAACGGCAAACTTCCGGTCAAGTGGACGAAGGCTACGGTCATGCTGGCAGGCAAGGAATATCCAGCCAACGAGAATTACCCGGCGCTGATCTATCCGAATCCGCTCAACCCCTCGAAGTACGTGGTGCTGAACTCAGGCCTCGATATTGAAGACAGGGGCTACAACGGAGATTACGGAACGCCTGTGTGGGGCGATTACGCCGTCGTCAAGGTGAAGGCGGGCGCGGACATGCCCGACCTGCAGATGGGCGGCCTCTTCGACGAAAGCTGGCAGGTGGCGAAATAATGCGGGACAGGCGATTCCGCCTGTCCGGACTATTTCAACGCAAACGTGAAGAGCGAATTACCCGCGGAGATAGCAACATATTGCTTCCCGCCCACCGAGTAACTGATCGGACCGGCATTGACCGCTCCACCCACCGTAGCTTTCCAGAGCAGCGTACCCTTGCGCGCGTCGAGCGCAAAGAAGTACCCCTCGTTTCCGCCGCTGAACAGTACGTCGGTAGCGGTGGTCAGAATGCCGCTGTCGGTGACGTCGCTCATCTTGAATGACCACTTCAGATCGCCCGTCTTCGGATCGATGGCGCGAATCTCCCCGTGGCCCTCGTCTTCCTTACGAAAATTCGTCATCCCGCGGCCGAACGGCACGGGAGACCGCGGCATACCGCTGTTGTACTGATTGCCTTCCTTGTACTCTTCCTTGGTCTTTACATAGAGCGAAGCGTATCCCGCCCAGGTCGGAATGTAAAAAAGCCCGGTATGCTGGCTGAATGACGGCGAATACCAGTTCGTGCCTCCCTGGTTGCCGGGATAGATCAGGGTCCCTTCGGTGCTCGGTACTTTGCCCGGAACCCGCATGGGACGGCCCTTTTCGTCGAACCCGCTCATCCAGTTCACTTCGACGAACGGCTTGCCCATCAGAAACTGGCCCGTGGTCCGGTCGAGCGCATAGAACAAGCCGTTGCGGTTGGCCCAGTACATAATTTTGCGCGGCTTGCCCTGCCACTCGACATCGGCCAGCACGGGGATCTGGACGGAATCGTAGTCGAATTGGTCGTGCGGCGAAAACTGGTAATACCATTTCAGCTTCCCGGTATCCGGATCGAGCGCCACCACGCTGTCGGTATACAGGTTGTCCCCTGGCCGCGGATCGCCGTTCCAGTCGGGACCCGGATTGCCCACGCCCCAGTAGGTCAGATTCAGATCGGGATCGTAAGAGCCGGTCACCCAGATGGAGCCACCGCCGGTTTTCCAGGCATCGTTTTCCCACGTCTCGTGACCCGCTTCGTCGGGGCCCGGAATGGTATTAAAACGCCAGGCTTCGTTGCCCGTTTTCGCATCGTACGCGGCAATGAAACCGCGGATGCCGTACTCGCCGCCCGCCACCCCGACAATCACCTTGTCTTTTACGATGAGCGGAGCGTTCATCATCGAATACCCGGCTTCGGCTCGCGCCACTTTCCGGTCCCACAGCGGCTTGCCGCTTTTCGCGTCGACCGCGACAATATGAGCATCGACCGTAGCCATGTACAGGGTGTCGCCCAGAATCGCCAGCCCCCGATTCACGCGCCCACAGCAAACGCGCGTTTCCTGCGACGGGATATACGACCAACTCCAGAAGACACGGCCCGTCGCTGCGTCGAGAGCGACTATGTCGTTGGGAGGCTGCACCGTGTACATCACGCCATCCACAACCAGGGGCGTAGCTTCAAACTTCTCCAGCGAGCGGGCCTGAAAGACCCACTGCAATTCGAGGTTGCCGACATTGGCGGGCGTGATCTGGTTCAGCGTCGTAAACCGATGGCTCGACACGGTGCCGGAATACGTCAACCAGTTCTGCGGTTCCCGGTCGGCGTGCAGAATGCGGTCGAAGGTCACCTGCGCGGGCAGAGAGACGCACATCGCACAAGCGGCGGCGAGGACGAACGGCAATCGTCGGTTCATTGCTTGCTGATTCCTTTCAACGACACCAGGTAACTGACGACATCGGCGACTTCGGTAGTGGTTAATTTACCCTGATAAGACGGCATGGGAGATTTGTCCAGGAACGCGAATTCCTTCAGATTTGCCTTCTGGAAAGACAACAGGCGCTCTTTCGAGTCCATCAATTGAACGGTGAAGGCGTCCTGGTTCAGCAACCGTCCCGTGGTCGCGGCGCCGTCCTTCGCGACGACGCGCACAAAGCGATTCTGCGGCAGGATCTCGGCATCCGGCTCGAGAATGGATTTCTGGATTTCCACCGCGCGCCGGTTGGCGCCGATATCGCTGAGATCCGGTCCCAGACGGGAACCAGTGCCGAGCACACGGTGACAGCTCTGGCAATTTCCCTTGCCTTCGAAAAGCGCCCTCCCATTGGCGGGATCGCCGGGCGCCGTCGCGCTCTGGCTGGAGGCGGCCATCGAGCGCAGGAACGCCACAATGGTGAATGCCTGGAAATCCCTGAAGGTGTGCGGGGGCATGGCGGTGCCGGGAATGCCCGCCTTGATGATCTGCTGCAGCCCCTCGTCGGTATCGGTGTGGCGAAACTTGCCGTGGGCCAGATCGGTCCCTGGCACCATATTGCCGTCGGGACCGTGGCAGACTGCGCAGCTTGAAAGGTACAGGCGCTCACCGTCCTGTACGTCGCCGGGTGTGTAGCTGTGCTGGGCGAGTAACGACCCCGCCATCAAAATATAAACAAAAGATTTAGCTAACATGGCCTGTGCGCTGTTCTGCGCGCAGTGGGATTATATATCAAACTCAGGGCTTCGGTACGGGATTCGTGCTGTCCGAATTCGCGGGACTCTTACCTTCCGCAGCCAGCTTGGCGGCCAATTCCTTCGGCATCACGAACTCCTTCGGAATGTACTTCGGAGTGCCGCCGCGGGCATAGATTATCTCGGCCATGCGCTGGATCGGTTTGTCGAACGGAGCGCCGTCGCCGACCTTGCACGGAGTTCTGCCGCGCTTATCCAACTCGTCCATGGGTACACCGACGTCGGCGAGAAACTGGACCATCTCCACCATGTTTTCCTGGTTCGCCTGATTGCCGTTCGCTCCGCCCATCGACAAGTGCATCGCGGTGGAATTCTGGTCGTCTACAGCCGTCACATTCTTGTCGTATTGGTAGGCGAGTTTAGCGCTCCCGACTTTGCTGCTCGATGCCGCCGCCAGCAACAGAGTCGTACCAGCCTGCGACTTCACCGTAGTATCGGCGCCAGCCTTGATTAAAGCCTGCATCACGTCGACATGGCCGGCTCGCGCCGCCACCAGCAGCGGCGTCTCGAGACCACTCGGTCCGCGCGGGCCAAACTGCGGGGCTGCATCTTTCGATTCATTGGTGCGCGCATTAACATCCGCGCCCCTGGCGATCAACTTCTCGACCAAATCCAGCGACCCGTTCTGCGCGGCCACATGCAGTGGCGTGTTGCCCGTCCGGTCGGTCACATGCACGTCGGCGCCATGATCGAGCAGTGCCAGAGCCGCGTCGTTGTTCTTCCCGGCGACGGCCACGCTGAGGATCTTCATTCCGTTCGCCAAAGGCAGGTTGGCATCGGCGCCCGCCGCCAGCAGCAGAGCCGTCGATTTGGCATCGTTCTTATTCACCGCGAATACCAAAGGCGTAAAGCCGCTCTTCGATTTCGCCTGTACGTCGGCGCCCCTCTTGATCAGGATGTCGACGACATCCGAGTGACCTTCCGCCGCCGCCCACATCAGCGCATTCTGACCCCGGTTCGGTTCCGCGGCGTTGATATCGACGCCCTTGTCAAGCAGGAGCTTAACCTCTTCTACACTGCCCGTGTTGGCGGCGATCATCAGCGCGGTCTCGCCGTTCCAGCGCGTGACTTTGGGATCGGCGCCCGCTTCGAGCAGCTTAGTGGTAAGCGCCACGTCGCCATTGGCTAATGCCAGAGTGAGCGGTGTTTCGCCATATTCACCCACCACGTTGACCTTGGCGCCGGCGGCGATCAGCTTCAAAGCGGCATCCCGCAAGTCGAGAAAAACGGCCCATGCGAGCGGCGTGGCTCCATCCGGCAACGCGGCATTCACGTCGGGATGCTGCGCCATCAAAGTTTCAAAAGTTTTGATGTCCCGCCGCTTGATCGCGTCGATCAGACGCACGTCGTTCGAAGCCGCACACGAGAGGACGGCAAACCACGCCGCCCCCGCGCATCGGGCCCATATTCCCAGCCTCATTTTTCAAACACCTCAAAGGAAGGTCTTAAATGTCCGACAGATGTTCCACTTTGCCCGTGCTGTCGCCCAGGTGGTCGGTGTGGACGCCCACTTTGTCGAGCATGGTCAGCAGCAGGTTGTTCATCGGCGTCTCCGGAGCGTAGCGGATATGACGGCCGCTCTTGATCTGGCCCGACGCGCTGCCCACCAGCACCAGCGGCAGATCCACGTGGGTGTGCATGTTGCCATCGGAAATGCTGCTTCCGTACAGGATCATTGAGTGATCGAGCAGGTTGCCATCGCCGTCCTTCGTATTCTTCAGCTTGTTCACCAGATAGGCGAACTGCTGCACGTGGTGGGCGTTGATCTTCATGGTCTTGGCGATCTTATCGGGATCGTTCTGATGGTGCGTGCAGGAGTGGTGTCCGTCGGCCACCCCGATCTCGCGGTAGCTGCGGTTGCTGCCCTCGCGCGCCAGCATGAAGCTGGTAACGCGCGTCATATCCGTCTGCCAGGCAATCACCATCAGATCCATCATCAGGTGGGCGTGGTCGACGAACTCTTCGGGAGCGGATTTCGGGCGATCCATAACCGGCATCACCATGGTGGCGTTTTGCTCTTCGGCCTTCTGGATGCGGCGTTCGACGTCGCGGATGGCGTCGAGGAACTCCGACAGCTTGGCGCGGTCGCCGTTGCCGATGCGGGTTTCGAGCCGGTCCACATCCCCCTTAACGAAGTCGAGGATGCTGCTGCGCTCCTTCAAAGACGCGAGGCGCGAGGCCGGGTCGGTGCTGTCGCCTTCTCCGAAGAGGCGCTCGAACAGAACGCGGGGATTCACTTCCATCGGATTGGGCGTGGTGGGCGACCGCCAGGACACCGTGTTGGTGTAGGCGCAGCTGTAACCGGAATCGCAGCCACCCGCCAGGCTCGGCGCTTCCACGCCGATTTCGAGCGAGGTAAATTGCGTCAGCTTGCCCAGTTCGCGGCCGGCGATCTGGTCCGCCGACAGGCCGGAATGGATATCGGCGCCTTCGGTCTTCTTGGGATGCACGCCGGTAAGCCAGGTGGCGCCCGCACGAGCGTGATCGCCGCCGCCGTCGCCGAGCGACCGTCCGGTCAGCTGGGCGAGATTGCTCACCACCAGCACCTGGTCGCGGAACGGCTCGAGGGCCTTCATCGAGGTATTGAACTCGAACCCGGCGCCTTCGGTCGAGGGCAGCCAACCCTTTTGAATGATGCCGTTCGGGACGTAGACAAAACCCATGCGCGTGGGCGCCACGGCAGCCGTCGTCGCCCCGAACGCGGGCACCATCGCGTCGAGAAATGGAAGGGCGAGTGTGGTGCCAAGGCCGCGCAGGAAGGTGCGGCGGGCCAAATGCTTCTTTGTGATCATCATGGTTCTACGGTTCTCCTCATTTGAAACGGCGTACTCTTCACGATCTCTTCAACCAGATCCGCAAGTTTATAATTGTCGCGTTCCGATTCCCGCACGATCGCTCGCAGGGTGGGCTGGTCGTAAGGCTCTACGCCGCGCCCTAAGGCATATGTTAATAGTTTTTCGGACACCGTGGTAACAAACTCGTCTTTGCGCACGGTTGTCAGAATCGTGCGCAGCCCGGCGGGTCCGTTGAACAGGGTGCCATCCGGCAGCTTGCCCGAGGTATCGATCACGCTGCCGCCGTCGGTAGCGCGCCACTTGCCGATGCCATCGTAGTTCTCAAGCGCAAAGCCGATCGGGTCCATGCGCGCGTGGCAACCGGCGCAGACAGGGTTCTTCCGATGTATTTCCATAGCTTCGCGAAGGGTCAGATGCTGGTTCCCCGTCGTCGCCTCAAGCGGCGGCACGTTGGGCGGCGGAGCCGGCGGCGGCGTACCCAGCAGGTTTTCCAGAACCCATTTACCTCTCTGTACTACAGACGTTCGGTTGGGGTAAGAAGTAACTGTCAGCAGGCTCCCTTGTCCCAAAAGACCCCCGCGGTTGGGATCGGTCAGCGTCACGCGGCGCATCTGCGACCCGTAGATTCCGGAAATGCCGTAGTGCCGCGCCAGTCGCTCATTCAGGAACGTATAGTTGGCGTTGAGCAGGTCGAGTACGCTGCGGTTCTCGCGCAGGATGCTCTCAAAGAACAACTCGGTTTCATCCTTAAAGCTCGAGCGCAGGCTCTCGTCCCATTCGGGGAAGGCCACCGGGTCCGGCCGGACGGTTTCGAGATTGCGGATAAAAAGCCACTGCCCGGCGAAATTGCTCGTGAGCGCGGCCGATTTCGGATCGTCCAGCATGCGCTGCACCTGCTGGTGCAGAACCGTGGGGTTCGAGAGCTTTCCCGCGATGGCCAGATTCAGCAGCGTGTCGTCCGGAATGGTGCTCCACAGAAAGAACGAAAGGCGTGACGCCAGTTCCACATCGCTGACGCGGTGCACTCCGTTGGGGCTGGGCGTCTTCGGGTCTACCTCCACGCGAAAGAGAAAGTCGGGCGAAACCAGCATGCCCTGAATCGCTTCCTGAATGCCGCCGTCGAAATCGCCCTTAACCCGGGCATTTTGATAGAGCGTCAGCAGCGGCCGGACATCGGCATCGGTCACGGGACGGCGGTAAGCGCGGCGCGCCAGGTTCGAGACAATCTTCTGCGCGCAGGGAGCTTCTTCCGTTTTGGTCGCCGGATGGCAGACGAAGATCCGCTCCCGGCTGGGGGTATCGCCGCGCCCCAGAATGTTATAAGGTCCATCAACCGCAAGGCTGGATATCTGCGGCAGACCGCCCCCGCGGCCACCAAAACCGCCGGCGGACGCCGCAAATCGCTTCAGTCGAGCGCCATCCACGCGTAAATCCATGGAGATCTGCGGTCCGGCTGGCGCCGCGCCCGGAGCCGGAGGTGCGCCCCGCCGACCGCCGCCGCCCGGCAGAACCTCCGCCTTTTCCCATTGCGCGGGGAAAGTCACACCGACGGTATGCAGCCCCGCCTTGACAGGCACGCGCACTTCCAGCGGCGCGATATCGGGGCCGCCACCCTGCCCGCCCATGCGGACGCGAAGAATGTACTCGGCATCCACGGGAAAGTAATAATCGATCGAGAGCCCGCCCGCGGAATTAAACGGCAGATCGTCGCTCACCCGCTCCGGCCGTGCCTGGCGGACCGGCTCGAAGGTTTCTTCGGTGGGCTTCTGCGTCAGATCGCCGACGGCCAGACGCGAAACCTTGTTGGCCACCGAAATGTACCGGTCGAGCAGCGCCGGAGAAACCGAGAGCACGTCTCCGATGTTGTCGAATCCGTAACCCGAATCGTCCACCGGCAGCATTTCACCCGGCTTGACGTCCAGCGCGAAAATATCGCGAACAGCGTTACTGTATTCCGCGCGATTGAGCCGGTGAACGGCGGGCCGGCCCGGATCGGGATGAGCCAAAGCCTCGGCGTCCAGCGAATTTTCCAGCCACTTGCCGAACGCGGCCGCCACGGCGGGTTCCGGACGGGGCAGGCCGGTGGGCGGCATCTGGCCGCTTTCGACCTTGCGGAGAACCTTTTCGAGGATGGCGGCTTTACCGGCGACGCTCGACAGGTCCATCCCTTCGAGCGAGACTCCGGCGGTATTCAGCTTGTTGTTGTGGCAGCCGACGCAGTATTGCCGCAGAAGCGCCGAATTGGCGGCCGCGGCGGACTTGGTCTGCGCATAAACCGGCAGAGCGGCCATCCCGGCAAAAACCGCGACGGAGGTGAGGTATTTGAAGTGATTACAGAACACGCGACTCTAAATCTATCACAAGGTCCAGCCACTGTCCCCGAACTAAAGTGAGGCCGATCTTCAAATTTTGTAAGGTACGGGCATTCAGGGTAGATAATATTCCAGTATGCAGCGACGCAGCGCATTGAAATTACTCTCGGCCGGCATCCTCGCCGACAAGGTCGAACTCGTCAAAGGCCAGCTTTTCCAGATTGCCAACGCCCCGGCTTCTTACAAACTGCAATTCCTCAGCCCGGCGCAGAACGAACTGGTCGCCGCGCTCACCGAGACCATTATTCCGGCGGACAGCCATTCGGGCGGCGCCAAAGAGGCCAACGTGAACCTGTTCGTCGACGTGATGCTGGCGAATAGCGACCGCGCGGTGCAGGCCGACTGGACCCAGGGCCTGAACGGCTTCGACGCCGAGGCGCAGCGCCGCTTCGGATCTCCCTACGCCCGCCTCGACGCCGCCCGCCAGCATGAAATCATGGCTTTCGCGGCGAAGAACGAGGCCAATCCTTCGACCGGCCTCGAGCGTTTCTTCGTCACCCTGAAGACGATGACTCTCAACGGCTATTACACCTCGCCCACGGGCATCCATCGCGACCTGCAATACATAGGAAACACAGCGCTTAAGAACTATAACGGCTGCACCCACCCGGAGCATCAGGCATGAAAACTTACGACGCGATTGTAATCGGGTCCGGCGCCACCGGCGGCTGGGCGGCCAAGCAGCTCTGCGAAGGCGGCATGGAAGTGCTCATGCTCGAAGCCGGGCGCATGATAGACCCGTCGAAGGAATTCCAGGAGCACACCTGGCCCTACCAGCTGCCCTTCCGCGGCTTCGGCAAGCCCGGCGATATCGACGTCCGCCAGCGCAGCGCATCCCGCTTCGCAGGCGAGTTCACCACGCAGTTTTACGTCAATGACGCGGATCTGCCCTACACCACTCCCGACAACAAGCCGTTTAACTGGATCCGTGCCCGCAACGTCGGCGGACGCACTCTCGCCTGGGGACGCCAGACCTACCGGCTGAGCAACTACGATCTGCAGGCCGCGTCGCACGACGGCTTCGGACAAAACTGGCCCATACGCTATGAAGAGCTCGCTCCTTATTACGACATCGTGGAATCGTTTATCGGTGTCAGCGGCCGCGCCGAGGGCTACGAGGCGCTGCCCGACGGCAAGTTCCTCCCGCCCATGAACTTCAGTTGCGGCGAGATGCAGCTTAAGAAGGTGGTCGACGCTTACGGCGATCGCATCATGACCATCGGCCGCGCCGCCATCCTGACCGAACGGCATGAAGGACGCGCCGCCTGCCACTGGTGCGGCCACTGCGGACGCGGCTGCATGACCGGCTCCTATTTCTCGACGCCGTCCTCCACGCTGCCGGCCGCCGTGAAGACGAAGAAGCTCACGCTGCAGACCCATGCCATCGCGCGTCAGATCCTGATGGGCAAAAACGGCAAGGCGCGCGGCGTGGTGTATATCGACGGCAACACGGGCAAGCACCACGAGGTCAACGCCAGGATCGTGATGCTCAATGCGTCGACCCTCGAATCGACGCGTCTGCTGATGCTGTCGAAGCTGGGCGGACAGAACGACGCGCTGGGTCATTACCTGGTCGATCACACCATCGACTGCCGTGTGCTCGGCTTCCTGCCCGCGCCGCCGCCGCCCATCACGGAGTTCGACGATAACCGCGCCAACGGCCTCTACATCCCGCGCTTCCGCAACCTGAAGACGAAGCATCCGGACTACATCCGCGGCTGGGGCTATCAGGGCGAGGCCATCCGCGGCATCTTCCCGACCCATGCGGCGCACCGCACCGGGTTCGGCGCCGATTTCAAGAAATCGGTTCGGGAAGACTGGCCCTACGCCACGCGGCTCTGGGCGTTCGGCGAAATGCTGGCGCGCCGCGAGAACTTTGTGCGCCTCGACGATACCGTGAAGGACAAGTGGGGCATCCCCGAGCTGCACATCGAAATCGTCCACAGCGATAACGAGATCAAGATGATGAAGGACGCGGTCGATACGGCGCAGGAGATGATGCACAAGGCCGGGGCCGAGATCTACGATGTCAACTACACGCCCAGCGCGCCCGGAACCTGCGTGCACGAGCTGGGTACGGCGCGCATGGGGACGGATCCGAAGACCTCGGTGCTGAATCCATGGAACCAAGTCTGGGACGTGCCGAATTTATTCGTGACCGACGGCGCCGCCTTCCCGTCGAGCGGCTGCGTCAACCCGACGCTGACCATGATGGCAATGACGGTGCGGGCCTGCGAACACATCGTGGAAAGATCGAAACGGCGCGAAATCTGACCGTGGCGCTCGGTGTTCTTGCTGCTTGTTGGGCCATTATCGCTGGCATCGACGCATGGAAACGGGAGTTCATCGGGAAGCGCCGAATTGAACTCGCGGAGCAACTGCTCGCGAAGTTTTTTGAGGTCAAGGACGCGGTCGCATACATCCGGAACCCCTTTTCGAATTCCGAAGAGGGCAAGAGCCGACAGCGGAGCGGTTCAGAACTGGCTGACGAGGCGGAATTGCTTGACAGGGGATACGTGGTGGTCGAAAGGTATACAAAGAAGGAAAGCGTCTTTGCGGAGTTCAACGCTTTGAAGTACAGATGCATGGCGGGATTTCCAAGCCACGAAGCCGAGAGCATCTTTACGGACACGTTTAGCACCGTGAATTCTATTTTTTCTTCAGCCCGGCAACTTGCAACTCACTATTGGAAGCGTCAGGGTCGTGTTGTGATGAGCCCGGAAGAGTTTCAGCGGCACTTGGACGAAATGCATCGACACGAGGGCATCTTCTGGGATATGGATGACGGGACGGATGAAATCAGACGACAACTGCAGAGCATCCAGGAGAGGCTGGAACGACTCACGGGGCCATGCTTCGAAGATCGAGGGGGCTCTATCATCTCATGACACGGCCGATTCGGTTGCCCCGCAAACCCAGTTGATCTGACCGTCTCGCTGCTGCACCTGAACGTATAATGCCCGTTACTGAGACTCGGCGCGGCGGCGCCCCGATCGCTACGGAACAGCTTTCCACGAAACGTGGGTCCGGGCCTGGGAACGCAAACGCCAGAATGTCAGACCCGTGTGCGAGATTTGAACCACACGGCCCGCCCGCTTTGCCTGACTATTGAAGTCGGGGTGCCGCAGGAAGCGGCGGATGAACGCGGCAACTTCATTTTGCCCGACGCCCGCCACAACGATGCAGTAGCCCGAGTGCCGCAGGCGCGGATCGAAAAAGTCTCCGTCCCGCGTGAAAAACGTGGCATTGCGCTGCCGTTTCAACAGAACGATAATCTCCTCGTCCTTCAGACCCTTTCGGCCAATATCGAGACCAATTTGTCTGGCCGCCAGCCGCCACGCCTGAAGCAGCAGGCGCTGCCCCTCAAGGATGTTCTCGTCGAGAATAATCAAGCCTGCGCACGTTCAGGCACGTATTCCGGCGCCGCGTACTGTTCGGAATGATCGCGAAATGCCTGGCTTGCCAATAACACCGCTTCGGAGATGGCCTCCGATTGTACGTTGCCACGCCACTCTTCGACGATCGTCTCCCAGGCGATGCCCGCTGCCACCTGTTCCAGGACATCCCGTACCAGGATGCGGGTTCCCCGGAACGTTGGCTGGCCGTGGCAGATCGCGGGATCGGCTACGATGAATCTCCCGATTGTTCGCCTCGCCGCGGGCCGGTTTGGTTTTCGCATGATGCCTCAACGACAATCATAACGAGAACCGCGGTCCCCCCTCAATTCACCAGCGCAAACGAGAAAACCCCGCCAGTCCCCGTCAGCACCACATACTGTTTCCCACCCACCATATAAGTCATCGGTGAAGCGCGCCATTGCTGCCCGGCCTCGAAATGCCAGACCGCCTTGCCCGTCTTCGAATTCACCGCCGTGAACGTCCCCGCAGTCTCTCCAAAGAAGACCAGCCCACCCGCCGTCGCGAGCGTGCCCGATCCCCCGAACCCGCCCGCCAGCGGATATTCCCACACCAGTTGTCCCGTGTGAATGTCGATCGCGCGGATGCCGCCTCCACTCGGGGTTCCAGGCGCCCCGCCCACATCGCCGCCGAAGAAGCGCTGACCCACCTGAATCGGCGCCGGGTTCTTCTTGAACACGCCGCAGCCCTCATTGGCGCGCACGTAGAACAGTTTCGCGATGGGATCGAAACTGGCCGCCGGCCAATTGATGCCGCCGCCGCACACCATGGTCCCTTCCGCCGAGGATTCGAAATGCTCGGGCACAATAATCGGACGCCGGTCCTTGCCGTACCCCGTGGCCCAGTTCACCTTCAGGATCGGTTTGGCCAGCAGCAGATCTCCATTGGTCCGGTCGAGCACAAAGAAAAAGCCGTTGCGATTGCCCTGCATCAGAATCTTGCGCGGACGCCCTTCCCACTGCTCGTCCGCCAGAATAATCGGCTCCGACGCATCCCAATCGTGCGTGTCGTGCGGGGTGGCCTGGAAATACCATTTCAGCTTCCCGGTCTTCACGTCCAAAGCCACGATGCTCGACGTATAAAGGTTGTCGCCTTTGCGTTCGTCGCCATTGTAATCGGGACAGGGATTGCCCACGCCCCAATAGAGCGTCTGCAGGTCGGGATCGTACGAACCGGTCAGCCAGGTAGCGCCGCAGCCATGTTCGAGAGCGTTCCCAACCCAGGTTTCCGCGCCCTTTTCGCCGCGCGCCGGAATGCTGTAGAAGCGCCAGACGCGTTTGCCCGTGGCTGCGTCGTAGGCGTCGATGAATCCGCGCGCGCCCTCCTCGCCACCGGCGATCCCGGAGATCACCAGATCGCCGACCACCAGCGGAGCCGCCGTCGCGCTGTACCCTTCTTTGAAATCGGCCATCGTCGTGTCCCAAAGTTTGTGGCCCGTCTCGCGGTCGAGCGCCAGAATATGCGAGCCGTCGGTAATCATGAAGACGCGATTCCCCGCCACCGCCACGCCGCGATTGGCGCCTCCACCGGCTTCGCTCAACAGGCCGGGGGTGCGCGGTGTGCGGAACGACCAGATCTGTTTGCCCGTGACGGCATCGAGCGCATACGCTTCATTCGCCGCGGTAATGTACATCACGCCGTCGATCACCACCGGGGTGACTTCCAGACGCGGCGCGCCGGGGACGGGAAACACCCAGGCGGGCGCCAGCCGCTGCACGTTATTGGTGTTGACCTGTTCGAGCCGGCTGTAGCGATTCCCGTTGTAACTGCCGTCGTAACTGGTCCAATCCTGCTTCGGTTCGATGGCGTGGTCGCTGTAGTTGTCGCCATCGCGCGCCAACAGGTGGAACTTGCCGTCGGCCGTCCAGACGGTCGCAGAGAACGTGCTCTGGCTCGTCATGGTGCCGTCGAGCGTGCGCCCGTCCTGCAGTTTCAGGGTGACCGGGTGCGGCTGGAAACCCG
>JBEKAQ010000061.1:0-30819 GCA_050015835.1 Bryobacteraceae bacterium | reverse complement strand
ATGAGTAAGTCGTCGAAGACAGAGTAGACGTCACGCACTTTTCCGCGAGTGACAAGGTCGATACCCGGCAAGTCAGTTGCAGTAAGAACGGTCATAGGTGGGGCAGGTTAGACCCGGTACGCAGACGAAAAGAGCAGTCTTGTCCAGGATAGGGTCGTCCATGCGGTTGCGCCAGTGGCCAAACCTGCGGCCGATTGGCGATCGGCCTGCTGAATTTTATGAGAACTCCACTGGCTGAAGCCGCTTCGTCAGTGTGATTGAGTCTCTTCGACGGTATCTTCCGCATCGTTATGCGATTGGCCAGGCAATTTTTCCGACCTGACGTTTGCACGGGACTCTGCCGGTTGGGCGCAGCTTTCCCGAAAAACTTACTTCCGGACAGGCTTTCGTCGCCATGGACTCGCTTCTGGATAATGCCTCCCCTGGACCTCGATTTCCTTGCTGGCCCGAGATTGCTTCCATAGTGGTCGAAGCCATTTTTCGGCGCGAACGGCGGTATTTCGAACTCCATGCCTGGGTTGTGATGCCCAACCACGTTCATTTACTGATTACTCCCCTGGTGAATGTTCGCGTGTCGTGCAATCGCTTAAGAGATTTACGGCTCGTGAATGCAACAGGATTCTCGGACGCACAGAGCAGCCTTTTTGGCAGGACGAGAGTTACGACCATTTGGTTCGCCACGATACGGAGTTCAGTCGGATTGCCCGATATATTGAACGGAATCCGGTCGAGTGCGGTTTGGTTACGGCCCCGGAAGAGTTTCTCTGGTCGAGCGGCAGGCCGATTACCAATCGGCCGCAGGTTTGGCCACTGGCGCAGCCGCATGGACGGCCTTATCCTGGACAAGACTGCTCTTTTCGTCGGCGTACCAGGTCTAACCTGCCCCACGAGAACCTGGGTGGGTGAGCTCTGCTGGGTGGGTGAACTCTGTTGTTTGGGTGAACTCAGCGGACCGGATGCGATTTTCATTGGTGGATGGATTCCGGATCCGTTACTAAATGACTGTTATGCCTGCTGTAAGTGAAATAGATCGCCAGGCCGATTACTAACCAGACTACAAGGCGAATCCACGTCATCTTATCGAGCGATGCCATCATTGCGAAACAAACGACGATTCCCAGTATCGGCACCAGGGGCACCAGCGGCGTCTTGTAGGGCCTTGGAATATTCGGATGCGTCCGCCGCATGATCATGATGCCCGCGCATACGATGACGAAGGCGAGCAGCGTGCCGATGCTGGTCATATCGCCCAGACTCGAGAGCGGCACAAAACCCGAGAACAGGCTCACGAACACCATGAACAGAAGATTGGATCGCCACGGCGTGCGGAACTTAGGATGGATGTCGCAAAACATCTTCGGCAGCAATCCATCGCGGGACATGGAGTAAAAGACGCGGCTCTGTCCCAGCAGCATGACCAGGATCACCGAGGTATAGCCGCCGAGAATACCGAAGACGACCAGAGTCCCCAGCCAGTCGTATCCAATGTTGTGCAGGGCATCGTAGATGGCGGTATCCGACATGACCTTGTAGTTAACGATGCCGCTGAGCACCCAGGCGAACGAGACATACAGCAGCGTGCAGATCGCCAGCGACCCGATGATCCCTATCGGCATATCGCGCCGTGGGTTCTTCGCTTCCTGCGCGGCCGTCGAGACCGCGTCGAATCCAATGTACGCGAAGAAGATCACCCCTGCGGCGCGCATGATTCCACTGATCCCAAAGTGGCCGAACTCGCCGGTATTGGGCGGAATGAAGGGTACATAGTTGGCGCGATTGATGTAAGCGAAACCGAGCCCGATCACTACCAGAACGATGGTCACCTTGATCGCCACGATGAAGCCGTTGAGGGTGGCCGATTCGGAAATGCCGATTATCAGCACAAGCGAGACGGCGCAGATGATGAAGATGGCGGGTAGATTTACCATGCCCCCCTCCAGCGGCGAGCGCGTCAGACCCGGCGGCAGTGAGAGGTGGAAGTGATCGAGAAGCCGGACCAGGTACTTCGACCAGCTGACCGATACGGTGGCTGCGCCCACGGCGTATTCGAGCACCAGATCCCAGCCGATGATCCATGCCAGCAGTTCGCCCATGGTGGCATAGGCGTACGTGTAGGCGCTGCCGGCAATGGGAATCATGGTGGCGAATTCGCTGTAGCACATGCCCGCGAAGGCGCAGCCCACGGCGGCGACGAGGAAGGAGAAGACCACGGCCGGCCCGGCGTTGTCATGCGCGGCTTTGGGAGTGAGCGCGAACAGTCCCGCGCCGATGATGGCTCCGATGCCGAGCGCAATCAGATTGACCGGCCCGAGAGTGCGCTTCAGCTGATGCTGGCCGCCCTGGCTTTCGCGAATGATGCGGGCGTGCGGTTTGGTGGCGAACAGGCTCACGATTGACGACCTTCCTTCCGGCGCCAGAGGAAGTAAACGGGGACCCCCAGCAAAACAAGAATGAGTCCGCGCACGGTGAACGCGGGCTTGTTCCACAGCAACAAAATTTCAATCAGGCCGGCGACCAGGATGTACAGGGCGGGCAGGACGGGGTAGCCCACGGCGCGGTACGGCCGCTCCATGGCCGGACGCGTGCGGCGCAATCTGAAGAGTCCGCCGATGGTCAGGATGTAGAACAGCAGAACTGCAAAGATAACATAATCGAGCAGATCGTTGTACTGTCCGCTGAGAGTGAGCAGGACCGCCCAGAGGCCCTGGATGCCGAGCGCGAAAACGGGGGCGTGAGTGCGCGGGTCGAGCGTGCCCGCGCGGCGGAAGAACAGGCTGTCGCGGGCCATGGTGAAATAGACGCGGGCGCCGGAGAGGATGAGGCCGTTGAGGCAGCCGAAGGTGGAAACCATGATGGCGGCGGCCATAATTCTGGTGGCGGCTTGCCCGAACATCACCGATACGACGGCGGTGGCGACACGATCTTCGGGCGCGGTCTGGATCTGCGGCAGCGTCAGCACCGAGAGGTAGACGAAGTTACAGGCGAGGTAAAGGGCGGAGACTACGCCTACGCCGAGGCCCAGCGACAGGGGAAGATTACGGTGCGGATTGCGCACTTCGCCCGCCGTGAAGGTCACATTATTCCATGCATCCGAGGAGAAGAGCGGACCCACCATGGCCGTTCCCACCAGCGATACGGCAGCCCAGTTCCATCCGGCACCTTGCCAGAAATGGCCGAAATTGGCGGCGATGGATTGGGGATTGCGCCCCAGCAGAAAGCCCAGGACGGCGAGGCCGAGCAGCGCCGCCACTTTCGCGAAGGTGAAGATATTCTGCACAATGGCGCCGGTGCGGATGCCTCGCGTGTTGACGAAGGTGAGGATGGCGATCACCGCTATCGCCAGGAGTTGTTGGGTAGTGACTCCGAGTTTGCCGGAGCCGATCAGGTAGTTGGCGGCGGAGATCGAGGGGAAGAAGACGCCGGTGTATTTGGCGAAGGCTACGGCTACGGCGGCTATGGTTCCGGTTTGGATCACTACAAATAAAGTCCAGCCGTAGAGAAATCCCCAGAGCCGGCCGAAGGCTTCGCGCAGGTAGACGTATTGTCCACCGGCGTGCGGCATGGCGGCGGCGAGTTCTCCATAGTTGAGCGCGGCGATCAGGGTGAGGAGGGCTGCGAGAATCCAGCAAACAATCAGCAGGCAGGGGGATTTGACCTGGCGGGCTACGTCCGCGCTCACGATGAAGATGCCGGAGCCGATCATCGAGCCCATGACGAGCGTGGTGGCGCCGGTGAGGCCGAGGCCCTTCACGAAACCCGATCTTGTGTCTGTGTTTACCGAGGTATCAGCTGTTGCCATGGCTTCTTGCCAAAGTTCGCCAGTCGGACATCCGATCGCGCAGGACCCGCTTTGTGCAGGATAGCGGAAGCAGATCGGCGATGACGGCGACCGCGTCCGCGTCCGCGCCCCAGCACAGGGCAGCATTGTCTCGTGTGATGCCTCCGATGGCCACCAAAGGCCTGCTGGTGAGGGCTCGGACGGTGCGCAGTGTTTCAATTCCGACGGCGGGATCGGGACGATCTTTGGAGGCGGTGGGGAAGATGGGGCCGAAAGCCACATAGTCGACCGGTTCGGATTCGGCGGCGCGCATCTGATCGGCGTTGTGGGTGGAGAAGCCCAGGATCGTCTCGGCGTCCACCACGCGGCGCGCGTCAGTGGGCGAGAGATCATCCTGTCCCAGGTGGAGCCCGGCGCCGAGCAGCGCGGCATAATCGGCGCGGTCATTGACGATGAACACGGCGTGAGCTTCGCGGCAAAGCGCCGCGATCGTTTCCGCTTCGCCGAGGATCTCGCGGCTCCAGAAGGCCTTGTGGCGGAACTGCAGGATCTGCGCGCCTCCTTCGAGAAACGCTTCCGCGGCTTCGACGATGCCGAGGTTCACGCGAGCGAGCGAGGCGGTATCAAGTATGGGATACACGCGCGGCAGCGTCATGTGGCTTCGAAGCTGCGGCTTGCCTCGTTATAGACCGTAACGGTGCCGGTCCCGATGTGATAGACCCAGCCATGCAGCGCCAGATCGCCTTGTTCGAGCCGCGCCGCCACGGTGGGATGCGTGCGCAGGTTTCTCAATTGCGCGACTACATTGCGTTCGGTCAGCGCCATCATTTCGCGGTGCTCCACTTCCACATAACGCAGCCAGGCCGCGACACTGGGATAGTCACGCAGCGCCTCGGGATTGAGCGCCCCTCTGATGACCCCGCAATCGGTGTGCCCGCAGACGATCACCTCGGGAACCCGCAGTATCCCCACCGCATATTCGATGGTGGCCGAAACGCCGCCGATGGTTGCCGGGTAAGGAGGCACCACATTGCCGATGACGCGGCAGATGAAGAGCTCGCCCGGTTTGGTCTGCGTCAGGAGGCAGGGATCGATGCGGGAATCGGCGCAGGTGATGAACAGCGCTTCCGGCCGCTGCCCCATCCTGGCCAGGCTTTCAAAGAGATCCTGATGTTCCGGATAAACTTCCTTTTGGAATCGGGAGATGCCTCCCAGAATTTTTTGTACAGGCACAGTTTCACGGCACCTCGATCATGATGTCGTCGCCGCGGATCTCCACGGCGAACTGGGTCAGAGTGAGTTTGGAATCGTAAGGGCAGACGCCCGAATGGGGATCGTAGCGCATGCCGTGCCAGGGACAGACGAGGAGGTTATCGCGAATGACGCCCTGTCCCAGCGGGCCGCCGGTGCAGGGGCAGCTGGCGTCGAAGACGTGAATTTCGCCCCGGTGATGGCAGAGCGCATAAGTCATCTCGCCCACTTCGGCCTCGGCCACCGAGCCCGGGGGCAGAGCGGATACCGAGCCGATTCTGATCAGCGCCACAGATCCACAGTAGCAGGAGTCAGGGGAGTTTCGCGCTCAGCACCATCTGGTCGAATGCCCCCTGCAGAGCGGGCAGCTTTTCGGCCGGAACCATGGCGTAGAAATGCACGATGGCATTCCCGGAGCAAATCCAGGTCAGGAGTTCCACCATCTTCGTTCCATCCGGTCCCGAGTAATACGCGGTGGCCTTGACGGCCTGTTCGCCGTTGATGGCCATCCTCTGGACGCTGTCTCCGGGGATCTCATAGCCTTTGAAAGGTCCTTTGCGGCGTGCGACCTTGGCGGGGACCTCGCCGTCCAGTATTTTGGAAATACGATTGGGAGCGACTTTGCCCCTGGCGATCCACGCCATGATAAATCCGTTGTCCTTTGAAAGGAGCGAAACCTGCTGACCGCGGTCATTGGCGTAGGGCATGGTCCGCACGTCGGAAAATCCCGCGGGCACGTCGAACTCGAGTCCGGTCTCGTCGTGATGGTAACGCCCGTCCTTGACACTGCCCGTCGCCGGAGGGGGCGGAACACCCTCCGACCGCCTAAACACAACGGGGACGCCGTTTCCATGCTGGACGAATGTGCCCGTGATGCTGCCGTCGCTCAACAGGTCTCCGGTGAACTTCACATCAAGGCGCTCAAACTCGAAGTTGAGTGTCGCGCCTGTGAACGTAATCGCGGACGCCGGAGTTCGGTAGGTATCCTGATCGGGACTGTCGCCGGTTGCCTTCAGGTCGTTATCGGGTCCGGTGATGTGCAGAACGATGCGCAGAGTCTGCGCGGGAAAATTCAGCACGCCTTCCCAGGTGCCTGCGACGTCCGCAAGCGCCAGTCCGGGGCAGAGGACCGCGAGCAGTAAGCCAGCGGAAAACTTCATTCAGGCATTGTACTCCCGGAAAGCGCCGGAATAAAGCGGTAATTAATCAGTATTCCGGCCCGTGGTCGCGATTGTAGACCCTGACCCGGAAGAGCGGTTTGGCGGCCTCGGCGGGATCCTGCTCGAAGGCCTGTTCGGTCCTGGCCGGATCATAGCCGCGCCACAGCCACGTGAGCGATTGCGGAAACTCCGCTCTGCCCTGCGCCGAATTGTGCGTGCCGTAGCCGTAGCTCAGGTGGAAATCGTAACCGTGTTCTTTGAGGGAATTCGCCATATTGAGGGTCTGCATAGGCCACGTATGCTGATCGTTCTCGCCATCCTGCAGCCAGACGCGGATGTTGCGGATGGGGTCGCGCTGCACCATGGCGGGGTAGGCCTGGCCGCCGTAATTCGGCGCCTGCTGAATGGACATGAAGCTGCCGATCCAGCTAAGCACGCGGCTGAAATCGCTGGGCGCCTGCCACGCCGCATTGAACGCACAGATGCCTCCGGACGAGCTGCCGCTGATGGCGTGGCTGTAACCGTCTTTGCGCACATTGTATTTCGAGTAGACCGCCTCGGGCAGAAACTCATTGCGTAGAAATTTTACGTAACGGTCCGAAACCGTGTCGTACAGGAGACTGCGAATCATGCCCTGAGGAACGCGCACGTTCTGTCCGCGGGTGGGGGGCGGGGGCGCGCCGGGACGCGCATTACTGGGCGCCATGCGCGCAATCAGGTCCAGCAGCTCCTTGTAAATGGGCGTGCCCTCGGGAACGTTGCCGGGCTGGATGAAAACCGCGATCATCACCGGGATCTTCTTCTCATAGATCAGATTGTCGAGAACGTCCATCACGTTGCCTTCGCTCTCGCGCCGCACGTAGCCCTGACCATCCTGAAACACCATCAGGGCCGCGGGAGTGTTCGGATCGTACTCGGCGGGCACATAGATCCAGTAGTCGCTCTTCATGCCCTCGTAGATCTTGCTGGTGTGGACGAGGTGTTCCAGTTTGCCCGATGGGACGCCCGGCTTCAGATACGATTCGGGCCCGAATGCAGCCACGTCCTTACTGCCGCCAAACGGCTTGCCGTCGATCCGGTATTCAAACTCGTGGCCGGTGCCTGCGCCGAGCTTTCCGAAGGCGTACCAGATGTTGGCATTGGCGATCCGCTGCATAGCGGGGCCGGGCGCGTCATCGATCGTGAGGACGGGACGCGAGGCGGATTCGACGGCCCAGATGAAATCGGGACCGCGGCCGACGAGCGCCGTGCCATTGTGAATGCGCTCCTGGCCGAGCGTGGCAACGAGGGCTTCGCGCAAGTTTGCCGGATTGCTTTTGGCCAGCTCGATTAATTGCGGGGCGGTGAGTTTATCCGCGGCGAGAGCCAGCGTGGCCGGGATGCACAAGGCGATCAGGAAGCGCTTCATCCCGACGAATGTATTACAGAAAAAAGGTCTCGTCAATCGTATAAACTATGCTCTATGAAAACAGCCCTGACGCTGCTTCTGCTATCGGTTGCCGCTTATGCCGCCGACACGTCCCAGGACGAAAAGGACATCCTCGCCACACTCGCAGTCTGGAGGCAGGCGGCGCTCAAAGGCGATGCGGCCACGCTCGATAAGCTGTTCCATCCGGATCTCACCTACTCGCACAACAACGCGAAAATCGAAAACAAACAGCAGGCGATCGCGGGCGCTGTTTCACCGGAGACGAAGTCGAAGGGCATCGAGTATCACGACCTCGTGACCCACGTTTACGGCTCTACGGCGGTGATGACCGGGCGGTGCCTGATGACTACCTCGGCCGATCGCGTGAACAACCTGCATGTGCTGATCGTGTGGCTCAAGGGGCCGCAGGGATGGCAGATCGTGGCGCGGCACTCCGTCAAATTACCCGACGAGCCTTCACCGAAGGGTAAATGAACTTTTGAGGCGGATGTCGCGCGATGAACTTCCCACGTTGACCGTGTAAGCGCCGGGGATCAATTTCCAGCCGTGCGTGGTTTCATCCCACACGGAAAGGCTGTCGCGATTCAGCGCCATGGTTGCCGTCCTGCTCTCACCGGGTTTCAGGAAGAGCTTCTCAAAGCCCTTGAGCTGCTTCGGCGGTTCACCGGCGGCGGCCGGGTCGCCCACATAGAGCTCGACAACTTCCGCGCCTTCGCGCTTGCCGCTGTTGGTGACTTTGACGCTGACGGTTTGCCGGCCATCCGCGCCATGCCCGATCTTCAGATCGCTGTATTTGAACGTGGTGTAGGAGAGGCCGTAGCCGAACGGGAAGAGCGGCGTCTGGTTCTTCGCGTCGTACCAGCGATAGCCCACCAGAACCCCCTCGTCGAAGTTCACGATCTTGCCGTCGCCCGGGTATTCGTCCGGTTTGGTCGCCGGTCCCTGCTGTTCATTAGCGGGGAAAGTCATGATCAGCCTGCCCGAAGGATTGGCATCGCCAAAGAGCAGCGCCGCGATGGACGATCCATCGAAAGCGCCCGGATGCCCGGCCCAGATCACGCCCGCGACCTTATCGATCCAGGGCATGGCAACCGCTCCCGCCGTGTTGAGAACCACTACGGTGCGCGGATTCACCGCCGCCACGCTTTCGATCAGATTATCCAGATCGCCCTGTAGGGTAAGCGACCAGCGGTCCATGCTTTCTCCGGCGCGCTCACCCGCAAATACGACCGCGACGTCCGATTCCCTGGCGGCCTTCTGCGCGGCTTCGACTGAGTCCGGTGAAGTCGGATCGGCCGGCTGCATACCGAGGCGAAGGTTAGCGCCGCGCCCCTGCGTCATGTATTCGAGCTTCACTTCCACCGGCTGATTGGCGGTCAGGGTGGTCCCGCCGAACACGGTGATCGAAATATCCGACTTCATGATGGTGGCGACGAGGTTGCCGCCCAGATAGAGCTTCGCGGTGCCGGAGCCGGTGAGTGAAAAACGATAACGGCCGGTGGTGGTGGGCGTCAATGTGGTGGTCCAGCGCGCCGACCAGGGATTGCGCGGTCCAGCGGCGCCCCGTCCACGGCCACGGCCCGGCGGCGGAGCGGGTACGATTTCCGTGGGCGGCGCGAATTTTTGCAGATCGACGCCTGCATCGGTGCGCGTGACGAGAGCGCTTCCCGAAAGGTCGGGCGTGGCATAAAACGCGGCCGAGAAATCGGCCTGCATCGGGGGAAGCGGGCCGAGACCGGGCGTCCCCGGCACATAAGTCACCTTGACGGCGCTGCCCGCGCGCGTGGCGATCGCATCCACCGGAAAGTTCGGGGTGTCGATGGGGACGTTGGCGCTGGTCATCTGCACCGAAGCGTTCTTGCCCGCGTCGTCGCCGATGATGGCCAGGCTCTTGACTCCGGTCAGCGGCAGCACGGAGCCCTTGTTCTTCAGCAGCACCGAACCCTGTTCGGCAACTTCTTCGGCGACTTTGCGATGTTCGGGCGTACTGGCTTTAACGTCGGCGGGAGCGGCGGGCACATCGAACACGCCAATGCGGAAATAGGGGACGAGGACGTGGAAGGCGATCAGATCGACGGCGGAGGCATCCAGCTTGCCGCTCTTCACCAGGCCATCGATGACGTTGGGCGCGAGCAGATCGGACCCGGCCTTGATGGCGGCGGCGGAATCGCTCACTGGTTCCGGAAAGACGAATCCGTCGAAACCGAAGCCGCGCAGGGTGTCGAGAAGGAACTTGTTGACGCAGGAAAATGCGCCGTTAACGCCGTTATAGGCGCAGAATATGCCGGCCATTTTGGCGCGCTGAGCAATCTGCTGCCAGGGGTAAAGGTAAATCTCATGCAAGGCGCGCTCGGGGATCTGCTCGCTGACAGTCTGGCGGTCGATCTCCTGATTATTGGCCATGTAATGCTTCACGATCGCGAGGACGTGATGGCTCTGAATGGCGCTGACTTCGGGCACCACCATCTCGGCGGTGAGGAAGGGATCTTCGCCAAAGGTATCGGCAGTGCGTCCCCAATGCCAGGTGCGGTTGATGTTGATCATGGGGAAGGCCGTGCCCCGGCCCGCGAACTCTTCGCCCACGGCATCGCCGGCTCGTTTTGCGAGGTCTTTATCCCAGGTGGAGGCGAGCACATGCGAATGGGGAAACACGGTGATGCCGGAAGTGCGCGGAGGAGGCGCCTGGCCGCCGCGTCCACCCGCGGACGAATAAAGGCCAAGCCGGGGCAGCGCGCCGCGGAAGTTGAGCTTCTCCTCGTACGTCATCTGCGCGATGACTTCGAGGGCCCGGCAGGCGGGCGTCTGTGCGGCATTGGTCCACGGCTTGTCGCCAATCGGTTTGCAATCGGCGGAAGAGACGCCGGGGATCTGGGGCAGCGCGGGCGTACTTTGGGCGATAGCGAGGAAAGCCGCTCCGGCGGCGGCCAGAGCCAGGACGGCAATGTGTTTTTTCATCAGCGGGCTTTCGACGGTTTCGGCGTGGCGCCGGTGGCGACGATCATCTTCGTCAGCAGGTCGATGGTGGAATCGAGCGGAATCACCTTCGCGAGCGCGATGGGCGTCCGGTTGTTCTTATCCATGGAATCGAGTTCTCCGCCATGCTCGGCGAGAAACTTCACCATCTCAGTAATCTCGGCTTCCGTGGCATAGCGGCGAGTGCCGATCATGGCGGCGTGCATCACCGTCTCCTGGCGGTCGGTCATGGCCTTGATGTCGGGATCGAGTTCAAACGCGTACTTCACCGATTCGATGTGCCCACCGGCCGCGGCAGCCATCAGCAGCGTGCTGCCATCCGTCGCGTGCATCTTCGGATTCGCGCCGGCATCGACCAGCACCTTCATGATGTCGGGGCGGTTGACGCGCGCCGCGATCATGAGAGGCGTCTGCTGGCCCGTCGGGGGCCTCTGCAGAATGCCCATGCGGTCGCCCTGCCTGGGGTTGGTCGCCGCATTCACGTCGGCGCCTTTGGCGATGAGCAGCTTCACGGTATCGATGTCGCCCGATTCGGTGGCGATATGCAGCGCGGTCTGCCCCGTAGGATCTTTCCGGGTAACGACAGCGCCCTTCTCGATCAGCAGTTTCGCGACGGCGGGCTTCTTCGCGTTGAGCGAGACCAGCAGCACGTTGATCGAGTGGACCTCATAATTGACATTCGCGCCAGCCGCAATCAGAGCTGCCGCGGACCTGACGTCGCCGTTGTCGGCGGTGAAAACCAGCGGCGTGAAATCGCCTTTCGAAACGGCGTTGGGATTCGCCCCGGCCTTCAGGAGAACCTGCACCGCATCGGAGTTAGACTGAGCGGCGGCCCACATGAGCGCGTTCTGGCCCCGGCGCTCTTCCACCGCTTCGATCTTCGCGCCATGCTCGATGAGAGTGCGGACGACGTCGGGATTACCGCTGGCCGCGGCGATCATCAGAGGAGTCTCGTTATAGAAGCGCGCGGCGTTCGGGTCGGCGCCGGCTTTGAGCAGCTTGTCGACGATGGCCGCATCGCCGGTAGCGCAGGCGAGCGTCAGCGGACTCTCGCCATATTCGTCGGCCACGGTCACCTTCGCGCCCGCCTTCAGCAGCATGTCGATGGTGGCGGCGTCGTCCTTGTAAACGGCCCAGGCGAGGGGCGTGGATCCATCGGGCTGCCGCGCGTTGACATCGGTGTGCGGAATCAGCGTCGCCACCATTTTGGGATTCTGATCCTTAATCGCGTCGACCAAAGGCAGATCGCCGGCAAAGGCGGTGGCGGCGAGACAGACCAAAAATACCGAGCCGCGACCGTAAGGGAGTGGTCCGCCTGGCATCAAACTAGGCTCCCATCACGTCGACTTTACCGGTGCTGTCGCCGAGCGAATCGGCGTGAATATCCACCCGGTCGAGCATCCCCAACAGGAAATTCGTCATCGGCGTCAGAGGCTTGTACTGCACATGCTGTCCGCCCTTGATGTTGATCGATTTGCCACCGGCGAGAACCAGAGGCAGGTCGTAATGGTCGTGCGTATTGCCGTCGCGAATGCTGCTGCCGTAGAGCATCATGGTGTGGTCGAGCAAGGTGCCGTCGCCATCCGGCGTGGCCTGCATGCGTCCCAGCAGGTAGGCGAACGCCTTGGTGTGGAACTGGTCGATCTTCTGCAGCTTCACCATCTTCTGCTCGTCGAGCATGTGGTGCGACATGGAATGGTGGCCGTCCGGCACGCCGATCTCGCGATAGCTGCGGTTGCTGCCTTCGCGCGCCAGCATATAAGTGACGACGCGCGTCATGTCGGTCTGGTAAGCGATCACGATCAGATCGCTCATCAGTTTGGTGTGCTCTTCGAAGCTGTCCGGAATGCCAACGGGACGCTCCATGACCGGCATCTTCATGGTGGCGCTCTGCTCTTCCGCCTTCTGAATACGGCGTTCGATGTCGCGGATACCTTCAAGGTATTCGTCGAGCTTGCTCTTATCGCGCGTACCCAGTTTGGGCTGCAGGCTCGAGATGTCGCCGCGCACCGTGTCAAGAATCGTCCGGTCCTGATTCATGCGCCGCAGCCGGACGGCCGGGTCGGTCGATTCGCCGTCGCCGAAGAGGCGCTCGAACAAAGCCCGCGGACTGAGTTCCATCGGGTTGGGCGTGGTGGGACCGCGCCAGGAAATCGTATTAGTGTAGGCGCAGCTATAGCCGGAATCGCAGCCGCCGGCCAGCGTGTTCTCTTCGATGCCCACTTCGAGTGAGCCGAACTGCGTGTACTGGGCGAGTTGCTTCGCAGCGATCTGATCGGCGGAAATGCCGGCGTGGATATCCGCACCTTCCGTCTTCTTCGGATGCACGCCGGTGAGCCAGGTAGCGCCGCCGCGCGCATGGTCGCCGCCGCCATCGCCGAGCGACTGCCCGTTGTACTGCTGCAGGTTCCTGAGCACGATCATCTTGTCTTTGAACGGCTCGAGGTCCTTCATGGTCGCATTCAGCTTGAAGTCGGTGCCGAGCTTATCCGGCACCCAGTCGCGCTGCAGAATCCCGTTCGGCACATAAACGAAGCCCAGCCGGATGGCCGGTTTCGCGGCCGTACTGCCGGTGGCGGCCATGGCGGGAATCATGGAATCGAGCAAGGGAAGAGACAGGGCAATGCCGGCTCCGCGCAGGAATGTGCGGCGATCCAGAGCTTTCTTCGTGATAATCATGACGATCGGGTTCTCCTCATCTGAAACTGCGGACTCCTGACGATGGCGTCAATCAGGGCCGGGATGGTGTCGTTCTCTTTGGCCGCTTCGCGCATGATGGTGCGCACCGAGGGAAGATCGCTCGCTTCGACGCCGCGGCCGAGGGCGTAGGTGAGCAGCTTTTGCGTAAACGTGGAAACAAAATCGTCGCGATGCTGGTTCAGCAGCAGGCTCTTCAGGCCGTTCGGCCCGTCGAACGCGGCGCCGTCGGGCAACTTGCCCGATGCGTCGATAACCGCGCCGTTGTCCTTATCCCGCCAGGCGCCCACGCCGTCGTAATTCTCGAGCGCGAAACCGATGGGATCCATGCGCGAATGGCATGACGCGCAGACCGGGTTGGCGCGGTGGGCTTCCATGGCCTGCCGCATGGACAGATTGCCCTCCTTGCCGTGCGGATCGAGCGAAGGAACATTGGGCGGAGGAGGAGGCGGCGGCGTGCCGAGCAAATTCTCGAGCACCCATTTGCCGCGCTGCACGACAGAAGTGCGGTTCGGATAAGACGTCACCGTGAGCAGACTTCCCTGCCCCAGAATGCCTCCGCGGTGCGGATCGGTAATCTCGACGCGCCGGAACTGCGAACCGTGGATGCCGGGAACGCCGTAAAAATCGGCAAGGCGCTCGTTAAGGAAGGTAAACTTCCCGTCGAGCAGTTGCGTCACCGGGCGATTCTCGCGCACCACGGCGTTAAAGAACAGCGTGGTCTCCTCTTCGAAATCGTGGCGCAGGGCGTTGTCGAATTCCGGGAAGGCGTCCGGATCCGGCTTCTGCGTCTCCATATTACGGATGAAGAGATATTGGCCCGAGAAGTTGTTCACGAAAGCTTTGGATTTCGGATCGTCCAGCATGCGGGCGGTCTGCTGCTGCAAAATCTTCGGATCCTTCAGCTTGCCCTGCTCCGCCAGTTTGAGAAGCTCTTCGTCGGGAATGCTGCTCCACAGGAAAAACGAAAGGCGCGAGGCCAGTTCGAAATCGTTGATGCGGTGAACTGTATTGGGCGTACTCGCCGACGGATCGTGCTCGATGCGGAAGAGAAAATCCGGCGTGACCAGCATGCCCCGCAGCGCCATTTCGATGCCGTTATCGAAGCTGCCCGATTCCTTATCCTGACGGCCGAAGTCGTAGAGCGCCATCAAAGGCTTCAGGTCGGCGTCGCTAGCGGGACGTCGATAAGCCCGGCGCACCAGGGCGGTCAGAATCTTACGCGCGCAGGGCGATTCTTCGGCAGCGGTGGCCGGATGACAGACGAAGATCTTCTGGCGGCTGGCCGAATCGCCGGGTCCCAGAATGTTGTAGGGGCCGTCAATCGAGAGTCCGCCATAACCACGAACTTCGAAAAGTTTCACGCGAACGCCGTCGATACGTAAATCGAGATTGTCGGGCTCGCCGCCCAAACCGGGAAAAGCGGCTCCGCGGGCTGCGCCGGGGATGTTTTCCGGCATGGCGCCGGATCGGATCGCTGTGAGACTTATATGCCGGACGCCGGCCTTGACCGGGAGGCGCAACTCAGGCATCGGCGCACCCTGGCCGGGTCGTCCTCCGCCGGTCTGGATCCTGAATACGTATTCGGCATCCACCGGGAAGGTGTACTGGAATGAGAGACCTCCGGCGGAATCGAACGGCACGTCGTCCGAGACCCGCTCGTTACGGCCGCGCCCGCGCCCCGACTGGCGGGGCAGAGCGAACGTGTCGACCGCCGGCTTGATGTCCGTGTCGCCGATGGCCAGGCGGGCGACCATGCGGCCCGTTGTCATATAGCGTTCGATCAGAATGGGAGACAGCGATAAGACATCGCCGATATTGTCAAAACCGTAGCCCGAATCGTCGGCGGGAAGATTGGCGCCCGCATTGATATCGAGCGCGAAGAGATCGCGGATGGTATTGCTGTATTCGGCCCGGTTCAGCCGGTGGATCACGGGGTGCCCGGGATCGGGATGGGTCACCGCGTATTGATCGAGATCGTTCTGTAGATAGGTGGTAAACGCTTTGGCGGCAGCGGCGTCCGGATGGGGCAATCCCGCGGGCGGCATCTGATTCGACGCGACCTTGCGGAGCACCTTTTCCCAGACGGCGGAATCCTCACCAGCCTTAACGATATCGAGGCCTTCGAGCGAAATCCCGGCGGTTTTGAGCTTATCGTTGTGGCAGGCGACGCAGTACTGTTTAATCAGCGCGTTCTGAGCGGCGGAAGGCGCCTGCCAAGCCGGCAAAAGAGGGACGCACACGAATAGCAAAAAGACTTTACGGGTCACTACCATTAGCGTACCGCGTTCCCGAAAGCACGTCACCTATCTTTAGGTCGGTGCGACAGGCTAAAGGCCTACTCCACCTCTCGTAGTGGAGTAGGCGTTTTCGCCTGCGCTTTTGGCCCGCTAGAAGTCCACGCGGAAGACCGCCTGGCCCGTTCGCTCACCGCCGATGCCGGTCGGGTTCTGGAAGCCGAAGCCGCCGGTGTACTGACCGAGCGAGTTAGTGGTCGGCGTCGCCAGAGGATTGCTGGACGTGATGCCGCCGCCGCCGTAGATGATCCGGTTGAATACGTTGTAGAACTCGACGCGGACCTGCAGCCGCACGTGCTCGGTGGGACGGAAGGTGCGTCCCAGGCCAGCCTGCTCGCTGGGTGTGCGCCCGGCGCGGTAGTCGTTATAATACGGAGCCGAGGTGCCCCATGTCCCGTTGGGAACATCCGTCCAGGCCTTGGGGTTGAGGATCAGCTGATTATACGGGTTGTAGCAGCCGCAGTTCGGATTTACCAGGAACAGGGGCTGTCCGGGCACGCGGTTCATGCGGGTGGACTGGAAGATCAGCGAATTGAGGTTGCCCTGCGAGCCGGGCACCCCAATCAACGCGCCGCTGCTGTAACGCAACAGGGCGCTGAACTGCCAGCCGCTCACAATGTGCTTGACCAGCCACTGCTGTCCGCCGGGAAGCTTCTGCAGCGGAACCTCGTAGATGAAGGACAGCGTAAACAGATTGGGCTGGGAATAGCTGGCCAGCGACTTCTGGTTGGGCCGGTTGTAGACATCGTTGATCGCCTGACCAGTGGCCTCTTCCTTCGAGAAGGTATAGGCCGCTTGTGCCGTCAGCCCATAGGAATAGCGCTGCGTGACTTTGGCCTGCAGCGAGTCGTACCAGTTATTGCCGAGCGGCGCAAAGGTGGGGTTGATCGCGCTCGAGAATTGCGGGTAGGGCCGCAGACTCTGCGCGACAGTCTGAGTGGTGGAATATCCCGGGTACGGCAGCGTGATGCCAGCCGCCTGCGCCGTGGCCGAGCCGACCGCGGAGGTCAACAACTGCAGGTTGGCCGGATTGCTCAGGCTGAGGCCGTGTGCCGCGAGGTCCGCCTGCGTAATGTCGTTGAGAGCGACAAGGCCGTTGGTGTTTTCCCAAACCCCGCGGTTGCCGACGTAAGCCGCTTCCACCAGCAGGTTCTTCAGAAGCTGGTGTTGCAGGTTAAAGCTGAACTGGTGGACTCGGCCGGGCCGGTCAGCATTCGGATCGACAAAGAACGGGGGTGCGTTCACTGCGGCGGGATTGGGATTTCCGGCCGAGTTGGGATAGAACCCGGGATTGAGGAAGTTTGCCTGGGTAAGGGCCGCCTGGCTGTACACGAGCCCCTGGCTCAACGTGGCTGCGGGCGTTTCGAGCGTCGGCGAGAGTGAGGTGAAGCTGATGGTGTTGATGCCGACGCCACCCACCGCGCTGCCGGTCAGGCTGCCGTAGGGTATAGATGTATACACTACACCCCAACCGCCGCGGATGACGGTCTTGGGAGTAACGTTGTAGGCGAATCCAAACCTCGGTCCGAAAGCCCAGGGATAGGGATGGTCGAAATAGCAGTTGCAGCGACCGGCGCCGTATCCTTCGTAGACCGTGCCTCCCAGCAATCCACCGGCGGTCGGGTTGACGATGGTGGGACCAAACATGCTGGAACGGTCGTGAATCTCATGCCCCTGCGCCTGAATATCCCAGCGCAGACCGTAATCGATGGTGAGCTTGTGGGTGACTTTCCAGCTGTCCTGGATATACCACGCCCCGCGATTGTTGCGATATTCGAGCTCCTGAGGAGCCTTGACCGAGGCACTATCTGCCAAACCCAGCAGGAAGCTGGCATAGGACAAGCCGGGTGATCCGGCGCCGCCGAGGCTCTGACCAACGGTGGAAGGATCGCCGGTCTCGGTGGCGCTGAAGCTCAGGTTCCCGGGAGTACCGCTCTTGTTCACGTCGTCATACGCGTTATTGGCCCATTCGCCGCCGAACTTGAACGAGTGGGAGCCGTGGATCCAGGTGAGGCCGGCTACGCTGCTCAACTTGTTGTAATACGTGTCTTCGAGGCTCGCTGGCCCCATGTTCGGCCCCATGCCGCCGCCGGTCGACGAGGTCCCGATGCTGATAGTGGGCATACCCAGCCCGGTCGCGCTGCCGGTAAATCCGAGCTGCGATGCCGCGTTGTACGTTGCCTCAGCGGGGAGCGTCCCGGAGGGACTTTTGAAGCGCAGGTAGCCGATGCCCATGTGCAGCAGCAGAGTCGGCGCAATGGTGTAGTCGTAGTTGACGCGGGGAATCCAGGTGTTGCCGTGCGGGATCTCGACCTGCGTGATCGGAAAGGGCAGGGCGTCCTCATTGTTCGGCGCCACATTGAACGGGCGGTCGACATAGATGGAGAGCTTCTGCTTGTCGCTGATGTATTGGTCGACCTTGAAGGCAGGCTGAACCGAGTATGTCCCGTACTTGGGCGACTGATACCAGTTATTGAGCAGCGTTGAGCCAGGGACGTCGGGCACAGGGATAAAATTCTGGATCTTCAGAGCCACAGGGTCGAGCCGGCTCATCGGAATGGTGTTGTTGGTGAAGGGCGTGCGATAGGCTACGCCGCTGGCGGACATCACGGTGCTGGCCGGGTCGTAAATCTCGTTTGCGTAGTAGGGGTTGCCCAGCGGATCCGAGCCATTGAGCTTGGCTCCCAGCGCTGCGCTGAAATTGCCCGTGCGATAAGCCGGGGTTGGCACGGTGTTGGTGGCCCCGGACGCCGAGAGACCGTTTTTGGCGTCTTCAAAGACCACGATAAAGAAGGTCTTATTCTTGCCGTTGTAGATTTTGGGGATGATGACGGGACCGCTGACACTGAAGCCGAAATCGTTCTTGCGATCGAACGGGTTGGTGTTGGTGTAGGGATGGTCTGCGTCGAGCAGATTATTCTGCCAGTATTCAAAGAGACTGCCGTGCAGCTGGTTGGTGCCGCTCTTGGTGGCGAAAACATACATACCGCCTTCCGCCGAGCCGTATTCGGCCGCCATATTACTGGTCTGCAGGGCGAACTCCTGCACCATTTCCTGCGGCGGCGGCCCCGTGTTGGTGCCGTTGCTGATAGAACTCGAAATATCCTGGCCGTCGATGTAGAGCCGGTGCGTATTGCTCGGCTGGCCCTCGACGTGTCCGCTGGTTCCTTCGGCGGCGCCCGAGACGCCCGGAACCATAATTACGAAGGAACGCGGATTGCGCGCGCCGCCGGTACCTTCGAGCGGCAACTGGAGGATTTGCTGGGTGTTGACGTTATGGGATTGCTCGTCGGTTTCCGATTTCAGCAGGGGCGCTGTCGCGTCCACCGTAACGGATTGGGTCACCGCGCCCACCGTCAGCGTGACGTCCACGCGCGAAGTGGTGTTGACGTTGACCTGGGTCCCGGTGCCGATATATTTTTCAAAGCCCGGCGATTCCACGGTCACGGTATAAAAACCGGGAGGAAGCTGCGCGACGGTGTAGTCGCCCGCGCTGGTGGTCTTGGCCTCGTAAACGCCGCCGGTCGCGTTGTTGGTAACCGTGATCGTGGCGTTGACGACCACGGCGTGAGCCGGGTCTTGCACGGTGCCGGTGATGATGCCGCGGTCCGTCTGCGCGAGGGCGAGCCCGCACAGGGCAAGCGCCAGCAAGCAGACGTGGCTGACTCGTTTAGAAAATTGATTGAACATCGCGAAAAAGGACCCCTTTCAAGTCGACGGCTGAACGCAGGCAGCGATCGTCCTGCGCGAAAAACCCTGGTTCTGAATTAACCAATTGTTTAGGAAATCTTATCACTCCAGGTCCGTGCGGGATTGCAGGAATCCGATGGTGATGGGCAGAAACCTGACCTCGGGGAATCGCGCGTCCGGCCCGACTGGCGTATACTAATTCGGAACCGATGTTACGCAATTTTTGCCGGGTGATGGTGGTTGCCATTCTCAGTCTGGCGCTTGCCGCGCCGAGCCGGGCCGAGAGCCTTCAGGCAGCCGCGGACCAAGTCGTGATCGGAATTGTGGTGGTAGGCGTGGCTGCCGGGGTCGCGATCACCCTTTTGGTCCTCCACGAGAAGCACAAAGGGCGCATGCTTACCGGATGTGTCGGTTCCGGTCCGGGCGGGTTAAACGTGACCGACGATAAGGACCATCGAACTTATGCATTGTCGGGGAATCCGCCGGCATTAACGACAGGGCGCCGCTTAACCATCGAAGGGCGGCGGAAGACAAGCGGCAACGCGCCGGTCTTCGAAGCACAGAGCGTGACGAAAGATCTCGGCGTCTGCCCGCCGTAAGATCCGTCTGGCTTTAATGGATGCGCACGCCAGCCACGAGGGCCATGGGGAGACGCGCTTCGAGAATCCGATCGATCAGCTTCCCGGCCGCTCGAACCGTCTTGATTATTCTGATCCGCATAGCTGATTAGAATTCTGGACCTTTCGAGCGGCGCTGTCACCGTTGCCTTTGGATAGCAGCGTCCAAGTCAGGCTTTAGCCAGAGTGCGGAACGGCACGCGGCGCAGACGCGTTCCGGTAGCGTCGAAGATGGCGTTGCCAAGGGCGGCGGCGACGGGCGCGGTGGCGCCTTCGCCGGCTCCCAGAATGGGCAGCTCGGGGTGGTTGAGGAGCGCTACCTCAAGCGCCGGAACTTCCGGAAAAGTGAGCAGCGGATAGCTGGCCCAATCGGTTGTGGTGACGCGGGACTGATCGAACTTCACTTCTTCGTGCAGGGTGCGGCTGAGGGTCTGCATGATGCAGCCTTCCACCTGATTGCGCAGCGCATCGGGATTGACCACCAGGCCGCAATCGTGCGCGCAGGTGACACGGCGGATGTTGATTTTCCCACTCGCGCGATCGACGGCCACTTCCATGGCTACGGCAATATAATTCAGTGCCTGGTTATAGCGGACGTAGGCGATGCCGCGGCCGGCGCCCGGCGTCGGGTTCGGCGAGGGACGCGACTGCCAGCCGATCATCCGGGCGGCGCGCTCGATCACGGCAATGGCGCGCGGATCGGTAAGGCCGCGCACACGGAACTCGACGGAATCGACGCCGGCCGCGTGGGCCAGCTCGTCGGTGAAGCTTTCCGTCATGAAGGCGTTGCCGATGCGCCCCGGCGCACGCAGGTTCGAAATCTTCAGCGGCGTGGTCTTGACCCAGTGCGCGGTGACGCTGACGTGGGGGACGTTGTAGGGCGGATCGGCATTGTTGATGACGCCGCCGGGCATCTGGCCGTGGTCCTGCGGGATGCCGGCCAGATCGGCGGCGATGAAGGCGCGGACCCCCGGGATGGTAGTGGGCAGCCACATCTGCGCATCCCAGGCGGCAATGCGGCCGTCGGCGTCGAGGGCGGCGTGAACGTCGAGACTCTGGGCCGGGCCTTTGGGGTCCCATCCATGCTCGTCATGGCGCATCCACTGCACGCGGACGGGAGCGTGCACAGTCTTCGAAAGCAGCACGGCGTCGGCCGCCACATCGTCGTTGCCGTTACCGCCGTACGAGCCGGCGCCGGGGAGGAAGATCACGCGCGTCTTGCCGGCGGGGAGTCCGAAGAGTTTCGTCAGATTGTTGCGCAGCGCGTGGGTTCCCTGGGTGGACGACCAGATGGTGGTGTGGTCCTCGCGTACGTCGGCAATGGCGCAGCAGGGAGCGAGCGAGGCATGGCTCTGGAACGGCCACCAGTAGCTGGCCTTGAGCGATTTCGGAGCGTTGGCCAAGGCTTGCTGAGCATCGCCCTTCTTGACGAGGGTCTGGTCCTTATCGAGCGGCGTATTGCGGATGTGCTGTTCGAGATCGTCGCTGCCGGGAAGGCCTTTCCATTCGCTCCATGTGGCCTTGAGTTCGCGGGCGCCACGCACGGCGGCCCATTCGTCTTTGGCTACCACGGCGAGAAAATTTCCGTTGCGCACCACGCGCGCGTCCGGGATCGCCTTGATCGAAGACTCGTCGACGGTAAGGAGCTTCGCTTCGAAAGCCGGTGGACGCACCACGCGCCCGTGCAGCATCCCGGGGACGGTGAAGTCCTGCAGGTAGACCAGCTTGCCGGTGCACTTGCCGGGAAGATCGGGGCGCGGATATGGTTTGCCGACGATGGTGTAGCTGGCGGGATTCCTGAGCGGAGCGTTGGGGTCGGACTTGAGATTCAATGGGCGGTCGCCCATCAGTTCGCCGAGATTGGCATTGGGAGCTTTTGTGTCAAGCGCCCCAAGTTTGTCCAGCGCGGCGCGCGCCGTCGCGGCGGCCTGGCGGATTTCGGCGCCTCCGCGCGTGAGTCCGGTGCTGCCGCCGGTGCCCCCGGTGTCGGCGGTCAGATCGGTGTCGCCCTGTATGACCGAGATGCGCTCGACCGGGATGCCGAGTTCTTCGGCGGCCATCTGCGGGATGGCGATGAGCATGCCGGTGCCGACATCAACCTTACTGGTGTAGATGGTGACCGAGCCGTCGCGGTGGATGGCGAGAAAGCTATCGACCTGGCCGGGATCGAGTGTCTTGGCGGAAGCCGCGGTTTGAGCGAGGGCGCGCTTGCCGAGGCTGCCCAAAGAAAAGCTGACGACGATGGCAGCGGAGCTTCGAAGGAGATCGCGGCGGGAAATGGTCTGCATGGCGTGTGCTCCTAGGCCTTGGCTTCCCGGGTGACTTTGGCGGCGCGCTGGACGGCGGCGAGAATGCGGGTGTGCGTACCGCAGCGGCAGAGATTCCCCACCAGAGATTGCTTGATCTGTTCGAGGGTGGGATTGGGAGTCTGGGTGAGGAGCCCCTTGGCGCCCATGATCATCCCGTTAGTGCAATAACCGCACTGTGCGGCCTGTTCGGCGATGAAAGCCGCCTGCACGGGATCCGGATGCTCGGGCGTACCCAGGCCTTCGAGCGTGGTGACTTTCTTGCCGGCGACCTGACTGACCGGCGCGATGCAGGAGCGCGTGGCTTTGCCGTCGATCAGGACGGTGCAGGCGCCGCACTGGGCCAGTCCGCAGCCGAATTTGGCGCCGTGCAGGCTGAGCGTGTTGCGGAGAAGATAAAGGAGAGGCTGCGCCGGGTCCCAGGATTCGACTGAGACCGGGCGGCCGTTGACCTGAAAACTGTAATTGGGCATGGCGACGCTCCCGTGCGTATTTTACTTCAAATGGCCGGGCTTACACCGCCAGTTTTCCGTGGTAGACCATCTCTTTGCCATCGAACTTAGCCTTGAGGACAAATATTTCCGTATCGAGCGTGAAGAAGATCTCCCGGTCGCTCGGGCTCAGGCGCAGTAAATCTTTGGAAAAACCGAAAAGAATCGAACCGATGCGCGTGCGGCGGACGATCCCCGCCTCGGCCGTGCCTTTATCCCGGACCTGCAGCGTGGCGCCGTTCTGCATACGCTCGAGCTCCTCGTCGGGTGCCCCGTCGTCTCCGCGGCCCGTGCGGCGGGGGGGGATCGGAAGGTTGGTCACGCTCAGCACGTAGTGGCCCGCGAAATCGGCCGCCAGAGGCGCCCGCAGCGCATCGAGAATGGGCTGCGCACTCTCCCAGCGCACGATGACATTTATGGTGGCCCGGCGGAAAGTTGCACGCCCGCCTCCTCCTCCGCCGCCCATACCCCCTGCACCGCCGCCCCCTCCCGCGGACTCGGTGGGATCGTCCGCATGCTTGATGCCTGGCACGGCGGCTCTGGCCCAGGGAGACTTTGAAGTCAGAATGTTGATCTCTTCTTCGGTCCAGGTGGATGGATCTTTGGCATTCCAGAACTCAGCGGCCAGCAACCGGGGAGCGTGCGCGAGCGCCGCTCCGGAACCCAGTGCACCAAGCAGAAATCGGCGGCGGCAGAAATCGGCGGCCAGAGAATCGATGCTACGACGGAAAGTCATATTTATTATGTTAAACGCTTGACGGGCGCGGACTGATCGGTATAATCCGGTTCGGAGAGCGCCTTGATGAAATATCGTATTGGTCTGGTTCTCGTTCTTTGGCAATGCGCGCAATTTGGGCCGCTCGATGCTCAACAGCGCGAACATTGGGTGGCCACCTGGACGACGGCGCAGGAACTGGTCCGCTCCCAGCCGCAGCCGACTCCTCCGGCCGCGGCCACGCCTCCCGCGGCGACTGCGCCTCCGGGACGCAATTTCCATAATCAGACTCTGCGGATGATCGTACGGACCAGCATCGGCGGGAGCCGCCTGCGCATCAGGTTGGCGAACGCCTTCGGATCCAATCCCGTGGCCGTGGGCGCGGCGCACGTCGCTCTGCGCGCGAAGGATTCCGAGATTGTTCCGGCGACGGACCGCGCTCTCAGCTTTAACGGCAAGCCGGGCTGCACTCTCGGCGACGGCATGGTCATCGTAAGCGACCCCGTGGATTTCAAGCTGCCGCCGCTGGCCGATCTGGCGATCAGCCTCTACTTCCCCGGCGAAACGGGCCGGCCCACCAGTCACGGCGCCGCCCTGCACACCAACTACATTTCGAAAGAAGGCGATTTCTCCGGTCAGCCGGTCATCGCCGATGCGGCCACCGCGCAATCGTACTATTGGCTGGCCGGCGTGGACGTGCTGGCGCCGCCCGATGCGGCCCTGATCGTGGCGCTGGGCGATTCCATCACAGACGGCATTCGCTCCACCGACGACAGCAATCACAGCTGGCCCGCGCTGCTGGCGGCGCGGCTCGCCCCGGCGCATATCGCGGTCGGCAACATGGGAATCAGCGGCAATAAGGTGCTGCGCGACGGAGCGGGGGTCAGCGCGGTGGCGCGTTTCGACCGCGACGTATTGAGCCAGTCCGGCGTGAAATGGGTGATGCTGCTCGAGGGCATCAACGACATCGGCACCGGGCGGCCGACCGATCCGGTTACCGTTGCCGAACTCACCGGCGCCTTTCGGCAGATGATCGAGGAAGCGCACACGCATGGCATTGCCGCGATCGGCTGTACCTTGACGCCGTTCCTGGGCGCTCCCTACCAAAGGGAGGCCGGTGAGCCCATTCGCGAAGCCGTGAATCAATGGATCCGCACCAGCGGCGCGTTCGACGCGGTGGTCGATTTCGACGCCGCCGTACGCGACCCGAACGATCCGAAGCGCGTGCGCGCGGAGTTCGATCCGGGCGATCACCTGCACCCTAACGATACCGGCTACCAAGCCATGGCCGATGCCGTGGATCTCTCGATCTTCACCGGCAAACATTAACTGCAGGGGGATCGCTTTATACATCGTTTTTCGCACTAACCACCTTCTACGTTAACCATTTGGAGGCTTGAGACGGAAATACGTATCCCTCTATCCTGAGCCAGGAGTCTGTCCTCATGCGATCACTCAAAGCTGCGCTTTCACTGGTTGGTTTGGCCGGTTTGTGCATGGCGCAGACCACCACGTCACTGCCGCTGACGGTTAAGCCCGATTCACTGACCTTCCGGCAGAGTGGAACGGCGGCTCCAACCGCGCAGACGATCGACGTCACGGCGAAAAAAGGGACGCTGGGTGCGCTGACGGTTACTCCTTCCGGCGGTACCTGGCTCAAGGCAAGCGCCAGCGGGAGCACGGTGTCCGTCTCCGTGAGCACGGCCAGCCTGGCGTCGGGAAAATACACCGGCGCGGTAGCCATCGCGGCCACCGGATTCACCACCGCTTCGGTACCGGTGGCGCTGACGATTACCGGAAATAATGTCATCGCCGATCCGGCTACGCTGAACTTCAGCGCGGTGGTCGGCGGAGAAGCCGATCCCAATCCGAAAATGGTGGACATCTATAACGATATCGGCTCCAGCTTTAGCTGGACGGCCGCGGCGGACCAGAGCTGGCTGGTAATCAGCCCCACCTCCGGCACGGGCAAGTCCAGTCTTTCGGTATCCGTTAACCCAGCGAAGCTTTCGAGCGCCGGAAGTCTCACGGGTCAGGTTACGGTGACCGACACCAGCAATTCCACGACGGCCACCGTCACGGTGCATCTGACAGCGACCGCCCCGGTGCCGCCGAGCTTCCAGATGGGCCCGTATCTCGATCAGCCTGGCGTGCTGTATTTCGAATCGGACACCGACCTTGGGAAACCCGCGCCAAAAATCTTTTACGGCAGGAACCTCGGCGGAGGAGGATCGCTGAGCTTTACCTTGACGGGAGCGGTGAATTCTCCGGCCAACGGGAGTTGGATGTCGTTTACGCCGGCTTCGAACAATACGCCGGGGCTCACCACCGTCACGGTCAATCCCGCGGGCCTTCAGCCCGGCAGCTACAGCGCGACGATATCCGGAGCAGCCAAGGATCCCGCGGGCGTTACCGGAGGCAGTCTGACCAGCCATCTGACGGTGTATCTGGCTCTGCTGGGGAGCCCCGCCGTCAATCTGGCTCCTAAATTCATGCGTTTTACGGCTTCGACGAAAACGACTCCGCCCACGCTGTCGCCGGCGTCCCAGACCGTGACCTTCGCGACCAACTCGACGACGGGCTATCCCTACACGACCACAGCCACCACGGCCTCGGGCGGCCCCTGGCTGTCGGCGTCACCGGGCGGCACGGCTACCAACGGCGCCACCTTTACGGTGTCGGTGAACCCCACGGTGGTCGCTGGGCTCTCACCGGGCTTCTACACGGGACAGGTGCAGGTCAATTTCATGGGTGGAGCGCCCACCCCGGTGCGCACCATCGGCGTGGGCTTGCGCGTCTATAGTACCAGCGATTCGCCGCAGCTGGTAGTTAATCCGGGCGGTCTGGCGTTTACGGCGACGGCGGGCGGCGCGAACCCTGCGGCGAAGAACGTGAATGTGCGCGCCGAGTCCGCCGGATCCTCGGGGCTGGGCTATACCGTGGCATCCGCGGTCTCCACGCCCACGGGCGGTAGCTGGCTCAGCGCGGGCTCTGCCGGCGGCACAGCCACAGCCACGGCGACCGCGGTACCCATCAACGTCACCCTCGGAAAACTGGCGGCGGGCACTTATTCCGGCACCGTCACGTTCACTCCCGATCCGAGCAGTAACGCCGCGCCGCAGATCGTTAACGTGAATCTGGTGGTGGCGTCGTCGTCGAACATTGTGACGGCGGACGCGGTGAGCCGCGGAGCCAAACCGTGGGCGTCGGCCCCTGCCATACTGGCCCCCGGGCCGCTGGTGGCAACCATTACGGATCCGCCGGACAATTTCACGGGTTCCACGGATTCGGCCCTGAATGTCGCGGTCAACCTGCTCGATTCGGCTGGTGATGCGGTGCCTGGAGCCACGGTAATCCTCAGCAGCTCGAATGGCGAGCCGGACGTGACGATGACCGACATGGGGAACGGCAATTACGCGGGTCTGTTCCAGCCGGCGGTCAGCGGAACTGTAACCTTGAGCGTTGCGGCGCAGGCCACCGACAGCACGGGCAACCTCTTCCAGGCGTCCCCGGCGCTCGTGACGGGCGATATCGTTTCCGTGGGAGACGTCTCGACGCCCGTGTATACCAATGGCGCGGTGGGATCGGCAAGCTTCGCCCCACAACCCACGCCGATCACGCCCGGCGGGCTGATCTCGCTGTTTGGAACCAACATCGCCGGATCCGGCGGGACCGCGCCCAGCGTGCCTTTGCCGGCTGCTTTGGGTGGAGCTTCGGTGTCCATCGGCGGAGTCGCGGCCCCCCTCATCGGGGCATTCCCGGCCAGCACACCGGGCGGACTGGACCAGATTAATCTGCAGGTACCTTTCGAAGTCGACGGCCAGCCCGAAGCGGACCTTGTGGTGACCAGCAACGGAGTGATCGGTGCGCCGCAAGCGGTGCCGCTGGGCGCCGCGCCCGCACTCTTCACGCAGAATGCCACCGGCTCGGGCGACGGAGCGTTCGTTCACACGGATGGAGTCACGCTCATCACACCCGCCAGTCCGGCGGCGGCTGGAGAGGTAATCGTGCTCTACGCCACCGGTCTCGGCGATGTGCAGTCGGCCGTGCCAAGCGGGGCGGCCGCCACCGGCGTCGACAACCTGACGAGCAGCGTGCGCGTGACCATCGGAGGTCTGCCGGCGACGGTTTCCTACGCCGGTCTGGCGCCGTTCAGCGTCGGCGAATACCAGTTGAATGTGGTGGTGCCCGCGGGCCTTCCCTCGGGAGAAAACGATGTCATCGTGTTTCTGAATGGCGCTCCCGCCACGGGAAGGGCCACCGTCGCGCTGCAGTAGGCGGAAGTGAATTTAGTCGCTCGCGCTCGCCACAGTGCGAAAATGCGCGTGTGGCCATAACTTCTTCCCAGGCGGGTCTGGCTCGGTCGGTGGGCGCGGTTCCGCATTCGCGGATTCGCGAGCTCGCCGACATTGCCTTCCGCATGGATGGCGTGCTGCGGCTCTATTTCGGCGAATCGAATCAGCCCACCCCGGACTACATCAAGCAGGCGGCCACCCGCGCTCTCGAATCCGGCTACACGTTCTATACGGAGAACGGCGGCTTGCTCTCGCTCCGCGAGGCTCTGGCCGGTTACTATCGGCGCATGCAGCACGTGGAACTCGATCCGCGTCGCGAGATCGTAGTCACGGCGTCGGGCGTGCAGGCGCTCAACGTCGCCATTCGCTGCATGCTCGATCCGGGCGATGAGGCGATCGTATTGACGCCGGCCTGGCCGAACGGGTCTTCGATTGTCGCAATGTCGAACGCCAAGCCTGTTGAGGTGCCGCATCCGCTCCTCGGTAGTCGCTACGAGATTGACTGGGACGCCATCGAGGCCGCTCTGACGCCGCGCACGCGTTTGCTGATCTACACCTCGCCATCGAACCCGCTGGGGTGGGTCGCGACCGAGGAAGAGCAGCGCCGGTTGCTCGATTTTTGCCGTCAGCATGGGCTGTGGCTGCTGGCCGATGAGGTATACGATCGGCTCTGGTATGAAACGGACTCGCTCGGCACGCCGGTTCCGTCTATTCTCAGGCTGGCGACGCGCGACGATGCCGTGGTAGCGGCGCAATCGTTCAGCAAGACGTATTGCATGACGGGTTGGCGCATCGGCTGGGTGATCGCGCGCGCGGATCTCGCGGCCAAGGCTACGCAGCTGAACGAATTCATCGTTTCGCACGCACCCAGCTTCACGCAGAAGGCGGCCGAAACTGCGCTGCGGGACGGTGAGCCCGAAATCGCCCGGATGCTGGCGCGGCTCAAAGCCAATCGCGACTTCTGTATGGAAGCGCTGCTCGCGATGCCGCGCGTGACTGTTCCGCGTCCCGAGGGCGCCTTCTATCTGTTTCCGCGCATCGAAGGACTGACCGACTCGTTCGGGTTCTGCCGGCGATTGCTCGAAGAGATTAAAGTCGGATTGGCGCCGGGCGTGGCTTTCGGAGCGGGTGGTGAAGGGTCGATTCGGATCTGTTACGCTGCGGAACGGGCCATTCTCGAACCAGCCATGGAACGGCTGCATGGCTTCTTATCGAATCTTTAGGAGAGCAAAGCGATGCCAGGTGGATTCAAGCAGTTTCTCTTGCGGGGCAATGTAGTCGATATGGCGGTCGGCGTGGTGGTGGGCGCGGCGTTCGGCGCTGTCGTCACGGGATTCACGAAGGACCTTCTTACGCCTATGATCGCCGCGGTCGCCGGTAAGCCCGACTTCTCGGCCATCAAATTCGCGATAAACGGCAGCGCTTTCCTGCTGGGCGACTTCATCAATGCGGTCGTGTCGTTCCTGATTGTTGCCACGGCTGTTTATTACATGGTCGTGCTGCCCATCAATGCTCTGGTTTCCCGGTCGCGCAAGGAGCCGCCGGCCGATCCCACTACGAAGAAGTGTCCCGAGTGCCTGAGCGAGATTCCCATTCAGGCGAAGCGCTGCGCGTTCTGCACCAGCGCAATTACGGCGTAGTTTATGAAGTACCTCATTGCAGCCCTGCTGGCGGCGCCGCTTTGCGCGCAGTTCAATACCATCAATCCGGTACGCAGCGTCGAAAAACGTTCCGATCGGGTAGTCTTCCCCCTGCAGACCGGGACGCTCGAGATCGTTGTCTGCACCGATTCGATTCTGCACGTCCTGTATTCGCCGACCGGCGACTTCCCCGATCGTCCGCATCCTGCGATTGTGAAGACCGCCTGGCCGAGTACGCCGTTCTCGGTTGGGGAGACCGCTGCCGACGTCACTATTGCGACGAGCAAAGTGACTGCCACCGTCGCGCGCGCCAATGGCCTGATCGTTTACAAAGATTCTGGCAACCGGAGGCTGGTGCAGGAGGGACCGCATCTGATCGAGCCCACGCGCGTGAACGGCGAAGATATGTACCGGTCGGAAGCCGTATTCAATATCTACGGTTCGCACGAAGCCATCTACGGCCTGGGCCAGCACCAGGCGGGCGTCTGGAACTATCGCGGCGAGTCGGTCGATATCTCGCAGGACAACACGAATATCTCCATCCCATTGATGCTGTCGAGCAATGGATACGGCATCTACTGGAATAACGACGGACGTGGCCGCATGAATAACCGCTTCGCGAACTATTTGTTCTTCAGTTCGGAGGCGGCGGACACCATCGACTACTACTTCTTCTATGGTCCGGAGTTCGATCAGATTGTCGGCGCCTATCGCGAGTTGACGGGAGCCGCGCCGATGTATGGTAAGTGGGCCTATGGGTTCTGGCAGAGCAAGAACCGCTATAAGTCGCAACAGGAATTGCTGGACGTTGCTAAACGCTATCGCACGGAGCATATTCCCGTCGATAACATCGTGCAGGACTGGTTCTGGTGGACGAACATGGGCGATTTTCACTTCGATCCCGAGCGCTATCCCGATCCGAAACGTCTGGTCGACCAGCTTCACGCGGAGAATTTCCATATTATGTTCTCCATCTGGCCCTATTTCTATCCCGGCTCCGATGTGTACGCGGACATGGATAAGAAGGGTTACTTTATCGACCGCACGAAGTCAAAGGCGTATCATCCGCAAGGCATGGCCGTGTACGATGCGACTAACCCGGCGGCCCGCTCTTACTACTGGAATCTGGTCGATAACTCACTGCTTAAGATCGGCGCCGATGCGTTCTGGATGGATACTACGGAGCCGGAGACGGAAGGCCAGGAAGAGAACCTTCTCACTTACAACAAACTTTCGATCGGCAACGGCGCTCGCTATGCGAACACTTATCCGCTGGAGACGACGGGCGTTGTCTACGATGGGCAGCGTAAAGAGAGCGACCGGAAGCGTGTGTACATTCTGTCGCGCTCGGCCTACGCGGGCAATCAGCGATATGGCGTGACGGCGTGGTCGGGCGATCTGGTCTCCGATTGGGAGACTTTCAAACGCCAGATCCCCGCCGGTCTGAACTTCGAACTATCGGGACTGCCCTACTGGACTA
>JBEKAQ010000060.1:0-32530 GCA_050015835.1 Bryobacteraceae bacterium | reverse complement strand
ATACCGAGAGTACTCGGGAGAGCCACGAGGAGCGTTCGCCCGAGATTTCGGGAAGTGAATGAGGATCTCGGCACATACAGTATGTCGTTGGGCAACAGCGGCTTGTCGTTGTCTTCACCCTTTAATATCCGCTGCAGATTCAGGGGAACCGCCGCGCGGAGCGAGGTATTACTGACCGGCCGTAGTATCCAGAGTTTCTTCGGATCGGCCGTTTGTCCAAGTCCGCCAGCCATAGTCAATGCCTGCATCACCGACATTGAATCCCTTTCCTGCAACTCGAAGGCTCCAATATGCCCAACGTCGCCGGTGACATACACCATTTCAGCCCGTTCCACGCTGATCACATCGAAAGGCTTCAGAACGATGTCTTCGGCGGGATTGACACTATCGCGCAGACTCGCCATGCTGATCTCGACCGACGTCCCGCTGCCATCGGGCAGGGTGATTGCGTTGGGCAGCGGAATCGCGCCGTACTCCTTTCGCCGGGTGATCTTGATCCGTCGGCTCGCCGTCGGCTGAAGCCCGCCTACGGAAGACATCATCTCTACCAGCGTGCGGCTTCCGGCCAACGGATAGATACCCGGAGTCCTGAACGCCCCGACAAAAAACACCGGCTCGCTGCTGAACTGCACGACCGTCACGGTGATCTGTGGTTGCTGGACATATTTTTTCGCGAGCTCAACTAAAGCCTTCTCAAATTCCTCTACGCTCAGGCCACCCGCCTTCACCCGTCCCAACACGGGCAAATCGACAAACCCATCTCCGTCAACCCGGAACGGTCTCTCGCTGATCTCCTCAAGTTCAAAGGCTCGGATCAGGATCTGATCTCCAGGCCGCAGAACATAGTTGGGACGAAGTTGATCCAGTTGGCTCCCGGAGGCTGGCTGGCCTTGTGCAGCTGTCGCTCCGGCCTGTGGCGGCGCCGGGGCTTGCGCACAAAGCAATCCATTCAATACGATTGAAACCAGCATTAAACGGATTGGATTCCGCCTCATGCGAACCGCCCTTCAGTTATCTGTTCCACAGCCTGCCTCAGACTGGCAAGTGAGGCTTCCAGTTGCCGCAGCCGCTGGGTCACTTCTTGTTCGAAACTGGGATCCCGTTCCCGGCTCATCGATTCCACCGCGCACCGCACCAAATCCGACATGTTGCGAGCTCCGTTCTGTTCACAAAGGTCCCGATAACGTACGAGCTCGGAATCCGTTACGCGGATATACAAGACTCTTCTACGATTGTGGGAGTTTTCCATCCTAATCTCCGTTTTTGGACAAGCTACCGCATTATCGGCCCCAAAAACGGGCTTCCGACGTTTGCTGCAGAGGCAGAATTGAGATCCCAGTGTGTCAGAGGTGCTGACAAATGGCAAGCTAGCCGGTTCTGGTACCTTAAGGAATAGCTTAGGAAACCAAGGGAACGAATATCAATATCCCTATTGATGTATAGGGAAAATCCTACCGCTCTTCAATCCCGCAGGGTACCTTCGGGCCGGATTTGGCGGGGCGCGCATACTACACTGGAGGCCATGCACCGCATTGTGACAGTCGCGATCGCCGCCCCTGCCTTCCTTTTGTGCATTCTCCCGCAGTCGCATTCCCAACCTCCGCCCTCGGCACTTCCTCTTCCCCGCATGACGGTGCCTGCGACAATCCATGCCCCCGTGATCGACGGAGTCATGCAGCCTGGCGAGTGGGATCGGGCCGCCGCCTGTACCGGCTTTGTGACCGCCTTCGAGGGCAAGCTGGCGAAAGTTCAAAGCACTGCCTGGCTGACGTATGACAGCCGCTATCTTTATGTTGCGTTCAGGAATCTTCGGGGACCCCAACTGTCGTTTATTTCCGCGCGAGCCCGCCGTACCGACGACGAAGCCATCGTTTACGATCCCTCGAACGAAATTTGGTTTTCTCCACCCGGAACTCCTCAAACCACCTATCAAACCTTGTTCAACGTGTATCCCGCGGTGCTGGATACCAAGTTGATTCCTTCGGTCGGTTACTCATCGAAATCGTGGTCTGGTAAATGGGAAGTGGCATCACGGCAGAATGCCGATTCCTGGACCGTTGAGGCACGTGCTCCGATTTCCGCTTTTGGCGTCGACCACATAGCCGATGGCAGCGCATGGCGAGCCTTGTTCACTACCGATGTGCTCGGCGAGCCGGACAAATTCCGCGCCTGGGCGCCTGGCGGAGCGTTCGCCGACATTCCACGTCACGGCCTGATCGATTTCACAAATGACGGGCCCGCGTTTCAGTTGCTGAACGTCGATTCCATATTTGCCGGCCGGCCGATGATTGACGCCGCTGTGGTCGGCCCGGTGCGTTCACAGGCAACCGTCCGCATCGAGGCGCGATTCGGGGCCAGTTTGGCGCCAGGCGGCCGCGATCTCACCGTGTCCAGAGATGTTGTCGCGGTTCCAGGCTCGCGGCAGACCGTTCAATTGCCCGCGGATCTCCTGCAGGCAGGTCTGAAATCGGGCTTTTGCGAGATCACTGCGAAAACGGGCGCAACCGTCCTTTACCATCAGGTGTTCCCCTTTCTCGTCGACGGTTCGGTTCGCAGACCGCCCGCGAATATCGCGACAACACCCTATCGGCAGCCGTTTGGTCTGACTGCGTCCTACGCGCCCTTGTCGAAGAAGCTTGTGGTAAAGATCGACCGCTACTACATGCAGGCAAGGGGAGCTGTTGGCGGAGGCCACGTCCAACTGGTCGCCGTACGGACTGGCCGGACCCTGGCTCAGGGCGCGATCGGCGAATTCAGCAAGGATTACTCCGAATTCGCGCTCGATTTGAAAGATGTTACGGTGCCGGTCGAAACGGAACGCGATTGGGAAAACCTCCGGCTCCCGGGATTCGCCGTGACCGCTCCGGGCAAGACCGCCGGCGCGCCGCCCGTTGATCCGGCCTACTACGAACTCAGGGCAAACCTTACCGACAAAAGTGGGAACTCAATAGCCTCGGCTTCGGTTCCGGTCAATCTTCAGGGATATCAGTTTGCCTGGCTGCCGAACGAGATCGGAATCTCCAATCAGACGATCGCGCCATGGACACCAATGCGTGGGCAGGACGGGCTCATCTCTCTTTGGAATAAGTCTTACTCCATGAGGGGTTCCGGAATCGCCGACCGTATCGTCAACTCCGGCACCCCGCAGCTATCGGCCATGACGCTCGAAGCGGTCATAGACGGCCGCACGACGGCACTCTCCAGCCAGGCGCCAGCGACTGCCCAGATCAGCCCCGCCGCCATTGAGCTCACGGGCCAGGCCCGAGCCCCCAATCTCACGGTCGATACGAAGACGCGTGTGGAATTCGATGGCTTCGTGTGGAACTCAATGACTGTCCAGCCGACCAGGGCCAATGTAGGCCGGCTTTCATTGGTGGTAACTATGCCCGCGTCGGAAGGGTCATTTTTCGTGACCACAAGCGGAGGATGGTCTTCATATTTCGGAGAGACGCCGGACAAATGGGACTCGCGGGAAAGTTCCCTGCCAAGCCTGACGGGAAACTTCGTGCCCTACATTTTTCTCACCGATTCCGAGCGCGGATTCAGCGTCTTCGCGGATAACGAGAAGGGATGGCGGCTGGATCCCGCGCTGCCTACACAGGAGATCGGACGGCACAATGGCGTGGTAACTCTGCGCGTAAACTTCATCGACAGGCAGGGGCCGATCGATCGGCCCTTGACCATACAGTACGGATGGATGGTGACGCCCCAAAAACCGCAGCCTGCATCGTGGCGCGGCTACCTGATCGATAACCGAAAGTATTTTCCGCAGGCGACTCCGGTCTTCTGGAACGAGGCCGACTGGGACGTGAGCTGGCCCTACTACTCAAGCCCGTTCCCTCACAGCTACGATAAATCGAGGGCGCTGCTGAACGGAAGCGCCAGTCAGGGCGTTGTGGGATGCGTCGGCAACATTGCGCATGCGATCGCGCGTTACTCGGACTACAAAGGGCGCCATTTCGACGCCCTTGCTGCCGATTGGGGCAATACTCCCGGCAATAACGACAACGGGGACGTCGCACGCAGCCGGGGTCCCAACGATTTCGACCTCTTCCATTTCGATCGCTGGTCGAAGCTGTCCGGTCTGGGCTGCATCTATTTCGACGAAAACTATATCTCCGAGGACTGGAATTATCTCACCGGAGGTGCCTATCTGCTGCCCGACGGCAAAGTTCAGCCCGGATACGACTTTCTTGGCCTGCGCGAGTACAACAAACGCCTGCGCTACATGTTTCACGACAATGGCAAGCCTGCCCCAAATCTGTGGGAGCACACCACGGGTGGTCAGGCGGTCTACGCCTGGATGCCGGACGTCTCGATGGAAGGAGAGAATGTCGAACCCACCGACCTTACCAGCGACTACATCGACATGCTTCCTTCTTCGAGGTTGCGCAGTATCGGTATGGGCCGAAATCTGGGATCGGCCCCGTTTGTGATGTGCCAGGCGCTCCGGCACGGCAAGGGGGAAGTTTCAAAGATTTTGGTTCACCAGTTTGTGGGGTGGGTGCTCGCGCACGACGTGCTTCCCGAAGGTGTTACATTCTGGCCGCCCCTGGCTGCAGAGCTCGAATTGTGGCGTGACGACGTCAGGTTTCTTCCCTGGTGGACGAAAGGAACGGGAATCGATTCGACCGTGTCCGGGATCCTTGCCTCGGCGCATGTCCGGCCCGGCAACGCTGTATTGTGGATCGTCAACACGAATCGCGACGACAAGACTGCTGGCATTCGCATCGACGCCAGAAAAATCGGCCTTGACCCGGAAAGGGAGATTCAGGCGTACGATGCCGAGGATGGCAAGCGGTATTCCGTAACCGACAGCGTGCTGACGGTGCCTGTACCGAAAAGAATGTGGCGGGCGGTGCGTCTGAGCCAGCCGCGGCTGATCGGCAAAGGTCTCGCGTTCTTCGCCGATTTCGAACATGAGGTCGCCGCGACCGAGGCGTGGGGTGGCCGTTATCCCCTGGGTGCTTCCCTGCCGGAACCGGTCGACGGGGGAAAGACCGGTAAAGGGGCGTCGATCGAAAGGCCGCTTGCTTTTGCGGCCCGTCATCATGTATCCGGCGCTCAGGGAACGATCTCGCTGGACGTGCGTCTGCGTGACTCCGCCGACGGCACGCTTGTTTCTCTCGGCGGCCTGGAGTTGGTCGTCAGCCAGGGAACGCTAGTACTGCGCGGAGCAGTGCCGGTTGCGACAAAAGGTCCTGGACTGCCGCCGATCACTGACCGAGCCTGGCACTCCGTCACGCTGGCGTGGCTGGATCGTGAGGTTTGGGTGTCCTGCGACGGCGCCCCGGCGCTCGCAGCCCGCCTGAATTCGCCGTTGCAGCTGCCGGGAATGGGACATGGGCTTGAAATCCGGGATGACCGCACTCTCGTCGAGCCGGCTAAAGTGACTTTTGGGCCCATGCACGCAATCATTGACAACCTGCGGATGGGCACATCTTCCTCTCCACAGCCGCGGGAAACGGGCTTTGAATCCGAACGCCGCCTGGACACCGTCTCGACCCGGATACCACACCATTACCAGTGGTACTTCGAACAACTCGCGCCTGGCTCAAACCCTTGACACTCCTGCGCCAGATTGGCTATAAAGAAGGCCTAAGATAAGAAAATATCGCTCCACGAAGAGGCGATTTTACGTTTGTCATAATGGGGACTCCGGAGGAGCAATGAAAGGGCGCTATCACACCGCAGGTCTGCTTGTCGCCTCCGCCTTTGTTGTTTCGTTCGTCGGCCCGCAGCCCGCTCGAGCTGGCTTCAGTCTTGGTGAGGCGGCGAATTTCGCCGTGTTATACGAGGGGAATAAAGGCAACGAGTTGCAATTTAATACCAGCTCGATTGTCGACGGCAATATAGGGATCGGTTGTGGCGTAACATCGGCCGGCGCGACTACGACCGCTCCATGCAGTTCCACAACGACCGGAAAATTCGATGGCAGCGGGCCCGGCACAATCACGGGCACTGTCGAGTTCGAAGCTGCGAACTATGGTGGGAGCCAGCTCAGCGATTCCGGCCTCAATATCACAGGTGGTGTAACCTACGATGCCGCGAGCAGCGCCGGCACCACGAATTCCGGGTATGTTTATTCAGGCCTCAACACAGTTAACGCGCTCTCCAAGAGCCTGGGAAACGAGGCGGGAAAGGCCTTGACTATTAACACAAACAATCAAACTCACAGCCAGTCGCTCACAGCCAGCAGCGGCACGCTGGATGCGAGTGGCGACGATGTGTTTACTACCACCGTGAGCTCCTTTGCCGCCGGCACTACGCTTACGATCACCGGCACTTCCAGCCAGTATGTAGTGCTCAATGTCTCTGGCACGGCGAACTTCGACGGTCGAATTGTCCTTTCTGGCGGGATTACCTCCGATCATGTTCTGATCAACATTGACGCGGGCAATTACTCTACGCTGACCGGCGGCCAGACATTGACGATCGACGCCAACTGTTCGAGCCAGAGCTGTGCGACGAGCGGAACATTTCTTGATCCCAACGGGGATATCCAGATCAACACCTCCGTCATCGATGGGCGCGTCTTCGGCGGTGACACGCAGGATATTTCGCTGATGTGTGGCGCGGCGATATATGAGCCGACGGCTTATACTCCCGAGCCGAGCTACTACGTCCTGATGGGTTTAAGCCTGACTATGGTTGCTGTTGCATACCGAAGAAAGTCAATCCGTTCGCAAGAAGCAACCCCCAACCCCGTTCTGTGAGGCCGTCTGAAGCGACCGAGCTTTTTTTTACTGACTGTCGTCCTGCTGGTCATCCTCGTCGTCCCCGTTAACTGCTTCTTCCAGCTTCTGCCGCTTGGCAAGCGCGTCCAGTGCGTCCCTGAGGAGCTTCTGAGAGGTATCGGCCAATATTATTCCCCCCTTCCGTCTTTCAATCACAGCCTTCGCCAGATGAGCCCGGAAAGCAGGATTGTTGGGCTGCCGGCTCACGGCCTCGTTGAACAACTCAACCGCAGTGCCGGGTAGTCTCTTCCGAAGATAGATCGACCCCATAGTGTCCAGAAAGTCGGCCTTGTTGGGAAATCTCTGCAGTGCCCGTTCGATCAGGCTGAGTGCCTCGTCCAGATTGCCGCCGGATTCCGAAAGAACAAATGCCAGGTCGTTCATCGCGTCGGGGTTATCCGGCTGCAGGGCGAGAACTCGCTGAATTTCCACCTTCGCTTCTCCCATGCGGCCAGCTTCGCCAAGAATTCTCGCCAGATACATCAGGGCCTCGGCATTCTTCGGATCCCCCTGTACCGCCTGCTTCATCCCTGATATCGCCTTCTCAAAATCCCCTTGGCGCCAGTACACGTCGGCTATACGGATCCGTATATCGGTCGCGTCCGGAGACCTGGCCAGGAGCTGTTGATACTGTTCCAGCGCCAGATCGTATTTACCGGCGGTCACGGCCGCATTCCCCAGTAGCCTGCGGATCGCTCTGGAATCGGGCGCTTTCTTCAGATCGTCACCGATCAATCGCAACGCCCGATCGGTTTGGCGCTCGGCGAAGTAAATATTCACCAGCCCTTGCAGGGCGCGTATGTCCTCACTGGTGTCGGATTTGTGGAGGCCCTCGTAAATCTCCTCTGCCTCCTTGAATTTCTTCTGCGCCGCGGCGATGGATCCGAGCTCCAGGTGCGCGTCGCGGGAATCCGGAAACTGCTTCAGCAGCCGTTCTGTCTGCCGCCGAGCCTCGCCGTAATTGCCGGTACCCGCCAGTGCCGCCGCATACAGATACTGGCCCCGGGCATTGGAAGGGTCCACGTCGAATAACTCCTTGGCATCGATCAGGGCTTGGTGAGCCTGATGCCGACTCAGCTCGAGCTCCACCAGGGCGATTCGCGGAGGCGTGTAGTTTTCGCGTAGCTGAACCGCTTCCTGAAATTGAATCTTTGCCTCGTCCAGCTTCTTCTTGACTGCGTATGCTCTGCCCAGATTGTAATGTCGAACAGGATCGAGGGGTTGCTTCTCCTGCAGCTTCTGAAACTCAGCCAACGCCGCGTCGATATTATCCGGTTTTCCGGTCTCCAGGAGCAGCGACGCATGCAGTCCCTGAGCTTCGTCATCTGTCGGATCGGTCTTGATAACTTCCGCCGCAAGTTGCAACGCCTCGGCGTTCTTACCCTGCGCTCTTAAGGCGCTTACGATCCGTTTCTGGAAACTTGCTTTCTCCTTCGGCTGCGATCGCGCGGCTTCCTCGAACTCCCCGATCGCCTCCTGCCACCTCAAGTGGCGGGCATAGAAGTCTCCCGCCGACTTATGAGCATCGGGGAAATCCCTGGTATTATCCAAAAGCCGCCGTAAAGTTGCGTTCATCTCGGTAATTTTGCCGACGCGCGCATAGTGTTCGGCCAATTGCACCAGATATTGGCCCTGTTTCGGGCTGTTGACTGTCTTACGCTTTAGTATTTCTTCCGCGTCCGTGATTCGCCCGGCGCCCACATAGCTGTAATACAGGGTGTCATATATGGCGCCAAACGCCTTGTCCTGTGAAAGGACTTCCAGCGCCACCTTTTCGGCCTCCGGCAATCGATTGTCGGAAAGCAACGCCTGCGTCAGTCCCAACGCTACCTCCCGGTTCAGAGGCTCTATCGCGTGGGCCGTTTCCAGAGCGATTGCCGCGTCGTGCGGTCTCCTGTCCGAGAGATCGAGCAATCCTTTCAGGCGAAGACCGTCGAATGAGTCCGGATTCCTCTCCAGAAGCGACTCAAAAATGGAAGTCAACTGTTTGCGTAGCACCATCGCGCGGCCGGCCTCCGGACCCAATACGCCGTCCAGTTGATATCCGGCGAGACAAACGTCCGCCATCCGGATTTTGACCTCGTCTCTCTGCGGCATCAGCACCACCGCGTGGGTCAGCGCCTGGTATGCCTCCGGAAGGTTTTGCCGCCGGGTTTCCAGCACGCCGAGTCGATAATAGGCTTCCCCGGAATTCGGCTGTTCTTGTATCGCCTTTTGATACAGGAGGGCCGCATCTTCGTATTTGCCATCCTCGAAAAACCGATTCCCACGCTCGACATAATAGTTCGGGCTACGGCTGCAGCCACCGGCTGACACAAAGAGCGTAAATGCGGCGAAGATTACAGCCCTGCGCATGGAAGTTTACTCAATTTCCAGTGTACAGAGGCAGTGGCTGCTTCGACAATGCCTACGGCTCCCTGCCGGTCTGAGATGGTCATGGAACCCGGTCCACTCTGAAAGTCCGCTATCGTCCTGGCATCCTCTCGATGACCCGCGCCGCCGGGCCGTCGAACCAGGCGGGGAAAAGCACCACATCCCCATTTCGGTAAGCTGCCCCGATGGCGCCATCGTCGCGCCGCGAATCGGGTACCGCCAGCACCTGGAACGCGTTCGGCCACAGAACACGAATCGCCCGAGCGGTTGGTCCCACGCCCTGCTGCATCGATCCATAGGGCGCGCTGAAGCCGTAGTACAAGGCGTCATGATGTTCCGGGATGAGCAGAACGTCGGGCCGCCGCTGCGCCACCCGCCGCAGACGAACCACTTCGGTTGGCCAGCGCGGGCCACCATTTGAATCGATATAGAAGAGCGTGGCGCCCCAGCGGCTTCTGGCGTAGTCGATCTTCTCGATCAGCAGCCGGTCATAATCCCCAACTTCCGCTTGCCTTGCGCGACCTGCGGCATCCAGCAAGAACTCCTGCGGCCGAATCGTCAGGCCAACCCGGAACCCGGCGTTTCGAAACCGGCTGAAGAAGTCGTCCGCGGCCAGCGCCATCTCCGGCGCCAGGCGGTCGAGGAATCGAGGGTCGCCAATATACGTTGTCTTGTGGGGGAACTCCTCCCCCTCGAGATCCCAGACAATCATGCCCTGCGCGCCTGTCCTGCGCAGGATGGCGATGCTTCGGTCTGCGTACCCAATGAGCGCCTGCCGAAATCGAGCCATGCCGTCGGGACCGTGTACATCGAGGCGGGGCTCATTGAACCACCCCCGCGGATTCGTCTCCGACGCATGCGTGTGGTCGGCGAGAAACAACGCCCCAATCGGCCGGCGGTCACGCCAGTCGAGACTTGGCCGTAAATACCAGACCACCCCGAGACAGCTTGCAGCGACGATTGCCGGGATTACCGCTGCTCGCCTGAACGTCATCGCCCGATCCTCACCCATTGCGCTGCCGATTCATCAATGATACGGTCAACGTATGCGTCGATGTGCCCTCATTACTGCCGCACTGGCGGCTTTCGCGTTGAGGGGCGCGGACTCCGGGATGAAGTTCACACTGACGACGGAAAAAAAGGAATACCGTTCCGGCGAGCCGATTCCGTTTACCTGGAAGCTCACCAACGGTACAGACCGGACCTGGCTTGTTTAACGTGAGCTGATCGGAGCTGGCTACGAGCAGATTTTCCTTCGGATCGAGGGGCCATCGGGCACAAAGACTTTGCAGCCCGGTAGTCCCGAGGTCGCTGCATCAACGGTATCGGCCTGTTGGCTCCCGTCAGGCCGGACGCTCAAGGGCGACTTCGAGCTCTCCGAATTCGCCGAACGACCTAAGAAGCTCGAACGGGAAAAACATCGCGCTGATCCGGGCCAAGGAGCGCTCCATTCACGCGAGTACGCCGGGCTGTTCCCACGCCGGCCGCAGCCGCAAGCTGAAACACTTCTATAGGACGCGGATCCTGGGCTGCGGCGATTTTGGCGCGGAGTTGTGCGCCGATCGAGTCCGCAAAGGCCGCGACAATAGGTGGCGCCGCAGTGGCGAACTCGCGGGAGAGATTTATGTAGTCGGTTTCGGAGAGAGCGATGCGAATCGACCAAGCCTTCTGGGGTGCGTAGTCGGCGCTCGCCTCGGCGTAGCTTTGTCCTTGAAACCGGAGCTTGATCTCGTTGAAACCAAAATCTCCGTAGGAACGGCGAAGGACGTTCCAGCATTCATCCGGTGTCGTCGCCTTGGCAAGTGAGTCCCCCAGAGTGGACAGCTGGAGCTGCCCGTGCAGGAGCTTCTGCAGCGTACCGCCAAAAACAATACGGCGAGCAGCGTCGAATTCGGCATATCCAAGATAGCGGACACCACCCCAGATCCCTGCACAGAAGAAGATAATGATGGCGGCGCCGAACCGCTCGTTAAACATGCTCTGCATCAGCGACAAGAACGCGCACAGCCCGCAGGTAGCGTACAGAACCAGGACCACCCGGCGCGGCGTAAAACCGCGGGCGAGCAGCCGATGGTGGATGTGGCCCCTGTCGGCCCCGAATATAGCCTGTCCCCGCAGATACCGCCGGGCGATGGCAAGACCCGTATCGATTAACGGAATAGCCAGCACCATAAGAGGCGCGGTCATCCCGACCATGGTCGACGCCTTTCCAGTCCACACGATGGAATAGCATGCCAGCAGGAAGCCGATCAGCATGCTCCCGGAGTCGCCCAGGTAGACGGATGCGGAGCTGAAGTTGTAGCGCAGGAAGCCGAGGAGTGCGCCGGCCAACGGGATCGTTGCCATGGCTAGCGGAATATTCTGCTTCAACAGGGCGGCAATCAGTGTCGTGATGGTCGCAAAAAGCCCCACCCCTGCCGCCAAACCATCCACACCGTCGATGAGGTTGAACGCGTTGGTACAGATGACGATCCAGGCGACCGTTACCGCAAGCGCCAGCCACAGGTTCAGATGTTGACCTGAAATGCTGTCGAGGTGAACACCCGCCAAAAATGCGGTCACAGCGCCGGCCAACTGTCCGGCGAGCTTCTGCCAGGGTTTTAGTCCGCCGATGTCGTCGAGCAGGCCAACCGCAAAGACCAGTGCCGCGGCGGGAAAGAGCTTCCAGACAAGATTAAGATGACTCGGGATAAAATGCCCAACGCGAACGGGGAAGAAGAAAACGATAGCGACCGAAGCAAAGTAAGCGATGAAAATCGGGATCCCGCCGACGCGGGGTACTGCATGGGTATGAGTCTTGCGGTGTTGATCCGGGTGATCCAGCAATCCGAAATGGATCGCAAGGTTCCGAAAGAGCGGCGTCAAAAATAACGCCACCAAAATCGATCCTGCTGCTGCCAGTACCAGCGAATACGTCGCAGTCACCTTAGTTCCTCCATTTGGCAGGTTCTCTTGAGTGCTAATACCGGATGAAACCGTGTTTTCACGGACGAAGCTCCATAGCGACTCGTCTCGCGGTAACATCTCAGCTCTCAAATAATCCGTTCACACACTTGGATTGGTTCGATATTCTTACCAGCGACTTGGCCGGTTGTTATCGAGGAGGGCCCCAGCGCCAAACCGGGCGCTGGGGCGAGTCAAATCAGGCAGTGTGCGCCGCGCGCTTCTGGGAATAACGCTTGGCGGAGAACAGCAACGCTACAACGCCGAAGGCCATCAAGCCGTAAAAGCCGGGCTCTGGAGTAACCGCAGGCTCAAAGGTATTTCCGGCTGTACCCTCTAACGAGAGGCCGAAAAGTTCGCTCACTGAACCTGCGGAATTGTAGTCTCCAACCGGAGCATTCGTCTGAATAACGAGGATCGAACTTACGCTCCCAGCCGTAAGGTCGGTAGGCCCGAAACTGTAGGACAGCGTCTTCCCTGGCGCCGAACTTCGACTCACTGACGTCGGCACTATTGATGTTGGGTCATTAGGAAAAGGCACAAACGTAGTAACGCCATCAGTCGCGAGGAAGTTAGTGCTGGGTATAGAGCCAACGGTCGAAATATAACCCACCCCCGTGGTCACATTACTGTAGTCGATTATGTTCACATTAGTGATTGGCACAGTACCGGAACCGGTCTGCGAACAGAATGCGATGCTCATCCCCGGACCGCAGTCCGTCACCTCGAAGTAGAAGTCCAGGTCGTTAGTCACCGCGTCCTGGTAAACTGCCTCATACACCTTGCCGTTATCAGATGTTGTAGACGGGCCGCTTTGCCAGTTTTGCGTTGTCGCATTTATGAACGTACCCGGCAGGGCTCCGGGGATGGACGGCAACGGTGAAACCGTGCCCGACGCAGTCAGTGGCGCCAGACTTGTTGCAAACATTTGGCCGGAAAGTCCAGCCAGTAAAGCGACGATTGCAAGAACTGCCTTCATACTTCCTCCTCACAGGGTGCACGAAAGCACGCTGTTAAAGTCAGGTTAACCAAAGTAAATTTTGGTCGCAACAGAAAAATCCTAAGGAGAGCTCGCGCCGGTACCAGAAGTTTATTAGTACCACTGGGGCGGCCGGAGGCTGGACTGGCCCTGCGGGAACTGGTAACACTCGATTATGGACCCAGGCGCCGATACTTCTTTTAAACCGCGGTTGGTCGTTGCGCTTCTGACCGTGGGCTTCCAGGCCGCATGTATTTCGTCACCCGAAAGCTACGTGGCAAGAGGGAACGCATTTTTCGCTAAAGGTCAGTACGAAGAAGCCTCCCTCAATTATCGGAAGGCTGCGCAAAAGGATCCAAAGCTTGCCGAAGCGTATCACAGGCTTGGACTTAGCGAATTTGCACAGGGTAGAACGCAGGAAGCTTTCGCCTCTGAGAGCCAGGCTCGCCAACTTGCGCCCGAAAACACGGAGATCCTGCAAGACTTGGCAGATGTGACCTTCAATCGATACTTGGCGACGGGCCGGACGCAGGCTTTGTACAATGCCTCCACACGGCTTGTGTCGGAGCTGCTGCGGAAAAATCCGACTTCGGCTGTCGGTTTGCGGTTGCACGCTTCTATATTGTATGGCGATGGCAAACTTAAGGATGCTATCACCGAATTTCAGAAAGCGGATTCGGCTTCCCCGTTCGATCCTGCAGTCCTGCTTCCTCTCGCCGACGCTCTCCGATTGGACGATTGTCCCGACGAAGCCGAGAAAACTGCCTTGCGTCTGTTGGAGCACAAGCCGGAATTTGCGGCAGGCTATGATTGGCTGGCCCAGCAATACATTTCGACTGGCAGGTTGCCGGACGCCGAACGTATCCTGAAATCCAGGCTGGAGAAAAACCCGCACGACCCCTCCGCCGTCCTCACGCTCGCAAGCTTCTATCGCACGCAGAAACGAGATAAAGATGCGGACGGAACGATCCAGGCCATGATGGCTCGTCCGAAGGATTTCCCCGATCCGTACACGGTCGCCGGCGACTTCTATGTGACGGGACGAAACTGGCAGCAGGCCGAACATTACTTTCAGGCGGGCCTTGCGGCGAGACCCTCCGCGAAATCCGCCTATCTCACGAAGCTGGCCGCTGTCTCTCTCGCGCAGAATCGAATTCCCGACGCTCTGAAATCGCTGAATGATGCGATCAAAGCCAAGCCGGACGATTGGGATGCACAGAGCCTGCGCATCGAAACCCTTATCGCTTCGAAAGACAAAAAGCAACTCGATGAGGCAATCGCGGCCGCGCAGGGCCTTATTAAGCGCCAGCCCCGCAATCCGCGTCTGCCTTATCTTCTGGCTAACGCATATCTCGCGAAGGGCGACGAGAAATCGGCCGTAGCCGCGTATCAACAGGCGGCCGCTATCGGCAAGCAGGTTCTGGCGCCTCGGCTCGCGCTGGCTAGGATCAGCAAGGAAAAGCGGGATGCCGCGGGGATGCTGCGGTACAGCGGGGAGGTGCTGGCTGTTAATCCGCGCGAGCCGGACGCGCGTCTGATTCATGCCGACGGGTTAGCCGCGCAAGGAAATTTCGCAGAAGCGGACCGGGAGATGAGCGCTCTGGTTAAGGATTCTCCGGAATCGGCCGAAGTGCGGTCCGACGCCGCGCTTCTGTTTCTCAGGGAGAAAAGGACCAGAATGGCGATTGAAGCCTTCCAGGCGCTCCTCGCCGCCCGGCCCGACGATCAGCGGGCGCTGGCTGGATTGACCACCGCCTATATGCAGCAGGGCTCGTGGGACGAAGCCATCCGGGTGGTAGACAACGAAGTTAAGCGAGACCCCACATCGGCGCCTAAGCGCCTTCTTCTCTCCGCCGTCGCGCTGAGGTTGCGCAGACCGGAGTTGGCATTGCAGCAGTATCAGGCATTAGCCCAGGCTCATCCGGAATCCGCGGATTATCAGTTCGAGCTGGGACAGTTATACGCGGCTATGGGAGAGAAGAAAAAGGCAATCGCCGGCTATGAGGCTGCGGTCCGTCTCGGCACGCCGGATGCCAACAGGCTTGGCGTCCTCGCTATTGCATACCACGCGGCCGGCATGGAGCAGGAAGCGGATGCCGCTTACTCAGGTGCGCTCAAGCTTAGACCCTCGGACCCCATTCTCCTGAACGACCGGGCCTATTTCCTCGCCGAAAGCGGGAAGAATCCGGATGAAGCGATTCAGTTGGCGAAGACTGCGTTGCAGCACTTACCGGACAATCCGGCTTTGATGGACACGCTGGCTTTGAGTTATATCGCCAAAGACATGATCCCGGACGCGACCGCAATCCTGAATCCGCTGGTTCGGGCGCATCCCGACGAGCCGATGTTTCGGTATCACCTTGCCATGGCCCTGCTGCGCAGTGGAGGACGAGACGAAGCCCGCAAACAGCTGCAGATCAGCCTGAGAAAACGTCCGGCGCGCGACGACGAGGGAAGAATCAAAGAGTTACTGGCCAGGCTGGGTTAATCGGACGCTCCAGTACCGGAAACATTGCACGGTTTTAGGGTTCTGTTCTACCATTCGGATTCGGCGATGCGCATATTGTTGCTCAATCGGTTCTTCTGGCCCGACACCGCCGCCACCGGGCAACTTCTGTACGATCTGGCGGAACATCTGGCCGCGTCGGGCGACACCGTCCACGTAATCTGTGGTTCGGCGAATTATGGCGGATCGAATAATGCTCCGCGCCCGCAGGCCGGAATCACCAGACTGAAAAAAGCGCGATTCTTATCCCTCGTTGCAGGACGCCTCGGCTCTTATCTGAGTTTCCTTGCAGGCGCTCTCTGGCACGGCGTCCGTCATCGGCCCGATCTTGTAGTTACGCTCACCGATCCGCCACTGCTTTCGCTCGCAGGGCTGGCTATCCAGCGATGGCGCGGCGCCCGCCACATCATCTGGGAGATGGATGTCTACCCGGATATCGCCGTCGATCTGGGAGTTTTCAAAGCGAATGGCCTTCTGGCACAGGTCTTTGGATGGCTGGCCGATTTGCCGCGGCGTCACGCGGATAACGTGATTGTGCTCGGCAAATGCATGCAATCGCGTTTGCTGGCACACGGCATATCGGAAAGCAAGATCTCCATCGCCGAGAACTGGGCCGATTGCGATGCTGCCGACCGTAATCGTTACACCCAGCCGCCTCTGGCTGAGGGTTTGTCGGTGATCTATTCCGGTAACCTCGGCCGAGCGCATGATGCCGCGACAATCGCCGGCGCCATGGCTGAATTGAAGCAGACGGAAGGCTTCCGGTTTGTTTTTGCAGGCGGCGGGTCCCGTCAGGCGTGGCTGCGGGAATTCTGCGAGAAAAGCGGGGTAGAAAATGCGCAGTTTCTTCCCTATTGTGAGCGCGCCGAGCTCAGCGCGAGGCTGGCTTCCGGACATGTCGGTCTGGTGACACAGCAACCCGCCTCGGCCGGGTCGGTCGTTCCGAGCAAGACCTACGGCATATTGGCTGCGGGACGCCCCGTCCTTTTCATCGGGCCCCGCGAGTCGACGACGGCTCGTGTTATCGCGCGCTACGGCTGCGGGTGGCAGATCGATTGCGGTGACGTGGGTGGACTGACAGCGCTGCTTCGGTGCCTCAACGACAACAAGGAACTGATATCGGCTGCCAGCGCCCGCGCCCACCAGGCGTTTATCGGCCATTACCAACGTTCTATCGGCGTTGCCCGAGTTGCAGCGATCCTTCAGCAGGTGAACGAAAGTAAAACTTCGGCGCTGATCCAGCCTGCGGCACTTGCGAAATAATACGAGAAAATTTCACAGTTCCAGTACTACCTGTCTGTGAGCTATCTAAAGGAAGTGCTGTTTTCGAAGATTCCCGCCCCTATAATCGAGAGTGACGGTCGATCGCGAGGAGCGCTGTGAATTCTTTCGAGAGAGCGAGGCGGTTCATTGCCGGCAAGGCGACCAAACTGGCGCTCGCCGTGATACCCATCGCGGCAATTACAGTGATAGCTCTGCCACCGGCCCAGGCTTCGGGCATCATCCTCGATCCTGGCGGCGACGATGCGTGCTACCTTCTCGTCGGCCTCAGCGGCTCTTGCAGTGTGTCCCAGGCCGGGGAAGTGGGTGGCGACCCCAACGCCAACTGGATACAAGTCTCCTCGCCTGCATTGACTCCCTTCGACGGCTCTCTGGCTGTGGGCGTTTTTGGCACCGCGAACGGCGGCCCGGCTTATACCGGGGAAATGATTCCCGTGTCGTGGGATTTCACCGTTGACAATCCGGACGATATCACCGACGGCGGTGCTGTTACGTGGTATCTCGATTTGGGCATTTACGGCAACAGCGGTTGCGGCAGCGGCGGCGTTTGTGAAACGGATGCTCTCGACAGCGGGACAGCTGCGATCGGCTCCGAAGTGACCGGAACCGACTTTATCGCCGTTACCGCTGGCGGCGAGGTTGACGGCTACACCATTCAGCTGGACGTGACCGACAACGCGGACGATCCGTTTACGGTGACCGTGCCCTTAGGGGGCACGATCGACCTCAATCCACAGTCAGCGCCAGTGGCTCCCGAGCCAGCCTCCTTTCTGCTTGCCGGGGCGGGCGGTGCGCTTCTGCTGTTGCGAAGGAAGAAAAAGGCTCTGTAGTAAGTTATCCCTGATTGGTCACGTCGGGCAGCGCAGTTCGGGATCGCGAGATCTGCGAGACCAGATAAAATGACCGGTGCCCCGGCGCCGATCTCATCGAAATAGAGGGTGATCATATTGCCAGTGCCCCACCGTATTTGCCGGACTCACATAGCAAAGGACACCTTATGATGGCTCCGCAAACGCGTAGCTCGTGCTGCGCCCTCCTGCGGGATTTCGGACCAGAATGCCGCGCTCAACGAGAGGCAGAATGTCACGCAGTGCCGTATCCTGGGAGCACTGACAAGCTTCGCATACTTCGATGTCGTGAGCTTGCCCTCAAAGCTTTTGAGCAATCGATTCAGCACGAGGCGCTGCCGCTTGCTGATCGCGATCCCCCGGCTCCGTCAATGGCGCGGCCCAGACAGCCGAGGAACCATTCCATCCAGGGCGTGATGTCCAGTGTCCCGTTCTGCGTTTCCTCAAGAATGTCGTAGTAAGCCTCCCGCTCCCGCCGGATTTGCGCTGACATGCTGTAAGAGCGCTGCGGGCTGTTTTCGGAGCGCCCCAGTGCCATGTCGGCGATGGTGCGCGCGATGCGGCCGTTGCGGTCACCGAACGGGTGGATGGTCTCGAACCATAGATGGGCTCCGCTTGGCGCATAAATTAATTTTATTCAGCCAATCTGCGCAACCTCCCTCAGAAGATAAGGGCTAGATTAAGAAGTATATGGCTTCTGGACGGCTGAAGACACGACCAATCCCCGGGATGTCTGCGCCCTTAAAAGTACGTTGCTGTAAGAACAAAAGCACGAGACCCCGCAGAGGAGTCTGGTAGCGTGCCAAAGATCCGTGAGCGGCAGCGGGCAGCGACCGGACTGGACGGCCAGACTTCCGGCCGCAGAGTGTTCAGAATGTTTGCCCATGCCTGGCGGCACCAGCGCGCCGGGCGGTTTGGAAGCTGCGGCGCTGTACATGGGCATCCTGGCCATCAAACCGGACCATGCCGAAGCCCACTTCAACCTGGCTGAGTTGTTTTTTATGCACGGTAAATTCCGCGATGCGGCGCTTCACTACGAGCGGGCATTGATCCTCCAGCCGGACCGTGCCGCTGCCCATCACAAGCTGGGCGCGGCGCTCGCGGCGCAGGGTAAATCCGAGGCCGCGCTGGAGCAGTATAAGCGAGCTCTTGCCCTGAACCCCGGCCATGCCGAGGCTCATAACGGTCTGGGGGCCGAACTCGGCGCGCAGGGTCGTCTCAATGACGCAATTTCACAGTACGAACAAGCCATAGCCGCCAATCCCGACTATGCCCTTGCCCACTACAACTTGGGCGCCCTTCTGACCGCTCAGGGCAAGTTTGAGGCTGCAATGACGCACTATACGCGGGCGATCCGCGTCCGGCCGGACTTCGCGCTGGCCCACTTCAACCGCGCCGGCGTCATGACTTTCGGCCGCGAAGATGCCGAACTGAACGAACTGGAAATGCTGGCCGCTCGCCGGGATTTGCCCGCCGCAAGCAGGCCGTATATTCATTTTGGCCTGGCCAAAGCTCTCGAAGACATTGGAGATTACGCGCGGGCACTCGAGCATCTGCACAAAGGGAACGAATCGAAACGCCGGCAGACAGGCTATGACGAACCGGGCGTCGCGAGGCTCTTTCAGCGTATTTCCACCGTATTCGACCGCCGTCTGTTCGAGCGCTTTGAAGGGGCGGGCGACCCGTCGACGGTGCCGATTTTTGTACTCGGTATGCCTCGTTCCGGCAGCACGCTGATCGAGCAGATCCTTGCCAGCCACCCACAAATTCATGGCGCGGGTGAACGATCGGATCTTGAAACCGCCGCTCAGGCTGAGTTTGATTTGAGGGACTCGGTGGTCCCGTTTCCGGAATGTGTTCCCGCTTTGGACCGTGATGCATTGCGGCGCATGGGTCGAACCTATGCAGCGCGGTTGGCGGCGCTGGCGAGCGGCGAGGCCCGCGTGGTGGATAAGTTGCCCGATAACTTCCTTCGCATCGGCCTGATCCGCCTGATCCTGCCCAACGCCAGGATTATCCATACCGTTCGTGACCCGCTGGACACGTGCATATCATGCTACTCGCAGTTGTTCGTGTTCGGCCAGCGCTTCAGCTACGATCTCGGGGAACTGGGCCGCTATTACCGGCGCTACCGGGACCTGATGGCTCACTGGCGGTCCGTCCTTCCGCCCGGTGCCATACTCGATGTCGCCTACGAAGAGGTTGTAGACGACATCGAAGGTCAGGCTCGCCGGCTCATAGACTATTGCGGACTGCCATGGGACGACCGTTGTCTGAGCTTTCACAAAACCAGTCGACCGGTGCAAACCGCCAGCGCGGTTCAGGTCCGCAGACCCTTGTATCGTAGTTCCGTGAAGCGCTGGCGCAGGTATGAAGCCGGCCTGGCCCCATTGCTGAACGAGTTAAAAGACATCTTATCCAGTCACGACCGCGTTCAGGCAGGTGGAGCGGCGCGCTAAGGCGACCCAGGCGGCGCACCCGAAATACCATCCTGGTCGACTCGCTTGATCGGAGGCAGACGGACTAATGACGGCCAATCTTAGTTAAGAATCGCTGCCCCAAACGCAAGCGGTTCGCAGGAATACCCGTGGTTAGTTTTTAGCCTTTGGAGCGGCGCCAATCAGCACCGGCTGCACTTTAACGTGCTCCTGAATGTTATCGCCGGGGCTGATCACAAGCTGCTGGCCCGCCTGCACCCCGGATAAGACCTCAATGCGGTCGCCGTAGTCCCGGCCCAGCGTGACCAACTGAAAATGCACCGTTTTGTCGGGCATTACGATGGCCACCTGCGGTCCATCGGCGCGTGTCACGAGCGCGTCGCCCTTGATCAGCAGCGGCGGTTCGGCGCGCGGCGTAGTGAAATCCACCTGCGCGTACATGCCGGGCAGCAGCAGCCCCGCTTCGTTAGGAACCTGCACCTCCACCAGCAGCGTGCGGCTGGTGGGATCGAGCGCGTTAGCCGTTCGCGTCACCGTTCCCTGGAACTGGTGGGCGGGGAGATCCGTGATGGTCAGCTTCGCCGATTGCCCGATGTGAACGCCGGTTGAATCCGCCTGCGGAACGTTGACATAGATGCGCAGGCGGTCGGATTGCGCGATGCGGTAGAGCAGGGTACTGCCCTCGGTGACGAGCGCCCCCACATCCACATTGCGCTGCGTGATGACGCCCGCGAAGGGCGCGCGCACGTTCAGGTAGCCCTGCATTTCCGTGAGACGGGCCAGATTCGCCTGCGCCACGTCCACGTTGCTCTTCGCCACGTTGACGGCCTTTTCGAGCGCCTGAACGGTGGCGATCTGAGCCTGATACTGCGCCTGGTTGGTGTCGTTTTCCTGGCGCGAGACGGCGCCTCTTTTCACCAGAGCTTCCCAGCGTTCGGCGGTGGTTTTGTAAAGCTGTTCGTTGGTCCTGCCCTGGGTGAGATTGGCTTGCGCCTGTTCGAGCGCGGCGTTGGCCTGCTCGAGGCCGGCACTGGCCTGGCGGACCTGCTGGCCGAGTTCCGGCGCTTCGATCTCGGCCACCAACTGGCCTTCCTTAACCTTGTCGCCGATATCCACGTAGCGGCGCTTGATATAGCCGCTGGCGCGCGCCAGAACGGGCGCTTCCGTGATGGCCTGAATGTTGCCCGGAAGCACCAGTTCGCTCTTGCCCGAAGAACGCTCTACCACCGTCACGGTGACGAGCGGAATGGCGGAGTTATCGCTCTTCGCCGCGGCCACCAGTTCGGTCTCGCGCTTCTCCCGCGGAAGATAGCCAGTGAAAAAAGCGGCCGCGACAACCACGGCGATCGCCAGCCCCAGCATGAACAGCGTCCCCGAGGACGGCCTGCGATGATGGCCGTGAGTGGGATGGGCGTCGCTTGAGTGATGGGCCAGACGCTGCTTCAGTTCTTCGATCTCAGCGCGCAGTTCGGCCTCTGTAACTTCACCAGGGGCTGATTTGGTTTCGGGCATTGGGGTTCGATGTTCCCTGTTGGGTTTAACGTTCCTAGTGTAATGGCGGCGCATCCGTCAGGTAGAGGGTTACGTCCTCGCGCTCTTCGTCTTCCAGTTTAGTGTCGAAATCGACCGGGGCCTTCTTGCGCAGCAGGCTGTAGACGATGGGCACGGCGAAAAGGGTGGTCACCGTGGCCAGCATCAGCCCGCCGATCACGGCGCGTCCCAGCGGCGCATTCTGCTCGCCGCCCTCGCCCAGCCCCAGAGCCATCGGCGTCATCCCGATGATCATGGCGGAGGCGGTCATCAAAACCGGGCGGATGCGCGTGCTGCCGGCGGCCAGCGCGGCCGATCTTTCGTCCATGCCTTCGAGACGCTGATCGTTGGCGAACACGACCATCAGAATGCTGTTGGCCGTAGCCACCCCGATGCACATGATGGAGCCCATCAGCGATGGCACGCTGAAGGTGGTCTGCGTGATGAACAGCATCCAGACGATCCCCGCCAGAGCTCCGGGCAGAGCCATCAGGATGATGAACGGATCGAGCCACGACTGGAAATTGACCGCCATCAGGAAGTAGACCAGCACGATCGAGAAGATCAACCCCAGGCCGAGCCGGTAGAACGAGGTTTCCATGGTCTTGATCTGGCCGCGCAGGTCCATCGAGCTGCCGCGCGGCAGCTTGTTCCGGTATTGCGCCATGATCTTCTCCACCTGCGCGCCCACGCTGCCCAGATCCTGGCGCGCCACGTTGGCGTAGATATCGAAAACCGGCTGCACGTCGTAGTGATCCACGATCTGCGCGGCCACGCCGCGCTCGGAGGTGGCGAAGTTAGAGAGGAACTGCGTGGTATTCGGCGACTGCGCCCCCGGATTGCCGTACGCCATGGACGACTGATTGGGACTGGCGCCCACCGATGCCGCCGTGGGATTGCCCTCGCCCGGCGTGCTTGAATTAAAATTGGCCAGCGGCGCCGAAATCGGCGTTCGCATCAGCTGATCGAGCGAGGCGATACGGCTCTGCGGCGTCTGCACCGTGACATTGTATTGCACGCCGTTCACCCAGTTCAGCCACTGCGTGGGAGCGATCTGGCCGCTGCCGCTGAGCGAAATCAACAGGCTGTTGGAAACATCGCGCTCCGTCATCCCCACCTGCCCGGCCTTGGCGCGATCCACCTTCAGGCGGATCTCCGGATAATCGACGATCTGATGAATATGGACGTCCACCGCGCCCGGAATGCGCTCGATTTCGCGCTCGATCTCCTGCGTGAGGCGGTAGTTGGCGTCGATATTTCTGCCGGCGATCTGCAAATCGATGGGAGCGGGCAAGCCGAAGTTCAGAATCTGATTGGTGATGTTGGCCGCGCCGAAGAAAAACGTCACGTCGGGAAAATCGTGCCCGAGGCGCTTCCGCAGCATCTCCTGGTATTCCTCGGTGGGGCCGTGGTCCCCATGCCGGAGCGAGATGAGAATATCGCCATCGCCCACGCCGATGGTCGGACTATCGCTATAGGCAAGATTGAAGCCGCCGTTGGGCAGGCCGATGTTATCGATGATCGTGTCGACTTGGCCAGGCGGCAGCGCGGCCCGTATATCGCGCTCGATATTGGCGAAGTACACTTCGGTCTGCTCGATGCGGGTGCCGACGGGGGTGCGCGCGTGCAGGCGCATCTGTCCCGAATCCACTACGGGGAAGAAATCGCGCCCCACGAAATTGATGAGCCCCAGCGAGCCGAACGAAAAAATCATGAAGCCGGCGAGGACGGCCTTGCGGTGATCGAGCGCCCAATCGAGCAGCGAGGTGTAGAAGGTGCGCAGCCTTTCGAACTGGCGATTGAAAATGTAGTGCGTTTTCCAGATCGGGCCCGTGCCGCCTGCGGTGTGACCATGCTCGCCCAGCAGATACAGCTTCATCTCGGACCGCAGCATGTAATGCACCATGTTGGGGATCAGGGTGCGAGATAGAAGATAGGAAGCCAGCATGGCGAACACCACGGCCATGGCGAGCGGCGTAAACAGATAGCGCGCGGCGCCGGTCAGCAGCAGCACGGGCACGAAGACCACGCAGATACAAAGAGTGGAAACGAAAGCGGGCGCGGCGATCTGCTGGGCGCCATCGAGCACCGCGCGCACCAGCGGCTTGCGCATCGCCATATTGCGGTGGGTATTTTCAATTTCGACCGTGGCGTCGTCGACCAGGATTCCCACCGCCAGCGCCATGCCGCCGAGCGTCATCACATTGATGGTCTGGCCCATCAGGCTCAGCACCACCAGCGAAGTGAGGATCGAAAGCGGAATCGAGATGCAGACGATGACCGTGCTGCGCCAGCTGCCGAGGAACAGCAGTATCATCAGGCCCGTCAGTCCGGCGGCCAGGAGAGCCTCACGAAGCACGCCGATGATCGAGTCCTTGACGAAAACCGATTGATCCGCCAGCAGCCGCACTTCGAGTTCCGGCGGGATTTGGGCGAGAATAGACGGAAGCTTTTTCTTGACCGCATTGACGATGTCGATGGTGGAAGCGCGGCCGTTGCGCAGTACGGTCATGAGCGCGCCGCGATTGCCGTTGACGCGCACCACGCCGGTCTGGATGGAGGCCCCGTCGCGAACCTGCGCGACGTCTCTCATGTAAATGGTGGCGCCGTTCACCACACGCACCGGAAGATCGTTCAGCTCGTTCATCAGACGGGGGCTGCTGTTGAGCTTGATGTTGTAATCGCGGTCGCCGAACTTTGCCGTGCCGGCGGGCAGGATCAGATTCTGCAGACCCAGGGCATTCGAAACATCGGTGGCGGAAACGCCCTTGGCGTACATGGCGTCGGGGTCGAGATCGACCATCACCTGGCGGAATTTGCCTCCGTAGGGCAGCGGCACCGAGCTTCCCTGAATGGTGGCGAGCGGCGTACGGATGAAGTTCTGGCCGAGATCGAAAACTTCCTGCTCGCTCAGCGTCTTGCTGCCGAGGCCCAGTTGCAGCACGGGCACGCTCGAAGCGTCGTATTTCAGAACGGTGGGCGGAAACATGCCCGGAGGCATGGTGCGGAGGATGGATTGCGAACTGGCCACCACCTGCGCCTGGGCGAGTTCAATGCGCGCGCCGGGCTGGAAATAGATCCGCACCACGCAGACGCCGCTGTAGGACTGCGATTCGATATGTTCGATGTCGTTTACGGTGGAGGTGATGGAGCGCTCGAAGACCGTGACGACGCGATTGGCCATTTCCTCGGGCGAAAGGCCGCCGTAATTAAAGAGGACGCTGAGGACGGGGATGTCGATGTAGGGGAAGATATCGACGGGCATGGTGCTGATGGCCACTCCGCCGAGGAGCGTGATCAGCAGCGACATAACGACGAAGGTGTAGGGACGGCGGAGGGCTAGCCGGACTATCCACATGGGGAATTACCACGGAGAAAAAGTGGTTCGACCAACATTGTATCGCGGTTAGGGCTTGGGGGGAAATTCGCGCTTGGCGGGAGCGGGGCGGGTTGGAAACGAAGCCAATATTTATTAGATAAGTGGTTTGTTTTCATAGATAAATTGGGTTCGTGAGTGTGTCTTGGGACGGGCGAATGGTCCGGATGGTCGGTTACATAAAACACCTTGAGGCGACGGTTTTTCCTGGTGGCGGGGTGCGGGATTTGGGCGCATTTGGTCATTTGCGTCCTCAGTATAGGCATGGCGGCGGCGATTTGGCTGGCAGGCGGGGCGGTTGCGAGCCGCGTAAGTGTATTCAGGTGTTGTTGTCAGCGATATTTTTCGGATTTGTGACCGGCTTTTTCGGTAGTGGGCTACTTTGAAAAATCTTCCGCTTGAGCCGCTTAAGCACGCCGTGCCACACTTGTGGTATGGCACCCAAGAAAGCTGCGAAACCTGCAACGAAGACGACGGCGCGACCGAAGAGACCGCGCGATGTTAACCAGTTGGCGCACTTTCTGGTGCAGGCCACGACCGAGCGGGAGGTCGATATGCCGAAAACGCCAGCGGTGAGCACGTCGGAGATCTCGCGCGTCATGGCCGAACTGGGACGGCGCGGAGGGAAGGTCGGCGGGGTAAAAAGGGCGGTATCGTTGACGCCGGAGCGACGGCGGGAGATTGCCTTGAAGGCAGCGCGGAGTCGATGGGATAAGACCCAAACATCTGAGAACGCGTGACATAGATGATGAGTTTTATCATTGTAGTACAATGATCAGTGATATTGGTACTAGCATCACCATAACCAAAGAGAAGCGACAAAATTAGTGGCAACCTGCTTGCTTGTATTCTTGCGGATGCAGATAATAGCAGATTAAACGGTTTGCAAGAAACTTTTTTTGGCCGCACGCTATCTGATGTGGTGGATGCGGCCCTTTTGGTCGATCATATGGCCACTCAAGCAATCCTTCCGCTTCCCTCGCACTCGCGGGCGAATTTGTACGATCCTCCTGCGCCTGACGACAGGCAGTTGGCCCCAATAGATCGGGCGGTGCGGTGCTTGGATCGCGCCCTTGAAGCGGAAACCGGAGAGGATGCACCAACCCCGGAAGCGTTGCTTAACGCCCGGATGCTCTTATCTCGTGTCGCATTCTGGGTCGATTACATACCAGATCCGGCGGCAATTTTCGCACTTGACGGTGGCGTTCAGGTGGCTTGGAAGGCTGGGGATCGACATGTTCGATTATACTGTTCCCCTGTACCGTCAAAAAGCTACATATATGTGAGTTGTTCTGCGGGCGGCAAAACCATCGGAAGCGACATCACCTCGCAGGTGGATGTCTTTACTCTGGCTGATGGTCTTCGCTTGCTTCATCCCTAGTCGCCCACATTTCTTTCGCCTCTTCGAATTCCTCTTCGGTTAGCACCTCAGAAATTCCCGCAAGATCGGTAGCGAGGTCTTGGGCGCCCTGTGGGTGCTCATCGTGGTACGGAAGATTTGGGATGCAGGCATGATCGGCAGTGTCTTGCCAGACGTATAAATGCTCTCCCGTTACGGGGTTCACAAGCTTTTCAATTTCCGCTACGTCAATCTTAGCGATTTGGAGTAGCCTGATTTCGCAGCACAGGTGTGGTTCCGGCACTACCGTGAGGCCGTCGTCATCTTTCCTTTTCCTGATGAAAGCTGGGTATTTAATCCCCCACGGCTCTCGGTTCCGATCAAGTTGACTACCGCTCCCAAGCCCGCGATAGACGATAGTTCCCGCCGGAACTCTACGCGGTTCAAAGGGCACTCGCACCCGCTGAGAGAAGAATCGTCATTACCTAATCGCACTCTCAATTTTGCACTACAATAAAATTACGTATTCGAAAAACTCACCTCAGGCCGATCTGGCAGCCCAGTGCATCGCGTGCGAAACCCATCGCATCGCTGGCAACCCCGATCCGAAGCATATCAGCACCAGCTATATCGAGCGGCAGAATCTCAGCGTTCGCATGACGAACCGGCGATTCACCAGGCTGACGAACGCGTTCTCAAAGAAGATCGAGAACCACATGGCCGCTGTTGCCTTGGGGTATTTCGCGTACAACTTCATCAAGATCCACCGCACGCTGCGCGTCACCCCTGCGATGGCCGCTGGCGTCACAGATCGGCTTTGGGACGTTGAAGACCTCGTGGCCGCATGGGAAGCCAGCGAGCGGAGGGCGGAAAGACAAGCGGCGTAAGGCGATTTAAAGGAAACAGTACCGATAGTACATCCCCTTCTGGCTTTTTCGCGAGGCGGTTGATAACATCTAAAGATCTTTCGAGAGCACCGCTTCACTCTCGGACCGAGAAGAATAAAACGACTATGTGTATTTCTCGAACAATTTTCGCAGTCGCTATTGGTATTGTGTCGGTGGCGCTTCCTGCGAGTGCAGGCCCCGTCACTTGGACGCTGTCCGACGTAACATTGGCGGGGGGCGGTTCAATCTCCGGCTCGTTTACATTCGATGCGGATACAAACATTTACAGCGATATAGACATCGTGACTTCGGGAGTGACAGATATTGACACTGGTGACAACCTTTTCGCTTATATTGATTACCCAGAAGTGTGGCCTGAGACTTCGTATGTATTGTTTGCTTTTACTACAGCCTCACAACCCACTGCCGCAACTCAGCCTTTAGTCAGTTTCCAGTTTGTTTCTCCATTGACGGATGCGGGTGGCACTATCTCGATTTCGACGACATCGTTTTTCACTAGCGGTGTAGGCACCTGCACGCAAGTAGCACCGCCGGTACCGGGCGATACTTGTAATTTAGTCAACTCGACGCCAAGTGATCGTGTATCGATAGGTGCCGTCGTTGCCAATTCCACCAGCAGCTCCCCAGAGCCTTCCACTCTCGCTCTTATGGGGACTGGAATGGTGCTCTGCGGATTTCGTAAAATAAGGGTGACGAGAGATTTTTCAAAGTAGCCCACTACCGCTTTTTCGGGTGGGGTGACAGAGGCCGACTGGGCGGGATTACCGGCCGTAGGGACGCATGGCCGCGCTGAACTACCGAAGGATCTACAATCGAGACATGGAGAACGGCCAATTCTTTCAGGAGGCATTCCGCGCGGCGATTATTTCGGCGGGTGCTCGTTGTGCGGCTGGAAACACTCGAGGCCGGTGTTTCGGTTTTCTATCGGGACTGGAAGCGGAACGTCGATGTTATGGAACAGCCGGATGGCCGTAAATGCGAACTGGATGAGACGGCAGCCTGAGGCGTGCCGGTTCTGACGATTTTCGCCGGCCCGAACGGTTCCGGGAAGAGCAGTTTGATCAGGCGCGAAGAGTTCGCGGGCCGGGAAAAAGATCGGCGCGGAAGCGACGGTTCTTTACCAGACTTTCCAGAAACCTTGTCTCATAGTGCCTGGTGGGGCAGATTTCCGATCTGCCCTCGCCGATTCGCAATCCAGTTCCTGTGCCCACAAGGTTTCTGCCGCCAGAGACGCTCCCACAAGGGACCGTCGGTCGCTTTTTTATATTTGCCTGGACAACCCTGAGCGGAGTATCCAGCGAGTCCGCGAGCGGGTAGCCCAGGGCGGGCACGACGTGCCCGATGTGGACGTACGCCGTCGATACGGACGCAGTCTCGCAAACGCAGGAAAGGTGTTGCGGATCGTGGATCAGGGACTCGTCTTTGATAATTCGGGCGCCGAGCCCAGGCCGGTTTTCGAGATACGCAAAGGGCGACTGCTCAATATGGCGGATGAAATCCCGGCGTGGGCCGCGGCGTTAATGGAAGGGATGGGAGGCCTGGAGGAGTAGAACGACGCAAGGGCGTTATGGTTCCTGATCTTTTGATGCCGGAACTCGCGCTCTTCCCATGGACTCGCGACAGATGGCATACTTATGTGCAGGGAAGCCTTCAAATGCCGGCAGCGAGCATCAGCGGGATCACTATCGAGCCGGGTAAGCGTGGCGGAAAGCCGTGCGTCCGCGGACTCCGAATCACGGTCTGGGATGTCCTCGGCTGGCTGGGTGCCGGGATGACTGAAGAGCAGATTCTCGACGAGCATCCCGACCTTGAGAAGGCCGATTTCGCGGCTGTCTACCAGTTCGCCGCCGATGCCGGGCGCCGGGCGAATCTCGTTTGAGCCTGCTTCTCGACGAGAACCTCTCACCGCGACTGACTCCTCGCCTGACGTCACTGTTCCCCGGCCTGACCCATGTGCGCGATGTCGACCTCAAGCAGGCGGATGACAGGACGATCCGGGATTGGGCCAGGCAGAATGGCTATGCCGTCGTGACTGCGGATTCCGATTTCGCAGCGATGGTCGGCCAGACTGGTCCGCCACCCAGGGTGGTTCATATCGAGCGGTGCGACCTCCCTTTCCGGGCAATCGAGGAACTCCTTCGCCAGAATGCGATTCGGATCTCCGAGTTCGAAATGGACCCTGACTCAGGTCTGCTCGTTCTTCGCCTCCGTTGAAGTCCGTCGGCAACGTTGCGTGAGTATCGGACGCGAAATGATGAAGAGCGCGTTTAGCCGGAGAAATAGCCCTTGTTCAGAGCCGATCCCAGGAATCCGCGTCGATGTGGGCCTGGCTCAGGATACTTCGGAGAGTCCCAACCGGAATCTCGTGCCGCCGCGGCACGATTGCGGTGTCTGTCCGTCCAGGCGACTACCGCGCGAACTTGACGTGACTTCCGTTTTGGCTGACTTCCTGAAACCCGGCACTTTCGACGCGACGCTTGATTTCGCGAAACCCGAGGGGCTTAAGCCGCCCCAACCTCTACCTCGATTTGGCGGACAGCCGGGGGGTGAGTTGCGACGGGCGGTTCGAAGTGCAGCTCGAGCGCCTCGCGAAGATTGGCCAGAGCCTCCACTTCAGTGTTGCCCCGGCTGGCAATATCCACATCCAGGCACTGGGAAACAAACCAATCGCCCTCGCGCCAAACGGTGGCAGAAAATGGGCGTTTCATATACCGATTCTGCCATACCACGAAGGATTCCACCCATCGATATCACTGCAGGCCGGAATCGGTTCCATGCGACAAGGGCACTTAAGTGGGACTAATCGCCATGTTATCGGCAGATCCGACCGTCAATCAGGGGAAAACGGTCTCAAGATCGCGACCGCCGTAGAGAATGCGCAGGATCATGACCCTGTCGGCGGTCACGTGCAACGCAATCACGGCGCGGCGTTCGAAGCCGAGAATCCGTAATCCCGGGCGCAGATCGTCGCGCCTGGCCCCGCGCTCCGGAAACGCCGAAAGATTGCGGCAACAATCGGCCTGACCGACATGGCGCGTTCGACGTAGCCAATCGCTCGTTCAGGACCGTCGCGCACGGCGATGTAATCGTAGGGGTCGATCAAAAATTGCCGAGATCGATCAGATCGCCGAGTGCCTCAGGACTGAATTCAACCCTGCGGCTCACGCCGTCTCTTCAGCCGGTCGGCATGCCGCGCGCGAATGGCAGCAAACACTTGCTCCGCGGGAATGGCGCGGCCTGGGTGCGACTGCATGGCATCGGAGACGCTGACGACTTCCTCGCGCAGCCACTTCTCGACTGCGGCGTCACGCTCCTGCAATGCGCGCAATCCGGCTCGCACTACCTCGCTGCCGGATGCGTAGCTGCCGGCGGCAACAAGACTATCGATGTAACCAGCCTGCTCGGCGGGCAGGCTGAAAGTTCGCTTTTCCGGTGACGGCACGGCCTATGTTCCTCGCAGGGTCGTTTGGCCATAGTATGACACATTCATACCGAGCGCCGATGCAAGTCCAGATCAGTCCGCACGAGGCAGACGAGCCAGGCGGGCGCGACGATACACAAGGGCATTTAACGTTACCGATTCGAAACTTCCCAACGGGACTTCGCGGAAGTCTGGGGAAGGAAAGCGACTGTGGCGGATATACGCTTTAGCTGCGCCGAAGTAGCCGGTGTCGCGCTGACAGGCGGTGAGGAGCAGCGCTGCAATTGCAAGACCCGCTGCAGCGGAAATATAACCCTTGACGCATAATTTCCACCGTGTCATGATCGGACTTGGCTTGGGAAGTCGAGGGTATCGATGATTTCTTTGATTGGTTTGCGGGTCTGGCCGACGCGGAACAGGTGAGCGTCGGCCGGGTTGTCGATCTGTTGGTGGAACACGGTCCGTCGCTCCCGTTTCCCTACTCGTCGGGTGTGGAAGGCTCTCGCCACACGAAGATGCGCGAGTTAAGGATTCAGCACCGCGGCAGGCCGTACCGGGTTCTTTATTCATTCGATCCTCGGCGGTCCGCGATTCTTCTTTTGGGCGGCGATAAGACAGGCAACAACCGGTGGTATGAGGAAAACGTGCCGAAGGCGGACCTCCTTTTTGACGAGTATCTGCGGGAGCTGGAAACTGAAGGAGACCTATGAAAACCCATAAGTGGGCGGATATCAAAGCCGAGCTGAAACCGGCGACTCGTAACGAAATTGCAGCGGGAGCTCGCGGACTTGCCGAGGAACTGCATCTCGCCCAGTTGCGCAAGGCGAAGGGACTTACTCAGGACGCGATGGCGGAATTGCTGGGGGTCAGTCAGGCCGAGGTCTCTAAAACGGAGCGTCGTGCCGAGCTTTATGTGGGTACGCTGCGAAAATTCATTGAGGCGATGGAAGGGGAACTGGTGTTGTCGGCACGATTCAAGGACGGCGTCGAAGTCCCCATCAGACTGAACGAAAACGACCGGGCGGTTTAGCTGTGCCTGGTGCCGCGTTTCACCAGATCGCGTCATCGCTTCCGGTAACGCGGCGATCAAGCGCCAGCGGACGCTTCCCGGATCGGGACCTCGCAGGCGCGTGGGGCAGGTTCACTTCAACGATTTGGGCGTTTCCCGGCCAGGTGGCAAGGTAATCGAGCTGATCCGGGATTCTGAGGCTGATACGCTTGATCGAATTATGGGCGGAACTGTGTTTGTCCTCGGCGCGGGCGCGTCGCACGGGGACCCTCTGGAATTTATGCCGGGATACACGGGCGACCCTTCGGAGGCGCCGCCCCAACCGCCGCTGACAAACCAATTCTTTCTGAAAGGTCATTTGAATGGCGATCCGAAAGAGATTGAGGAGCGGTACGGGCGTTTGTTCTGGCATATCCGAAAACATTGGCGAATCGCGGATGTGCTTGGCGGCGATCAGTGGAAATCGCTCAGTATTGAGGATGTGTTTTCCTCGCTCGCCTTATTGAACGAGTTCGCGCCACCGGGTACAGATGAAAAGGCCACCGCCAGATTGCTTCTCAATGAACTGACTCGCTTCATCCGCCGGACCATCAGCATGAGCACTTTGTTTCGGTTCGGACCCCACACGGAAACGCTAGCCAGAAGCCTGAAGACAGGCGATTCAGTAATCAGTTTCAACTACGATCTGTTGATGGATCAGGAGTTCTTCGGAAACGAGAGCCCCCTTCAATACCAGAATTTCTGCGTGAAGTTTCTCGGCACCGATCTGGTCGAAACTGGCCCTGAGTACGATCCAATTCGCCGGTCGCTGACGGAGCCGGTCGCGCCCGGAACGAACGGTG
>JBEKAQ010000059.1:0-31796 GCA_050015835.1 Bryobacteraceae bacterium | reverse complement strand
GCCGCCGCCTTCGAACCACATGCCGACCGCCAAGCAGCTCAAGGATTACCAGAAGGCTCAGCAGAAAGCCCAGCAGAAGGCTGCGAAGGAAGCGGCGAAGAAGAAGAAGGAGGCTGCTCCCGACGCCATGCCTGCCGCACCCGGCACCCTGGGGGCTCCCGGTGCGATTCCCGGCGCAGTTCCGGTGGGGACGCCCTCGGTGCCTGCCCCTGCCGCGACTCCGCCCCCCCCTTCCACACTTCCAACCCTTGGTGGGGCACCTCAGAACGCTCCCCGATGAGCCGCATCCTTCTGGCCGACGACAGCCCGCATGCGCAGCGGATGGGCGAGCGGATTCTGCGCGACGAAGGCCACGAAGTGATTACGGTCAGCGATGGCAAAGTGGCGCTTCTGCGGTTGCAGGACACGCGGCCGGATCTGATCATTGCCGATATCTCGATGCCCGAAGTTTCGGGATACGAGCTGTGCGAATACGTAAAATCGCATGGCGGCGCGCCGGTGTTGCTTTCGGCGGGCGCGGTGGAACCGGTGGATGAGAAAGAGGTCGACCGGGTGCGCGCGGATGGATTGCTGAAGAAGCCGTTTGAAGCGAGCCTGTTGCTGGAATCGGTCGGCCGGTTCGTCTCCGGTTCGGGAAAACGCCGCATCGAGCCGGAGCAGGGTTCGCAGCGGCCGGGTGGTCTTCAGCACCCTTCAGAGCCGCGGCGCTCGGTGGCCATCATCGATCCCGAACAGGTGCGGGCGGCGGTTACGGTGGCGCTCGATGCGGCGATGCCGGCCCTGATCGATACGGTCACGGATCGCGTGGTGGCCGCGCTCGCGGGACGTAAACCTGGCAGCGCCGGTAAAGATGGATCTCGGACTCAGGGGTAAATCGGCGCTGGTTGCGGCGGCGAGTAAAGGCCTCGGCCGGGCGTGTGCGCTGGCTCTGGCTCGTGAAGGCGCGAGCGTCATGATCGGCTCGCGGGGTGGGGATCTGCTGGCAAAAACGGCCGCCGAGATACGCGAGCAGACCGGCGCCGATGTGCGGTCCCGGGTTGCCGACGCGACCGATCCCGATCAGGTGCGTTCCCTCTTTGACGCTGCAGTAACCGCCTTTGGCCGGGTAGACGTGCTGGTGAACAACGCCGGCGGACCTCCGTTCGGGCCGTTCGAAAGCTTTGACGACGCCGAGTGGCACAACGCGCTGGAGCTGAATCTGATGAGCACGGTGCGCTTCAGCAGGCTGGCGCTGCCGGGAATGAAGGCGGAGCGGTGGGGACGGATCGTGAATATCGTGAGCCTCAGCACCAAAAGCGTTCTGCCCGGGTCGGTGCTTTCGACGGCGGGCCGGCTGGGGATTATCGGGATGGCGAAATTGCTTTCGGACGAAGTGGCGGAGTTCGGTATCACCGTGAACAATGTGGCTTCGGGGATTATTCTGACGGATCGGGTGAGGCAGACTTCGCTGAAGCAGCGGCTGGAGCGCGGCATGGACGAGCAGGCCGGCCTCGCCGATATCGCACAGTCCGTCCCGGCACGCCGCGTGGGCAGGCCGGAAGAATTGGCCGCACTGGTGGCGTTCCTTGCTTCGGAAGCCGCCGGTTATATTACCGGGACCACGATTCCGGTGGATGGCGGAAGCGTACGTTCGATCCTGTAGACCGCTCCCCGACGGTCGCGGCTCGGTAAAGGTAAGATGTACTGGAATGCCCGATAACAGTTTCGACGTCGTATCCCAGATTGAGATGCCGGAGGTGAAGAACGCCATCCAGCAGGCTATCAAAGAGATCACCACGCGGTATGACCTGAAAGACTCGAAGTCGTCGATCGAGTTGAACGAGAAGGACAAGAAAATCGATCTTGTCAGCGCGGACGATTTCAAGCTGAAGGCGGTGGTTGAAATCCTGCAGCAAAAGCTGGTGAAGCGCGGGGTGCCGCTCAAGAATCTCACCTACGGCACGATCGTCAAGGGAGGCGGAATGACGGTGAAGCAGGATATCGCGCTGCAATCGGGGATTGCGATCGAGAAGGCGCGCGACATCGTCAAGAAGATCAAGGACAGCAAGCTGAAGGTGCAGGCGTCGATCCAGGGCGATGTGGTGCGCGTCAACAGTAAGGACCGGGACACGCTGCAGCAGGCGATCGCTCTGTTGAAGGGCTCGGACTTTGGGATCGATCTGCAATTCACTAATTACCGAACCAACTGAGTTGCCGCGCCGCATCGAATCGTTGTTCATCGACGGGCCCGCGGGACGGCTGGAAGCTTTACTCGAGGAGCCGGAGGATGGTCCCGCGCGCGAGGCGTGCCTGGTGTGCCATCCGCATCCGCTCTACGGCGGGACTATGCATAACAAGGTGGTGTACCGGATGGCGCGCGGGTTACGGCGGTCCGGCAGCGTGGTGCTGCGCTTCAATTTTCGGGGGGTGAATCTGAGCGAGGGTACACACGACCACGGCCATGGCGAAGTGGAGGACGCGCGGGCTGCACTGGAATTTTTGCGCGGGCGGTATGAGGAGCTGCCTTATTCGCTCGCGGGGTTCTCGTTTGGATCGCGGATTATATTGAAATTGGGATGCGGTTTGGCTGCGCCTCGGCCGGCGCGTTTGATTGCGGTGGGATTTCCGACTTCGCCCGGCCGTTTCGACTACCTGGGAGACTGCGCGCTGCCGAAGTATTTTGTGCAGAGCACAGAGGACGTGCATGGGCCGAGAGAGGCGGTGGTGGCGGCGTTTGCGAGTTTCTCAGAACCGAAGAGTTTGCAATTTGTCGAGGCTGCGGATCATTTTTTTGCGGGGGCGCTGCCGGCGCTGGAAGATGCGATTGCGGGGCTTCCTCAATGAGCGGCAGACCGATTAACAATCGGCCGGACCCAGAGGGTACCCCTGACAACCTGCCCTACCTGGGCTGGTGTTAGGATGGGCGGTCAGATGATCAGTCGGCGCGATTTAGGGCGGGCGGCGATACTGCTTGGCGTTGCTCGAAGACGCATGCCGGCACAGACAAAGAAGCCGGATATGGTCACGGAATATGCCGCTGAATTCATTGTTAAGACCCGTTATGCGGATATCCCCGCCGAAGTGATTGAGCTTTCCCGCAAGTCTCTGCTCGATGGTTTGGGATTGGCTTTGTGCGGGTCGGTCGCCGCTTCGGGGGAGATCGTTCGCACGTATCTGAAGAGTCTGGATGCGACGGGACCGGCTACAGTGATCGGCTCGTCGTTAAAGGTTCCGGTGCGGTTTGCGGCCTTCGCTAACGCCATCGGCATCCACGCCGACGACTACGACGATACGCAGCTGGCGGTTGCCGGAGATCGAGTCTACGGGCTTCTGACTCATCCGACCGCACCGGTGCTCCCGGCGGCTTTGGCGGCGGCGGAAGCCAGAGCGCTATCCGGCAGGGATCTGGTGCTTGCCTATAACGTCGGCGTGGAAATGGAATGCAAGATCGCCGAGGCCATCAACCCGCGCCACTATGAGGACGGATTCCACTCCACGGGTACCGTGGGCGCTCTCGGCTCGGCGGCCGCTCTGGCAAAAATGTACGGATTCGATCGCGCCCATGTGCGTACGGCGCTCGGAATCGGCGGCAGCGAAGCGGCGGGGCTGCGCGAAAATTTCGGCACCATGACGAAGCCGTTCCATGCGGGGCGGGCGGCGGAGAGCGGTGTGGTCGCGGCCGATTTCGCGGCGCTGGGATGGACCGCGGCAGCCGACATCCTCGAAGCTCCGCGCGGCTTCTTTCATGCCGAGGGCGGGGGATTCGATGCGTCCGCGATCATGGGGAAGCTGGGCAATACGTGGACGTTTGTCGCGCCCGGCGTTTCGATCAAGCCGTTTCCTTCGGGATCGCTGACGCATCCGGGCATGTCGGCGATGCTCGCTTTGATTAAGGAGCACGATATTAAGGCGGAGCAGGTGGAACACGTGCGCGTGGGGACGAATAAGAATTCTCCGAACGCTTTGATTCACCACAACCCGACAGACAATCTGCAGGCGAAGTTCAGCATGGAATTCTGCATGGCTTCGCTGCTTCTCTACGGCAAGGCGGGGCTGACCGAGTTCACCGATGAGGTGGTGAACCGGCCGGAGGTGAAGGCGATGATCCGGCGCGTCGAGTTCGGCGTGGATCCGGTGGCGGAAGCGGCCGGGTATAACAAGATGACCACGATCATCGAGATCCGGCTCAAGGATGGCCGGACGGTTACGGGGCGGGCGGATGTGGCGAAGGGGAATCCCGCCAATCCGATGTCGTTTGAGGAAGAGGCGGCGAAATTCATGGACTGCGCCGCTTATGCCAAGTGGCCGGCGGGCAAGGCTAAGGCCATTGTGGAGATGGTGCGGGGGATCGAGCGGGTTGGTGATGTGCGGGCGCTGACGGCGCTTTGCGCCAGCTGAGGTATTCTGAAGAAGGATGAACAGCAACCAGCTTTACTTCGCGATAGCCGTGCCGGTATTTGCGATCATCATGAGTATGCGTTCAATGTTCTGCAAATGAGCCAAATCGGGGGACGCTTCACCAGCCTGGAGAACAGGCTTAACAGCATCGGCAACCGGTTCACAAGCCTCGAGGCCCGTTTCGATACGCTCATAGGAAAAGTCATCGAGATTGATAACCGTCTGACCCGAGTCGAGGCGATTCTGGAGCGCCGCTGAAGCCAAGGTTGTTTTTCGACATCCGTTTGTATTAAAATCAGAGTTTTGGCGATTCGCGTCGTGAGTTGTACGTGTGCGTACGCGCTTCCAACAAGGTTAAACTCTCCCATGCATGCAATTATCGAAACGGGTGGAAAGCAGTTCCGTGTCGCTCCGGGCGACCTGCTGCGCGTTCCCAAACTGAGCGGCGAACCCGGGGCCGAAGTGGCACTCGGCAAAGTGCTGGCGGTATTCAGCGACGGCGGCGAACTGACTACGGCCGACAAGTTGAGCGAGGCGCGCGTCAATGCCACCATCGCCAGCCACGATCGCGGCGACAAGATTCTGGTGTTCAAGTTCAAGCGCAAGAAGCAGTACAAGCGCACGCAGGGCCACCGGCAGGATTACACGGAGGTACGGATTCGCGACATCGTTGCGTAAGTTGCATAATCCGGCAGGTACAGTATGGCTCATAAAAAGGGTTTAGGCAGTTCCAAAAACGGGCGCGATTCGAACGCGCAGCGGCTGGGTGTAAAGGTGTTCGGCGGACAGTTCGTGCCGGGCGGCTCGATCATCGTGCGCCAGCGCGGCACTAAGATCAAGCCGGGCGAGAATGTCGGCTGGGGCAAGGACGATACCCTGTTCGCGAAGATCACGGGCATCGTCGAATTCCGCGACCGCGGCAGCATGGGAAAATACGTCAACGTCAAAGCCGCCGAATAGCGCGCGGCCTTCAGCGGGGCGGGCCAGCCCCACATCATGTTTGTAGATGAAGTAAGAATCACCGTCAAGGCGGGCGATGGCGGTAACGGCTGCCTTGCCTTCCGGCGGGAGAAGTACGTTCCGCGCGGCGGTCCGAGCGGAGGCGATGGCGGACGCGGCGGCGACGTCACCATGGTCGCCACCATTCATCGAAACACGCTGCTTCATTTTCGCTTCAATCCGGAATACACGGCCGAGCGCGGACGGCATGGCGAGGGCAGTAATCGCACAGGCCACGAAGGCGCGCCGATTCTCATTCAGGTTCCGGTGGGAACCACCGTTTACGACGGCGAAACCGGCGAGAAGCTTTACGATTTCACGCGCGATGGCGAAACCTGGCTGGCGGCCAAAGGCGGGGGCGGGGGACGGGGCAACGCGCGTTTCGCCACCTCCACCCATCAGGCGCCGACGCGCCACGAGCCGGGACATCCGGGCGAATTCCGCAAACTGCGCCTTGAACTGCGTCTGCTCGCCGATGTGGGCCTGGTGGGCTATCCCAATGCAGGGAAATCCACGCTGATTTCACGCATCTCGGCGGCGCGGCCGAAGATTGCCGATTACCCGTTCACCACGATCGAGCCCAATCTGGGAGTGGTGCAGTTGCCGGATCTGCGTTCTTTCGTGGTGGCGGATATTCCCGGAATCATCGAGGGGGCACACGAAGGCAAGGGCCTCGGCATTCAGTTCCTCAAGCATATCGAGCGGACGAAAATCCTGGTTCATCTGGTGGACATGTCGGAAACCGGGCGCGATCCGGAACATGATTTCGAGTCGCTCATGCGGGAACTCGAGAGCTTCAGCGAGGACCTGGCGCACAAGCCGATGCTGGTGGCGGCGAGCAAAATGGACGCGGTCGAGAGTCTGGAAAAAGTGGCGGCGCTGCGCAAGCTGGCCGAACTGCGGGGACTGCCTTTCTTTGAGATTTCGAGCGTTACGGGGCAGGGAATCGAAGCTTTGAAATTCGCTCTGGCGGAACGCGTTCTGGCGCCGGCGTAAACGCGCCTACTCCACATCAGGTGGAGATGGATTCGACCAGTGCGTCCACCAGCGTTCCGATATTCTCCGGAGTGAATTCCTCCGGATGACCCGCGCGTTCGGCCAGCAAACGATCGCGCAGCACGCCCTCGGTGAGGCCGATCAGGGCCGAGCGGATGGCCTGCGGATTGAGATCTTCTCTGAGCTGGCCGGCCTCGCGCATGGCGTCGAGCGTACCGTCGATCAGCTTGACGAAACCCAGAAAACCGTCGGTCAGCGTGGCCAGCCTGCCTTCCTTGCGGACGCGCCGGCCCTCCAGCAACAGCAGCTGCCGCAGGTCCGGATCCCGATCGAGCGCCTCGGACATCAGACGCGGGATGGCTCGAAGCCGATCGATCGGCGAAGTGGTGGCAGCCAGTTGTTGCTCGATCCATGCGGTCAGGGTATTCCAGCCGTCCACGAATATGGCGTCCAGCAACCCGGCCTTGCCGCCGAAGTGCTTGATGAGCTGCGATTCGCTGGTTCCGGCCAGGCGGGCGATCGAAGCCGTACTGGTGTGTTCATATCCGTTTTCGGCAAACAGCTTGCGCGCGGAGAGTAACAGTCTGGTCCGGGATGGCGTATCTTGATGGGGCATCTGGCCGTTTAAACAGGGCGATCCAAAGCAGATAGTAGCAATGCAATGGCCGTTTAAGAAAGTGAGGATCGGGACGGTGGTAAGGTGTTGGGGTGGATATCGCACTAAACCCGGCGGAAGTCCGCGTTCTGGGGTCTCTGATTGAGAAGGAAAGCACAACTCCCGAATATTATCCGCTCACTTTGAATTCCCTGGTGGCGGCCTGCAATCAGAAATCGAACCGTTGGCCGGCCTCCGATTACGACGATCGTGACATTTTGGACGCCCTTGGCGGACTGCGCTCACACGGTTACGCGGCAGAGATTATCGGAGGCGGCAGAGTTCCGAAGTACGCGCAGCGTTTCACGGAAAAGCTCAACATGGGACGCCGGGAGACCGCCATACTTTGCGTGCTGATGCTGCGGGGGCAGCAGACGCTGGGTGAGATCAGGACCCGTACCGAGCGGATTTACAATTTCAGCGATCTCGACGAGGTTGAGTTGGTGGTGCAGAAGCTGATGGACCGGCCCGAGGGCGCCCTGGTACAGAAGCTGCCTCCGGCGGCGGGGATGAAGGAGCCTCGCTATGCCCAGACGCTGGGGGGCGTGGTGGAACATGCTGAAGTGCACGCGCCGCCCGCAGCCGCAAGCTCATCGGACCGTCTGTCGGCGCTCGAAGGGGAAGTCTCTCGTCTGCGCGAAGAGGTAGCCGAGCTCAGGCGGAGGCTCGACGCGGTGCTGTAGTCCCGTCACATGACTGTCGTGCAGGACGGTCTGAACCTGCGGGGCCATGGCTGTGAGCGCAGCCAGCGTGCCGTCTTGATCCATATCGGAAACGAGGTAGACAAGATAATCGCTGGTTTGAAATCCAGCTATGTTGAAGCGCTGAACTTGCGACGTATAAAGGGCGGTACCGGCTTCCACCGCGCGCAGATTGGCTTCGAACGCCTCTCCCGCGGTTTTTTTTGTGAGCAGAAGGGAAATGAGGCTGCTGCCGTGGCGCGCGATCACGTGGATATAAGAGCGTCCCCGCCGCTGGCACAGATGCGCCATGACCACGCGGAAATCAGAGGGCAGGTGCTGTTGCATGGCGAGCACCAGGCCGCTGTATTGAGGGCCGAGCGCTTTTGTCAGTTCCGCCACGGAAGGTTGCTCGGAAGGGTATTGGCGAAATACCGCGCAATGCACATGCTGGGTCAGCCCGACCTGCATGATGGGTGAAACGCGCGGGGCGATGGACGCGATATAGGCTTCCTGCGAAGCCGGCGTCAGACGCAGGTGACCAGTTTGATACCAGCCCACCAGGCCGACGCTCAGCATAACCGCGGCTGCCGTCGCCATGGGGACCCATTGCAGCCTGTTGGACCGTGCTTGCTGTGCTATCCGATCATGGATTCGGGCCTGCAGATTCGCCGGTGCCTCGACGCGACGGACAGCCGCGCGCAGGCGATCGCGCAGGGCAATTCGATTTGCGAGGATGGTTGAACAGCCCTGGCAACCTTCCAGATGTTGTTCGACATCCGGGTTGTCGCCAGAGTCGATATACGCATCGAGGAGTTCGATAATCCGCGCGCAATTCATCGGTCTTCGCCTCCTCCGGCACCGATCCCCCAGGAGCGGGCGACCTCGGCCAATTCGCCGCGCAGGAGTTTCCGTCCGCGGCTGAGGCGCGACATCACGGTTCCGATGGGGATGCCGAGAATGCCGGCGGCGTCTTTGTAGGCGAACTCCTCCACGTCCACCAGCAGAACCACCGCCCGATAGTCGCCGGGAATGCGTTCCAAGGCGGCGAGAATCTGTTCATCGCGAAGGTTCTCGGGCACAGGTTCGGGGGCGGGGAGGTTGGCCTCGAGGAACTCCTCGGTATCGCTATCTCGTCGAGCGGGGACGAGAGGGAAACGAAACATCTTGCGCCGTTGGTGATGCACGCAGTGGAACAGGATACGGAAGAGCCAGGCGCGGCAATTGGTGCCGGGTTCGAAGCGGTCGAACGATTTCCAGGCCTGCAGGTAAGCTTCCTGCACGGCGTCTTCGGCGCGGGCGCGATCGCCCGTCATGCGCTGCGCGGTGCGGAACAGATCGTTCAGATGGGGCAGCGCCGCCGCTTCGAACTCGGCCCTGCGCACCTGGTCTCGGGTGTGATTCCCGCGTGCGGCAACCGGAAACTGCGCCAGGTTCCAGCCCTCCATGGTGTGCGCCGCTGTCGTCGTCACTGGTCACGTCCCGGCGATATATGACAGCGCGCGCGTTTTTTGTTCCCGACTTGATTATTATGACCGACGCCTTATGAAGACCAGGCGGTGCGGAATTCCGCGTAGAGGGTGATGCCACCGCAGGCGAAGAGGGTCTGCCCGGTGATGTACGACGCTTCGTCCGAGGCGAGAAAAGCAAAGACGCCGGCTATTTCGGAAGGCTCCGCGGCCCGGCCCATCGGGATGTGGCCCTCGACGATCGCGCGCCGGGCTGGGTCGTCGATCCAGGCCCGGTTGATGGGAGTGAGCACCGCGTCCGGGCCCACCGCGTTGACCCGGATACCAGCGTCGGCGTATTCGAGCGCCAGCGTCCTGGTCAGGTTTTCGAGACCGCCCTTACTTATCGAATAGGAAAGATAGGTGGGCTTGGGAATGATTTCGTGAACGCTGGAATTATTCACGATGACGCCGCCGCCGGGGCGGGACAGAAAGTGCCGGATGGCCTCGCGGGAGCAGAGAAACGGCCCCACGCAGATTCACGCCCAGTACACGATCGAAATCCGCCAGGGTGGCTTGGTGGCTGGGAGCGGGCGTTTGGATTCCCGCGTTGTTGATCAGAACATCGAGACGCCCGAACGCTTGGATCACGTGCGCCATCATATATTCGACCTGCCGCTCGCTGGCCACGTCCGCCTCGACCAGCAGGGAACGTCCTCCGGTGGACTGGCGTTCGGTTTCGGCGAGGGCCGCGTGGGCATCGGCACGTTCCGCCGCACTGCGATAATTCAGCCCGACATGGGCGCCCTCCTGAGCGAACCGGATGGCAATGGCGCGGCCGATCCCCGAAGATGCCCCCGTAATGAGAACGTTCTTTCCCGCCAGGCCCTTCATCCGTTCTATTGTAGGGAATAAGATGGCTGGCCGGTGAGATTTAGACAGCATGAAATGGGTTGTTGCGAGTTCGGTGTTGATCGGTTCGTGTCTGATGGCGGGAAATCCGCCGGCGCGCGTGCCCGTGCTGCTGGAACTGTTCACCTCGGAGGGATGCTCCAGTTGTCCGCCCGCCGACCTGCTGCTCAGGAAGTTCGATCGCGATCAGTCGATCGCCGGAGCGGATCTGGTGGTCTTGAGCGAACACGTGGATTATTGGAATCAGTTGGGCTGGGCGGATCCTTTTTCCGCGCCGCTTTACAGCCAGCGCCAGCGTGAATATGCCGAGCGTCTGAGCGGTGAGGTTTACACTCCGGAATTGGTGGTGGATGGGGCGAAAGGCTTGGTGGGCAGTGACGAACGCGAGGCAGTCGCGGCCGTTAGAGACACATTGCGGACGCCGAAAGCGGCCATCGGCGTGGCGGCGCAACTGGCGGATGGCAAGGCGAAGATCGGCATTCACCTGGATGGAGCGGTGGACGGCGACCTCTATCTGGCGTTGGCGCACGATGCCATGAGTTCCCAGGTGCTGCGGGGAGAGAATCGTGGTCGCGCATTGTCGCATGTTGCGGTAGTGTATTCGTTTCGGAAGATTGCGAAAATCGATCGCGGCGCGGCCTTCGATCGGAACGTCACCGTGGAAGTGCAGGGCGTTAAGACGAGGATTGTGGCCTTTGTGGCAAAGGCCGGCTCGGGCCGGGTGGTCGCGATCGGCCAAGCGAGGTTGTAGTGAACATTGAGTTGGCAGAGGGCGGTAAAAGTTACCAGCGCCGCGCATTTCTGGGCTTGGTGGCGGCCGGAACGCTGGCTTGGGCGTGGAGCGACTGGCGAACGCGTGTTCAGGTGAGGGAAGCAGACGCCCGTTTGCCCGCCACCGTCAAGATCGTTGAGTTCTCTGTGTCGGGGCAGCGGATCGGTGCGGCGACAGTGCCTGCGATTCGGAAATCCGACTCCGACTGGAAGAGACAACTCGCAGTCGATCAATATATGGTGACGCGCCGCGCCGACACGGAACTGGCTTTCACGGGCCAGTACTGGAATTTCCATGGGGACGGAATTTACCGGTGCGTCTGCTGCGCCACCGCGCTGTTCGACTCGAGGACGAAGTTCGAATCGGGGACTGGATGGCCGAGCTTTACGGAACCACTGGCGAAGGAAAATGTGGTGGAGTTGCCGGACACGAGCTTCGGCGCGACCCGGACGGAAGTGAAGTGCGCGCGGTGCGATGGGCACTTGGGACATGTGTTCCAGGATGGCCCTCCGCCTACCGGACGGCGTTATTGCATGAATTCAGTGGCCTTGCGGTTTGTGGTGAGGCAAGCGGGGTCGCCTTCCACTTAATTTTACATAATATGTATTATCGGAAGTTGAATCACCGCGAACAGTTACGATGTTGTGATACGCTGATAATACGATGCGTACAACACTTGAGATCGATGATGATGTGATGGAAGCGGCAAAGGAAATGGCGCGCTTCAAGAACCAGGGAGTCGGCCGGGCGATTTCGGATTTGGCAAGGCGAGGTCTGATGCCGGATGCAGCGCCAACGGTCGAGATTCAGGACGGCATCCCCGTCTGGACGCACAGGCTTGGGGCGGTCGCGATCACCAGTGAAATGGTGCGCAATCTGGCTGACGACGAATGACCGTCCGGCTACTCGACGTCAATGTGCTGATCAGCCTGCTCGATTCGGCGCATGTCCATCACACCGCTGCCGTCGGGTGGTTTCGGGCATGCGCAGCGGTCGAAGGATGGGCCACCTGCCCGGTCACGGAAAACGGCTTCATCCGCGTTGTTTCCCACCGGAGTTATCCCAATCTGCGATTGACGCCAGCCATGGCGGCGGAGTCGTTGGCCCGGTTTAAGGCGGGCTTCCCGGGTATTCACCGGTTCTGGGCAGATGAAGTCAGTCTGACGGACACGGCTGTCTTCGACCTTGCCATCCTGACCGGATCGCGCCAGGCCACGGACACCTACCTTGCGGGCCTTGCTTTCAGTAAAGGAGGATGCCTCGCGACGCTCGATGGGGGCGTTCCCTGGCGCGGGGTGCGTGGTGCGGCGGCGGAGCTGGTGGAGAGAATCGTCTCGGCTTAGGCTCTCGCAGCAGGCGCCGCAATATTTGGTTGAATGCCGAAGGTCACGGAAGATCGGCGCGAGTATCCTGCGCGGACCCAGCCGAACGGAAGTATTCTGAAGAGGCGGGCTATCCCAATGACCGACGCGCAAATTGTCGCAATCGCAATCACCGTGCTGGCCATACTCGGCGGCGCTCTGCTCAACAACAGCCGTATCGGTGATGTAAAAGAAGTGCTCAGAGCCGAATTCCGCGCCGATATCGGCCAATTCCGCAGCGATCTCACCATGACGATGGAAAATCGCTTCAACACGATTGATCGTAAACTCGACGAGATACTGCGTATCGTCGGGAACCACGAAACCCGCATCTCCGCACTCGAACAACGGCCGCGTTGACCCAAGCGCCGCGGCAGCCCAGTTATACTGGTTGAATGTTGAAGGCCACCGGGAAGATCTGGCGCAATGGAGAATTTATCGCGTGGGACGATGCCAGGATTCACGTCCTTTCGCACGTGGTCAGCTATGGCAGTTCGGTTTTTGAAGGCATCCGCTGCTACGAAACGCTGAGCGGTCCCGCCGTTTTCCGGCTTCCCGAGCACGTCCGCCGCATGGTCGATTCGGCGAAAATTTACCGCATGGACAATTTCCAGTTCACGCGCGAACAGCTCTCGGCCGCCATCCTGGAATTGGTCACAGTCAACCAGATGCGCTCCTGCTATATCCGGCCCATCGTGCTGCGCGGCTACGGTGAAATGGGCGTCAACGGCACCAAAAACCCCGTCGATATCTATCTCGCGTGCTGGGAGTGGGGCAAGTATCTGGGCGAGGAAGCCATGGCGGAAGGCGTCGACGTGTGCGTTTCGAGCTGGAGCCGCATCGCCCCCAATACCCTGCCCGCGCTCTCGAAGGCCGGCGCCAATTACATGAACTCGCAGCTCATCAAGATGGAGGCGGTGGCGAACGGCTATGCCGAAGGGATTGCGCTGGATAAATCCGGCTATGTGAGCGAGGGTTCGGGCGAGAATATTTTCGCGGTTCGCGATGGGAAGATTGTGACGCCTCCGCTGGGTACTTCGGTGCTGCCCGGGATCACGCGCGATTCGGTGATTACGCTGGCGGGCGAGCTGGGCATTCCGATTGTCGAGCAGATTATGCCGCGCGAATTGCTTTACATTGCGGATGAGGTGTTCTTCTCCGGGACTGCTGCGGAGATTACTCCCATTCGTTCCATCGATCGGATTACGATCGGCAAAGGACGGCGGGGACCGGTGACGGAGATTCTGCAGAAGGAATTTTTCGCGATCGTCAACGGGAGCAAGCCGGATCGGCATGGGTGGTTGACGCCGGTTCCGGTGCGGGAGGCTGTGGCCCGGTAAGATGGACAGGCTTTGGCCGCTTGCATCGACGACCAGAGGACCTTATCCTGGACAAGGCTGGTCTGTACGTCGCCGTACCGGGTCACGCCTGTCCCATATTCATTCGTAGCGGAGGGCTTCTACCGGATCGAGGCGCGAAGCTTTCACGGCCGGCCAGACTCCGAAGAATAATCCCACGGCTACCGATACCGTGAAGGCCGTGATCAGCGCCCAGGCCGGCACGATGCTGGGAAGCGACGGCACCAGCGCTCCGATGAGCATCGTGATGAGAATCGCAATCACGATTCCGAGTACGCCGCCCACTCCCGTAAGCGTCATCGCCTCGGCCAGAAATTGCCCGATAATATCGAAGCGGCGCGCCCCGATGGCTTTGCGAATGCCTATTTCGCGCGTGCGCTCAGTGACGCTGACGAGCATGATGTTCATGACGCCGATGCCGCCCACCAGCAGGCCCAGCCCGGAGATGGCGATGGCGATCAGGCCGATCAGCCCCGTGATGCGGTCGAATTGCTGAATGATCTGGTCGGGGGTGGAGATGGAGAAATCGTCGGGTTCGTCCGTCTTGAGACGCCGGATGCGCCGCATGATGCCCTCCACTTCGTCGAAGGCATCTTTGCGCAGGCCGGGCTTCGCCTTGCAGGTGATCATGAAGCGGTCCACCTGCGGATAGCGGGACTCTGCGGTCTTCATGGGCAGCTGGATCTGAGTATCGGCGGCGTTCTGCCCGAAGAACCCGCCCTTCGCTTTGGCAAAAACCCCTACCACGGTGAACTCGGCGCCGTCGAGCATAAACGTCCGGCCCACGGCGTTGCCATCGGGATAAAGCGCCTGGGCAATGTCGAACCCGAGTACCGCGACATGCGCGACGCGGTCGTTCTCTTCATCGGTAAAGAAGCGGCCCTGGTCGAAGTCGCGCGGGGTGGTCTCAATGGTGTTGCGGGTGACGCCTTCGATCGAAAGATTGTCCGTCTCGAAGCCGGGAACCCTGGCGGTGATCACCTGGCCGTTGGCCGAGGGCGGAACGAACAAGGCCAGGCCGACCTGCTGCACGTTGGTGGCGTAGCGCCGGATGATGTCGGCGTATTCCTCGCGGATGGCGCGCCGCTTGCGCTCCTTGGGAGGCGCGAACTGCGCACTGGGATCGCCGCTGGTCTTGTAGATGAAAACGTTATCGGGGCCGAGCTCGTCGAAAAATGTCACGACGCCCGCGCGCAGACCGGTCAGCAGAGACGCCACGGTCACCACGGTGGTGATGCCGATGACGATGCCGAGGATGGTGAGCATGGAGCGGAACCGATTGGTCCATACGGCGGAGAGCGCCATGGAAATGCCTTCGCGCGGAGAGAGCCGCATTATTCGGACCTCAGGGCGACGATCGGATCGAGTTTGGCGGCGCGCGATGCCGGATACCAGCCGCTGGCCACCCCTACCGCGCCCGATACGAATACCGAGAGCAGCACGTAGAACGGGGTTACGCGCAAGGTAACGCCGAAGGCGGCCGTTAGCACGGTGGTGAGCGCAGCGCCGAGGCCGACGCCGATGGCCCCCCCTGCCCCGGCCATGATCACGGACTCGATGAGGATCTGCATCATGATGTCGAAGCGGCGCGCGCCCAATGCCTTGCGAATGCCGATTTCGCGCGTGCGCTCGGTGACGCTTACCAGCATGATGTTCATGATGACGATGCCGCCCACTACCAGGGAAATGAGCGTGATGGGAACCACCACGGCCGCCACCATGGCAAGCAGGCTGTCGATGAAGCCGCGAATGGCGTCGGGCGTGAGGAAATCGAAACGATCTTTCTCGCCGGGCTTCTGATGGAATTTGGTGCGCAGGGCGACGCGGCTGAGGTCGAGCGATTGCTGCATGGTGAGTCCGGTGCCTGGCCGGGGACGGCCGAAGAGGCTGATGGATGTTCCCGGTCCGAACAGGCGATTGTAGGCGGTGACCGGGATGTAGGCGGAGTTATCCTGGCTGCGTCCGAATGAGGAGCCGAGGCGCTCCTGCACTCCGATCACCGTGAAATCGAGGTTCTGAATCTTGAAGGTCTTGCCCAGCGGAGAGCCGCCGTCGGGAAACAGGGTGTTCTTCAGATCGTCGCCGATGACGGCCACGAAGGAGGAATTCAGTTCTTCGGTATCGGTGAAGAAGCGGCCTTCCACCACGCCGATGTCGCGGATATCCGCCATGTCGGCCGATACGCCGATAATGCTGGTGTCCTCGGAGATGAGGGCTTCGCGTTTGGTATCGATGGTGTGCTGGCTGTAAGGGCTGTAAAGAGTATTGGCGCTGTTAAGGGACTGTAGATAGCGGTCGTCCGCGAGCTGGATCGGCCGGTTGTACTTGAGCCGGTCGAAGTATTGTTTCCGCGTCATGTTGCCGACGTTGGCCACCTGCGCGATGAGATACGACTCGCTGCCGAAGGCCTTGGCGGTGCTCTCCTGCGCGTAGAGCCCGAGGCCATCGATGGCCGACCCGACCAGAATAACGCTGGCCACGCCGATGATGACGCCGAGCAGCGTGAGGAAGCTGCGCAGCTTGTGGACGCAGATGGAATCCCACGCGAGGCTGAGCGCGTTGACTAACTCCGGGATCAGCCTTCCTTCCACCGCCATAATAATCAGGATATCCTGATAGAGTTACGTTTCCGCCTTCGCGCCGGTTCGAGAATGTTGCGTCCGCTCCGTCCGTTCCTGATATTGGTGTTCTTGGTGGCGCTGGTGGCCGTTTTCACGTTCTGGAGCCAGGTGGGCGGACAGTATCATCTCGACCTGATGTTCTGGCCGTGGAAGTTCGGCCTGAGCCTGGCGGCGGCGGGGTCGATCGCGGCCATCACGGCGGAATCGGCGCGCGGCGCGGGATCGAGGACGCGCCGGATGGCGATTTACTGCGGGCTGCTGGCGGTGACGATTATCGTTGCCGGGGTGGTGACGTATTACTACCACCTCAATGAGCCGAGCGACGACGATGAGGACAGCGATCAGCCCACGCGGATTACGCGTCTGGAATTGCCCTCCCGGCGTGGGACGTTGGAGCGTGGGGCGCTAGAATAAGCCCATGGCGTTCACGATCGACGAAGCCTTCCTGCCGGCGACGCTGACCGCCCGTCCCATGACCGATGAGGAGTTTGCCGCGTTCTGCGCCGAGCACCCGGATCTGTTCTTCGAAATGACCGCCGAAGGGGAGATCGTCGTCATGCCGCCCAACTTCACGCTGACCGGGATCCGAAATCTTGCGATCGTCGAACAACTGGGCCAGTGGACCAGCCGGGATGGCCGCGGCATCGCAGGCGACTCGTCGACGGGCTTTGTTCTTCCCAACGGTGCGCGGCGCTCGCCCGACGCTTCATGGACTCCGAAAAGCGCGATTCGAAACCTCAGCCAGGAAGCCCTGGAGGGGTACTGGCATCTTTGTCCCGCGTTTGTCGTCGAGCTGCGTTCGAAATCCGATCGCCTTCGGGTTCTGCGGGAGAAGATACTCGAATACATCGCGAATGGCGCTCAGCTCGGGTGGCTGATCGACCCGGAAACGCGTACCGTCGGGATCTACCGGCCGGAGCGCGAGCCCGAGCTGCTGACCGGCATCGAGTCCGTTGCGGGCGAAGGTCCCGTGGACGGTTTCGTTTTGGATTTGAAAACTGTCTGGGACCCGCTGGGGGCCTGACGTTACTTCCCCGCCCCGGCGATCTGTTTGGCAATCTGAGTAACGACCGCGTCCGCCAGCGCGTTGGGGATCGGGATCGAAAGATTATACTGGCTGATTTTCCACGCGCCGCCGACCAACGTCAGGACTCCCGATCCGCGGCACACGCCGAGATTCGTGGTATCCAGCATTTCGTCGAACCAGGCGACGTTGCCGTCAGCCGAAAAGGCGACGTGGCGGTCGCGCGGTTTAAAACTCCAGGCCTTCCCTTTTGCGAAATAAGGCTTGGCCCACACGCGGAATTCGTTCACCGTCCAGCGCTCCGTCGCGTCCGTGCCCATGAAGACTCCATTGGGCGCGAAGTGGCTGAAATAGCGGGCCTCGTCGGCGACGGAAGCCGCCTGGTGCCAATCGTCGAGCACCGCCGCGGCTGGTTCGGAAGGCGATTGCGCATATGCGGCGCAACTTGCCAGCAACAGCGAAAGCAATACCGGAAACTGCATAGCCTCAAGGGGTCTCATACCGTCTATTCTGCCCGATGCGAGATAATTTCGACTATGCGTAGTCTGGCGTGGCTTGTCCTCGCGCTCGCCCCCGGTTTCCTGTTCGCCCAAAAGAAGCCTTTCGATGCAGATGCCCTGCTGGGTATCCAGCGGATCGCCGACCCGCAGCTTTCCCCCGACGGCAAAACCGTCGTGTTCGCCGTGTCGACGCCGGACGTACCGAATAACAGGATCGTTCACTCGGTGTGGAGCGTGCCCCTTGAAGGAGGCGCGCCGCGTAAACTGGCGGACCTCGCAGACCGTCCGCGCTGGTCGCCGGACGGGAATCGCATCTTCTACGCCGGCACCGCGAGCGGCAGTTCGCAGATCTGGAGCATGAACAGCGACGGCTCCGGGGTGGCGCAGCTTACCCGCCTGTCGACCGAAGCGTCAGGCGAGATGGTCTCGCCCGACGGCAAGTATCTGGTGGTGGTCAGCGAGGTTTATCCGGAGTGCGGCGCGGACGATGTGTGCAACGCCCGGCGCCTTGAAGCCGATGCCCACAACAAGGTGCAGGCGCGTTTGATTACCAGCCTGCTGTACCGGCACTGGACCGCGTGGCAGAGCCCGACGCGCAGCCATCTGCTCTCCATCGCGCTCGAGGATGGCAAGGCGGTGGATCTTTCGCCGGGCGATAAGGTGGTGCCGCCGTTCTCGCTGGGCGGGCCGGACGATTTTACGATCTCGCCCGACAGCCGCGAAGTATGCTTTGCCATGAACGGCGATCCGGTTCCCGCCATCAGCACGAACAACGATCTCTACGTGGTTCCGATCGGCGGCGGCACTCCGCAGCGGGTGACGGGAAATCCGGGCGCGGACAACTCGCCGCAGTATTCGCCGGACGGGAAATATATCGCGTATCGTTCCCAGGCGCGCGCCGGTTATGAGAGCGATAAGTGGCGCCTGGTCGTGCTCGAACGGGCCACCGGCAAGCTGACGCTGCCGATCGACGCGGTCGACCGATCCGTCGAGAGTTTCGTGTGGTCGCCGGATTCGCGGCGAATCTTCTTCGGCGCGGTGGATCGCGGCCACCAATCCATCCAGTTCGTCGGCGTGGAGGGCGGCGCCGTGCGCGTGGCGGTGAGTGGAGCCAATACTCTCGACGATCTGCAATTCACTCCGGACAGCAAGACCATTGTCTTCACGCGGCAGAGCGGCGACAGTCCGGTCGAGATTTGCACGGCATCGTCGAGCGGGGGTGCGGTAGTTACGCTGACGCACCTTAACGACGATTTACTCAGCCGGTATCAACTGACGGCACTCGAAGACTTCTGGGTTGCGGGGGCGGAGAATACGCAGATACAAAGCTTCATGGCGAAGCCGCCCGGTTTCAATCCCGCGCGGAAGTATCCCGTTCTGATGCTGATCCATGGAGGTCCGCAGAACGAATGGGGAGAAAGCTGGACTTATCGTTGGAACGCCCAGGTATTCGCCGGCGCAGGGTATGTGGTGGTGATGCCGAATCCGCGCGGATCGATCGGCTACGGGCAGAAGTTCACCGACGACATCAATCAGGATTGGGGCGGCAAACCGTACGACGACCTGATGGCCGTGACGGACTATGTGGCGAAGCTTCCCTATGTGGACGCGGACCGCATCTCGGCGGCTGGAGGCTCGTATGGAGGCTATATGATCGACTGGATTCTGGGGCACACCAGCCGCTTCAAGTGTCTGGTGTCGCACGCCGGCGTTTTCGATCTGGCGAGCGAAGCCGAAGCGACCGAAGAGCTGTGGTTCCCCATCTGGGAATTCGGCGGCATGCCGTGGGATAACCCGGATGTCTATGCCAAATGGTCCCCCAATAATTTTGTGAAGGAGTTCCGCACTCCCACCCTGGCGATCCACGGCGAAATGGACTTCCGGGTTCCGTATAACCAGGGACTGGAGCTTTATACGGCGCTGCAACTGCAGAAAGTACCTTCGGAGTTACTGGTATTTCCGGATGAGGGGCATTGGATCCTGAAGCCGCAAAACAGCGCCCTCTGGTATAAGACGTTTCTCGATTGGGTCAATCGGTGGAATAAGTGAAATATATCTTACTGGTTCTGGCAGTTCTGTTGTTTGTGTCGGTTCCTCTGTCTGTCTTTGTGCTGTCGAACGAGACGGTGCTGACGGTGAATCCGCCGCCGAAAGTTATCGGTTATCAAACGCCTCTGCATATTCACGCCGAAAACTCGCATGGGGTGCGCTTCCTGAACGTCGCGGTCGAGCAGGACGGTAAGTCGTATGAGACCCGCGTGGCGCAGGCCACTTCCCAGCACATGTTCCCGGAACGACATGTCGCGCCGCGCGATGTGGTTGCGAATGTGGGTAAGCAATCCACGCCGGCGCTGCACGACGGTAAGGCGCGGGTGATCGTCAGCGCGGTGTCGAACGATTTCCGAGGGAAAACCTCTTCGGTGGCCTTCGACGTCGAGGTGATGACGGCTCCGCCCAAGGTGGTGGCCGATGGAGTCCAGCATTACATTAATCAGGGCGGGTCGGAGATGGTCACTTTCACTCCGTCCGGCGCGTGGACCGAAGCCGGCGTCAAGGTGGGCGACTATACGTTCCGGAGTTATCCGCTGCCGAATCATCCGGGAGAGTTTTTCAGCCTGTTCGCTTTGTCATATCAGTTACCCGTCGATACTCCGATCTACGTTTATGCGAGCAATCCTTCGGGGGCGGTGGCGAAGGCGACCTTCTGGTACAAGGTATTTCCCAAGAAGTTTCGCACCAGCACCATTGCACTCGAGTCGATGAATCTCGACCGCATGGTGAACGGCATCGATCCGGAGCATAAGATAGCGGGCGATTCGGTTGCGCGGTTCGTATATATCAACAGCGAAATGCGTAAGGTGAATAACAAGACGCTGGCCGATTTGCGCTTCCAGACGGAGCCGAAGTTTCTGTGGACCGGCGCATTCCTGCCTATGGTCGATGCCACGGTCGAGTCAAGATTCGCGGACGATCGCACTTACACCTGGCAGGGTAAGAAGGTGGACGAGCAGACGCATCTGGGTTTCGATCTGGCGAAGCTGGCCCACTCGCCGATCCCGGCCTCGAACGACGGCAAGGTAGTCTGGGCGGATAACCTCGGCATCTACGGAAACTGCGTGGTGATCGACCACGGCTTCGGATTGCAGACGATTTACGGCCACATGAGCGAGTTTCTGGTGAAGAAAGGCGACATGGTGAAGAAGGGGCAAATCATCGGCAAAACCGGCTTCACAGGGTTGGCCGGCGGCGATCATCTGCACTTCACGATGCAGGTGGACGGGGTGCAGGTGAACGCCGTCGAGTGGTGGGATCCGCACTGGGTGCGGGACCGGATCCTGAGCAAGATGGGCCAGGAGATGCCGGACGCCGGGGTCGACGCTTATGCGGAGGCTGTAAAAGGGCACCGCCGGGAGCGTAAGAAGGCTAAGCGCTAACCTTGTCTACCTGCCTTCGACTCTCAGATCGTTGACGACCGAAAAGGCGCCGGGGACCGCATTCGCCTTGACGCCGATGAGGTTCTTGTCGAAGGAATTCGCCACTACGCCTTCGAGGCGCACATTGCCGTTCTTCACGATAATGTGGATGGACGGCAGGGCCCGGAAACCGTAGCGAGTGGAGAGCGCGGGGTCGCCGTAGATAGCCCGGAAGACCGCTCGGCGGATACTATCGTCGTTGGGGGAGAGCGGCAATACTTCGATGTTATTCACCACGTTAGTTACCCCTTCGACGCGCTTTACCACGTTTTCGGCGCTGGATTTCAGGACGGGCTGCGTAACCGCGCCTACCAGCGTAACCGTAGTGCCATTCACGGTAAATCCGAGATCGTCAAAGACTCCGTAGTACGGAAGCATGACCAGCTCATGACGAACCTCTTTTGCAATGTGGCTTTCGTCGGGCGAACCGGCGGTGTAAGGGTCGGAATGCGGTTGGACTTTGTCGTCTTTGCCGGCTGCGATTCCCGCGGGAGTCACCAGTGCTCCCGCGAGCAGAGCGATAGCAAGTGTCTTCATGGTTGTCACCTCGGTCAATCATGAGGCAAGTGGAGTGCCACTTCAAGGGGGCGCGAAAATCGATAATTTATGCCGATTCGATGAAAGATTTGGTGGTGGGTCTGGCCGAACTCAACCAATCTGGCTTATACTCCGCTTTATGCCTTTTATCGAAAAACACGCGCCGGGGGCGTTCTGCTGGATCGAGCTGAGCACCACCGATCAGAGCCCCGCCAAATCCTTCTACACATCCCTGTTTGGCTGGACCTTCGAGGACAGCCCTATGGGGCCGAATGACTTTTACACTATGTTCCAGCTGGAGGGACACAACAGCGCCGCCGCGTACACGCAGCGCGAGGATGAAACAAAGATGGGCGTGCCGCCCCACTGGAACCTCTACGTCTGCGTGGCGAGCGCCGATGACACGGCAAAACGAGCGGGCGAACTGGGGGGCCAGGCGCTCGCGGGGCCGTTCGATGTTTCAACGCATGGACGGATGGCCGTCATCAGGGACTCTACCGGCGCGGTGTTTTGTATATGGGAACCGAAAGACCATACCGGTCTGGCGGTGGAGGGGCAAAACGGGAGCTTCTGCTGGGCCGATCTGAGCACCCCCGACCAGCAGACGGCAGTGAAGTTTTATTCCGGGCTGTTTGGGTGGACGTTTCCGCCTGGCGACTCGGATTACCTGCATATCAAGAACGGCGAGGCGTTCATCGGGGGCATTCCACCCGCTCAGCACCGCAATCCGCATGCGCCGCCGCATTGGCTGATTTATCTACAAGTAGACGATTGCACCGCCAGTACCAGGAAGGCGAAGGAATTGGGGGCGAATGTGTATATGGGGCCGACGACGATGGAGAATGTCGGGGTGATCACGGTGTTGGCGGATCCGCAGGGTGCGGCATTCTCGCTGTTTCAGCCTGGGCGGCGCGGCTAAAGAGCCCGATGAAGAATTCAACGCCGGGACGACGTCTTGGCAAGGCGCAGCTTGACGCCCTCGTCGAAGAGGCGACTGTCGATGCCTATGGTGAGTCGGAGCAGGCGTGCGGTTTGTTCACAATGATGGAGGAGCATCTGCAGTTGCCATTCGCGGCGAGGGTTCTGGACGTTGACCTGACTGTCGAAGGCGTCGATCTCACGGTAGACAACGAAATCGTCGCCCTATGCAGGAGGGGTGCGGCACGGCAGACGATCTCAATTCTCGATCTGCAGATAGGGGAACCTGCACCGGAGGAAGCCGAATGGATTGCGGCATACCGGCATTGGCGGAAGGGGTGGCAATAGCCGGTTATTTGAGCGGTTCTTTCTTGTGCGGTTCCTGGCCGGGGAGGGCGGCGGGATTTTCCTGCACCCGCTCGCGGTATTTGCCACGTAGTCCTGAGCCGAGGGCCACGGCGCTTTCTCCATAGCGGTCGCGCAGACGGTCGGCGGCTTCGAGAGCCTGACGCCAGCGGTCGGAGCGTCCACCGTCCATCAGGTCGAGCTGGCCGTCCGACTTTTCAAGGCCTGAGGTGTGGATGCCGATGAGGCGGATGGCGCGGACGCGTTCCCAGTTGGCGTGCAGGAGACGGCGCGAGTGCTCGATGAGATCGATATCGAGCTGGGACGGCTTGGGCAGAGTGAGGGCGCGGGTGATGGTGGAGAAATCGGAATAGCGCAGCTTGAGCTGAAGGGTGCGGGCGTGGAGGCCATGCTCGCGCAGACGGCGCGCTACTTTCTCGGCGAGATGGGCGAGAGTGGCTTCGAGGCGTTCGGCATCGAGCGTATCCTGGTCGAAGGTGTGTTCGTGGCTGATGGATTTCGGGTCGCCGCGCTCGCCGATTGCGGCGTCGAACCAGCCGCCCGCGTCGAGACCCTGGGACTTGCCTGCCAGCGCCAATCCCCATTTGCCAAAGCGGGCTTCGAGATCTTTGTCGCCGAGCGCGGCGAGATCGCCGATGCGTCGAATGCCGATGGAATGGAGGTTTTTTTCCATCACCTTGCCCACGCCGGGGATGCGGCGGACTTCGAGCGGGGCGAGGAAGCGGGCCTCGCGGCCGGGCAGCACGTGGAGGATGCCGTTGCGCTTGGCCTGATCGGAGGCGATTTTGGCCACGAGGCGCGAGGTGGCGATGCCGATGGAGCAGTTGAGATTGGTCGCCTTCTTGACGGCTTCGTGCAGCAGGTGGGCGGCGCGCAGGGGCGGTCCGTGAAGACGCTCGGTGCCGGTCATATCGATGTAAGCTTCGTCGATCGAGGCCATTTCGACTACGGGCGAGAAGCGATTGAGGATTTCGAAGACGCGGCCGGAAAACTCGCGGTAGCGCTCGGGATGGCCCTCGACGAAGATGGCTTGCGGGCAGTGCTCATAGGCGGTGCGCAGCGGCATGGCGGAGTGGACGCCGAATTTGCGGGCTTCGTAGGAGGCGGCCGAGACTACTCCGCGCTCGTGGCTTTTGCCGCCTACGACTACCGGTTTCCCTTTGAGATTGGGGTCGTAGAGCTCTTCCACGGACACGAAAAAGGCGTCCATGTCGACGTGGAAGATGGTGCGTGTCACGGCTTTTCGCAGACCAGCACGCGCGGGATTCCGGCGAGATCGGGCAGGACCTGGACGTTTCGCCAGGAGGCGACCATGGCGGCGACCTGGGTGGCCATACTGAAGCCGAGCTCGAGCGCCAGGGTTCCGCCAGGCTTCAGGACGCGGCGGGCTTGAGGGATCAGACGCTGGTAGATTTCGAGGCCCGTGGCTCCGGCGAAAAGGGCCAGATGCGGCTCATAATCGCGCACTTCGCGCTGGAGTCCGGCGTTCAGGGGGACGTAGGGGGGATTGGAGACGATGAGGTAGGCGGCGCTGTCGGCGAAAAGTTCGAGCAAGTCGGCCTGGATAAATTGGACGCGCGCGTTCAGGGCTGCGGCATTAGTTTGGGCGACGGCGAGGGCTTGTGGCGACAGATCGGTTGCGATCAACGGCGCGCCGGTCTCGATGGCCAGCGTCACGGCTACGGCTCCCGATCCTGTGCCCACGTCTATGGTCAGGCCGCGGGCGTATTTCAGAGCAGTCTCTACCAGTAGTTCTGTTTCCGGGCGAGGGATCAGAACGTCCGGGGTTACGCGGAATTCGCGGCCATAGAATTCCTGTTTCTTCGTGATGTATTGAGTCGGCTTGCCGGCGATGCGCTCGTGCAGGTAGCGGCCGTAGTGGATCCATTCGACCTCGCGGAGCTCTTGCTCGGGATGGGCGTAGAAGTACGCGCGATCGCAGTGAACAGCGTGGCCGAGGAGCACTTCGGCCGTGAGGCGCGGGGCGATTACGTCGTTTTGTTCAAGCAGTCCCGTGCCTTGGAGGAGAGCGGTGCGGAGGTTCATCCGCGTCACCATACCGTCAGGCGGCGGCGCCCTCTTTTTGCAGCTTTTCCGCCTGATAGTGCTGGGTGAGGGCGTCGAAGATGGCGTCAAGTTTGCCGGCCATGATCAGATCGAGCTGGTGCAGGGTGAGGCCGATGCGGTGGTCGGTGAGGCGGTTCTGGGGGAAGTTGTATGTGCGGATTTTTTCGCTGCGGTCGCCGGTTCCGACCATGCTCTTGCGCTCGGCTCCGATGGCCGCCTGCTGCTTTTCGAGCTCGATCTCATAGAGCCGGGAACGCAGCACGCGCAGGGCTTTGGCGCGGTTCTTGATCTGCGATTTTTCGTCCTGGCAGGAGACGATCACGCCGGTGGGGAGGTGGGTGATGCGCACCGCTGAATAGGTGGTGTTGACGGACTGGCCGCCGGGGCCGGAGGAGCAGAAGGTATCGACGCGGATGTCTTTTTCCTCCACCTTGATTTCGACTTCATCCGCTTCGGGCAGGACGGCCACGGTGATGGCGGAGGTGTGGACGCGGCCCTGCTGCTCGGTCTCCGGCACGCGCTGGACGCGGTGGACTCCACTCTCGTACTTGAGGCGGCTGTAGACGCGGTTGCCGCTGATCAGGGCGAGGACTTCCTTGAGGCCGCCCACGGAGGATTCGCTGGCGGAAGTGACTTCCACTTTCCAGCGCTGCGTTTCGGCGTAGCGGGTGTACATGCGGAAGATTTCGGCGGCGAAGAGGCTGGCCTCGTCGCCACCGGTGCCGGCGCGAATTTCGAGGACTACGTCTTTTTCGTCGAGCGGATCTTTGGGGAGCAGGAGAACCTTGAGATCCTGCTCGATCTGCTGCAGTTGCGGCTCGAGGTGGTCGATTTCGAGGCGCGCCAGTTCCTGCATGTCGGGATCGGATTCGAGGAGCATGGCCTTAGCCTGTTCGAGCTGGCCGGCGCCCTGTTTGTAATCGCGGTATTTGGCGACAATTTCCGAGAGATCGCTGTGAGCTTTCGAGACTTTGCGATACTGCTCGCCATCGCCGATGACGGCGTGGTCGGCCATCTGCGCGGTCAGTTCCTCGAAATGCGCTTCGATCTGGTCGAGCTTTTTGGAATACTGCATGGCGGATCAGGCGATGACGAGTTCGCCGCCCTGTTGGTTCTCGAGCACCATGGCGCCGTCGAGAGCGCGAATCGCCACCGCGGCCTGTTCATCGGAGGGAGGTTTGGTGGTGATGCGCTGCGTCCATAATCCGGGCGCGGTGAGCGTGGCCATGAAAGAGCCGCGGCGTTTGGCGGCGAAGCGGATCAGCTCATAACTGACGCCGGCGATGACGGGCAGCAGGACGACGCGGATGGCGAGCCTGGCGGCGAACGTCTGCACCGGGATGAGCATGTAGACGACCATGGAAATCAGCATAATAACGAACATGAAGCTGGTTCCGCAGCGGGGGTGGAAGGTGACGAATTTCTGCGCGTTTTCCACGTTGACCGGTTGGCCGGATTCGAAGTTGAAGACGACTTTGTGTTCCGCGCCATGGTATTCGAAGACGCGCCGGATGTCTTTGGCGCGGGAGATGAGATAGAGGAACGCGATGAAAATGCTAAGGCGGATCAGACCGTCGACCAGGTTGAAGAGGATTTGGCCCCGGAAGCCGGCGGCGTTGATGGCGGGAATCCAGTGGCCGAGATAGAAGGTCAGCTTCAGCGGGACCAGCTTATAGAGCGCCAGGAAGAAGACGACGGAGAAGACGATCTGGGCGGTCATCATCCAGGAGGAGATTTCGGGTTTGGAATCCGTTCCCTCGTCAAGGGCGGCGTTGGCGGAGAAGCGGAGTGCTTTCATGCCCAGCGACATGGCTTGGCCGAGCACGCCGAGACCTCGTAACACGGGCCATTTAAAGAACTTATGCTTTTCGGAAACCCTCGAGACGGGCATTTCTTCGGTGACGATTTCGCCGGTGGGCTTGCGCACGGCCACACAATAACTATGGGGAGCGCGCATCATGACGCCTTCCATAACGGCCTGTCCTCCGACCAGAGTTTCCTCTCCGCTTTCGAGGATGGGGAGCATCTGGACGTGGAGAAACAGGCGGAAAAAGCTGCGGAGTGACATTAGACCTCTAAAACTACATTATACGAAGAATGGACAGGCGGTAGCGCCTGTCCCACATTACGAGACGACTTTTCTACCGGCTCGGATCAGTTGCTCGACGTTGATCAGGCCCGTCGGATAGTCTCCGGTGTAACAGGCGTAGCAGTATTCGCTCCGCGGCGTGTCGGCCACGGAGCGGCGCAGCGCGTTCAGCGAGAGATAGGCCAGAGAGTCGGCTTCAATGAAGCGGCGGATTTCCTCAATGTTGCTGTTGGCGGCGATCAGCTCGCTTTTGTTGGGCGTATCGACGCCATAAAAACATGGCGAGACGGTGGGCGGACACGAGACGCGCATATGGACTTCGCGCGCGCCGGCCTGGCGCACCATGCGGACGATCTTGCGGCTGGTGGTTCCGCGCACGATGGAATCGTCGACAAGCACGACGCTCTTGCCTTCGAGGAGGCTGCGTACGGGGTTCAGCTTAAGCTTGACGCCGAAATCGCGAATGGCCTGGGAGGGTTCGATAAACGTCCGACCGACGTAGTGGTTGCGGATCAGCGCCTGGCGGTATGGGAGGCCGGATTCGGCGGAGTAGCCGAGCGCAGCGGCATTGCCCGAATCGGGAACCGGCACTACGATATCGGCGACGGCGGGAGCTTCGCGCGCCAGCAACACGCCCATCATTTCGCGGGAATCCTGCACGGGGCGACCGAAGACGATGGAATCGGGCCGGGAGAAATAGACGTGCTCGAAGACGCACTGGGAGCGGTGCTGTTCGGGGGCGTAGCGTTCGCGGGTGATGCCTTCGGGTCCCACGACGACCATTTCGCCGGGCTGCACGTCGTTGAGGTAGACGGCGTTCAGAAGATCGAAGGCGCAGGTTTCGGAGGCGAAGACGTAAGACGGCGTGCCGCTGACTTCCAGCTGGCCCATGGCAAGCGGGCGGAAGCCGCGGGGGTCGCGGGCCACGATGATGCGGTCCTGGGCGAGGAAGACGAGCGAGAAGGCGCCTTCGAGTTGGAGGAGGGCATCGCGCAGGGCGTCCTGTAGTTCGCGTTCGCGGGAGTGCGCGACCAGATGGAGGATGACTTCGGTGTCGCTCGAGGCCTGGAAGATGGCTCCGCGGGATTCGAGATCGGCGCGCAGCTCCGGTGCGTTGGTGATGTTGCCGTTGTGAGCGACGGCGATGCGGCCCTTGCCGCAGTGGACGGAAAACGGCTGGGCATTGCGCGCTACGGTGTCGCCGGCGGTCGAATAGCGGGTGTGGCCGATGGCGAGCGAGCCGGGCAGACCTTTGAGGACATCGCTGGTGAAGATGTCCGCCACGTGCCCCATGGCTTTGGTGGTGTAGATGAGCGAACCGTCGCTGGTGGAGATACCGGCGCTCTCCTGCCCGCGGTGCTGGAGGGCATAGAGAGACAGGTAGGCCAATTTCGATGCTTCGGGGTGGCCGCAGATGGCCACTACGCCGCATTCTTCATGGAATTTGTCCAGATTTTCAGGCTGCATTTTGTGTTTGGAGTAGCCGGGGGAGGGCTTCTTCGAACGTATGCTTCAGATCGGTGGTGGGGACGTCTATCAACATGTGATCTTCGTTTCCGATCTGTAACCGCCCCTTCATTGTAACGCCGATGAGGGGACATTCAACGCCTTTTTGAAACGCGATGGATTGAATTTGTTTTGGATCGTGAGTGGAGATCAGGATTCGGGAGGGGGATTCTCCGAAGAGGTGGAAGACGGAATCGACAGGCGACAGCGCCTGTCGCACATTGGCTCCGATTTCGCTAGTAGAGGATTCGGAGAGCGCTATCGCCAAGCCTCCTTCGCTTAGATCGTGGGCGGATTCGGCTAGTCGGTTGGCTACGATTTCCCGCATCGCTTCGTGCACCCTTTTTTCGTAGGCCATGTCGAGTTTGGGCGGCAAGCCCCAGAGATCCTTGAGAATTACCTTTACGTATTGGCTGCTTCCGAAAGAAACGGAGTCAGTTACTCCGAAGCCTCCGAGCAGGACCAAGTGTGCTCCTTCTCTTTGGAAAGATACGGGCACCGGCTTCGCGGTCTTCATCAAACCTATGATTCCCAGCACCGGCGTGGGGTAAATTCCTTCGCCGAGGGTTTCGTTGTAGAGGCTGACATTGCCTCCGGTGATGGGGGTTTCGAAGAAGCGGCAGGCTTCGGCGATGCCTTCGATGGCTTCTACGAGCTGGGCCATGATTTCGGGGCGTTCGGGATTGCCGAAGTTCAGGTTATTGGTGGCGGCTACGGGGAGGGCTCCGGTGGTCGCGAGATTGCGGCAGCATTCGGCTACGGCTAGTTTCGCTCCTTCGCGGGGATCGAGGTAGCAGTAACGGCCGTTGCCGTCGAGCGACATGGCGATCGATTGATCGGTGCCTTTGACGCGCACTACCGCTGCATCGGAGCCGGGGCCGGCGAGGGTGTTGGTGCGGACCATGAAATCGTACTGTTCCCAGATCCAGCGTTTGGAGCAGAGGTCGGGAGAGGCGGCGAGGCGCAGGAGATCGGCGGTCAGATCCTTAGATTCCGGAATTGCGGCGGGTGGTTCCAGAGGCGCCTTTCGATAGGGTTTGACGTTGTGCGGGCGGTCGTATTTGGGGGCTTCGTCGGCGAGGGCGCGGTTGGGAATTTCCGCCATGACCTGGCCATGGTGGCGGATGCGCAGCTTGCCGTCGGCGGTGACTACTCCTATGGTTACGGCGTCGAGTCCCCACTTGCGGAATACGTGGAAAACCTCGTCTTCCCTGCCCTTTTCGGCCACCAGCAGCATGCGCTCCTGAGATTCGGAGAGGAGCATTTCATAGGCGGTCATGCCGGGTTCGCGCTGGGGGACGCGGTCGAGATCGATCTCGATGCCGACGCCGCCGCGGCTGCCCATTTCGCAGGAGGAGGAGGTGAGTCCGGCGGCGCCCATGTCCTGAATGGCGACGATGGCTCCGGTGTGCATGGCTTCGAGGCAGGCTTCGAGGAGAAGCTTTTCAAGGAAGGGATCGCCGACCTGAACGTTGGGGCGCTTTTGTTTGGATTCCTCGGTGAATTCGGCGCTGGCCATGGAGGCTCCGTGGATGCCGTCGCGCCCGGTTTTGGCGCCAACGTAAATCACTGGGTTGCCTATGCCTGAGGCTTTGGCGTAGAAAATCTCATTTTCTTTGCAGACTCCCAGGGCGAAGACGTTTACCAGGGGATTTCCCGAATAACAGTCTTCGAACGCGCATTCTCCTCCTACTGTCGGGACTCCGAAACAGTTTCCGTAATGCGCTATTCCCTGGACTACTCCCGCAAGTATGCGGCGAACAGGCGATAGCGCCTGTTCCACATTGCCGAAGCGGAGGGAATCCATTACGGCGATGGGGCGGGCGCCCATGGTGAAGATGTCGCGCAGGATGCCTCCGACGCCGGTGGCCGCTCCCTGGAAGGGCTCGATGTAGCTGGGGTGGTTGTGGGATTCGATTTTGAAGGCGACGACCCAGCCGCCGCCGATGCCAATGATGCCCGCGTTTTCGCCCGGTCCCTGGACAACGTATTTGCCTTCGGTGGGGAGTTTCTTCAGGTGGATGCGGGAGCTTTTGTAAGAACAATGCTCGCTCCACATGACGCTGAAGACGCCGAGTTCGGTGTAGCTGGGCTCGCGGCCGAGGAGGGAGACGATTTTCTGGTATTCGGCTATGGTGAGTTGATGTTGAGTTACGAGCTCCGGAGTGATGGTCATCTCGCAGCCACGGATTCCAGAATGCCGAGGCCGCTGGTGGATCCCATGAGCGGGTCGCAGGCGCGTTCGGGATGCGGCATCATGCCCATGACGTTACGTTCGCGATTGAGGATGCCCGCGATGTCGCGGGCGGAGCCGTTGGGATTTTCGAGATAGCGGAAGACGACGCGATCTTCCTTTTCGAGTTCGTCGAGCGTGGGCTCGTCGGCGAAATAGCGGCCTTCTCCGTGGGCGATGGGGATGCGCAGAATTTCGTCTTTGCGAAGCTTCGAAGTGAAGGGCGAATGGGTGGTTTCGGTGCGCAGGGCGACCTCATGGCAGTGAAATTTAAGATCGATATTGCGCAGCAGCGCGCCGGGCAGGAGGCCGGCTTCGACGAGGACCTGAAAGCCGTTGCAGATGCCGAGGACAAGTCCACCGGCGGCGGCGAATTGTTTGACGGCCTGCATGACGGGCGAGAAGCGGGCGATGGCGCCGCAGCGGAGGTAATCGCCGTAGGAAAAACCGCCGGGGAGAATGACGGCGTCGGCGTCGCCGAGGGTGGGGGAATCGTGCCAGATGAATTCGGCATTGCCGTGAAGATTGGCGTTGATGGCGTACCACGCGTCGTGGTCGCAGTTACTGCCGGGGAAGACAACGATGCCGACCTTCATTGGGGGGTGCCTTTCAGTTTAGCAATGGGGGTTGGGGCGCTGGGTTGAGGAGCGGGAGAATGGGTCTGATTGGGACCCTGATTGGGACCCGGGTCCCAATTGCCTTTGTTTATTTTCATGGGGTTGGGGGTTAAATTGGCTCTGTTCCGCGTAAAAATCGTTTTGCGATTTTGCGATGCGGATTCGTTTTGCCTGGGGCCTGGAATCGCGTACTGAAATCCGGTTCGTTCGTGTTTTTTTAACTTTTTTGAGCCCCTTTCCCCCGTGAGGTCTGAGGGTTGCGTCGCCATGGCGCGGCGGGGCGTCCG
>JBEKAQ010000058.1:0-40430 GCA_050015835.1 Bryobacteraceae bacterium | reverse complement strand
GGCGTCGCTGCATCAGGGTTTCCCCCATTGTGCAAGATTCCCCACTGCTGCCTCCCGTAGGAGTCTGGCCCGTGTTTCAGTGCCAGTGTGGCCGTGTGCCCTCTCAGGCCGGCTATCGATCACAGTCTTGGTAGGCCTTTACCCTGCCAACTAACTAATCGACCGCGGACTCCTCCTCCAGCGCATTGCTGCTTTCCTCTCTCGAGCTTATGCGGTATTGTCGTCGGTTTCCCAACGGTATTCCCCACTAGAGGGCAGATCATCCACGTGTTACTCACCCGTACGCCACTTTACTTGCCTTGCGGCTTTCTCGTTCGACTTGCATGTGTTAGGCGCGCCGCCAGCGTTGATTCTGAGCCGGGATCAAACTCTCATTTTTAACATGTGAGATGATTTTCGCCCCGGTTGAACCCAAAGTTCCATTAATAGAACCAATACATTCGTATTGGCTGACGAAGTTATTAGTGCATCCAACCAGATTGTCAAAGATCTGTACCGCCCAGCCATTACCCCCGAAGGCGCAACGACGAACGGCAGGCCTCGAAACTTGCCGAATCCGACCTCGCTGGCTCTATATCTCAAAAGCCAAAAAGCGCACGGGCTTTTTACACCCCGGTCGGACCCTATAAAAATTTGAAGTTCTTGAAAGAACTACCAGGAAGGCTGTTACCACCGAGAACTAAGGCCTGTGCCTTGTCCCTACCAGCTTGTTACCTACCTTGCGAGAGTCTTCTTAATTCATACCATCTTGCCGAGTGCCACGCAACCCATGTTTTGCAGTTGCGCGCCTGTGCGCGATGTTTCGGACTCTATCTGCTACCTCCAGTCACTTTACCACAGCAAAGCGGCCATTGCAATGGCTCTCATAAAAGAACCACCAGCCAGCCCTCAGAACACAAGCACGCCCCGCTTCAGGCACGTCTGAAGTGTAGCATCCATCGGATGATGCCGCCATCGATTTTCACAGTTCTCTTTGGAAACAGTGTAAAATCAATGGCTTATGCGCTATCTGTACCTGCATGGTTTCGCTTCCGGCCCGTCATCGCGCAAAGCCCAGGCGTTTCGCCACGCCTTCGAACAGCGGGGCATCGAGCTTTCCATTCCAGAACTGGACCGGGGTGATTTTGAGCACCTTACAATTACGGACCAATTAAATCTCATTAACAATCTTCTCGCCGGTGAGCCCGCCCGGCTGATCGGGTCCTCAATGGGCGGGTACCTGGCAGCGCTGTACGCTTCCACACATCCAGAAGCAGATCGGCTTGTCCTTCTCGCTCCGGCATTCGATTTTGCCGCCCGATGGGAGGTTCTGACCGGTCCCGAGAGGTTGGCCCATTGGCGCGCCACCGGCTGGCTCGAAGTCTTTCATTATGCCGACCAGACCCTGCGGCGCGTGCATTTCGGCCTCCTCGAAGACGCACGGCAGTATCCGGCCAGTCCGGATTTCCACCGGCCGGCCCGCATTTTCCACGGCACACGCGATGAGGTGGTTCCGATCGGCCTTTCCCGCGCCTTTGCCGCTTCGCATCCGAACGCGGAACTCACCGAAATCGATTCCGACCACGAACTCCTGAACGCGCTTGATGCCATCGTTGCCGCGGCCGTCCCCTTCCTCATCGCATAGCGTTATCACGTCGCCGCTGGTTGCATTTAAGCCAGACGGAGTGGAGATTCAGGCATCCACGAATCGGCCCGGAAGAACCGGTAATCGGGTCGGGGATAGCGCCGCCAACTGGCGCGGTTCGTTATCAGGCCGTCTTGCGCAGCGCGGTCCGGTTCTCGCTGCTCTGAATGATTTCCCGCGCCACTTCCGCCATGGGAAGACGGCGGTGGCGGCTGACCTTTCTCAAAAGGAGATACGCGTTCTCCTCCGAAATGCGCTCCTTCTTCTGGAGGATTCCCTTAGCCCGCTCCACCAGCTTGCGCTCCTTCATCGCATCCTGCAGCGCGTCCCGTTCGAGCAGCGCGGCAACGATCCGTACCAGGGGCTGAGCGCCGTCGACCGCCTGCTGGTCGAAGAAGTCCCCGCTCCTGCGGCCAAGAGTCAGAAATCCGAGCAAGTCGTATTCGGCTCGAAACGGAAACAGCAGCACGCGCCGAAAGCCGTATTGAAGGACCTCTGGCAGGTTCTCAAACGGGACGTCGATGGATGGCAATACCTGCAGATGCTCCTGGCTCTTTTTGAGCCAGGCGATAGCCCCGGCGCTGAGCGTGACGCCGACTTCCGGAATTCTCGGAGAGACTCGCGACTGGACGGCCACAGCGTGGAACTCGTCGGCGCCGGCTTCGAGCCGATAGACTACCGCGCCATCGGCTCGGCTGCGCGTGACCAGTTGATCGAGAAGCAGACCCATTTCCTGAGTGGCCTGAGCCGCCGTGTCGTTCAGACGAATGTAATACCTTTGCTCTGTAGCTTGAAGATCGGATGATCGCATAAGAATGTTGCCTCCATTTCCAGGTTATTCGGGGGGTGGACAGGTGACTTGCCGCGAGGATCGGCGGCTACAACAGCGAAAACCGGGTGAAAGGTGGAATCTGCTCATTTGTCTATCCGCGCAGTCAATTGCCGGGGCTGACGGACGCATAATGCCCGGTTAAGTCCGGAGTCGCCGGTTACTACCGAAGCCCTTCCACCGTCGCCGAAGTCCAGAGCCCACTGTTCGCCGGGCTCTTTTCCGGCAGAGGCGCTCCACTCCCAGCCGGTTAACTGGATGGGGGCGGCGATGTGATAGCCATTCTGGTTGGCGGGGCCGCCGAACAGCTGGTGAAGGTCGTCGATGGAAGGCAGGGTCCAGTCGCGATACCCGCCCAGCGTCAGATTGCGGCAATAGTATGCAGCCTGGGCCTGGGTGACGCCGAATCCGTTGTCCGCGACGGCCCATGTGAGGTGCGTTCGCGGATCGGTCCAATAACCGCGGCTGGGCTCGGATGGCTTCACAATCTGAACCTGCAGGCTCACATCGATTGTTTTCGGCGTGAGACATTCCTTGTTGTTGCAGGCTTGGTAATGCAGTTTTCCAGTGACGGTGGCGGGACCGGGATTGGCGCCGGACGCCACTTTGAAGCGGGTCGCAACTTCGAAGGTCCCTGTAAAGACGGAAACGGGTTGGGCGGAAAAACCGTATTTTTCGATTGCGGGTTTCGGGAAGGTGACGGTGGCGCTTTCGAGCGGCCCGGGACTCCAGGTCAGCTTTCACGGACTCAGGTACGGGTCGGCGGGCGTGTTGCTGTTGACGTGGAAGCCTTCATCGACCTGAAAAGACAAGACCACCCTGACGATGGCTCCGGGCTTCGCCGTCACTTCGCTCGGCGCCTTCAGATGGAGGACGTTCGCCTGGGCAAACACCAGGGAAGAAAACAGCGGCAATATGCAAAGAGATTTCATAGTTTGGAATCCAGGAATGTGGGACAGGCCCTCGGCCTGTCCATCTCTTAGAAACATAGACAGACGGAAGCGCCTGCCCCACATCCCTTTTGCGACTAGCGGCTGGCTATTGCTTCGCCGGTTCCCTTCTCCTTCAGCAGCCGTTCGATATTCGACGTGAACTCCGCCTTGAGCTGCGCGTTGAACTCGCCGCTGGCCGGAGACGCGAACCCGGCGTGGGTAGCCTTCACCTTGCCATCGCGGCCGATGAACAGCGTGGCCGGCCAGGTATTGAGGTTCACCGCCTGCGGCACCTTGTCCCACATATCCGCGGGCTCGCCGGCGATCAGATATGTGTAGGGGATCTTGTACTCCTTGATAAACGCGTTGACGCGCTTCAAAGAGACCTGCTGATCGGGTTCTTCGAAATCGAGAGCCACAATCTCGAGGCCCTGTTCGTGATACTTGTTGTAGAGTTCGACCAGATAGCGCGCTTCGTCGTGGCAGTTCGGGCACCACGTTCCGGTAACGATGGCGAGCACCACCTTACCCTTGAACTTCGGATCGTCGTTCGACAGCACCTTGCCGTGAATGTCGGGGAAGCTGTAGGTGAATACTTCATTGGGATCTCTCACCGACGTGTGGGTCAGGTAATTCGCCGGCTCCGGCAAGCCCTTCGCGCGCGCCGCTTCGGGACGGTAGGCGGTCAGCACACCAGTACGCTGGCCGGCATTCAGATTCACCTCGAGCGTTCCATCCGGCTGCGGCTTGAGTTCGATCAGACCGGGACGAGCGGCGTCGAAATGGCTGGCCACGAACTTACCGTCCTGCCAGCTTCCGGTGAGTGCGCCGGTGTCGCCATCGACGCGCAGCACCGTGGTGGTGATGTCGGCCCCGTGCTGGGTGACGATCAGCCGCCAGGCTTTCTCTCCCTTGGGAGACTCGTGCGGGATTTCCCAGACGCCGTCAATCGAGGGAACGTTGGCCACCGCTTCCGCCGTGGGTGCAACGTAACGTGTGGCGTGGAACGGACTGCCTCCACCCGCGCCTGCGCGCCGATTGGCGACACTCTCGTCCGCACCGGGAAGAGCCGTCGCGGCCGCGCCGACACGCCTTGTATTAATGACCTGGCCATCCAGTTCACCGTTCTTCACAGTCCCGGTGATGGTCGTCAGATAGTGGTCAAATACCAATTCCAGCTTGCCATTCTGAAAGCTGGCGCTGGTGGTGACTTCCTTCTCTTCGCCGTTGTAGAGCGTGCCGGTAAAGTTGCTGCCGTCGCTCGAGATATCGAGGCGGAACGGAATTGTAACGCCGCCCTGCACCACCGTTGCCGACCAGCGCCCATCCAGATTTTCAGTCTGTGGGGCGGCAGCGGCAGCGCCGATACCGAACGCGACGGCGACAACAGTCAGACTCATTGAAAGACTTCTCATTGTGTGTTCGTTTTCCTTTCTGTAACTACGGTTGACGCCCCTTCACGAAAGCCGGGCTTGGTGGCCATCAGGATTTCAAGAATCGCCCGCCGGTCCTCGCTCGACAGAGTCGCGAATTCGGGGCTTTGATCGCGACCGCTCAGGACCTCATACAGCCGGCGATGGATATAGCCTTTGGCCGGCTCCGGAATGGCGTCGAACGCCTCCGAGTAGATCAGGTAACTGCACGGATACCTGAAGATTCTGGTGCGCAGATCGAAATCGCGCAGGGATCGCCCTTGTGGGTCGCGAGGACCGCGCGCCGCGAACTGTTCGGCAAAACCGGCCGTGCCTGCCACCGGTTCTTTCAGCGGGGCTTCATTGGTGAAAAGAAGGTATCTCACCAACTGCTCGGCCGGGCGCTCGAACTGCCTGCGGGCGGCGTCCGAAATGGTTCCCGCCGGCAGCCCCGCCTTCTTGTTGCGCGCGTCTTTGTTCTGGGCTTCGCCGGCATACAGCGCCAACCTTGTCTGGTAGTTGGTCAGGGTGATCAGGTTGTGCATCTGCGTCTGATGAGCCAGCACCAGATGCGCCACGATGTCGCTGTATCCGGTGAGATACGCGCTGGTGTCGAGCCGACCCGTCAGATCCGGCGGATTCGGTCCGGCGCCGTTCGAAAACTGCTCGGCGGTTGCGCCGTCGGGAAGCAGCGCATTGCCCAGGTGAACCAGCCTGCCGGGTTTGCCCGTAACGTACCAGCCGCCCCATCGGTCCTTCAGATCGCTTTCCTGCCCCGTGATGTATGCGGGCGTCTTCGGGGCCTGGGTGCCGAGAGGGGTGGTGAAGACGGACCGCAGCATCACGCCCGGAACGCCGCGCGTCGAAGCCGCCACATGGCACTGTATGCAATCGAGCTCGGCGCGTTCGAATCTGGGGCGCGCCACCTTGTGTTCGTCCATCACGTAAAAGATGGCCCCCTGCATGGGGTCGAAGGACACGAACTCGAGCGACTTGCCGTCGTGCACCTGGCCCACATAAACGTCGTCGTTGTAATAGAGAGCGCGCGGATGTTCGGGCTCGATCTTTGGATATTGAAAGCTGGTCTTCGAAAACACCAGCGTCTGCGAGGTGGGCGACACGTTGAGCGCGCGAAGGACCGACCGCAGGTAGCCGTGCACGGGCTCATATTCGAGCCTGACATCGCCCCGGTCGAGACGTTTCTGCAGCTTCGCGACCGGGTCGTTCAGGTCCTCCGAACGGTAATTGATGGGCGCATCGCCGAAGGGCAGGAATCCCTGGTTCTTGACCACGAGAGGAGCACCGGAGCCCTGGCCCCAAGCCACAGACGAGAGGCAGACAAACGCCGCGATGGCCTTAATATCCATTATGTCTATCGACAGCATACATAATCCGCTAGTTAAATGTCTACTGATTTAGTGTGATAGGAGCTTCCGCCTGCCCATGCTACTTGTGCGTAACGGTGGGCGGCGGCGGAAGAGGCGTGGGATCGAGATATCCGCGGGTGCCGTCCGGCCGGATCGGGCCCGGCCCGAAGCCCAGATGATCCTTATCGATGTTGTTCTCGCTACAAGCAAATTCGTGCAACTGGTCTCTCTCGGTCGTACCCGCGACCCAAGTCCGACTGTAGGTGAATGGCTTGGTATAAAACTTCCGATCCTCGATCAGTGTTTCGACGTGAATGTGGGTCGCATCGGGCCGCGTCCAGCGCTCCACTACGTGCAAGGCGTCGCTATGCGGGCTGCCATTCTCATCGGCCCATACCTGCTTGTCCTTGAAGGCAATGGAATCGATCACCAACGCGTCCCCGTCCCACTTGCCGACTTCCTCCCCAAAGAACGTCGGGTCCGGATCTTCCGTATGCCCGCGCCCATCCACCGGAATCAGCCGGTAATAGCTGTAAGCGTAGAGAAACGCCACCCACTTATCGGTAGCGAGAATCTGGAAGCCTAATCCGCTGGCGTTGTGGCGTGGAATGCCGCCCGGAATGCAGAGACTCTCGGGATCGATGGTGGCCGTGACATTATGCTTCCACGCCTCCTCGCCGGCCGGAGTCAGAGGCAACTTCAGTCCCGGAAGGTCTTTGGCTATGTTGCCCACCGGTTTGGTGTCGCGCGTACCCCTCCAGTAGCCGTTCAAATCCGGATGCTGCCCAAATGCGCCCAGCGGGACCATCGCCAACAGCGCCACAGAAATCAAATATGCCCTCATGTAGATCGAGTATAGGGTGATTTTTTCTTGACGTCAACCAAAAATGTCTATAAAGTCAGTAGAGATATGAGATTTTCTAAAATCGCTTGCGGAATCCTGCTGGCGGGCTTGATCGCCGCTATCCCTGTCAGCGCCCATCACTCATTTGCGGCGGAATTCGACGGCCACGCCGTCATCCGCCTTAACGGTGTTCTCACCAAAGTAGACTGGTCCAACCCCCATACCTACTTTTATCTGGACGTGAAAGACGAGCACGGAAAGATCGTCAACTGGGGCTGCGAGGCCGGTTCGCCCGGTGCGCTCTCGCGGCGCGGCATGAAGAAGAACGATCTGAAACTCGGCGACACCCTGATCGTCGACGGCTATCGCGCCAAGGACGGGTCGAATCTGATCGACGCCCGCCGCGTGACGTTCTCCGACGGCCGCAGCGTCTACGGCGGCTCGCAGGGTGACGGCGGTCCTGGCGACGGTCAGGGCCAGTAGCACATTTTTCAAAAACAGGAGGTCTCTCGCCAGGTCCGCGAGTTCCACACGTAAAAAAGGACACTTATATGAAGCTCGTTATATCCACAATTCTGTTTTCCGCGTTTGTCTTGTCGGGTACGGCATACGCGCAATCGTTCCAGGGGTCGCTGCGCGGCCGCGTACTGGATCCCAATGGAGCCGGAACACCCAGTGCGAAACTGACGCTCACCGACGAAGCCACGTTGGTTCCGCGGGCCACCATCACGGACGCAAAGGGAGAGTACGATTTCGCCGCCGTCACTCCCGCCACTTACACCTTAACGGTAGAGGCGGCCGGTTTCAAAAAGCTGGAACAAAAAGGCGTAGTGATCCTGACCCAGATCAACTCAACGCTGGATCTCTCGCTCCGGATCGGCCAGGTCTCGGAGTCGGTCAATGTCACCTCCGAGGCTCCCCCGCTTGAGACGGCCGACGCGTCGACCGGCCAGGTGATCCAAAGCCAGCAGATCACCGACCTGCCGCTGCTCGGGCGCAACCCCTTCTTCGAGGGCGAACTGGCGCAGGGCGTTGTGTATGCAGCCAACCCCGAGTTTCACCGCATGCAGGACCAGAACGGCAATTCACAGGTATCGATCGCCGGCGGCCCGCTCCGAACCAACAATTACACGGTGGATGGTATTTCGATCACCGATTCGAATAACCGAGCCGTGATTGTTCCTTCGCCCGAGGCCGTCCAGGAACTGAATCTGCAAACCAGCGATTACGATGCCGAAGTAAGCCGCACCGGTGGCGGAACGTTTAACACGTCGATTAAGTCGGGCACCAACGACCTGCACGGAAGCGCCGTCGGCCACCTTAGGGAGACGGATTGGCTGGCCAACAACTTCTTCGCCAATAAAGCCGGGCAGGCAAGACCCAACTCGCCGTTCAAGGACTTCGCTTTTTCGCTCGGCGGTCCCATCGTCCTTCCGAAGTTATATAACGGCCGCAACAAAACGTTCTTCTTCGCGGCCCTCGAAGCCTATCGTGAGACGGACGGCTCCACCACCGTATTGTCCGTGCCTACGCCACTTGAAGCACAGGGGAATTTCTCGCAGACTTTCAATAAGAACGGCCAATTGCAGACCATTTATAATCCCCTCAGCACCAACCTCACCACCGGGGCGCGGACTCCGTTTGCAGGTAACATTATTCCGCTGAGCGTGCAGAATCCGGTCGGCCAGGCGCTGGCGTCTTACTATCCCACCGCGTCCGCCGCCTATTATTCGCAGCCGAACTACGATTTCACCGGCAGTTATCCGAACCGTGGCGACCAGAGACTATTCAAGGTGGACCACCTGTTCACCAACTGGTTCCGGGCGTCGGCGTCCTACATTCACCAGAAGACTTTCGAGGTCGACTATCCCGAGAACATATTTCCCAACGTGGGAACTCCGGATCAGGGCTTTTGCTGCGACCGGAAAATCGACGCCACGGCGGCCAACGCGACCATAACGCCCGACTCCACCACGGTGATTACGGCCCGCTGGGGATTCAACCGTTTCTACAGCAGAAGCACGGAGGAAAGCGCCGGCTTCAACCTGGCTTCTCTGGGACTGCCGGCATCGCTGATCGCCGCTACTGAAAACCCGGCTTTTCCAGCTATCACCATGAGCGACTATTCGGGTTTCGGCGGCGGCACCGCCGCCCAGGACGTCTATTATTCGCGCAGTTTCAATGTGACGGCGTCCAAGTTCCTTGGCAAGCATACCGTCAAGGCCGGTTTCGACTTCCGCACAGTTCATGACAACGGCGTGCCTGCCGCCGGCCCATCGAGCTTCAGCTTCTCGAGTGTTTTCACGCAGGCGAGCCCGACGGTCTCAAACGGTCTCTCGGGCAGCAGTCTGGCCGCTCTGTTGCTCGGCTACCCGACCAGCGGATCGCAGGCCGTTGTGGGTAACTTCAACGACTTCATCCGCTACTACGGGGGGTTCGTCCAGGACGATTTCCGCGTTACCTCCAAACTAACTCTTAACCTCGGCATTCGCTTCGAATACGAGTCGGGCGTCCAGGAAGAGCACAACAGGATCATCACCGGGTTCAACACCTCGGTTTCGAACCCTCTGTCGCAGCCGGGCTTTCCGATCGTGGGCGGCGTGGAATACGCGGGAGTCGGCGGAAATTCAACCCAGACCGGAAACGCTCAGGCCGTCAAGCCGGGTCCGCGCATCGGCCTTGCGTATGCGCTCGACAATAAGACGGTCATTCGCGCCGGCTACGGTATCTACTGGGTTCCTACGTTCTTCAGCTACCAGAACGCCATCGGTTATTCGCAGACTACTTCCATCAACGCGTCGACCAACGGTAACTATACGCCGGCGATTTCTCTCTCTAATCCCTATCCGAACGGCCTGCTGCAACCCACCGGGAACACGCTCGGCCTCGCGTCGGGAGTCGGGCAGGCGATCACCGTTTTCTCTCCCAGCACCACTTCCGCCGGTTATTCGCAGCATTATTCGCTGGAAATTCAAAGGCAGGTCCCGCTCGGTTTCGTGATCAGCGTCGGCACCCTGGATTCTCACAGCGATCGCCTGCTGCAGAGCGGCGTCAATATCGACCAATTGAACCCGTCGTACTACCCGATGGGGGTGTCGGCTCTGTCGCAGTCCGTCGCCAACCCCCTCTATGGCAACGGCGGCGTCGGCACTCTGGCCACCGCCAAGGTGACCCAGGCTCAATTGCTGCTGCCCTTCCCGCAATACACTTCGGTATCGGTGTCCAACGCGAGCACGGCGGCGGCTCTTTACTACTCCTTCTACGTCAGGGCCGAGCGCCGCTTCTCGAACGGGCTGAGTATTCTCGCGTCTTACACGTGGTCGCGCGACACGGATGACATCACCGGGGCGAGCTCGGCAGGCGCCAGCAATATCGTGCAGGTAGCCGGCCCGCAGAACGCCTATAACCTCGCCGGTGAGTGGAGCCTCGCCACGCAGAACGTCCCGGACCGTTTCACGATGTCGGCCACGTACGAGCTGCCGTTTGGAAAGGGTAAGAGGTACCTGACTGGCAGCAACTGGCTGAACTACGCGGTGGGCGGATGGTCGCTGAATACCTTCGGCATCATTCAAAGCGGATTCCCGCTGCAGGTGACGCAGTCGAACTCGAACAGCCTGATCGGCGCCAGTTATCAGCGTCCCAACGCCACCGGTACGGTTTCCGCGGCGACCTCCGGTTCCATCGATTCGCGCCTCGGCGAATGGCTGAATCCGGCGGCATTCAGCGTGGCGCCCGAACTTACGTTTGGCGACACCAGCCGGTTCCTCAATGTCGGCGGGCCCGGCCTGTTCAGCGTTGACTTCTCCATCTTCAAGAGCTTCACCGTCGGCGAGCGCGTCAAAGCGCAGTTCCGGGCGGAAGCGCTCAACTCGACCAATACTCCGTATTTCGGCAATCCAGGCACAACCGTCACCACTGCTTCCACCTTCGGGGTGATTACCAGCCAGATCAACTATCCGCGGCTGGTGCAGTTGGGACTGCGCTTCTCCTTCTAGCAGGCTGCCTACTCCGCCACCTTCTGATTCCTCGTGGTGGAGTAGGCGTTTTCGCCTGCGCATTTTCTATCATTTTTCTGGACTGATTGGACTCTCCATCTGCTATACTGCAAAATTCAATCTATCTATACTTGATAGAGATTGTGGACAAGGAGAATGAGTGCCAGACCAGATAGATCGCCAAACCGCTCTCGGTGATGTAGCGGCAAGACAATTAGCCAACGCGACGAAGACCGTACCGCAGATGTCGAGCATCACCCCCCGGTGGCTCACGCATCTGCTCCAGTGGGTACCCGTCGAGGCGGGCATTTACCGCCTGAACAAGGTCAAAGACGCATCGAGCGTCACCGTCGATTGCTCGGTTCGCGACGAACGGGTTCTGCCCCAGACCTTCGTCGATTACGAAGAGCATCCGCGCGAGTACATGCTGAGCTCCGTGAACACGGTTCTCGACGTCCACACGCGCGTGTCCGACCTGTACAGCAATCCCTACAACCAGATCAGTGAGCAGTTGCGTCTGACCACGGAGACCGTAAAGGAGCGGCAGGAGAGCGAACTCATCAACAACACGGAGTACGGGTTGTTGCACAACATCGCCCCCTCCCAGCACATCTCCACGCGCAAAGGCGCGCCCACGCCGGACGACCTCGATGAATTGCTGACCCGCGTCTGGAAAGAGCCGGGCTTCTTCCTGGCCCATCCGCTGGCGATTGCCGCCTTTGGCCGCGAATGCACACGCCGTGGAGTGCCTCCACCGACCACACCCCTGCTCGGTACCCAGTTTCTGACCTGGCGAGGCGTGCCGCTCATCCCGTCCGATAAAGTCGGGGTCACCGAAGGCCGCACCAACATCCTGCTGATCCGCACCGGCGAGCGCAAGCAGGGCGTGGTCGGCCTCTATCAACCGAATCTTCCCGGTGAGCAGAGCCCGGGGCTTTCTGTGCGCTTCATGGGGATTAACCACAAGGCCATCGCGTCCTATCTGGTCTCGCTCTATTGCTCGCTGGCGGTTCTGACGGAAGACGCCGTCGCGGTGCTTGAAGGAGTCGAGACCGGCCAATACCATGAATACCAGTGACCTGGGCCTCAATCTCAGTAACGACGGCCCGCTCGATATAGCCCCGCTCGATCCGGCAAAGCTGGCCGAAATGGCCAACCGGTTCTTCACGGATCTGCCTGTGACCGATTCCGCTCCGCCCGTCGACTTGCGGCCTCCGTCGCCCATCGGCGTGCCTCATGAGTCTTCGTTCGTCCCTGCTTTCCCGTTCAGCAGTGGCCTTCCCCACTTCCCCGAATTCGCGCCTTATCAGGCAATGCCTCTAGGAGGTTTACCAGGTGGGATTCAGGTGCCGGGCCTCGATCACGCAACGGCACTCCCCTCTCCGGCCGGGGCCCTCGACGTCCATCTGATCCGCCGCGACTTTCCGATTCTTGCCGAAAGAGTCAACGGCCGCCCGCTGGTATGGTTCGACAACGCGGCTACAACGCAAAAGCCGCGCCACGTGATCGAACGCCTCAAGACCTTCTACGAGCGCGAGAATTCCAATATCCATCGAGCGGCACATGCGCTCGCCGCGCGCGCTACCGATGCTTACGAAGGAGCGCGCGAGAAGGTGCGGACGTTTCTGAATGCACGTTCCGCCAATGAAGTTGTGTTCGTGCGCGGCGCCACCGAGGCGATCAACCTCGTAGCCCAGAGCTGGGGCCGGCAGAACATCGGGCGCGACGACGAAATTATCGTCAGCTGGCTGGAGCATCACGCCAACATCGTGCCCTGGCAACAACTGGCCAACGAAAAAGGCGCGCGCCTGCGTGTCATTCCGGTGGATGACGATGGGCAGATCCTCCTCGAAGAATACGCGAAACTGCTGGGGCCTAAGACCAAGCTGGTCTCCTTCGCCCAGGTTTCGAACGCTCTGGGCACCGTAACGCCGGCGCAGGTAATCACCGCTATGGCGCATGCCGTCGGCGCCCGCGTATTAGTGGATGGCGCGCAATCCGTCTCTCATATGCGGACCGATGTCCAGGCGCTCAACAGCGATTGGTTCGTCTTCTCCGGACACAAAATTTTCGGCCCCACCGGGATCGGCGTCGTGCAGGGCCGCGAGGAACTGCTCAACGAAACGCAGCCCTGGCAAGGCGGCGGCAACATGATCTCCGACGTCACCTTCGAGCGCACACAATATCAATCGGCCCCCGCGCGATTCGAAGCCGGCACGGGCAATATCGCGGACGCGGTGGGCCTCGGTGCCGCCCTCGACTACGTTACGAAGATCGGCATCGATGCCATCTCGGCCTACGAACATCAGCTTCTCGAGTACGCCACCAGGCTGCTCAAGGAGATTCCAGGCTTGCGTCAGATCGGCACGGCGCAGGAAAAAGCCAGCGTGCTGTCGTTTGTTCTGCAGGGTTACCGCACCGAGGATGTGGGCGCCGCGCTCAACAAGGAAGGCATCGCGGTTCGTTCCGGCCACCACTGCGCGCAGCCCATACTGCGCCGTTTCGGCGTGGAAACCACGGTCCGGCCGTCGCTCGCCTTCTATAACACCTGCGAAGAAGTCGACCGCATGATCTCGGTTTTGATAAAGCTCTCGGACCGCCGCGCTCACTAGAACCTGTATGAATTCCCGCTGGCTGAACATCTTCGCTCTGGGCGCGGTCGCCCTTTCGGCTGCCCTGGTCGCCATTGCCAACGTGGATCGCGATAAAGGCAACGAAATTCTGAATGTCTCCTACGACCCGACCCGCGAACTGTTCACCGACCTGAACCAGCAGTTCGTCGCTAAATACCAGCGCGACACCGGGCGCAGGTGGACCATTCGGCAATCGCACGGCGGCTCTTCGCGCCAATCCCGCGCCGTAATCGACGGCCTGAAGGCGGACGTCGTCACGCTGGCGCTTTTCCCCGACGTCGACGCACTGCGCAAGCGCGGACTCATTCCGGAAGGCTGGAGCAAACGGCTCCCGCACGATTCGCAGCCCTTCACCTCAACCATTGTTTTCGTGGTGCGCAAAGGCAATCCGAAACACATCCGCGACTGGCCGGATCTCGCCGCGCAGGATGTGTCTGTGATTACTCCCAACCCGAAGACCTCGGGGAACGGGAAGCTCAGCGTGCTCGCGGCCTGGGGTTCGGTCGTCTATCGCGGCGGCACCGAAGCACAGGCGCGCGAATATCTGACGCGTTTGTACCAGAACGCTTCCGTGCTCGATTCGGGCGCGCGCGGCGCCACCACCACATTTGCCGACGAGAAAGTCGGCGACGTCCACCTCACCTGGGAGAACGAGGCCCTGCTCGAAACCGAAGCCTCCGGGGGCGAATTGCAGATCGTCTATCCGCCCGTCAGCATTCGCGCCGAGCCCACCGTGGCCTGGCTAGACGCCAACGTTGCCGCCACGCGCAAAGAGTCCGTCGCCAAAGCTTACCTGCAGTTTCTGTTTACCGACGCCGCGCAGGAGACCATTGCACGCCACGGATACCGCCCATTGAATGACGAGATTCTCCGCCGCCACGCCGATCGTCTGCCCCGCATCGACCTGTTCCCCGTCACCCTGCTCGGCAAGGACTGGGATGAGATCTGGAAGAAGTTCTTCGACGATAACGCCATCTTCGACGCCATCTACAAGCCAAAGGCAACCTCATGACCCGCAGCTACTCATGGACCGATACGCGCAAGGACCTGCTGGCGGGCGTCACCGTGGCCGCCATCTCCTTGCCCCAAGCCATGGCGTATGCGTTAATCGCCGGCGTCGATCCGCGCTTTGGCCTCTACTCCGCAATCGTCGTGACGCTGGTCGCCTCCATCTTCGGCTCCTCGTCCCACCTGATCAACGGACCCACCAACGCCATATCGCTGGTGGTCTTCAGCGCCCTCGCATTCTTCGATCCCGAAGCGCGCTTCGACGCTTATCAGGGCATGTTCCTGCTCGGAATCATGGTCGGCAGCATCCAGATTCTGATTGCCGTCTTTAAATTGGGCGATCTCACGCGCTACATCTCGGAATCGGTGGTGCTGGGATTCATGGCGGGCGCGGGCTTTCTGGTAGCGCTCGGACAAGTCGGCAACCTGGTGGGCCTGCGCGATCAAGGCACCGGCCACATGCATGTCCTCTATCGCTTCTGGCTGACGATGACCCAGCAGGCGCGCGTAAGTCCGCATGCTGTTGAGATCGGCGTGGGCACCATCATCCTGGCCGTGGCGCTGCGCAAACTCGCCCGCAAATACCACCTTCCGCAAATCGATATGCTGGTGGCTCTGATCGTCGCCACCTGGCTCGCCACCAGCCTCGGCTGGGCGCAACCCGGCGCTACGGGGAAAGGCTTGTTGTCGGTGGTCGGCAATGTTCCCGCCACCCTGCCCAAGCCGCATATTCCGGAGATCCAGTTTGGATGGCTCCGGGAAATGTCGGGCAGCGCGCTGGCCATCGCCTGCCTGGGCTTGCTCGAGGCGCTGGCGATCGCCAAATCCATTGCCCACGAGACCCGCCAGTCTCTCGACTTCAACCGCCAGTGCCTTGCCGAAGGACTCGCCAACCTCACAGGCGGATTCTTTCAGTGCCTCCCGGGTTCCGGCTCGCTCACCCGATCGGCCATCAATTACCAGGCGGGCGCAGTCAGCCGCATGTCGGGATTGTTCGCGGCCGGGTCGGTCGCCCTGGTTCTCGTGTCGCTGGCTCCCCTGATGCGCTACGTGCCCAAAGCCGCGCTGGCCGGCCTGCTCATGATCACTGCCTCACGGCTCATCGATTGGAAAAGGCTGGCCTCGGCTCTGCGCGCGTCCGGTTATGACGCCGGTCTGGTGGCGCTTACCGCGTTCGCATCGGTCTTCATCAGCGTGGAATTCTCCATCCTGATTGGGGTCGGCCTCTCAATCCTCCTGTTCGTCCCGCGCGCCGCACGGCTCCGCGGCGCCGAACTTACGGTCAGCGAAGAACGCGTGGTGCGCGACAGGCTGCCATCCGATCCCCCCTGCACCGGCATGATCATCTTCGACTTCGAGGGCGATCTGTTCTTCGGCGCCGCGCCCGAGCTCGATGGCTACTTCGCTAATCTCGAAAAGCGCACGCGCGATGAAGGGATTCGCTCGGTCGTGCTCCGCGTGAAACGCGCCAGCAATCCGGATATGGTCTGCATGGAGCGGATCCATCAATTTATTCACGATATGGACCGGCGCGGCGTTTCAGTTCTTCTCTGCGGAGTCCGTCCCGATTTCGCGCGGCTCATGAAGAACATGCGGTTTGAAGATGTCCTCCCCGGTTCGAGCGTTTTCCCGGAGGAGCCGACGCTCTATTCGTCGACCCTGAAGGCGGTTCGCCACGGATATGAATTACTCGGCGACCCAACCTGCGGCCATTGCGCAAGGCTGCATGGAGCCGAAGAGGCCAGGGATCTCTACTACCTCGTGTAATGGGCGGAAGTGCGTCTCAGATCTGATAGTCGAACGCATCGCCTTCGTGCGAATGCTTCGGAGTCACTCTCATTCTGGTTGCCTCCGGGGCGACCAGGGAATTCGCCGGAACGCTCCTCGTGAGGAAGACGCTCGCACCGATCGTACTGCCCGCCCCGACCACCGTATCGCCGTCGATGATCGTGGCGCCGGCATAAACCGTTACGTGATCTTCGAGGGTCGGATGGCGTTTCTGTCCGCGCAGCGCCTGTCCGGCCGCCAGCGACCTTGCCACCAGACCGACGCCCTGGTACAACTTGACCTGGTTTCCGATGACAGCCGTCTCGCCCACCACGGTTCCCGTCCCGTGATCGATGAAGAAGTGGGTACCAATGCGGGCCCCCGGATGGAGATCGATTCCGGTGCGGGAGTGCGCCCATTCGGTCATGATGCGGGGAATGAGCGGAATGTTTTCGAGATAGAGTTCGTGCGCCAGCCGCTGCACCGCGATCGCTTCGATACACGGATAGGAGACAATTACTTCATCCCGGCTGTACGCGGCGGGATCGCCGTTGAAGGCTGCGTCGATATCGGTGCGGAGCATTTCCCGGATGCGCGGCAAATTGCCGAAGAACCTGCGCGTGAGCGCATGGGCTGCTTCCGGCAGTTCGGCATCGCCTGACTGCTGGGCGACGGCGTATTTGAGGCTCTTGCGGATTTCAGTTTCGAGACGAGCCAGGACACTATGGATCAGGCCGCTGGCGACATCTGCCATCTCGGACGAGTGGACCGGCCTCTCGTCAAAAAATCCTGGAAACAAGAGACGCAGCAGGTCGGTCGCGATCCCGGCGACGGCATGCTTCGAGGGCAGGTTTTTGCCGTCCACATGATTGGTCCCGCCCACGCGTTCGTATGAGGTCAGCAGGCGCTCGGTCAATTGGGCAACTGTTAATGGCATGGCTTGATGTTCACCTCGCTATAGGCATAGCGGCAGCGGTTCGACAAAACGCGATGATACCGTGCGGCGGTCGCCGCCTCAGCACGCAGACGCCTCCTGCCCGCCCCGCGCCGCTTGACACTCCGCCATCAGCTTAGTATTGTTGATGGAGATAGTAGACATTATTCTTGGCTCCAGGCTGTAGCCTCGATAGCTCCCCGAAAGGAGGAATCGAAATGCTGGTTACGCCCGGGACAAGAAATCTGCTGCTGGCTGCGTTTCTGGCGGCTTCCGCCGGAACTATCGGTCACCTTGTAACGGCGCAATCCGCGCCGGCTCCCTCACCCAATCCGTACATCGTCGAATGGGTTTACAAAGTCAAGCTGGGCCACGAGGACGAGTTCTGGCGGATCTTCAAGAAGTATCAGATCGCCACACTGAACAAGGAAAAAGAGGAAGGCGGCGTCCTCAAATACGAGGTCTTCCGCCCCGGCTTGCACACAAGCGAAGACCATCGCTGGACCTACCGCGTGGTGATCTATTACAAAACCCCGACCTCGTCATCCCGCGCCAGCGCCATCGAGAAAGAGCTGTTTCCCGACCAGGAAACTCTCCGCCGCGAAGAGACCCAGCGCTGGGACCTGACGGAAGTTCACTGGGATCTTCCCATCCGGCAGATCGATCCGAACACTGATCCATAACCTGAGACACTGCCCAATAACCTGAAAGGAATTGCATCATGAAACGTCTTTTGTCCGCCGCCGCTCTGCTCCTGCTCGCACATGCCGCCGATGCGGCCACAACCGAAAATATCGCCGGTCTTTGGGACGCCGCCGTCGAAGTCGGCGCCACCTCCATCCCGTTTCGCATTGGATTCTCCGGCTCCCGCTCGAACGTCAAGGGCTGGTTCTTCAATGGAGAGGACAAAGAGATTTCGAACAGCGGGAATTTCGAGAACGGCTCGCTGATTCTCAACTTTGACAGCTACGCCTCGGTCCTGAAGGCTACCGTGAAGGACGGCGTTCTCACCGGCGAATATACTCAGCGCGGCCGTACGCTGGCGATCCACGCGGTGCCCGCCGCCTCCCATCCGCCCGCCGAGGCAGGGCCGGACATCCACGGAGTCTGGGTTCTCGAGAATGTCTCCAGCACCAAGAAGGACGAGAAAGCCTGGCGCCTGATCGTGCAGCAGAAGGGCGCCGATGTTTCCGCGGCGATTCTGCGCGTGGATGGCGACACCGGCTCTCTGACCGGCTTCTACAAGGACGGCAAGTTCGTGCTCAGCCACTTTTCCGGAGCGCGGCCGTCCCAGTTGCTGATTACTCCCCAGAACGACGGGACACTCGCGGTTGAGTTAAGCGGCCAGCACCATGAAGGCGCCATGACCGCGTATCGTCCCGAGGAAGCGCGCGCCAAAGGACTGCCGGAACCCACCGATGCGGATCAGCACACCGGCGTGAAAGATCCCTCCCAGCCTTTCGTCTTCAGTTTCCCGGATCTGAACGGGAAAATCGTTTCCAATACCGACGCGCGTTTTCACAACAAAGTGGTTCTGATCAATATCACCGGCAGCTGGTGCCCCAACTGTCACGACGAAGCGCCGTTCCTCGCCGAGCTTTATCGCAAGTATCACAAGCAGGGGCTGGAGATCGTCGCCCTCTCGTTTGAGGAGGCCGAGCAATTGAAGGACCCGACGCGCCTGCGTGCATTCATCAAGGAATATGGGATCGGCTACACCGTCCTGCTGGGCGGCGAGACCAGCACCGCGAAGGAGAAACTCACCAGTGCTCTCGATTGGGACTCCTGGCCAACCACGTTCTTCGTAGGACGCGATGGGCTTGTTAAGGGAGTTCACGCCGGCTTCCCTGGCCCCGGCAGCGCTGAGCTGTATCGTCAGGAGAAAGAAGAATTCGTGGCGAAGGTGGAACGTCTGCTCGCGGAAAATAAGATCTCCGCAAAGTAGCCGGCTTCAGATCTCATCGAAGCTTCCAATCGAGCGCAGACTCATTGCATTCTGGGGCGGGTTGCCGGGACGCACCGCGAGCACGGTTCGCATCCCAGCCGCCCGCGCCGCGTCCAGTTCCGCCCTCACGTCGGAAACGAACACTACATCCTCGGGAGCGACTTGCAACGCCGCGGCGATGTGCTGGTAGCTCGCGGCCTCCCTCTTCGCCCCGTAGCGCGTATCGAAGTACGAATGAATGTAACGAGCCAGATCTCCCTCCACTGAGTAGCGGAAGAAGTCCCGCTGCGCCAGCTCGCTTCCCGACGAATAAATCGCGATCCTGACGCCCGCTGCGTTCCACAAATGAAAGGCCGATTTCACGTCGGGAAACACAGGCGCTCGCAGTTCTCCGCGTACGTATCCTTCGTGCCACATCTTGCCCTGAAGCTCTTTGAGCGGAGCATATTTCCGCCCCGTGCTCATCTCGCGGCGAATCAGCGCGCGCACATGATCGGCCAGTTCGCCGTCAACACGCTGTTCGGCGATCTGCTCGGCGATCTGCAGAACTGCGGCGTCGGCCGGGTGCGCGCGGAGCCATTGATCGACATGATCCAGAACCCAGGGGAAAAGCTGGCTGGAGACGAAGTGGATCGGGCAGACAGTACCCTCTATGTCCAGTAGCACGGCGCGCATCACGTCACGCCGCGGCAGTGTAGTGCGGGGTCCGGCCCGCCGGATCCTGAAACAGCCGAATGGCCCGTATACGCCGGTCCTCGCGCAATGTAAACCAGTGCCGCGTACCGTCGGGAACGCGGATCATGTCGCCCGGCTCTACCTCGATCGCCACCAGCCGTCCATGAGGATCCCGGACCCAGAAAATTCCACCGCCCTCAATGACGAACCGGACTTCGTCCTCGCTGTGCCAGTGTTCGCGATTGAATTTCGCCAGCATCTCATCGAGTCCCGGCGTGTGCGGCCACACGTCAATGACGTCGGCAATCGCGTAACCGCCGCGCAGCTTCCACGCGTTGATCCGCGTTGCATACGCACTCAGAATCTGCTCCGCCGAAGCCGTCTCCGGCAGATTTCGCGCCAGCATCCAGCGCTCATAATCGATGCCGATGCCGGCCAGCCACGCGATGGCGTCCCGGTCGCGCAATGCCGGACCGCTCGGCCCCACGCTTACGATGGCCACCGCGTCAGCACCTCCAGCAGGAATTCGAGTATCTCCACGTGACGCCGCGCCTCGGCCACATCCGCGCCCCAGGTGTAGAGGCCGTGCGCTTTCAAAAGCAAGCCGTGGGAAGCGGGGAATCGCCGCAGCGCAGTCTCCACCTCGCGCGCGAGCACCCCGTAATCCTGCGAATTATCGAGCACGGGAATCCACTCCCTGTGCGCATGGCTACGGACGCCGGCGAGGCCCTTGAGCATCTCATAACCGGAGATCGCCATACCGCCGTATTGAGCGTTGCGCTGCGAAAGAATTGTCGCGCAAACCGAGTGCGTATGAAGCACCGAAGCCGCCCGCGTGGCGCGCATAATCGCCAGGTGAATCGCCGTCTCGGCGGAGGGCCGTCCAATCCCGCTGGTCACCGCGCCCGTGCGATCGACCACCAGGAAGTCCTCCGGCGTGAGCGTTCCTTTGTCGACGCCGCTGCGCGAGATGGCTACGCGAACCGGTTCGTCCTGCAGCTTCGCGCTGAAATTGCCGCTGCTGCCCAATACCCAGCCGCGCCGATAGAAGTCGCGCCCCACTTCGGCCAGACCATCCACCGCCGTGGAACAGACACTCTCCTCGAGTTGCGCGATCATGATGACCTCTTTATTATTTCCAAAATACCGTATCTAGATCGAGTATAGGGCGATTGACATCCAAGGTCAATAATTGCCCACTAAAAAAGTAGAGTATTCCGCTTATATGGACCCCGCAGCTTGAGAGGTCAGAAATATTCAGAACGCAAACCACAGATCCTACACCATTTAGCTTTCGCCTCACGGGGGCGGCTCGGCATAGTCCTCTCGTTAATGGGCTCCGGCGCGGCGATACATTTTGGCCATTAAGTGAACTGCATCTGACCGGTGCACCGAGAAAGCTCCGAAGGAAATCAGAGCGCTCACGTGCTTGCGCCATAAGCGTTGCCTGTTCCCAAAGGTACTAATCCAAATCGAACTGGTCGACAATCACCATAGCGACATACTACCTTAACTACATCAAGTTACTGTAGTATGAAACGGGACAGGAGAACTGGAAACTCGGCGGCGAATTTTGCCGGTGCTCGTCGGGACTCAGGCTTGTCGGTGATATATGGGGGTAGAAATTACCGGTTCAGAACTTCCGTGAGTTTCCCATTGAGGCAAGAGCGATCCGGCGCAGCACCAGGGATTCGAAGGATCTCTGAACAAAACGGCCTACTGCAAGGGCAGACTGATACGTGTTCACGGCAGTCCCTCATCACATAGATGCGGAACCAGGAAATCCCAAAATGACTCAGGAGCGACTTTTAAAGATGCGTTACTCACAACTGTTGTACGGGCTACTGCTGGTAGTCGGCGTCGGGTCTCTGCCGGCCGGCGCGCAGACACCCGATCAGACGTCCACCCAGCAGGAAATTCAGGAACTTAAGAGACGGCTCGCTGAACTGGAAGCCCGGGTGAACGCCCAGAACGCAGCCGCCCAGCAGGCCCCTGCGGGTCCGCAATCCAACCGGGCCGCCGCCGCCCAGCAGGCCCAGAACGCGGCCACCCCGCAGGTTGAAAATCTGATCCCCACCCCGAACAACGGCGCGGGGGTCATTTTCGGCCCCACCGGGATCGGCGTCCTGCAGGGCCGCGAGGAACTGCTCAACGCCACGCAGCCCTGGCAAGGCGGCGGCAACATGATCTCCGACGTCACTTTCGAGCGGACGCAATACCAATCGGCCCCCGCGCGATTCGAAGCCGGAACCGGCAATATCGCGGACGCGGTGGGCCTCGGTGCCGCCCTCGACTACGTTACGAACATCGGGATCGACGCCATCGCGGCTTACGAACATCAGCTTCTCGAGTACGCCACCAGGCTGCTCAAGGAGATTCCAGGATTGCGCCAGATCGGCACGGCGCGGGAGAAAGCCAGCGTGATGTCGTTCGTTCTGCAGGGTTATCGCACCGAAGATGTGGGCGCGGCGCTCAACAAGGAAGGCATCGCGGTGCGTTCCGGACACCACTGCGCGCAGCCCATCCTGCGGCATTTCGGCGTGGAAAGCACGATCAGGCCTTCGCTCGCCTTTTACAACACCTGCGAAGACGTGGACCGCTTGATCGCGGTACTGATCCGGCTGTCGGACCGGCGCGCCCTTTGACTTACGGCACGGCCACTTCGGCGCGCAGCCCAGGGGCCTTGTCGACGAGCGCGGCGCGCGGCACCGAAAAAGCCACGGTGGTCGCATCGAAATCGCTCGATACGTCGAGCGTTCCGTCCTTACCGAAGCACAAAGCAAGGCGGCGCCGAACGTTGGCAAGCCCTACACCCGTCCCCCGATTCCCGTCCGTCTCCGCTTGAAAGCTGCCGGAATTGGAAACTTCGACCCGCACCGCCTCATCCACGACCCGGATCCGCAGCCGGACAAAACCGCTTCCAGCCCTCCCCGCCACCCCGTGTTTGACCGCATTTTCAACCAGCGGCTGAATCGATAGCACGGGAACCTCCGCTTGCAGCGCGGAGTCTTCGATCTCGATCTGCGCGCTCAGTTTGGACCCGAGGCGTAACTGCTCGATTTCAAGATATGCCCGCACAATCCGCATCTCCTCTTCGATGCTTATCGAAGCGCGTTCGGAGGCGAAAGAAATCCGGAACAGATCGGCGAGGTTCAGAACCAGCCGCCGGGCGGTAGCGCTCTCCCGCGGGATGGTTCCATAGAGCGTATTCAGGGCGTTGAAGAAAAAATGGGGGTTGATCTGCGCCTGCAGTGCACGCAATTCCGCCTGCGTCATCAGAGCCTGCATTTCCGAATTGCGCATGCGCTCGATGCGTTCGCAGATCATGGCGGTCATCAGGTCGATCAATTCGACATCCTCGCTCAGATAGCGCCGGCTGCCGGTCCTCGCGCCGAGGCAAATTAAATGGATGTCGCCGCGTGAAAACCGCAGCGGCGCGATGGCCTGCACCCACGAGGGGCACCCGTATCTCTGGGAGTCGGAGACCGGCGTAGCATGCCGCAAAGTCGCCCCGGCAGGGTTTTTCCCGAGAGCTGTTTCAGGCGCAATTTCAGCACGCCGGGCGGAGAGCGTTTCGCGCATGATCTCGACAGCCTTCGGCAGGAAATCGGATTCCGAGGTGGCGGCCGAAGCGATGCCGCTCAACCTCGCCAGCGCCTGGTCCGTTCCCTTGCGCAGAAATACCACCCTGGTAAGCGCCCTCTGTATCCGGCCGCGCGCGAAAGCGAATAAGCTGAGCAGCAGGCATGCACCCACGAACGCCAGCGCGAGATAGAACGGACTGCCTTTCGACGACGGCAATTGGGTAAATCTTGCCTGTAGCGCCAGGCCCGTCCAAACCGTGACGGCCGCCAGCACGGCATTCGTCATGAAGCGAACGAAGGCGTCGACCAGCAGAAAACGGTAATCCTGCAGCAGGACGAAAAGAGCCAGGGGAATGGCGGCGTGATGCAACGCGGCCTCGCCGGACCAGCCGCCGGTATTGTGGTCCACGCGAAAATGCACGAATGAGATCGCCAGCAGAAACAGGACCATGGCCCCCGCCAGGCGTTTGCTGCTGCCGTCTTTTTCGCCGCTCGAAAGCTCCTGGCCGAGAGCGATGGCGGTAAGCGTCCCGAATCCGATCGTTATCAATAGAATCGCGGCGTAGTGGAAGCGGGCCGCGTCGGTCATCAGATCGGCCACATGCAAAAGGACGGCGAGAGAACTGACGATGTAGCCGGCCACGATGAAGCCCTTAACGGAGACGGATTGCCGGCGCATCCCGAGGGAAATGTGGAGCAGCACCGCGGGCAGCAGACTCAGGACCGAAAAACTGGCCGCCACCACCCAGTCGCCAAAGGGATCGCCGGGGACCGTCGCCATCCCGATGAGGGAACCCACGTTCCAGAGCAGCGCCAATCCCGCCGCGATGCCCGGCAGTGCACTTCTGCCTTCCGGATCACGGCGCCAGTCCAGCAACAGAAAGTAGAGCAGAATGCCGAAAACAATAGCGCCAGCGCAATGCCCCAGCGTGTTGACCAGCACCGGCGCGTGCATGCTGAGGCGGTCTGGCATTATGAGCGGAACCCAAAAAATTGGCGGACAGATCGGAAATCTGCCCCACTACCCTCTCTAGTTGTCGTCCCGGCGTTTCAGCGTCGGGCGATCGCCCTGATCGGAGGTGGCTGGCGCATCGTTGCCGTTCGAATCGATCTGGCCGTTGGGATTGCGGCGCAGCGTGGGACGGCCCGAGTCCTTCATGTCATCCACCTTGCGTTTGTTGTGCATGGCCATCGTCCGGGTTTTCACGTCGTCGAACTCGCTCGTGCTCACCACGTATTCCGGCTTGGCCTTCAGGTATTTCTGGATGATTTCCTGAGAGCGCTTGATGCGGTCGTCGGTGGGCGGGTGCGATGAGAAAAGCTTGGACATGGTGCCCGGCTTGCGCTTTTCCTGCGATTGCACTTTCTCGAAGAAATCGACGAAGGCGCCCGGATCGTAGCCGGCCTTATACATGTATTCGAGGCCCAGCATGTCGGCTTCGGATTCGAAAGCGCGGCTGAAGCGCAGGAAGCCGAGCGGCACCGCGAGTCCCATGGCCTGATAGATTCCATATCCGGCGAGTCCGCCGACCGCGATCAGGGGAACGATACTGCCGATCTGCGCGATCTCACCGCGGGTCGCCTGGCGCGTACCATGGCGGGCCGCCACGTGCCCAATCTCATGTGCCATTACGCCGGCCATTTCGGCCTCGTTGTCGGCGTTCAGCAGAATTCCCGTGTTGACGAAGAAGAAGCCGCCCGGCAGCGCGAAGGCGTTGATCTCCTCCGAATCGATCACCTTAATGGTGAAAGGAACCTTGGCATCGGAGTTGCGCACCAGGTTTTGCCCAATCCGGTTGACGTATTCGGAAATGACCGGATCGTTGACGATCTTGGCCTGGCGCTCGACCTCCTGGGCCATCTGCTTGCCCAGCGCGATCTCTTTTTCGATGGAATAGAAGTTAACGCCCTTGCCGACGTCCCGATTGCCGATTTCGTCGGGATCCTTTTCCTTGCTGTCCGCGAAAGTGACAGGGACAGCCAGGGTCACGGCGACAAAACCAGCCAGCATGCGGCTGGAACAACGGATGGAAGTACTCATGAAACGCGCCCCTCCCAAGTTCTATATTACCGCTAACAGGGCATCTTTAATATACAACTTCCCGTGAACGGCCTCAACGGATGAGGGAAATGCTTCCTACGTTGCACGGGCGGAAAACGTTGCAGTCCGTCCGGGGGTGAAAACAGCCCGGCTGTTTGCCGATCGTCCCGGCCAGCGGAATTAGAATGTTTCCTCCAGGGCGGCCGCCCAGAATCGGGATTGTGGGCGATCTCAATACCGGCCGAAAGAGCAATGCGCGGGATTTATCCACGGCTGGCGCGTGTATCGTTGGTCCGTTGCTGCTGGCTTACGTCCTCATCGCCACCGACATGCGGACGGATTTGTCCGAACTGAAACCTCGACAGGCGGCCTCGGACCAGGGCGCAGCGCTGGTCACCTGGACGGACCTTGCCACTGGCGAGCGATGCAAACTGCCCGCCAGCCCGGTGCGGATGCTGGGCTACATGATGGATTGGCGCCGGCCGATGGGGGACGGTACTATCGTAAAGACGTTTATCCTCATGCCGGAGGCAGGGCATCTGCTCCACCCGGCACGTCGCATTCCCGACGCTCTGGTGGAGATCCGGCTGGCGGACGGCCACGCGATCCCCTACCGGGACAGAAGCCTGATTTGGGTTGAGGGAGTTCTCCGGCGGGTCCGCGGGGATGCAAGGGAGGGAGTCGCCGCCTATGTGATGGCGGAAGCATCGGCGCGCCTTGCCGAAGAGCGCGACATCACGCGCTGGTTTACCCCCTGAAGGCTCAGCGGCGGCGTGGCAGCAGCCGCGCCGAGTTCAGAATAAAAGCCAGCTCCGAACTGACGTGAATAGTCACGGCCAGCAGCGGGTTGAGATAACCGAAGGCGGCCAGCGCCACCCCGGCGGCGTCCACCAACAGAGTGCCCGCGAAGTTGGTCATGATGATGCGGCGGCACCGGCGGGCGATGTGGAGGGTTTCGACGAATTTTCCCAGATCGTCGCCCAGCAGCAGCGCATCGGCGCTCTCGCGCGCGATGTCCGTCCCGGAGCCCATGGCGATCCCGATGCTCGCCCGCCGCAGCGCGGGTGCGTCGTTGATGCCGTCGCCCAGCATGGCAACCACGTCTCCCTTGCCGGTCAGCCCAGCCACGTAATCGCTCTTCTGGACGGGAAGCAGATCGGACATCACGATATCGAGAGCCAGTTCTCCGGCGGTGTGCTGAACCGCGCTGTGGGCGTCGCCGCTGAGCAGAATGGTCTGAAGCCCCGCTTTGCGCAGCGCCCGGAGCGCTTCCACCGCCTCGGGCCGGAGCGAATCCGCGATACAAATCGTCCCTGTCAAAGCCCGGTTCTTCGCCACCAGAATTTCCGTAACATGTGGCCGAATCGCCGGAAAAGGCCCGGTCACATCGAACTCGATCATCATCGTCCGGTTGCCCGCCATGATGGTCTCGCCACCATGTGTCACGGTGACGCCGCGGCCCGGCGTGTAGCTGAAGGTATCGGGGACGGGAAAAGAGATCCCGCGCTGCCGGGCCGCTTCCCGAACCGCTTCGGCGATCGAATGTTCGGAAAGCGCTTCCGCGATGGCAGCTTCGCGCAACACTTCCGCCTGAGTCGCTCCCGGCCGGGCGATTACATCGACGACCCGGGGACGTCCCTCGGTCAGCGTGCCCGTCTTATCCAGAACCACTGTATTTACTTTGCCGAGAGTTTCGAGGAAGAGGCCGCCCTTGACGATGACTCCCGCCCGCGCCGCGCTGCCGATTCCGCCCAGAATTGCCAGAGGCGTGCCGGCCGCGATGCCGCACGCGCCCGCCACGATAATCACGGATATGGTCGAGCGCGCATTGTGGGTCAGCAGGAAAGTCAGGGTCGCGCAAGCGAGGGCGAAATACACCAGATAACCGGCCAGGCGGTCCGCGGTTTTCTGGATGGGAGCGCGCGATCGCTCCGCCGTCTCGACGGCTTCCACAATCCGCCCGAACGCCGTGTCGCCGCCCACTGCGCGGACTTCTACTTCGAGCGCTCCCGATTGGTTCACGGTGCCGGCGAAGACCTCGGCCCCCGGGGTCTTCTCGACAGGCATGGGTTCGCCGGTGATGGCCGATTGATCCACGAAGGAACCGCCCGCCACCACCATTCCGTCAACCGGGATCCTGCCCCCCGGACGCACCACCACGACATCGCCCGCGCGAAGATCCGACAACCTGACCTTGTTCTCACCGGATGCCGCCCGGACGTCGACGGTCTGGGGGAGAAGGTCGAGCAGTTCCTTGATGGCGCGGCGTCCGCGGCCGACAGTCAGACCCTCGATCACCTCCGCCACCAGGACAAAGAGGACGATCATCAGCGCCGTGAAGACCTCGCCGATGGTCATGGCGGCCACCAGCGCGATGGTCATTGAGAGTTCCATCGTCATGCGGCGCTCGCGCAGCGACTCAAGCGCCTCGCGATAGATGGGATAACCGCACGCCACCACGGCGCCGAGCGCGATCCAGTAGTAGCCGGGAACGGCCGCGACGCGCAGGATCGCCACAAGGACCGCGATCCCGATCAGGACCAGATCGGATGTTTCAAACGCGCTCTGCTCTTCGGAGTGGCCGCCGGCTCCGACGTCCGCTAGCGGAACAGTCTGACCGGCTGGTGCGGGCGTGGCCATATCTCCTTCAATTCTGCGCCCGTCGGGATTGAGATATCCAATTCCCAGCCGCGACCGGACTAAGGACCTGCCAGAGCGGCGGTATCGCGCCGGTTAGCGGCTGCGCGCCACTTATTTGGTACGCTGGAACCCGCATGGCACTCGCAGTGCGAACCGATCTGCTTGAACAGCTCCGGAGCGATCTCGGCCTGCGCCGAATCGGCAGCGGCATGGCTCGGCTCGACGAGTACTGGTCCGAAATGGGCCGCCTGGACCCGCAGGATCCGAACGCGCCCTCCCTGCTTTGTTACGTGGCGCAGTGGGTGGACGCGGGCTGGCGCGAAGTGGATACCGTGCAGGACGGCCTGAGCGCGTTTCCCAAAGGACGCCGCGCCGTTTTGCGGGTGATCGATTTCGTGCACATCCTGATGGCCGAAGGCGTGGTGTGGGTGCATGAGGAGAACATCGAGCGCGCTCTCTCGAACTTCAATCTGGTGCTTTCGCTGAAGGGGGAAATTCCGGATCTGCGGCTGCTGGCTCTGGCCCATTTCTGGGCTTCCCGTTGTCATCGAAAAAACGGCGAGTACGACAGTTCGTTGGCGCACGCCGCGGAAGGTTACAAATACGCGAGCGAAGCCAGCATGGAGCCGATGGCCGCCGCCATGCGAGTGGCCGAGAGCTGGCTGCTTTTCCAGAAAGGCCGCACGAGGGACGCCCTGAAGCTGCTCTCCGAGGCCGATGCCGTGCTCCGCCAGACGGACGACTACATCACGCGCGGAAACATTCAATCGAGCTACGGCCGCATGTATCGCCGGGAAGGACGCTACGATCTGGCGCTGCGTCACTTCGCCCAGGCGATCGAGGAATACGGCAAACGCGATCCGGAGCACCGCAATCTGGCGCGGTCGCTGGCCAACATGGGCTATGTGGAGCGGCTGATCGCTCTGCAACTGCGCAAGCGGATCGACGCCGATGCCGCCGAGCGCCGCAAGAGCGAGCCGGATCTGCGGCGCGACTACGAAGCCATCCGCGGCGAGGCGCTGGCCCATCTGGATCGCGCCACCGAGATCTATCGCATCCATTCGCACCACCGCGGGGCGGGCACGGTGTGCGTGAATCGCGGACACCTGCACCTCGACAGCGGAGATCTGCAGGGGGCCGACGAAGAGGCGCGCCAGGCCTACGCGCTCGGTGAAGAGAAGAAAGATTACATCCTGATGGCGCGCGCGCGGCTGCTCGAATGCATGGTGGAGAACAGCAAGCTCGAGGAAGAAATCGAAGATCCGGCGTGGGTGGCGCATCTGGCGCTCGAGGCGGCGCGGGAAGCGGTGGAGCTTTCGAAGCGCACCGAGAATCGCCGGCTGCAGGCGCGCGCGCTCATCTGGCAGGGCCTGACTATCTGCAATACTTCCCCCGGCAGCACCGATGCCGCGCGCGAGATCGGCGATCAGGCGGGCGCGCTGCTGAAGAACGAAGTGCAGGATCACATCTGGGAGGATCTTCAGACCCTGAAGGCCAAAGTGGTGCGCGGCGGCACCATGGATGCGACCTTACACGGCTGGTCGCAGGGCGTGGTGGGCGAGCGCAGCTTTCAGCAATTGACGGAAGATTTCGCGGATCTCATTATCCCCAAAATCTGGGATCACGAAGGCCGCAAGGTGGCGCGCGTGGCCAAGCGGCTTTCCATCTCGCCCAAGAAGGTTCGGCGCGTGCTGGCGCGGCTTGGTCTGCACGGAACCTGACTTTCGTTAACGGCACGCTATAGTTGACGACGGTGCAATCGCATAAGAAAAACTTCATCGCTTTGCTGATCGTGACCGCATTGTTTGTCGCGATCATGGCAATCGGCTTCGTCGGCAATCTTCGCAGCGGCAACTACGTGGTGATTCCCATCGCTTTCACGGCGATTGCGATTTGCGCGGGAGCAGTCTGGCTGGCGCATTACCGTGTGCGCGTGATGCTGCGCGACCGGACGCCCGACCGAATCATCGCGCACTACCACGGCAGCGTTCGGCGCATCGAACACGCCAATGCCGTGGCCGCGTACCTCTCGGGTCTGGCCGCGACGTTCTTCGGCCAGTTCGATCGCGCGCGCGCGGAACTCGATGCCGTGGATTGGGACAAGGTTGCGCCGATGTGCCGCGGCCACCGGCTGTACGTATTGGCGATGCTGGCGCTGCTCGAGGAGACGGATTACCCGCAAGCGCTGCGGCTGGCGGCGCAGGCGAAGGAGCTCGAGAGTCAATCGCCGGGCGGCGGGTTGGTGCTTCTCGACGACGTGATTCATCTGGTGGCGGAGGGGGGGAATCCGGAGATCGTCGCGCGTCTGGAGCGTGCGGCGAATAAGCAGCATGGGCTGGTTCCAGGGATCTGCGCGTGGGCGCTGGCGGTGTATTACAAGCGGAACAATCAGCCCGATAAGGCTTCCGATTACAAGGCGATTCTGAAGCTGTCGATCCCGTACAGCGCGCCGATGAAATCGTGACAGCGCTCAGGCGTTGAGGATGCCGAGGAATTTCTCGATCCCGGCCTGATAGCTGGGGAACACCGGTTTGATGGACCGATTTCCCAGATGCCGGTAAACGGCTTCGCTCAGAACATCTCTGAAATCGGTAGTCAGGGCGAGGTCGCGTTCTTCGTACAACTGTTCGGGCGCGAGTCCCGGCCACTTGCCGTAGACCTTGCCGCCCCGCACAGGGCCGCCCATCACGAACATCGCGTTGGCATGGCCGTGATCGGTGCCTCGATTGCCGTTTTCCTTCGCGGTCCGGCCGAACTCCGACATGGTGACCAGTACCACGTCTTCCGTGCGGTCGCCGAGATCCTGATAAAACGCCGCCAGCGACGAACCGAACTCATCGAGGCGCGACGCCAATTGTCCCACCGACGCTTTCGGGCCCACCTCGTTCACATGGTGATCCCAGCCGCCGATATCGGCGAAGGCGACTTCCACTCCCACGTCCGCCTTGATCAATTGCGCGATTTGCCGCATGCTTTCGGCAAAACGTCCCTTGGGATAGTCGGCGCCAGCGGCGGGCTGATAGGGCGTTTTCTGAATCGATTGCAGGAGCGCGACGGCTTCGAAGGTCTCGCGGCCCGTGCCGCCCAGCACCTGATCCGCAGAGCCGGCGTACATCGATTCGAGCACCTTCGCCGCCGCCGCGTCGCGCACCGTGAAGCTGTTGAGATTGTCGACGGCAACGGCGTTGTTCGAACCTCGCAATGTGCGCGGCAGGGTGGGCCCCAGACTTACGGCGCGTACCGGGGAAGGCTTGCCGGCCGCGGCGGGGAGCGCGCGATTCAACCAGCCGTCGGTGGTGGCCTTCAGGCCGGGCGTTCCCGATTCCATGTAATCCTGCGCATCGAAGTGCGAGCGCGTGGGGTCGGGCGAACCGGCCGCATGCACGATGGCGAGCTGCCCGCGATCCCACAGCGGCTTCAGCGGAGCGAGCGATGGATGCAAACCGAAGAAGCCATCGAGATCGATCGCGCTGTCGCCGGCGAGGCTGGCGGCGGGCCGCGGTACCGAGATGGTCGGGCGCAGGTTGTAATAATGCTTCTCGGCGTGCGGCGCCACGATGTTCAATCCGTCGGCCGCGCCGCGTTGAAAAATTGCGATCAGTACTTTTTTGCGGCGGCCCGGAGCGTCGTCGGCCAGTGCCGCCCTCTGCAGCCAGAGCGGCGCGGAACCGACACCGACCATGGCCAGCGCGGAATTACGAAGAAAAATTCGGCGTGATAACGACATAAAATTACCTGCGTTGAAAGTCCGGAGAACCGAGCGTCAGCCCGGCGACCAATGGCCCCTTTGGCGATTTCCGTTCCGCCAGGCCGGCCTCAATGGCAACCTGCGCATCGGCGGACGCATCGGTCAGAAGGATATTGCGCTCGATTTGTTGTGGATCGGCGAGGAACTGGCTGGCATCCACCTTGACGCCCTGGACCTTGCCTTGTGCCAGAGCGTTGGCGAAGTTCATGCGCGCCAGCAGCGAGGCGGAGTTCATCCAGTCGCCGCCGCGATTCGAATAACCGGTGGGCTCCTGCTTGCGATACAAGGGCTCGCCCAGCTGGTTCATCGTGCTCACCATGGACGTGGCCATCTCGACGTCTCCGTTTACCGAACGCACGGCGCTGACCACCATCTCAAGAGGCGATTTCACTTTGGAGCGGAAATTGGCGGGATCCCAGAATTCGGGCGCGGTCAGCATGGTGCGCATCACTTCGCGGAGATCGCCATCGGAAGACAGAAAGGTTTTGGCCATCTTGTCGACCAACGACTCCGGAGGATTGTCGGACACGAAACGAATGGCGAGGCTCTTTGAAATGAAGTGCGCGGTGGCCGGGTGCTGCGCCAGAATGTCGAGCACCTTCAGCCCATCGCCCATGCCTCCGCCGGCGCGAATGGTGACGCCGAGAACGTGCTTCTCGCCTTTATCGTGGAGGCGATCGTTGAACCAGAAGCCGCCGCCCTGCCGGGGCTGCCGTCCTTTTGGGTATAGCCGCCATCCACGCCGAGCGTATGCAACTCCATCAGCTCGCGGCCGTAGTTTTCGTTCAGGCCCTCGCGGCGCGCCGCTCCCTTACGGTCACGGTTCGGAATCCGGCTGTCGGGGCCGGCGGATTGCCAGTTATCCAGATAAAACAGCATCGCCGGGCTCTCGGCCGTGGCCTCGAGAAGGTCTTTGAACTTCGCCAGCACATGGGGGCGGATGACGTCGCGTTCATACGAAGTCACCATGGAGCGGTCCGCGCCTTTGTCCAGATAAACGTTGAAGTGGTTGTACCAGAAATCGGTGAGAACCTCTTCGAGCTGCCGGTTGCTGTAGATGGCGCGCAGCAGCTTTCCTTCAGTGAGATCGCGATTGACCACCTGGGTGGGTCCGTTCAGAATTTCGATTTTGCGCCGCAGATCGGGTGACGCCACGGAGGCGAGCTTGCCCCGTCCACCGCCGGGGAAGGCCTCGAGAATCTCCACCAGCTCATAGGGCGGGAGCGTATCGAGCATGGCCACCTTCTGCTGTGGCGTGCCGGTCAGAAGAACCTGCTTCTGGTCCGCGGGAATGTTCAGCGCCGCCACTGCGGTCTGCGGATCGGGTGGGTCCGCCACAACAACCTGCGGATCGCCCACGCCCTTGTTCCTCTGGTAGCGAACGATTGCCCGCAGGACCGCGGCTCGCGTGATGGGGTCGGCGGGGAGCGGCATCCTGCCCTCCATCATGGCCTTGACCAGTTGCGGGCTGGGGTAATTGCGCAGCATCTGCGGCGTGGTCATCCACAGGGAATCGAGTGGCTGAAGTTTCGCTTCGAGGGCCGGATTCTCGGGGATGTCCTCGGGATGCAGCTGCTGCTCGATCCACTGGTCGACGCCCATCTGTCTCACCTGTTCCAGATCGCCCGGCCGCGCGCCGAAGGTGAGACGGTTCAGCGCGTGCAAGGCCTTCCGGTCCGGCGTCATTTGGGGGATGGGGGGAGCGGCCGGAGGCTTGGGTTGCTTCCTCGCGTAAAGGGCGGCCGAGAGCAGAATGAGGATGAAAAAAAGAAGAGCGGCTCGATTGCGCATATCCGTCCTGCTTGTTCTAACGCACATCGAGCCAAGAAGTTGCGGGCTGGTTTCGCGAACCCTGCCGAACCGCGACCGTGAGGGAGCGGCGCTCTACAGCAAGTCCACCGCGAAGACTGCCATGGGCTCGCCTTGCCCCGAGACGACGTACCGGATCGCTTCCGGGACGTCTTCGTCTTTCCACAACCATCGTGTTACTTCCGTGGCGGGCCCAACGCTTTCGATCTGGCTCATTAATCGCCAGGCGGTTGAGACTTCGGCTGGCATACGACTTGAGCGCGTTCATGACTCTCTCGGGGCGGACGGGCGCTTCCACTACTACGTGAACGTGATTGGTTCTCACGTGGGCGGCGAGGAGAGTCCAGCCTTGGTGCCGGCATGTCTCGCGGATGGATCCGAGAACTACTGAGCGGCTCGGCTGGTCGAGGGTATACGGCTCCTGGTCCATTTGTTCACGCTTCATTGCGAGACGTTCCGGATTGGATTCCAGGATTCGGCTTCCGGGCAGATTATGATGCCGGTCAACCGAGCCGGATTCGTCGCCGTGCAGGCGCGCGCCGTAACAGATGAGAGTAATGAAATACGTCATAGCGGGTTGCCGTTGCCGCTCCCTCACGGTCACGGTTCGGTATCGGTAGGGGTCAGGCTCGGAGGCGGACTATGAACCAGATTGAGCCGGTTACCAGTAATAGTGAGGCGGCTATGCGCGAGAGCGGCGTCCGGTAGCGATGCGGGATTACGTAACCGGCTAGCGCGGCAATTAGCAATACCAATGCTCCGGCCAGTGCGGCGCCGGGCAGAACATAGGCGGCCCGATAGCCGGATTCGCTCAGGAAGAACGAGAAATACATCCCCTCGAAAGCCCCGAATACCAATGCCAGCAGCCAGCGGCCCCGAGACCGGGGAAACGCCACGATCTCGAGCGCAAGGTAAGCCAGCGCGAGCGCCGCGGCAGCTTCGGCGAACCTTGGCGAAGGCAGCCAGGAGGAGCGCAGAATCGCTACCGTGCTCAGGCATTCCCCCGCCAGGAACGACGCCCCGACGACACCCAGTTCACGGCGGCTGCGCGAAGCGATGGCCAGAGCGATCAGCAAGAGTAGTTGGACGGCGTTAGTCGCCACGCGCTCCGCTCCCGCGCCCGATTGCTCGACGGCGGTTTCGAAAGCTGTAGGCGGGCGGAAGGCCAGCGAGGCGGACGGAAAGGAGGAATCGAGGATGGCCTGGTCGGATTTTCCATTCCTTTCCGCATGGAGCATATGAATATGGTTGGGGACGGTCACTTCATAGAACGTGCATTCCACGCCCAGACGATCCACGGGACGGGAAAATTCGTAATTCGCCGCACAGAGGTATGTGGCAGCCGCGGGGTCGTCATGACATTCCCGATCGGTGCGGCGCCCGGTCTCGAAACCGCTGGAAAACCGGATGTGATCGAGGAGGCTGTCCGGATTCTTCAAATGCGCCATTTCGTATTGCGGCATGCGGAGGATATATTCCACGCGGTTGCCTGAGACCGTCGCGTAGCCGGTCGACATACTGATGACGTGCGCGGCGGCGGGGAAGGCGAGAGCGAACAGGGCAAGAAGGCGGCCGATCATGCGGCCGTCACTCTGCTCTTGCGCAAGCGGTGGTAGAGAAGCCGCAGCAGGGCCAATGTCGGCACACTGAGAAACATTCCGGCAACGCCGGCCATCTCACCGCCCGCGAAGACGCCGAACATGACCAGCAACGGATGCAGCGCCGTGCCTTTACTCATGAGCCGCGGCGAAAGCACGTAATCCTGGAAGAGCCGGTAAACGCCGAGGAACGCGATCACCCACAGAACGCCATGGTAACCGCTCATAATGCTCACCGCAACGATGACGAACGCGGACATCATGGGCCCGACCATGGGTACGAACTCCAGCAGAAAGGCCATGGATGCCAGCAGGATCGCGTCGGGCACGCGCATCAAAGAGAGCACAATACTGAACGAAATGAAAACCGCCATGCATTGCAGTAACAGCGCGCGCATGTATTGCAGGAGCATGGTATGGGCGTCCAGCAGGGTATCTTCAGCGGTTTGCCGGCCGCTCAGGAACATTTCGAGGAAGGCGTCCTGGATGCGCCTGCCATCCTTGAGGATAAAAAAGCTGAGGATGGGGACAATCACGATGTAAATCAGGTTGCGGGACGCCGCCAGGACCTGCAGAGTCAGGCGCGGCGCCACCGACACAATCTCGTTGTAATGACGGCGCACCTGGTCTTCAATGGCCGCGACAACCCGGTCCCGCACCGACATCGCCGACTGCGGTCCCGGCGGAGGAGCGGTGCGCATGCGATCAAGAAAAGCGGGCGCGGTCCTGGCAAGATTATTCGCCTCCTCGGCCACGATGGATCCAATAAACGCGCCGAAGAGAACCGCCAGTCCGATGACCAGTATAAAGGTCAACGCCAGCGCCGGTGTGCGGGTTTTCGCCGAGAGCCGGCGGCCGATCAGGTCCATCAGCGGAAAGAGCAGGTAGGCAAGCAGCAGCGCGACCACGAAGACCAGCAGGGTTCCGCGAATCAGATAGACGACGGCAAAAAGCAGCAGAACTATGGCCGCGGTAAACGTGCAGCGCGCGGCCTTCGGATCAATTCCCAGCAACTTTGTCTACTCCTTCCGGGGTGGCGGTCCCGTTGGCCGGTTGAGCCAGCTTTTCAATGCGAACCTGCGCGATGCGATTTCGCTCCATGGCCGTGACGGTGAAGCTGCGGCCGGCGAAGGTTAGCGATTCGCCGGTTTTCGGGATGTGCCCCAACTGGTACAGCATATAGCCCGCAATGGTCTCGAATCCGGCGTTAGCCGGCAGTTCGATCCCGTAAATCGATTCCAGATCGCGGATATTGGTGGCGCCGTCGAGCTCCACGTCATCGGCGCGGATGGGGGGCGGGGCGGGTTTTTCGTCGTACTCGTCCTCGATTTCGCCGACGATCTGCTCGAGCACGTCTTCCACGGTCAGCAGGCCGGTAACCGTTCCGAACTCATCCACAATCAGCGCCATGTGGCTGTGGCGCACGCGAAATTCCTCGAGCATCTGCAGCAGGGGCTTGGTTTCGGGCACGATGAGCGGCTTGCGCATGATGCGGTTCAGATGAAACTCGGCGGGCGGGCGGCCGAGGCGAATGCTGAGGCGGCGATCGTGCCAGATGCGCAGCATGTCCTTGAAAAACACTACGCCGACCATATGCTCCGGCGCTTCTTCCCAGACCGGCAGACGCGAGTGCTGGCTGACGACCATGGTCTCGAGCACCTGATCGAGGGTGGCTTCGACGGGCACCGAGATAATGTCGTGGCGCGGCTTCATGATCTCGCGCACGTACAATTCTTCCAGATCCAGAACGCGATGGATCATGTCCTCCTGGGTCTCCGGAAGGTGTCCGGAGAAACGGCTGGAACTGACGATGAGCTTCAACTCCTCGGCCGAATGGGCGCCGCCGCGATGATCGGCGCGGACGCCCAGCAGCCGCGAGATGGCGGTGGCCGAGCCCTCCACAACGGCGACGAAGGGGGAGAGCAACCGCGACAGGACGGTGAGGACCGGCGCTACCACGACCGCCAGCTGCGCCGCTTTCTCGATGGCGAGATTCTTCGGCACCACTTCGCCGATAACTACGTGGCCGTAGGTCATGAGGGCGAAGGCCAGCACGAAGCAGGCACCGCGCAGAATGGCGGATGTGGCCGGGGTCAGAAGGGGGTGGAAGGCGGCCAGTAACAGCGCGAAAAGCGTATCCTCGCCGGCCCATCCCAGTCCCAGGCTGGCCAGCGTGACGCCGATCTGGGTGACCGAGAGAAGCTTCCCGGGGTGGGACAATAGCGCGAGCGCCATCTTCGCGCCCACGTGGCCTTCCTCGGCGAGATGACGCAAGCGGGAATCGCGCACCGAGAGAAGCGCCACCTCCGACGCCGCGAAGAACCCGTTCACCGCCAGGATCAGTCCCAGCAAAGCGAGACGCGCGATGTAATCCGAGCCCTCCATGTTTTGTCGATCCAGGTTTGTTCATTCAGTGTAGTGGGTCTGCCGGTAAACTGAAGGACGCATGGGCATAAAACGCATTCCTTTGGCATTGCGGACAGTGGTTCTCTTTACGACGGCGATCGGGGTCTGGGCGCAGCCGCCGGCTCTGAAGCCCGGTCTGTATGCGATCTTCGATACGTCGGAGGGGGTGATCACGGCGGTGCTGTACGAGAAATACACCCCGATCGCGGTGAAGAACTTCGTCGGTCTGGCCCAGGGGACGAAGCCGTGGCTCGACCCTAAAGCGCGCGCGTGGGTGAAGCGCCCCATGTACAACGGGATTACGTTTCACCGCGTGGTGCGGGAGCAGATGATCCAGTCGGGCGATCCGACGGGGATCGGAAACCACAATTGCGGGTTCAAAATCCGCGACGAATTTCTGCCGGGTCTCAAGTTCGATGGACCCGGAAAGCTGGGTGTCGCTAACACGGGCCAGCCCGACACGGGTGGGTGCCAGTTTTTTATCACGGAAGAGGCCGTGCCTTCGTGGAGCAACCACTACACGATTTTCGGGCAGGTTGTGGCCGGCCAGGACGTGGTGAACCGAATCGATAAGGTGCCAGTGCGGGAGGAGAGACCCGTGGAGCCGGTGATTTTGAAGAGCGTGACTATTGAGCGGGTCGGGAAGGGCAAACCCTGAAGATCCGCAGGCGATAGCGCCGCCGCACATTCATGCGGCCAAATTGAGGACGGGCGGCGCACCTTTTCCACAACAGCGCTTGAATTTTGCGCGGGAGCCGCAGGGACATCGGGCGTTCCTGGGAGTGGGTTTGGGCGATTTACAAAACGAATCGTCAGGGATCTCCGGATCGATTTCTTTCAGGAACGCTTCGGCGATGCCGGATGCTTCCGTCTGAAGCGCATCGCGCTCGGCTTTCAGCCTGCGCAATTCGGTCAGCGAGCGGCGCAGGATGTTATGCGCCTGGGCGCGGGCGCGGTCCACGGAGACTTGTTTCTTCTCCTCCTCGTCGCCTACCATGGGGTCGAGCGCGGAGCCGAGGGATTGTTCAACCGTGCGGCAGCGGTGGAGACGCCAGGCGGCGCCCACGATTTCGGCGGCAAAGGCTTCCTCGATGGGGCCCTCGGGATCGAGCTCGGCGATGACGGAGGCGAGGGTTTCCTCGTATTCTTCCTCTTCGCCCGGACGCACGAAAAAGCGGGCGGCGAATAATCCGTGGGTTACGGCGTTGCGGGACGATGGGTTGGCGGCGTCGTCGATGGGCATGTTTCTTCTCTCCGGCCCAACAGTAGCGGACGGAATTCCCGGTTATGCGGGGCGAGGCTGGAGGTTATTGAAAACACGGGGCGGAAAGATGGAAAAAATCGGGACTGGGGATTTGGGGCTCGGGAAACGTGCTACGTTCAAGACGTGGGAGCTATCAAGACCAGACATAATCTGTCCGCGGAGCAGTATGACGACATGCGCAGGATGCTCGCCGAACTGACGCCGGCGGAACGGGCTTCGCTGCTCGATCCGGAGTTCATCACCGAGGACGAAGCCGACATTATAGTGGCTACCCGGCGCATGAATGAACCCGGTATTCCGATCGGGGAGATCTTCGCCGAATTTGGTTATACTCCGCGCCGACGGCGCGCGTGAGCGGCTGGGAATTGGACGACGGACCTCGGCAGGCAGCGTTGCAGTTGTTCGACGAATTGGCGGAAGAGGGCCCCAGGGTCGTATCCGCCATCGAATTGAGCGCGAATCCGGACATTTGGGGAGTTCGCTTTCATGGCGACTATCGAATGGTCTATCGGGCTTCGAGAGCCCGAAGGCGCATCATAGTGCTGTGCATCCGGCCCCGGTCTATCGCCTATAAAGGCATGAGGTTTTGACGTAAGCCACGGTTCTTGCATGAAAAACTTTGAAGAACGACTGGGCAGCGTGCGCGAAGGCAGAGCTATTTTGCGCGGCCGGAAAAAGCCTTGGCGGCGGATTGAGCCTCCGCGCTTTCGGCGTGCGGGTGATTCGAGAGCGAACGAGGCTTTCAGGGTCGGAGCTTGCAACTTTGATCGGTGTCAGTGTGAAGACGTTTCAAACCGGGAGCGGGGCCGGCGACGCCCCACGGGACCGGCGGCCGCGCCGTTGAGCATTATTGAGCATGATCAGGCGCTGGCGGCGAAGGCGATTCACCGGGGTAGAGGGAGGGGGAGCGATCCTCAAGTAACGCTACCGCGCGGTGCAGGTGCCAAGCGACCGGGCGGGCCGCCCAGTGCCGATTGGTCGTGTCCTAACGGCCTGGGGGATCAGAGATCCGCTCGTGTTGGAGGCCAAGAGGTGGAGTTCCCTAGTTGTGGAACTCGTCGCACCCGTAATGGAGCGGCCAGTCGTCTTCTTTTCTCGCTCCCAAAATGTATCTACTCTACTTGGACGAGTCCGGCAACGAGTCGGACCCAGCCGACAAGTTTTTGTCTTGGCTGGCGCAGCCGTTTTCGAACGGGTGACGTTCTTTCTCTCTCAAAGCCTTGAGGCTGTCCAGACCAAGGACTTTCCGGGTCTGCCACCTATCGAATTTCATGCTTCGCCAATGCGGACAGGCAAAGGATTCTGGCGGAATATTCCAGAAAGCAAGAGAATGGAGGTATTGGACGATATTGCAGACGTAATAGCGAACGCAAAC
>JBEKAQ010000057.1:0-32746 GCA_050015835.1 Bryobacteraceae bacterium | reverse complement strand
TATCCTGCTCCGGGAAAAATCCTTTGGGGATACGGATGAACAGGTAGACATTCAGCGCGATGGTCGCGAGCAGAACCATCAGGGTAATAAACGAGTGCCGCAGCACGGCCGTGAGCGTGCGCCCGTATGTTTCGACGATCCACTCGAAGAATCGCTCGCTGGTGCGATAGAGCCAGCCATGAGTATGCTGCGGCTTCAAGAGATAGGCGCACATCATGGGGGTCGCGGTCAGGGAAATGATCATCGACACAAAGATCGCTATAGAGAGAGTTACCGCGAATTCGCGGAACAGCCTCCCCACGATCCCGCCCATCAACAGCAGCGGGATAAAAACCGCCATCAGCGAAAAGCTGATCGTCATGACCGTGAATCCTATCTCCTGCGCCCCTTTCAGCGCGGCTGCGAAGGGCGCCATGCCTTTCTCGAGGTAGCGGGTAATATTCTCGATGACCACGATCGCATCGTCGACGACGAATCCGGTCGAGATCGTCAGAGCCATCAACGACAGGTTGTCGATGCTGTAGTGCAGCAGGTACATGGCGCCGAAGGTGCCGATCAAAGATACCGGTACGGCAACGCTGGGGATGAACGTGGTGCGGAAGTTCCGCAGAAAGAAGAACACCACCAGAATGACCAACACAACCGAGATGGCCAGGGTAAGCTCGACATCGCCGACCGAGGCGCGGATGGTGACAGTCTGGTCCATGGCCACCGTCAGGTTGATAGAGCGCGGAATGGCCGATTCGAGTTGCGGCAGAGCGGCGCGGATGCGGTCGACGGTCTGGATGATGTTGGCCCCGGGCTGCCGGAATACGATCACCAGCACAGCAGGCTGGCTGTTCAGATAACCGGCCTGGCGAATGTCCTCCACCGAATCGACCGCCTGCCCCACATCGGAGACCCGCACGGCGACGCCGTTGCGATAGGCAATCACCAGCGACTCGTAGTCGACGGCGTTCAGAAGCTGATCGTTGGCGCCCACTTCCCACATCCGCCTGCCGTCGGAGAAATGCCCTTTGGGAACATTCGCGTTGGCCGCGCCGAGAACGCTGCGTACCGCCTCAAAGCTAATGCCGTACTTATTGAGAACGGTGGGGTTCAGCTCGAGGCGCACGCCGGGCAGGGCGCTGCCGCCCACCGACACCTGGCCGACACCGGCGATCTGCGACAGCTTCTGCGCCATGATGGTCGAAGCCGCGTCGTACATCTGGCCCTTGGTCAGCACGCTTGAAGTCAGCCCGAGGATGAAGATCGGCGAATCGGCCGGATTGACTTTGCGGTAGCCGGGGTTATTGGGCAGGTTGGCGGGAAGGTAGCCGCGGGCCGCGTTAATGGCGGCTTCCACATCGCGCGCCGCGGCATCGATGTCGCGATCCAGACTGAACTGGAGTGTGACGCTGGTGGAGCCCAGACTGCTCGACGAAGTCATCTCGCTGACCGACGCGATGTGGCCGAACTGGCGCTCGAGCGGCGTCGCCACGGAAGATGCCATGGTCGCGGGGCTGGCGCCGGGCAGGCCCGCTGAAACGGAGATAGTGGGGAAATCCACTTGCGGCAGGGGCGACACCGGGAGCAGTTCGAAAGCCATGGCTCCGGCGAGAGCGATGGCGACAGTGAGCAGTGTCGTCGCGACCGGTTTGCGGACGAAGATCTCGGAAACGTTCATGGCTCAGCCCGCCGGCGCCGGTTGCGGCGCAGCTCCGGGTTCACGGCGTTCGGCGCGCTGCGGTGCGTGCCTGAAGCGGCTGGCCAGCCGATCGAAGAACAGATAGATCACCGGCGTTGTATAGAGCGTCAGCAGCTGGCTCAGGATCAGACCGCCTACGATGGTGATGCCGAGCGGGCGGCGCAATTCCGATCCGACGCCCGAACCCAGCGCGAGCGGCAGCCCGCCCAGCAGCGCGGCCATAGTGGTCATCATGATGGGGCGAAAGCGCAGGAGACATGCCTGATAGATCGAATCGAGAGGCGACATATGTTCCACGCGCTCGGCTTCGAGCGCAAAATCGATCATCATGATGGCGTTCTTCTTGACGATGCCGATGAGCAGCACAATGCCGATGAGGGCAATGACGCTGAAATCGTTCCCCGTGATGTAGAGAGCGAGCAGCGCGCCCACTCCCGCCGAGGGAAGGCTTGAGAGAATCGTGACCGGATGAATGTAACTTTCATAGAGCACGCCGAGGACGAGGTAGACCGTGATCAAGGCGGCCAGAATCAGCATTGGCTCGCCGGTCAGCGAATTCTCGAAGGCGGCGGCGGTTCCCTGAAACGCGCCCTGAATACTCGCTGGCATGGCGAGCGAGTCCTTCACCTTATTCACGGCTGCGATGGCGTCACCCAGAGACGCGTTCGGGGCCAGATTGAACGAGAGCGTGGTCACCGGAAATTGTCCCTGATGGCTGATGGTGATCGGGACCGACGTCGTCTGCAGTTGCGTGAACGCGCTGAGAGGCACCTGGCCGCCGTTGGGAAATGCGATGGTGGATTGCGCCTCGCCCGATTCGAGCGGCGACGGCGCGGAGGCTGGTAACGATGCGCCCGCCATCCCGGAACGGATGAAAAGATTACGCAGATCCACCGGTCGCTGATCGAAGTCCGGCTGTACCTCGAGCACCACGTGATACTGATTCAGCTGCGTGAACATGGTGGATACTTCGCGCTGCCCGTAGGCGTCGTAGAGCGTCTCGTCGATAGCCGATGTCGTGATGCCGAGGCGGGAAGCCGTGGGCCGGTCGAACACCAGCTTGGCCTGCACGCCCTGCGTTTGCTGATCGCTCGCCACGTCGCTGAGCTCGGGAAGCTTTTGAAGTTCGGCCAGCATCTTCGGCGCCCAGGAATTCAATTCGGCCGCGCTCGGATCTTCGAGCGTGTATTGGTACTGTGTGCGGCTCACGCGGTCGTCGACGCTCAGATCCTGCACGGGTTGCATATAGAGCGTAATGCCGGTAAGCGTCGCCAGATCCGGCTGCAGCCGTCGAATCACGTCGCTGGCGTTGATCTTGCGCTGCGCGAGGGGCTTGAGGTTGATCTGCACGCGGCCGCTGTTCAGCGTCGTGTTGGTTCCATCGATCCCGATAAAGGAAGACAAACTTGCGACCGCCGGGTCCTTCAGAATCTTCGCCACAACGGCCTGCTGCAGCCGGGACATTTCGCCGAACGAAACGGATTGCGATGCTTCCGTGACGCCCTGAATGACGCCGGTGTCCTGCACGGGAAAGAAGCCCTTCGGTATCTCGTAAAAAAGAAAGACGGTCAGGAGCAGCGTGGCCAGCGCGACAAGCAGCGTAATGGTCTGGAAGCGCAGCACGAACTTCAGCGTGCGGCCGTAAAAAGCGATTACCGCATTGAAGGCGTTTTCCGAAGCCCGGAACAAGCGCCCCTGCGAAGCTTCGGGGTTATGCTTCAGCAGCCGCGCGGACATCATCGGCGTCAGGGTGAGCGACACGATGGCGGACATGAGAATGGTGACGCTCAGGGTGACGGCGAATTCGCGGAAGAGGCGGCCCACGATGTCTCCCATGAACAACAAAGGGATGAGCACCGCGATTAATGAGATGGTAAGCGAAATGATGGTGAACCCGATCTGCTCGGCGCCCTTGAGCGCAGCCTGCAGCGGCTCTTCGCCCTGCTCGATGTACCGCGAGATGTTCTCGATCATCACGATGGCGTCGTCGACCACGAATCCCGTGGAGATGGTGAGGGCCATCAGCGACAGGTTGTCGAGACTATAGCCCAGCAGATACATCACGCCGAAGGTTCCGACCAGGGACAACGGCACGGCGACGCTGGGGATGATGGTGGCCGAAAAGCTGCGCAGGAAAAGAAAGATCACCATGACCACCAGCCCGATGGTGAGCATGAGCGAAAATTCGACGTCCTGCACCGAGGCGCGGATGGTGGTGGTCAGATCGGTCAGGGTGGCGATGTGAACCGAAGCCGGCAGCGTGGTGGAGAGCTGCGGTAAGAGCTGCTGAATCTGGTTCACCACCGAGATGATGTTGGCGCCGGGCTGGCGCTGAATGTTGAGGATCACCGCGGGAACCTGATTCATCCACGCGGCCTGGCGAATATTTTCGACGTCGTCTTTGATGTCCGCGAGGTCGGTCAGTTTGACGGGAGCGCCGTTCTTGTAAGCCACCACCAGCTTCGAGTAGTCCGCACTCGAAAGCAACTGGTCGTTGGCGCCGATCTGATACGACTGGTGCGGCCCATCGAAATTTCCTTTGGCCTCATTCGCGTTGGCCGCCACCAGCGCCGTGCGCAGATCTTCCAGATTCAGGCCGTAGGCGGCCATCTGCGCCGGATTCGCCTGGATACGCACGGCGGGCTTCTGGCCGCCGCTGATACTGACCAGGCCCACGCCGGGCAGCTGCGAGATCTTGGGCGCCAGCCTCGTATCGGCGAGGTCCTCCACCTGCGAAAGCGGTATCTCGCTCGAGGTCAACGCGAGGGTGAGGATGGGCGCGTCGGCGGGGTTGGTCTTGCTGTAGACGGGCGGTACCGGAAGATCCGCGGGAAGATAGGTTCCCGAAGCGTTGATCGATTGCTGCACCTCCTGTTCGGCGATATCGATGTTCAGACTGAGATTGAACTGGAGCGTGATGACGGAACTGCCATCGGAACTCACCGAGGTCATTTGCTGCAGGCCGGGAACCTGGCCGAACTGCCGTTCCAGTGGCGCGGTGACCGACGACGCCATCACGTCCGGGCTGGCGCCGGGGTAAAACGTGACTATCTGGATGATCGGATAATCCACTTCGGGCAGCGCCGAGATCGGTAACTGCCTGAATGCCACAAAGCCCGCGAGAAGAATCGCCACCATCAGCAGCGTGGTGGCGACGGGGCGCAGGATGAATGTGCGGGACGGGCTCACCGGGTTTGGCTCACCAGGCTTCTCTCACTTTGACGGCGCACCACTCAGGGTGACGTTTACTTTACTGCCTTCCTGCAACTTGTCGACGCCCGTCATCACGACCACGTCGCCCTCGCCAAGTCCGGAGGTGATCTCCGATTGGTCGCCTTCCGTGGTACCCACCTTGATGGTACGGACGGTGACCGTGCTGTCCGGCTTGACCAGATACACGTAGGTGTCGTTGGTATTGCGCTGAATGGCGGCGGATTCGAGCAGGATAACGCCGGTTTTCTCCTGCTGCAGCAGGCGCGCATTCACAAACTGGCTGGGGAAGAGCGCGCGGTTTTCGTTATTGAAGATGGCTCGCAGTTTGAGGGTCCCGGTGGTCGGATCGATCTCGTTATCGATGGTATCGAGAGTGCCGGACGCAAGCTTGTTCTTCAGCGCGCGATCCCAGGCGTCCACCGTAAGTTTCTGGCCGGCGCGTACTTTTTGCAGGATGGGCGGGAGTTGATCCTCGGAAACGGTGAAGATCGCGCTGATGGGCTGGATCTGAGTAATCACCAGCATCCCGGTGGTGTCGCTTGAGTGAACGATGTTGCCGGGATCGACCAGGCGCAGGCCGACGACGCCTGTTATGGGCGCGGTGATGTGGCAATACGCGAGATTCACTTTAGCGGCATCGAGCAACCCCTGGTCGTTCTTGACGATGCCCTGGTCCTGGACGACGAGCGCTTTCTGAGTGGCCAGTTCCTGCTCCGGAATCGCGTCCTGCGCCAGCAGAGTTGTGTAACGGGCCTGATCGACGATTGCATTGGCGAGCAGGGCCTGGTCGCGAATCAGCGCGCCTTCGATCTGGTCGACGACCGCCTGGTAGGGGCGGGGATCGATCTCGATTAAAGGATCGTCCTTCTGAACCAGATCGCCTTCCTTGAAATGAACGCTCATTAGTTGGCCGTCCACGCGGCTCTTTACGGTCACGGTGTAAATCGGAGTGATCGCTCCCAGGCCGGTTACGTAAACTCCAATGTTCCCTTTGGTGGCTTTCACGGCGACTACGGGCGTAGCTGCGGGCGCGCTTTTGCCGCCTTTCGCAGGCGAAGCAGCCGGTGCCTGATGTGTTCTGGACCAAAGAAAGATGGCGCTCAGAATCAGGACAGCCAGTATCGCCGCGTAGATCCAGACCCTGCGGCGCGATTTCGCCTTCACCACCACGACGGGCGGCGGCATTGATCCGGGCGGCGGGGCTAAAAGAGTTTGGGGCTTTTCCGGCGGGGCGATCTCAGGAGGAGGTTGGGCCACAGACACAAACGAATATAGGGCAAGCACGATGCCGTTGACAGGTGTCGGGAAAACTTGTCGGCTGGAAAGTGGACGATTCAGTACATTCACGCGTTTGTCGCGGATCGAAAGCCAGAAGGGGATGGCCGATCATACTTCGTCGGTAAACACCTGAAAGCTTTCGAGCGTATTCGGGCCAAAGGTGGTGATGATGGCGACATCCGCTGCGTCGCGCCCCCGCGCTATCAGGACGCGTCCGATGCGCGGCATGTTATTGCGTGCATCGAACGTATACCACCGGCTCCCCAGGTACACGTCAAACCACGCGGCAAGATCCATAACTCCGTAGGGCGGCGGCATTCCTATGTCGCCCAGGTAGCCGGTGCAGTACCTCGCCGGGATGTTCATGCATCGGCAAAACGTAACGGCCAGATGGGCGTAATCGCGGCAGACGCCTGTGCGCTCGTTGAGTGCCTGCCAGGCGGTCCGCGCCGGATGCGAACGCTGATAATCGAAAGCGATATGGTTATGAACGAAGTCGCAAATCGCCTGGACGCGCGCCCAACCGGGAGTTGTGTGTCCGAACAACTGCCACGCGGTTGACGAGAGAAGGTCCGTTTCGCAATAACGGCTGCCCAGCAGGAACCCCAGCGTTTCTTCCGGCAGATCCTCAACCGCATGCTGCATAGCGGAGGGGACCACGGCGTCCGGAACCCCCGTGTCTCTTACGATTCCGCGGGCCGCCAGCCGAACGCGTCCCGGTGGCGCAACAATCCTGTTGCACCAGTTGCCGAATCCATCCCGATATCCGGTAATCGGCACCGAAGGTTCGGTGGTCAGATGATCCGGAACAACGATATCCGAGGCCCGCGAGTAATGGACGTTGACCGTCAGGATCATCGGCGTAGCCTGCGGGAAGCTATAGATGAACTCGTAGCCGACCTGTATGTTCACAACGCGACCCGGCGATCAATGCCCGCAAGCGCGGGCGCGCAGCTCTTCCACGGCCCGGTACCAGTCTTCGTCGGGCGATCCCTCCGGACAGCCTCTGGCTCGCCACAGTTCAAACGCGAGCGCAGCAGTCTCTTCGTGCCCGAATGACGCGATGCCATGTCCAACCGTTCCTCCATGGCCATTTTGATGAGCCGGAGAGTGCTCAAGTTCGGAGTGCTCCAGTTCCTGCCGCGAGTGCTCGCTTCCCGTCAGATGCTCCTGTTGTCCGTGCCGCTCGCCAACGCCATGGGCATGTGCCGCGCCCTCGTGTAGTTCGGCGGCGCGTGGGTGATTCTCGTAATGCGATCCATCGTTATAACGCTTGGACATAATTCACGCAGTCTCCATCCGTCCGGATTTGTTGTGGGCTTCCCGTGCCAGCTTGTAAGCGTGATCCGAGTACTCGAGCGCCCGCTGGGCATGCCAGCTTTCCTCCGCCTCGCTTCCCTTTTCGTTGTGTTCCGCGGCCGTACGGTGCGCCTGCGCCGCCAAGTCATGCTGCTCGGCGGCTCTCAGGTGCGCCTGACGCGCGGCTTTCTCGTGTGCGTTGGGCATAGCTCTCTCCCCCAGGCTGATTCACCCGGCTCAGGCGCATCGCCGTCCACCGCGGGAGACGTGAGGGCGATGCGCCGCCGGAAGTATAAGTTTACCGACCAGTGCCTACCGCTCGCGCCGGGCGGAGTCCCGATGCAGCGCTCTTTCAAACTTTGCGGCTGCCGCCGGAGTCTTGAAGTCGCCGGTCAGGATCTCGCGATTCGTCGCGTCCCGAGCGTAGAGTTCGTGGTTGGCTTCCTCATCCGGACGAAGCGTGGCGCCTTCGAGGGAGATGCCTGCGAATAATCCACGCGAGCGGGAATACGAAAGCATTTCCGCGTTCATCATAGCGTCCGTCTGTGCGGTGGCTTCGCGGCCGATCGGGCCCGCTGCAACCGATGCGTCTCCGCCAAGGGTGAATTTATCGGATAAGAGGTGCTTCATGCCGCCATCGTTCATCACAAGCAGAACGATATCGGTCTCCGAAGCGCCGATCTGAAATCCAACACTTCCACCTTCCACCCGCATGGCGGCCGGCGCGCTCCAGCCCGAGCCACCTGCCCGGCGGCATACCGCGAACCCGCTGCCGTACTTCGCGCCAAAGATGAATCCGGCCTTTTTCATGCCCGGTATGACAACCACGCATTTCGCCTTATCGAGCAGATCCTGGGGGATACCGTGATCGGAGGCGTGCATCATATCGGTCAGCGTGTCGGCTGAAGCGTCCAGCCGGTCGTCGACCTTGATTTCCCGGTCCTTCGCGAACGAGGAGGTACTCATAGTACCAGCAATGGCCAATATGGCTATCAGTGTTTTACGCATACTTAGTTTCTCCTGCCTTCCTGACGAATAGTGTGCACGGCAACGGCCAAGCCCGGCGCAACCGTCCAGGCTGGATCGACCGCGATAACCGGGCAAACACAGTCGATCCGCGATTTTGATGAAGTGACCGCGGGCGGTCAAAAATGCGCTGCATCGCGCACCCAGTCACGCCAAAAATTTGCGCTCTGACGCTTAGATCCATCTGGGCTTCCGATTGCACTGTAATAAAACGAAAACTATTGTTTCAAAGGAGAGTAAGAACATGCTCTGGACGATCTTCGTAATTCTGCTCGTGTTGTGGCTGCTAGGACTGGTCACATCGTATACGTTCGGCGGGTTTGTACATATCCTGCTGGTCCTTGCCGTGATTGTGCTCGTGTTCCAGTTGGTCTCGGGCCGTAGAGCTATTTGACGAGAGTCGATGTCTCCCTCGAACGGGCTCACGAGTGGAGAAGCCCGCAGCAGGTTAGAGAAGTCCGGGCCCAACGCAACACCCGACACGGCGCCCGATCCCCTGCGCAGGGCCTTGGCGAAGTTCTGGGCGCCGGTTCCGTGGATGCTGGAAGCGGCGATCATCCTCGAACTGGCGCTCGGCAAATACGTCGAAGCTGGGATTATTGCCGGACTCCTCGCGTTCAATGCCGCCCTCGGATTTTTTCAGGAAGGGCACGCCCAAGCCACGCTGGCAGCGCTGAAATCGCGGCTCGCTTTAAACGCCGCGGTCAAGCGCGATAACGTCTGGAGGACCTTACCCGCTACCGAATTGGTAGTTGGGGATGTCGTGAAGCTGTCGCTCGGCGCCGTGGTTGCCGCCGACGTACGCCTGATCGAGGGATCGGTGCTGCTGGACCAGTCCATGCTCACCGGCGAATCCGTTCCGATAGAAGCGGGCGCTGGCTTCGAGACTTATGCGGGAGCGCTGGTGCGGCGCGGTGAAGCGGTCGCGGAGGTCACGGCCACCGGGGCACGCACAAAGTTCGGACGTACCGCGGAGCTGGTTCGCACCGCACACGTCGAAAGCTCCCAGCAGAAGGCGGTTCTGCGCGTGGTGCGCAATCTCGCCATGGTCAACGGCGTCCTCATCGTCCTGCTGGTTGCATACGCCCACACTCTTAGGATGCCTGTTAGCGAAATCGTTCCCCTCGTGCTCACGGGGATTCTGGCATCGATCCCGGTAGCCCTGCCCGCCACGTTCACCCTTGCGGCGGCACTGGGCGCACGGGCTCTGGCAAAGCTCGACGTTCTTCCAACCAGGCTTTCGGCGGTGGACGAAGCGGCATCAATCGATGTCCTGTGCGCGGACAAGACCGGGACGCTGACGCAAAACGAATTGAAGGTAACGGCCGTCCACGCCATATCCGGCTTCGACGAGGCCCACGTGCTGGGACTGGCCGCGCTGGCGAGTTCGGATGCCGGGCAAGATCCACTGGATGCCGCCATCCGCGCAGCCGCCGGGAAAGAAGTGGTTTCCGATCTGCCGAAACTCATCAAGTTCGTTCCATTCGATCCTGGAACGAAGATGTCGGAAGCGACTGCCACCGATTCGGGCGGCGCCACGGTGCGCGCCGTCAAGGGAGCCTTTGCCGTAATTGCGGGCCTCGCCGAAGCCACTCCCGAGGCCTTGGCGACAGCGAATCAACTGGAGGCGCAGGGCTTCCGCGTGCTGGCCGTTGCCATCGGCCCACCCGCGGCTATGAAACTGGCCGGCATTATTGCCCTCAGCGATCCGCCCCGGCCGGATTCCGCTGCATTGATTGCCGAACTGCACACGTTGGGAGTGCGCGCAGTGATGGTGACGGGCGACGCGCCGGCGACGGCAGGCATCGTAGCTCATGCCGTGGGACTGGACGGAAAAGTCTGTCCACCAGGGCCCATCCCCGCCGCTGTGCGTCCCGAAGACTTTGCGGTCTTTGCGGGCATTCTTCCGGAGGGAAAGTATAATCTCGTCAAAGCGTTCCAGAAAAGCGGCCACATCGTCGGCATGTGCGGCGACGGCGCCAACGACGCGCCCGCCCTGCGCCAGGCGCAGATGGGGATCGCGGTGTCGACGGCGACCGACGTGGCCAAATCGGCGGCCGGCATCGTACTGACCAAACCAGGACTCGGCGGCATCGTGGCTTCGGTAAAAGAAGGCCGCGTAACGTTCCAGCGCATCCTGACTTATACTCTGAACTCGGTTACCAAAAAAGTCGTGCAGGTGCTCTTCCTGGCGGTGGGCCTGATTATGACCGGCCACGCCATCCTGACTCCCATGCTGATGGTAATTATCATGCTTACCGGCGATCTGCTCGGTATGTCCCTGACCACGGACCACGTGCGCCCCTCCCCGCTGCCCAACAGGTGGAGAATCGGCTCATTGACGATCGCGGGCGTCTTCATGGGCATTTCGGAGCTGGTCTTTTGCACCGCAGTTCTGGCGACCGCCAAATTCCGCCTGGGCACTGGAATTGAAACCCTGCAAACCGTGGCCTTCGTAGCCATCGTGTTCGGCAACCAGGCCACGACTTATACGAATCGTGAGCGCCAACGCATGGGGTCCTGCCGTCCCGGCCGGTGGCTGGTTGGGTCCTCGGTGGTCGATCTGCTGATTGCATCGACGCTGGCCATCTTAGGAATCGCCATAGCTCCGTTGCCTGTCGTGTTTGTGGGAGGAACGCTCATGGCGGCAGCGGTTTTTGCATTTGTCGTGGACTTTGCGAAAGTCCCTGCGTTCAGGCGCCTCGGAATCGTGTAAAGAGCCTGCGCATCACGACCATTGCGGAAGTTGGCCTGCTCCGTGCAGGTGCTCATCGGCGAAAGGAAAACATCATGAGTATTCGCTTCATTCGGTCGCTGTCGTTGGCAGGGATGCTATTCCTGTCGGCGGCCTCTTTCGCGCAAGTCGGCGTAACGGTTACAGTCGCGCCCCCTCCGCTGCCCGTCTATGAGCAGCCTGTCTGCCCCGGCGACGGTTATATCTGGACGCCAGGGTATTGGGCCTGGGACGGCGATTACTACTGGGTGCCGGGCACATGGATACTGGCGCCCGAAGTCGGCTACCTCTGGACTCCCGGCTATTGGGGCTGGGGCGGCGCGGGATTTATTTTCAATGAGGGCTACTGGGGCCTGTCGGTAGGTTTCTACGGCGGGATCGACTACGGCTTCGGATACTTCGGCCGCGGTTATGAGGGCGGCCGCTGGGACAACGGGCATTTCTTCTACAACACGGCGGTGAATCGCGTGGACGCTAACTCCATCCACAACGTTTACAACACGAGGGTGAACGAGAACGCCAACCGCGTCAGCTACAACGGCGGCAACGGCGGGATCGACGCGCGCGCCACATCTGAGGAAGAGGCTGCTGCCCGCGGTAAACGTACCGGGCCTGTATCCGCTCAGAGTCAGCATGCGTGGTCTGCGCACAATAACCCGCAGCAACGGCTTTCCGCGAACCACGGCGCGCCGCCAGTCACGGCGACTCCCCGCCCCAACACGGCAGTCCATCCTAAGGAACTGCCTCCCGTCGAACGCCCCGCTCGTCCCAATACAGGAAATGCCAAGCAGGACCAGAAATACCAGCAGGAACAGGCAAAGACAGTCGCGAAGCAGAATCAGGACCGCCAGAAACTCCAGCAAAGTCAGGATAAGGAACATCAGCAGCTGGCGAAACAAAAGGCCGCCCCGGAGAGAGTGCAGCAAGTGGAGCAGCAACACCAGCAACAGACGCAGCAAATGCACCAGGGGCACGTGCAGCAGATGCAGCAGATGCAGCAGAGACAGTCAGCTGGCGGCGGAGGATCTCATGGCGGTGGGCGTCGGTAATTGAAGTCCCGTTGTGACGGGCCGTCAGGTTATCCGTTCGGCCCGTACAATGAACCGGTCGGGTGCCGCACCAACGAAGTAAAACGGATAGCAGGTGACGACGGTGAGTATCTCAGTTGCGGTCGGCTGTAACACGGCGACGTCATCGGGACTTACGATGCTGGTGGAGACGACGCGATAACGGTACTCGCCGGCAAGCGTGGTGAAAACGATGACGTCGTCCTTGCGGATGTTTCGCAAGGGACGGAAGAACGTGTCGCGATGCCCCGAGATTCCGACGTTCCCCGGTTCTCCCGGCAGTGCGGTGCCCGTGATGTGGCCCGCCGCGCGCCGGAGGATATTTGTGCCGGTTCCCTCCATGACAATCACGGCAAGGCCGAGCCGCGGCACCTCGATGCGGCCGATCAGGCCGTCCGGCGCGACAGCCGGCGTACCTGCCAGCACGCGATCCGTCAGCAGTCGATTGAATTGGCGGCTTTGTGCTTTTTGAAAATTCCAGGCGTCGAACAAAACGAAGCCACAGTAAGCCAGCATCGCGAAAGCGCCGGTGAAGAGTGCCCACTGCGCCCAGCGCAGAGCGCGCTTCATGGGGAGGCCGCGCCGGCGATATAACCGGACCGAGTGCGCACCAGCAGTTTGCCGTGTCCGGCCGCCTGCGCGGTCACCCGAATACTCCGCAACGCGCCGGGCTTCTCCGCATTGTTCGAAACATAGCCGATGGTGTATTGATTTCTGATGTCGTGCGCGATGTTTTCGCAGATCGATACAACCCGATCGAACTCAGGCGGGAAATACGCCTCGCCGCCCGTGGCTCGCGCCAGACGGCGGAGCACGTCGGGATTCCGATCTTTATCGTCCTCGTCGAAGATACCGATGGTGTAAATCAAGGCGCTCGATTCCTCGGCTGTCTTCAGGACCTCGGCCAGCGTGTGCGCGCTCGCGTTGTCGCCGCCGTCGCTGATAACGATCAGTACTTTTTTATCCGGACCGCCGGCGCCGAATCCCGTGAACGCTGCGGCGACCGCGTCGTAAAGCGCTGTCTTTCCCGTAGTGGGCTGGCTCGAAATAGCGCGCGCCAGTTCATCGGGACGGTCGCTCAGCCGGACCGCGCCCGGCAGTCCGAAAGTTACCTTCTCGTTGAAGTTGACGACGAACATCTGATCCTGTGCGCTGCTCGATGCGACGAAGGTCCGGGCAGCCGCGATCACCCAGGGAAGTTTCGGGCGCATGCTTCCACTGTGATCGACGACCAGTCCCACCGTGACCGGAATGTCCTCGTGCCGGAACAAACGGATGGATTGCCGCACACCGTCCTCGTATACCGCAAAATCCCCTTCATGCAGGTCCGGCGCGAACCGGCCATTGCGGTCGTGCACGGCCGCTTGCAACACCACCAGGTTAAGGTTCACTGAGATCTGGAATGGTTCCTCCGCCTGGGATTGGGCTTCGCACGCGAAACCCGGCAGGAGGAGTACGGCCAGAGCGAGGGAGTTTGCCGCGCGCATCAGATTGCCTCGACGCGGCGATACTCCGGCTGCCACATCGCGTCCTGAACCTGTCGCACGATGTCGTCGAATCCCACTCGGGCGAGTCCCTCCGCCTCCGCGGTCTCCGCGACCGCCGCCGCCACTGTCACCGCGACGCTGCGTAAGTCGTCGATATGCGGCAGGAGCGATGCGCCGGGCTGATGCACCGAGACGAGGCTGGACACCGCGTTCGCGGCCGCCGCCAGCATACCGTCGCTGATCCGCGTGGCTCGCGAGACGATGGCCCCCAGGCACAGACCCGGGTACAGCTTGGCGTTATTGATGTGGCCTATCACGTAGGTCACGCCCCTGTGAGTGACCGGGGCGTACAAGCTGCCGGTGGCGACCAATGCCCGTCCATCGGTCCACGCAATCAGATCGGCCGGCTTCGCCTCAGCCTGCGCCGGTGGACTCGAAAGCGCGAAAATGATCGGCCGCTCCGTGTGTGCCGCCATCTCTTTAACGATTGCCTCCGTGAAACTGCCCATGGCGGTCGACGCGCCGATCAGCATGGTGGGTTTCACGCGATGCACCACCTCGGCCAGATCCACTCCGCCCCCATTCCCGTCGTTCTTCCAGCCCCTGCTCTCCGCGGTCGGACGGGCGTACGCCGCCTGATAGTCGCGCAGGTTGCCGTCCATACTGGCGTTGAGCAGCCCGTGCCGGTCCACGCACCAGAAGCGCCTCGCCGCATCCTCTTTCGGAACACCGTCGCGGACCATCGCGTCGCGCATCTGACCGGCGATTCCAATGCCCGCCGTACCGGCTCCGAAAATGACCACGCGCTGATTGCGCAGCGGCGTGCCGCATACGCGCACGGCGGAGATCGCCGCCGCCAGCGCGATCGCTCCCGTGCCCTGTATATCGTCGTTGAAAGTGCAGATCCGGTCGCGGTACTTATCGAGGATACGCCCTCCGTTGCCCGGCGTGAAGTCCACCCACTGCAGCAGCGCGCCCGGAAACAACTTTGTCGTGACTTTCACGTAAGAGTCGATGAAAGCATCGTAGCGCTCCCCGCGGACGCGGGCGTGCCGGTTCCCGATATACAGCGGATCGTCGACCAGGCTTTCCCGGTTGGTGCCCACATCGAGCATCACCGGGATGACCCGGGTGGGATCGATTCCTCCCGCTGCCGTGTAGATCGCCAGTTTGCCGATCGACACCTCGATCCCACCCACACCCCAGTCTCCGATTCCCACAATCTGCTCGCCGTCGGTGGCGACGATCAGGTCGATATCGCCCGCACCGGCGCCGTAGTTGGCGAAGGCTTCCTCGATACCTTCGGCGTGGTCGATAGAGAGATAGACGCCTCTTGGGCGCCTGCACTCATGCTGATACTGCTGGATCGCCAGCCCCACCGTCAGGTCGTTCACGATGGGGATCATCTCCCGCAGGTGCTCGGTAAACAGCTTGAAAAACAGCACCTCGTTGCGGTCGTGCAGGGCGGTCAGGTAGATATTCTTGCTGAGCGCGTCCGGCAGCCGGTCGTACTGGATGCCGGCTCGGCTGACCTGAGTGGCCAGCGTGCTGATTTCCGGCGGCAGGAGACCTGTGAGGCCCAGCGCTATGCGTTCTTCCGCCGTGAAAGCCGTCCCCTTGTTCAACAGAGGTGAATTGAGAACGGCGAGCCCGCGAGACGTGGTACGGTGACAGCCGTCCCCGTTCTGCCGGGGCTTCGCCATAGACGCCAGTGCCGGGATATGTCTCTGTCTCATGCCGCTCCCTTGTTGAAGGGCGCCGGTTTTCTTACGGCGCCCGGAATCTCTACTGCAGCCGTTTAGCGGATGCGCGAACTGCGAAGGCGCCGAAAAGAGCCATCAGTCCGAATAATCCGATCAACGGCAGCGCGCTCGCCGTAGCCGGCAGGTTCTGCGCCACCAACTCGGCGGGCGGCGGCGGAGTCACTGCCTGAGCCAGTTCCACTTGTTCTCCGCTCGGCTGGATCGCCATCACGGGAGCCTGTCTCATCTGCACTACAACGGCCGCGTCCGCCGATTGGACCGGCTCGGCAACTTCGACGGGAATCGCGGCTTCGGTATAGAGTACCGGCGCGCCCTCCGTCTTGGCGAGTTCCATCGCCCGGGCTTTCCCGTAGACGAATTCCTGACCCGAATTGTCGCCGGGATAGAACCAGGCGCGGAGGGCTTCCGGCTCTCCCGCCGGTCTTTCCCGGAACGTCATCACGGTCTTGCCGGTGACCTTGAGGCGATAGTTCGGAATCGCCAGAATGGTGGCGTAGACGGTTTTTTCGTCCTGGCTGAGGATCTGCACGATATGGCGGTCGGACGCCGAATCGAGGATTTTGAAAACGTACGTGCCGGCGGGCAACACGGCAAACCCTGTAAGATGAACTCCCGGGATCTCGACGGGACCACTGAAGGTAAAGACGGTCTTCTTGTTCCACTCGTCGGCCCAGACACTTGGTGCGAGGCTCGCACCGATCAGCGCCATGCAACACATCGTCGCCGCTGCTTTGAATATATTCATTTCCTTTTTTCCTTTTGTTCGGATTTTGAAGCCGCTTTTCGCCGGGTTCGGCGTGAGGCGGATTTCGGCGGGCCTGGCCCACGCTCTGTAAGACAGGCATTTCAGGGTCCACCGGCCCCGATTCGTTGTCAGGTCATGTACGACAGCGTTCGACAGCCCATTTTGGAGTTCGCAATTCGGGCAGGAAGCGACCACAGGGGGTCATGTGACCGGATGCGGACGGGTACGGTACGCCAACAACAACTATGCAACTGAGCTTGTGAGCTTCTTACCGCTCCTTTACAGTCGCGGCTCAGAAAGACGCGTGCCGATTCCGAAGCGTTTGCCGAGCCGCGCGCGTCGGCAAGCGGTAACGAAAAGCTTTTTTTCGGCAGCCACTCAGGTTTGTCGAAGGCGACGGAGCAGGCCCCGCGCCAATCGATCAACGGTATGGCGCTGACTCAATCGCCGGCGACACAACTGCCGGGATCCGCCGATCGCCCGCTCCGGATCATGCTTCTTGACGCAGGGTCCGACGCGCGATTCTTCAAATCCTGATGCGCCCGCGGCCAAAGAGAAACAGCAAAACCAGGACGAGCAATACGATACCGAGGCCACCGCCCGCGCCCCACTGATGGTAGCCGTAATAACCGCCCCCTCCACCGAACACAAGGAGCAAAATCACCAGCAGCACGATAAGCATTTCCGTTTTTACCTCGGGACGAACGAAGCACTCCGACAGCCATTGATCCGCAACCGTGGCGAACAGATCTTCGGTGTTTGGAAGCGCGCAACGGCCACACATCTGCTCTTGTCAATTGCGAAAGAAACGAGATCCACCACATGAAGCAACACTCTCACACGTTACTTGCCGCGTTCACCCTGACGGCACTGGCTCTGACACTCAGCGGTTGTCAGCAGGCGCCTGCACCGGTATCCGCCGCTCCGGCCCCGACGTCCACGCCCGCACCTCAGGTCGTAGTAGAAGAACGCGGCCACCGGGACGACCGGGATCATGCACGCACTCCGGATCCTCCGCGCCCCGATGACGCCCATCGACCGGACCGACCTTAAAAACGAACACATCCCAAAAGGCTGGCCATTTCCGCTCGCACGGCCGCACGGCCTGGTTCGCATTTCATGAATAATTGAGAGCACACAGTCCACGGGCAGTGTCGCGGCGGTATTCGGAACCAACCTTGTCGGTCAGTCGAGTTCCATGATGCGCCAGTGTCGCTCCGGGCATCTGCGCCGTCAGCATATCGGGAGCGGGTCCCCACACCGGGCAGTTTGCCGTGGCCGGCACTCGAGTCTCGCGCCGCGGGTGTCTTCTCTACCGGCCTCGGGCTAATGACCAAGCGGCGCGCGACGGAATCCGCCCAATCCGTCCCGCTCTCGTTCTCTCTCACCACGCCCACCGTTACCATCGGAGGTGTGGGAGCAGTGATAACTGATGCAGTATCGGCGGGGCCTTACGTCCACACGGTGACGATTGCCAAGCGCACTTTGCCGCATTTTAAGCTCCGGGTGGGCAAACGGCTGCTTGCAGGCCTGAACGAACGCGGCGTTGTTGTCAGCCGCCCGTTTCAGGCTCTGCTCAGGTTTCCTCCACAAACCTTATCGGGGAGAGAATCTCCCGTAGCGCCAAAAACCAAGACCCAGCAGACCGGCGCCGATGAGAGCAAACGTTGCGGGCTCGGGTACGCCGCTGACCTGTCCTTGTACCGTAGTGTCCCCTTCGGTGGACCCGGAATTGGGAGCGACGATAAGGGTGCTTCCCGCGATCAGATTGAACTCGGTCGCACCGAAGTTGCCGCTGAGGGAATTGCTCGTCCCCGGTCCCAGCTGCAGTGAGTTGACCGGCGACGTTGCCCAGGCGATCTGAAGCGTGCTGCTGTTGTCGGAAACCGTGCCGCCGGTCGAGGTGCCTACAAATTCCCCGGTGGCGCCGTCGGTCGTGTCGTCCACAATCAGGTCGAACGTGAAAGCGCTGAACGTCGTGCCCTGGTTCGTCGTACATGTCATACATACGAGCTTAAAGATTCCAAGATTGATGTTGGACGGTATGCCGGTACCGCTGGTTGTGTTGGGCGCGAATGTGAGCGTTGCAGCCAGACCGGCGCTGCTGTTCAGCGTGAGGCTGTTAACGCCCCCGACGAACTCCGTGCCCGCTGCGTTAGTGGTGTAGTTGATAATGCTGGCGGCGTCGACGCTTGCAGCCGTCATAAAGACAACCGCTCCCACCATTCCGGCAGCTTGAATACAACGTTTGATTTTCATTTTCATATCTCTTCTCTCCGTTTCAGCCCGCTCTTTTGCTCCTCAACACGGGAGCCAACCGACCTCCGCTCTCCCTGTCATTCCGTGTGCCCGCTCACTTGAAAGCACTTCTGTGGCCCCCGCTCGACAACCGCCCTCGTCGCTCTTATCCCGCTGACCGATCGCGATTTACCGATGGCGATCCGCGCCCTTGACAGACCGCAAACCCAAGCTGAGTGGGCCACAAAACTGACCGCATGGCGTCACACGGTCAGAGGTGGGTCAGTGAGTGTGCCGCGCTGCGATCCGTGAGCGCCCTTTCAGAATTGACCCGGGCGCGGGATCGACCCGCTATCCAGCGCCTCGCGCACCTTCAGCGCCAGCGCAGACGGTGTAAAAGGTTTCTGCAGGAACGCGATTCCGTTGCGGACGCGTTCCTGCAGGACGCTGTCCTCGTTGTAGCCCGACATGAACATGATTCTCATCCCGGGCCGCATCCTGAGAGCGCCATCCGCCAGCTCGCGTCCGCCGAGTTCCGGCATCACCACATCGGAAAGCAACAGATCGATCGGCCCCTCGTGGGCTCCGCATAGTGCCAGACCTTCCCGTCCGTTGCGCGCTTCGCAAACAGCGTAGCCTTTCGTCTCCAGAATCTTGCGGACAAGAACGCGGATCGCATCCTCATCTTCCACTAACAGGATCACTTCGGAGCCGCCGGGCGCGCCGGCAAGTCCCCCCGCAGGACGCAATGCCCGGTCCAAAGCCTGGGTGGCAGCCAGGTAGAAGAGTTGGGAGCCGGTCCCGCCCCCTCGTTGCGGCTCGTCATCGACCAGTTGCCGGATTTCGCTTACGTCCATTGAGGCCCCCCTTGGCGGTCGGCAATTTCGTTGAGTGTCCTGCAGTGTACTTTTCAGGCAACTCATACGCAACCCGCCCGCCACCGGCACATTTCCGGTTTATCCTCTTTGTTTGGTTATCTGTTGGGTTAGCGTCGGAGTCTCATGGCGCGGCCGGAACGCGCGGCGTCGCCTTGGGTTTTTGACCATATGAGGTCATCCTGCCAGTCACCGCAACGTGCGAACAGTTGACCATCGCGTAGGGAGGGCAGGACGTTCAGCGCAAGCCAAGCCGCAAAGGGAAGGAGAAATTTCGGCTTACAGGCTCACATCAGGTATAGAGTAGCTTTCGATTGCCCGGCTACAGGGGTCCACCAACCCCCGGGCACACCGACACTGCTTTCTATCGCCCGTTGGGCATCGCCGACAGTCTTGAAACGGCCCAGCTGTTTGAACCCGCTGTTCGACGCGTTTGAATGCACCGCATCCCAGGCCAGCCAGAAGTGCCCTTTACGAACCGCGTGTCCCAAATGCCGTTCGGAATCGGCGAGGGCGCGGATACCAATGCCCACGCGCCAGATCGGAGGGGACACTGCGGGTGAATCCATTCGAGAAACCGCGTGCGGCGAAAAGCTGGTATTCGGGGCTGTAGTTCTCCGTTGCATAGTAACTCGATTCCCCGTACACAAGCACTTGAGTGGCCGTAGACAGCCCGAACGGCACGAGCAGCCTCCATGCAAGGCATTGGGGGCGATCTCACAGCTTCCCTGAGCTGGCTGGCCTTTTGCGTTCGGTCCCCCGCGTGCAATTGTGAGAATCGAGGTCATCCGGACCATGCTCTTCGATCACGTCTGCCGCAAATGCGGATCAATGAATCTTTGCCGTTCCCGCGTCAGAAATCCTCTGGAAGGGATCGCTTCGCCTCTGATTGCGGTCTATCGCTGTATGTCCTGCGACTTGAGGCAGGCCAAGTTTCGCTCCGTGAGGGTCGGTCCGGAGCGTGCCGGGGAGAAGGCGGTGTACGGAGTGGACTGGAAGCGTTCGTAGCCGCCGCTCTCCTGCATGTATTCAGGGAAATCGGCGGTATGATCACCGCGGCAGCCAACCGCCTTGGCATACCGCGGACAACGCTGAACGCCACAAGGAAGAAGCTCGCCATCTCTTGCAGCGATCTCCGACCAACGACCGCCTGTGCGAGGTTGAACGGGCTACTTCCGTTCTTCTTTTCCTTCCGCCTTTGGCGCCGTGCGTTCGGGAGCGGCCGCATGGGTCTGCGGTCTTGCCTCCGGGGCCGGACGGCTTTGCTGCGGAGCTGAATGGCTTTGCTGCGGAACTGGCCGGTTGGGGGCTGTATTCCTGGCGCTGGCAACTTGTCTGGGCTGCTCCGGTTTGGCGTTTTGGCTCTGCTGCGGAGCGACACGGGTATTGGCGGCCGGGCGCTCGCTTGGCTTGGCGGTGTTCGGGCTGACGCGCGCCGCGGTGCGGTTTGCTGGTTCCACACTCCGGTTATTCGCCGGAGCGGCAGCCGACGGGGGACGAACCGCTGCCGTGTTGGTGGGACGCGCTTGCTCGTGCGCAGCCGGAGCGGCGGAGGGTTGATTGTGCTCTCTTGCCATTGACGCTTCCGCCACGCTGGGCCTTGCCGCGATCCCGCCCGGTCCGCCGTTGAAACTGGTCCGGTTGTTTCCGCGGTTGATAACCGTCTGATTGTAAGTGTTGTGAATGACCGTCGTATTCACGCGGCTCACTGCGGTGTTGTAAGCAAAGTGTCCACCCTGCCACCGGCCGCCGTCAAATCCGCTTCCGCCATAGCCGAAGCCATAGTTCACTCCGCCATAGAAGCCTACGGTCGGACCCCAGTAACCGGCATTAAAACCGTAGAGTCCTCCCGAATAGCCCCAGTAGCCGGGCGTCCAGAGGAAGCCGGCCTGGGGAGGCGCCACCCACGCGCCGGGTATCCAGTAATAACCGCCGCCTCGATATCCCCAGTAGCCGGGAGTCCAGAGGTATCCGTCGGTCGGGCACGGAGGCTGCTGATAGATTTCCAGGGCCGGTGGAGCGATACGAATCGAAAACGAGACACCGGCGGACGATACAGCCGGCGCCAACAACATGACGAATCCGGCAAGCACACCGGGAACCGCAGTAAACTTCCGCATTTTGAGAACCTCAATCCGATGAGGCACTTCAAAGGCCATCCCCGAATTTGGGTTTCACGGCTCTGACATCGAGCGCAACACGCCTGCAACTGTGCCTGCGTCGGTGAAGGGCGCGCCACTGTCCGCACCGAGGCAAAACCGTGACAAAACCCCTCCGGTTGAACTGACTTGGGTTGTCTTCGGGCTTCCGGAGTTCGGGTTCGATCACAAGACGGCCCGATCGGATTCTCGTGAAAAAGCGTCTCAAATGCAATGAGCGGAATAAACCAATAAGACGCGCGTTCGCGAGATCGTTCACTCGGCCGACGAAACGCCGGCCATCGCAAATGGCCGCGACGTCGCAACCGAGAAGCTCCGCACCCGCCAACTGCATGTCGAATTCCGCAGCTTCCGATAAATCCAATTCCCTGTCGTACAGGCCACGCGTGTTGCTGGCGCCGGCGTAAGAAGTCGGCGATCGGTACAGATCGGCGGCATCCTTCGTCAAGCACCTGTTAGTGCAAAGTCAGGCTCGATTCGACCCAGCCCTCCCACACCACCGCCGACATCCAGCGCGGCGCGCAGATCTTCCTCAGCAACTGCGCCAGTTGCCACGGACCCAACGGCGACCTGGTCGCGGGCGTCAACCTTGCGTCCAACCGCTTCCGCCGCGCTCAGACCGACAGCGACCTCATCGATCTCCTCAGGAAAGGCATCCCCGGCACTGCCATGCCGCCCGGCAACTATACGGACGACCAGGCCTTCGCCATCGTCGCCTGGCGGCGCTCGCTGACGCCGGCGAATAACACGGCAAAACCCGGCACGGACGGCGCCGCCGGCGCGCTTGCCGGCGATCCCGCGCGCGGCAAAGCCATCGTCGAAGGAACAGGCCAGTGCGGCACGTGCCATCGCTTCGCCGGCACAGGCGGCTTCGCCGGCCCCGATCTCACCTCCATTGGAGGAAGCCGGCGCCCCGCGGAACTCGAAAGCAAACTGCTCGACCCGAACGCCAACATCCGCGACACCAATCGCCCGGTCCGCGCCGTAGCGAAAGACGGTACGGTGATCACCGGCACTTTGCTGAACTACGATAACTATTCACTCCAGCTGCTCGGCTCCGACGGCAAACTCCGCGCCATGCAGATCGACACACTGAAAGAATACGAATTGATGAAAACGTCTCCCATGCCGTCCTATAAAGACAAGCTGAGCGCGCAGGAGATCGCCGATGTCGTCAGCTATCTGGGCACGCTGCGAGGTCAGGCCCGGTGACCCGCCGCCTCCTCACTCTCCTCCTGCCCGGCGCGCTGCTGCTCTCCGCGCAGGTACCCTTCGATCACATCGTGCAGGCGGACCGCGAACCGCAGAACTGGCTCACCTATTCCGGCAACCTCGATGGCACGCGTTATAGTCAACTCGCGCAGATCACTCCCGCCAACGCGAAGAACCTTGAACTGAAATGGGTGCTCCAGTCCCGCGCGCCCGCCGAAGCCGGCAGTAAGTACGAAGCCACCTCGCTGGTGGTGGACGGGGTGCTCTACACCGTTCAGCCGCCTAACGTGGTCGTCGCCGTGGATGCCGTCAGCGGAAGAATCTTCTGGACCCATGCGTACAACCCCGCGGCGTCCGCGCGCCTCTGTTGCGGACGCGTCAACCACGGTCTCGCAATTTTGGGTAACACGCTGTTCATGGGCGCCATCGACGGCAATCTGGTGGCTCTCGACGCCCGGACGGGAAATCAGCTCTGGATCGCGCCGGTGGGCAAACCGGAAGCGGGCTACTCGGTGACGGTCGCGCCCCTCGTGGTGAAGGATAAAGTCATCGCCGGTCCGGCGGGCGGCGAATACGGCATCAGCGGCTTCCTTGCCGCTTACGATGCGGCCACGGGAAAGGAAGTCTGGCGCTTCAACACCGTGCCGCATCCCGGTGAGCCGGGCAACGAAACGTGGGCCGGACAGTCTTGGGTCCATGGCGGCGGCTCCATCTGGACCACCGGCTCTTACGACCCCGCGCTCAACACGCTCTACTGGGGCGTGGGCAACCCGAGCCCCGACTGGAACGGCGCGGTGCGCGAAGGCGACAACCTCTATACCGACTCCGTCATTGCTCTCGATCCGGACACCGGCAAGCTCAAGTGGCACTACCAGTTCACGCCCCACGACGAGTTCGATTTCGATTCCACGCAGGTCCCCGTTCTGGCCGACGCCGACTGGCAGGGCCGCCCCCGCAAGCTGATGTTTTGGGCCAACCGCAATGGTTTTTTCTACGTGCTCGACCGCGTGACCGGCGAATTTCTGCTGGGTAAGCCGTTCGTGAAAGTCGCGTGGGCCACCGGCATCGACGCCAAAGGCAGGCCCGTCCGTGTGGGTCATTCACCCCCGGAAGGGATGGTGATCTATCCGGAGAATCAGGGCGGCACGAACTGGTACAACCCGGCTTACAGTCCGCGCACGGGACTCTTCTACATCCCCAGCTGGATGGATACCCACGCGCTCGTCAGGAGCCGCAACGAGGAATATCGCGAAGGCAATCAGTATAACGGCGGCGGCGCCACGCATGAAATCTCTCCCCTGCGCGCCAGCCCCGTCAATCGCAGGCTGCAGGATTCCGGATGGGGCGCGATTCAGGCGGTGGATCCGAATACCGGCCTTGTGAAGTGGCAATTCAAAATGGTGGACGTCACCGACAGCGGCGTTCTGGCGACGGCGTCGGACCTGGTCTTCGCCGGCAGCCGCGAAGGGTACTTCTATGCTCTCGACGCGCTCACAGGCGCTGTGTTGTGGAAGTCCATGACAGGCGGCCAGATCTCGGCAGGTCCGGTGACTTACTCGGTGGACGGGAAACAGTATGTGTCCGTGCCGGCCGGTAATGCCGTCTTCACGTTTGGACTGCGGGAGCAGTGAATTTGCGAATCATCGGGCCCATTTCTGCACGCGCCAGTTCTTGATCTCGACCACGTAAATCTCGCTGCCGTCGGGCGTGACGGCAATGGAGTGGGGGAAATCCAGTTCTCCCGGCGCATGCCCGAAATGGCCGAGTTCTCCGACCACCTTGCCTTCGGTATCCACCTTCGTGACCCGATCCCATCTTCCATCGCAGATATAGAGGGCATTTTCTTTGGCCGCATAGTAGACATCCCAGGGCTGCCCGATATCGGTCCATTTCGCCAGAAACCTGCCGGAACTATCGAATACCTGCAGACGCGAGTTGCCGCGGTCCGCCACATAAATCCGGCCGTTTGAATCCACCGTGACACCGTGCGGCAGAACGAATTGGCCGTCGCCGTCGCCGTGCGTACCGAAGTGCCGCACGTAGTGGCCGTCGTTGGTGAACTCCACGATGCGCGAATTGCCGTAGCCGTCCGAGATCAGCATGTTCCCATTAGCCAGTGGCCAGAAATTCGTCGGCTTGTTGAAACCGGTTTTGCTGTCGTTGCCACTGGGGCTCCCCTGACGGCTGCCCAGAATCATCAGCAGGCGACCTTCGGGACTGAACTTGAAGTTCACGTGGCCGTCCACGTCACCCAGCCAGATGTTGCCATTGACATCGACTTTCAGACCGTGCGTGCCTTTCCCCGTGCCTTCCGTCACGCGAACGGCGTCGTGGGTCCAGGCTTGGAGCATTTTCCCGCTCTTATCGAATTCCATCACGGGCCAGGCGCCTCGATTCGCCACCCAGATGTTGCCCTGCTTATCAATATCGACGCCGGTGGCCTCACCCATGTTGTAGCCCCTGGGCAGGGTGGGCCAGTTGGCTACGAGCTTGTTGGGGAGCTGCGGGCCGTGCTGCAGCTTCTTCAGGCCTTCGGCGATTTCCGCCGGGTCGGTTCCGTTACCCGGCTCAACCGCACCCCGGCCGGCGGTCGCCCCACCTCGGCCGGCCCCGGCTTGCTGGCCCGGCAGCCCGGCATTCATTGCCGCCATGAGGGCCACGGTGGCCCAGGTCCAACGAATTCTTGTCATGTCCATCGTGGTCGTTCCTTTCCGTAACGGATTCGAAATGCTAAGCAGCATATCACCGATCGCCTCCGAAGAGAATGTGTCATACCGACATGCGTCATACCGGCGCCAGCGCGGGTCGGTTGATTCCCCTCGCTCGCTTGTGACAAGATGTGCGTCATGCATAAGTTTCCGGAGAGTAAAGTGGCAGTTGGCTGCGTGCTCGGGGTTATCTGTCTGGCGCGCTTCGCCGGTGCGCAGGCTCCGCTGGCCGTTCCCAATCCGACGTACGTGACCATTCCTCTGGAAATCGCCGTCAACCGCCCCGCCGCTGAGGTCTGGAAGCGCGTCGGCAAGTACTGCGATATCGGCGAATGGCTGCGGCGCCCGTGCACCATCCTCTCGGGCAGGGACGGTGAGGTCGGCGCCGTCCGGTCCGTCGCTAACGAGATCCTCGTGGGGAAGACCGAACTCTCCTACACTTACACACAGCCGGTCAGGGCCGGCCAGCCGTACAATCTCTATCACGGCACGCTCGAGGCGAGGCCGGTAACTGCGACCACCTCGAAGCTCGTTTATACTCTGATCTTCGATAACTCGATGCTGGCCGACGACGCCGCCCGCGAAAAGGATAAGGTACAACGGACCGCGCAGTTCACGCAGGCGCTCGAAAACATGAAGATCCTCGCCGAAGGCGGCACCCTGCCTCCCGCCCCGCCGCGCGCGCCAGGCCGATAACCTGGAGTTTCCCAGGTTCCTCGACACTCGCATAGGCCTGCGGCAATCATCCGCGTTCGGCCGGCACCACAAGGTAAAGACGCGGCTGATGCGGGCGTTAGGGTCAAGGTCGGTTAGCTATCCCGGACGTCCGACGACGCGGCCCGGGCCGTGCGGGGATAATCGAAGTGTCCGGTCGACTGAGTCCGATGTGCCACCTGCGCCGGCGGGGCCCGGACCGGCGGCTGCGGGCCGAAAATCGCCGAGGGAGAACGTAATGAATCCGCGCGACGAAGATGCACTCGAATACCACTCCTCTGCCCCTCCCGGCAAGATCGCAATTCGGGCAACCAAACCATGCCTGACTCAGCACGATCTGAGCCTTGCCTACACCCCGGGCGTTGCGGTTCCCTGCCTCGCCATCGAACGCGATCCGCAACTCGCCTGGAAATACACCGGCAAGGGCAACCTCGTCGGGGTGGTGACCAACGGAAGCGCTGTCCTGGGGCTCGGAAACATCGGCCCGCTGGCCGGAAAGCCTGTCATGGAGGGCAAGGCCGTTTTGTTCAAGCGCTTTGCCGATATCGATGTGTTCGATATTGAACTTGCCACCTCCGATCCATGGGAGATCGTCCGAACCTGCCAATTGCTGGAACCGACGTTCGGCGGCATCAACCTCGAAGACATCAAGGCTCCCGAATGCTTCCTGATCGAGGAGGAATTGCGGCGCACCATGAAAATCCCCGTCTTTCACGATGACCAGCACGGCACCGCGATCATCTCCGGCGCAGCCCTGCTCAACGCGCTGGAACTTGCGGGAAAGCCCATCGATACCGCGAAGCTGGTGTTCAACGGGGCCGGGGCCGCGTCCATATCCTGCGCCGAGCACTACCTGCGTCTGGGCGCCCGCAGGGAAAACATCCTGATGTGCGATACCAAGGGCGTAATTTACAAGGGCAGAACCGAGGCGATGAACGAATTCAAGCTGCGTTTCGCCGTGGAAACCAATGCGCGCACGCTGACCGACGCGCTGGTGGGCGCCGACGTGTTCATCGGGCTTTCGACCGCCAACTGTGTCACGCCCGAAATGATACGCCCGATGGCGAACTCTCCGATAATTTTCGCGCTGTCCAATCCCGACCCCGAAATTACGTGGGAGCAGGCAACGGCTGCGCGGCCCGATGCCATCGTCGCCACGGGGCGTTCCGACTATCCGAACCAGGTGAACAACGTTCTCGGTTTCCCCTTCATTTTCCGGGGGGCGCTGGACGTGCGCGCCACCACGATTAACGACGAAATGAAACTGGCGGCCACGCGCGCCCTGGCGGCGCTCGCGAAGGAGGACGTGCCGGACTCGGTACGCCGGGCTTATGGCGTCGGGCAGCTCGAATACGGGCGTGAGTACCTGATCCCGAAGCCTTTCGATCCACGAGTGCTGGTCTGGGAAGCCGTCGCCGTCGCCGAGGCCGCAATAAGAACGGGAGTCGCCCAGCAGACGGTCGACATTGCGGAGTACCGGGAGCAGCTGGAACGCAGGCTCGGCAAGGCCCGCGAAGTGATGCGCGTGATGATCAATAAGGCGCAACAGAAGCCCAAACGCATCGTCTTCCCGGAAGGCGAAGAGAGCAAGATCCTGCGCGCCAGCCAGATTCTGGTCGACGAGAAGATCGCGTTACCCATTCTGCTGGGGCGGGAGGCGGTTATCCGCGAACGTATGCACGAGCTTCACATTCACGACGATGCGATCATGATTGTCGATCCTGGAGCGGTGCCGGATGGCGCCGGTTATGCCGCGGAGTTGTACGAGTTACGGCAACGCAAAGGCGTCACGCGGCGGGAAGCCGGGGAAATGGCTCTCAATCATACCGTTTTCGGTTCGCTGATGCTGCGGCGCGGCGAAGCCGACGCGCTCATCGGCGGACTCACGCAGCACTATCCCGACGTAATCCGCCCGGCCCTGCAGATAATCTCTGTGCGGCCCGGGCTGAACAAGGTTAGCGGTGTGTACGTGCTGATTACGCCGCAGGGCCACATCTATTTCCTGGCGGACACCACCGTAAATGTTGAGCCCTCGGCGGAGGATGTGGCGGAGATCGCATTATGCGCCGCCGAAGTAGCGCGCAGATTCGGCCAGGAGCCGCGGGTCGCGCTGCTCTCGTTTTCGAACTTTGGCAGCACGCGTCACCCGCTCGCTGAGAAGATGGCCCGCGCCGTGGCGCTGGTACGCCGGCGTTCTCCCGGCCTGATCGTCGACGGAGAGATGCAGGCCGACACCGCCGTGGTGCCGGAAATTATCGAAAAAGACTACCCGTTCAGCGCACTCAAAGGCGGCGCGAATGTGCTCGTGTTTCCGAATCTGGAGGCCGGAAACGTGGCTTATAAGTTGTTAGCGCGCATCGGCGGCGCCGAGGCCATCGGTCCGATTTTGATCGGCCTGAGCAAGCCGGTACATGTGCTCCAGCGAGGCGCTGAGGTAAGCGACGTCGTCAACATCGCGGCGATTGCCGTCGTTGAGGCGCAGGATATCGCGGATAGCCGGCCGTTTGCAGCCTGAACGGATGGGGACCGATGTCGGTTATTATCGCTGGAGTTCGCTGTACCCGTCGATTCCTCTGGCGGTTCCGTCAAAGGGATCTCCGGACGAGCGGCCCGTATTAAGGCCTGTGCTGCCTTCACTTGATTTTGCGTGCCCATCTCTCGCCAATAGCTAACTCTTGCGCTGTGGGCTGATCGGCGGAAGGATTTGCTCGCCATAAAAAGCAACGGCGGGCATCAGGGACGCTTGCGGGATGCGGCCTGCTTACACTCTGGGCGTATCCCCGGATTGATGTCACGTAGTTCATGGAGCAATGAAAGACTACTGACGCCGGAAGATGTGAGGGCCGGGTAGCGGAGCGGACAAGCCAGATTGACCGGGAGCGTGCAAAGGTGCTCATTCGTCACCTGGGGAAAGTACTGGTCCGCAAGATCGACGCCGGAACGATTAGGGCTTATCAGGATGGGCGCAAGGCCGCGAAGTTTTTGGAGAACACGAAATAACTCACACGAAGGCCTTCTGTTTTCCCAAAAATCCGATCACCGTGTGGTCCGCTGAAAAATAGTTGTGCGGTGCCGGAGACTCCGCCTTACTTTCGGGACTGTCTGACGTGGGCTTTTCTTCTTGCCTGTTCATACGGAGCAATGGCCGGTTACGTCACAAAGGCCGGTTGGGCTATCTCGATCATTGCCGTAAACTACTGATTACATTGGTCGGGGCGGGGCGATTTGAACGCCCGACCCCCTGCGCCCAAGGCAGGTGCGCTACCAGGCTGCGCTACGCCCCGACATCAGTCATTCTACATCACTTCCAAAACGGGAACCTCTCTGTGTACTCGGAGTTTTGATACGGACGCACCTGCTTTTCAGTGAGGATTCTGCTCCACTGTATCAAAACCCATTCAAATGGAATCAACGATTTACAGAGGGCGACTCATTCGGGCCGGATAGGCCGCAGCCGATGGAGTGCTCGCTTTGGAAACCCTTTTTAAGTTGGCCTGTCCACGATTCGCCGTCATTCCAGTGAGAGACGGGTCGGCGGTTCTGACTTTGCTGATCGAGCGAGTCGCGGGCTAGCCGCCGCGTCGCCGGAATTCGGATCTGCAGACTGACGAGCGATCAGCCTCCTCTTTCCTAACTCCCGGCATTTCAACTCAATGTCGCTATGGCCGAAAACCGGCACACGCATCGAAGAAACAGCGCGTCTTTGCGATCTGGTGGAAGCGGCGAACCGGCTCTGGACCTGCACCTGCGAAGGTGCCGCCCTGCGCTACCTGACTGCGTGGGCAGGGCAGTTGCGATGGCAGCGGCTGGAGCCTTTCAACAAGCTCGCCGACATGCTATTCCGGCATCTGGAAGGGCTTCTGAACTACTGCCGGATGCAGGTCCTGTTTGGTGTCGTCGAAGCTGTCAACGGCAACATCAAGGCTCTGTTACGCAGAGGACGCGGATACAAAGACCTTCGTTATCTGCTGCTGAAAGCTCAAAGAATGGCCTCTCTGAAGACCGAATTCATCGTCATGCGCAAAGCCGCGTAGAATGAGCCTTTCTACAGATTCCTGCGCAGAGCCGAAAAGCTAAACCCATGAGCACATGGCAAATATGGGCATTCCGGGAATTTAGTTGGTCCCGGGCATGAGATCGAGGCCGCCGCAGTGGAAATAGATGGCGGTAACGAAATTCTTCGTGCTGCGGAATCCGCGGGCCGTGTACTTCACCCACTGGATCTTTGAGTTGATCGATTCACTGGCGGCGTTCGTGATGCGGTGACGTATATACGTGACGATATTCTCGAAGCGGCGGTGGATCATGCGGGCTCTCTCGACCATCGGTTTCAGCCGGCTGCGAACGGCCCAGTTATGCCACCGGCGGTAGTGCTTTCGGACCGGCTGCTCGTAGAAATATTCAAAGAAGGCCATCATCGCTTCTTTCAATGCCCAGGCGCGTGCCGTGTTTAAATTGCTGTCGCGGAGCGCGGCGAATTCCGTCCTGTCTTCGGGTTCCGTCTTCGCGGGATGCCGCAGCCAGTCGTAGCGAGTGCCAGTCAGGCGATCATCGCCTTGCGCACGAAGCTGTTTGTTTTCCCGCCGCCGGACCTGATCGACGGCCTCAGAGAGATGTTTGGCGATATGAAATTTGTCAAAGACTATCTTGTTCTGCGCCTCGGGGAGGTGGTTCAGCGTGGAGGTCACGTAAGGGTCCCACATATCCATGGCGACGGCTCTGACCGCATCCATCTGTTCGGCGGTTAATGAGGACCAGAACTCGTCCAGACTTTGCGTGGTACGGTGCTCGGCCACGAACAACACGCGGCCGCGGTCCAGATCGTTGACCATCGTGAAGTAATGGTGGCCGCGAGTGAACGATTTCTCATCCACGCCCAGTTGGGCGACCGGCACGGCTTTTCGCCGCTCCACACTTCGTTTTACCGCCCGCTCCTGAATGGCGTGTACTTCGTCCCAGCTCAGCTTCAACCGTTCGGCCACGGCCTGCTGGCTTGCCCCACGCAGCCAATCGATGGCCAGTCCTTCGAACAGTGCCGTGAAATGGCTGCCGGGTTCGGCCCAGGGAAGCTTCACCGTTCGTACGCCGTGTTTGGCGCAATGGCTGCGCGGCGGATCGGCATGCAGGATCGTTCGGAGCTGGCAGGTATCCAGATGACGCCACCGGCGTTCCGGCTGGTGACCGTACAGCGGGCACAACGTCGCGCATTCCGAACAGGGCCACTGCACCCCTGCGTCATGCGTCAGGTGAACATTCCACCTCGCCCTGCTTCAAATCCAGCTCGACCCGGCCCACCTTCCACGGCTCCCGAATCCCTAAAACCTGTGAGTAAAGATCTTTGTCCTGCACTCACACATTATCCGGCCCGCCCACTAAAATGCCCGATGCGCCCAGCAAGATGCCGCCGCGTCAGTTGATCGTTGGCGCCGGTAAGATTAACGACGTTGCAACGGTGCGTCGCTGTAGCGGGGAAGGTGGGCGCCGTGATGCTTATGCCTTTCGGCGGCCAGGGCGATCCCGGGTGCTGTCAGTCCACCGCCTGAGCAAGCCGGTCCGGAGTCGAAGCCGGATTCAAATGGGTTGCCAGGCGATCTCTCAGCTCATCCTGCCCGCGCGCGATGCGCGATTTCGCGGTCCTTATTGGGACATCGAGGATCTCCGCGATCTCCTCGTAGCTCAATCCTTCGATTTCCCGCAGCACCAGCGCTGCACGAGCCTTCGGATTCATGGTGCTTAGTGCCCGTTCGATCGGATGCGGATTTTCGAGACGAGGGCGGGCGAACCATCGGCGGCGATGGCGCGCTTCCTTAACCGCGATCCGGTAAATGAATGTATTCAACGCGGTTTCGTCGCGAAAGGTTCCGGCGATCTCGAAGACCCTGTGAAAGACCGCGACCGTCGCGTCGACGGCGTCGGATGGATCGTCCACAAGCCTGCTGACGAGATTGAAAATCGGGAGTTGAAAGCGCTGGATCGGCGCCTCGTATGTCGGCCGGTCAAAGGCATTCCCATTCGTGAGGCATGTATGCATGAAGTGGATAAACGACAAGGGCTTTACTGGACAGGAAAACTCGAATCGGACGGGTTACTCCGCCATACCGCTCGCCGACAGCGTCTCTGGAAGCCCTTTCGGATGGAGAGTCTGAAACATGTATAGGACACCGGGCACTCTTAGTGAAAGACAGCAAGATGCTTTCCTGCCCACTCTTCCGAACATCCTGATATGCCTGGCCGAGCCGTTCGATTGGTCGGCTGGGGAATCGGCCGGTTGTGAGAAAGCTGATTGTGGCAGGTCCCGGTCGTTGGACGCGGAGCGCTTTGCATCTGCCCAATCGTGTTCCGGAGCGCAATTGGTTCATCTCCAGCCGCAACCACGGTTGCAACAGGCTGTTGGACCATCGTTCCGGCTGGCGGAATATGTTGAATGTATCCCGCTTTCACCGCCCGGTGTCTCCACATATTCAGGATCTGCTGCACGCGCGTGGTAGTTAGTTCATACCGTCGGCCGATGTCGATCGCATTCCACCCCGACACAAAGTAG